>HF994400.1 GCA_000434195.1 Clostridium sp. CAG:780
TCATATTATAAAAGAGAATGGATTAATAAATAGTGAAGAGGATAGTACTAAAATATTAAAAGATGTACTAGAACGTAATCCATTAGAATATCGAATTGAAAGTAAAGAAGTTATAGAATATATAAAAAATAAAATGGAAGAAGAAGGACTAGATCCAACAAGTATAGTTGATAGGAAAGCCATAAGTTCAAACGAAATAATTCAGCAGGCTGTGCAAAAAATTGTTAGAGAAAAAAACAATGATGGGATAAAACAAATAAAAGATGACTTTGATAAATGGGCAGAAGAAAGAAAAGCACAAGAAGGAAATATTTCGCTAGAAGAAATCTACAACAAATATGAACAACATATAAAATTGTTTCCAACTAACGGCAACATATTTGCAGATGTTGCAACAGAACTAATAAAGCATACCAAAGAAAAAAATCCTGAAGAAGCAAAAAAAATGGGAGAAGAAATATTAGTATTTGCATTAAATGAAAGAATTAAAACAGACAAAGAAGATGTACTAA
>HF994401.1 GCA_000434195.1 Clostridium sp. CAG:780
TTTTTCTCTTGCTCTGCGTTGCTTTGTTGTTTCTCGATTTTTTTCTAATGGTATTGTTATACAATCACTCATATCAAACTCAATTTCTTTTACTTGCTGTACTCTTGCAGTTGTCACTATTGCCATTGTCATCTTGTATTGTTGAAATGCTTTGTTCATTTCTGTTTGTTTTTCTTGCGTTTGTTTATGGAACCACGCGTGATTTTCTGTTGATAACAACGCTCCGTTTTCAATTGTAGCCTTTCCTCCATCTTTTCTCATTTTTATGTGATGATATGTAAGCTGTTTCATTCGCTTAAATTGACCTTTTCCTGTGTACCTTTTTTGTGTTTCTTCTCTTAAATGTAATTTGTCTATAAAACATTCTTTGCCGTACAATCGTTCTAGCTCTTGTCTAGCACTTTTATTTTTACTCATATTTTGGTGGTCGCCCCCTTTTATTTCTCTTTTCAACTGATTTTAACTCATCTCTACTGAAGCATTCTTTGTATCCGATGCAACATTTCTTTATACAAATAAATGTTATCGTTACATTGCTGTACAAATATGTATTCGTGTCCGTTCTCTGCTAATTATTTTTGGTATTCGCATATTTCCTCCAGATCTACTTCAATTTTATTTTCTGTTCCGTACAACTTTTCAACTGATAAATATGTAAT
>HF994402.1 GCA_000434195.1 Clostridium sp. CAG:780
AGTGGCTAAAGGCGGCAGACTGTGGTCTTTGGTTTAAACAAAACCTAAAATTGCAGCTTTCATAAGTAATTATGAAATGAACACCGGGCTAATTCGGGGAACTCTTAACAGTTAGGCTGATGACAATCCCGAGCTAGGAAAACATTTTTCCAAGTGTAGAGACTTTATACCTGGTATCTGTTCGACAGATAAAGAGAAAGTCCAGACTACAAACATTTTATGGTAGTGAAAACTATAGTAGTAAGAAATCTGTTCTCGAAAGGGTACGATGGTTCGAATCCATCCCTGCCCACCAAAATAGTATCATAACTTCGGTTATGGTATTATTTTTTTGCGTAAAATTTACTAAAATGATGGATTCGAAAAGGACGTGCTGAAACGAAGTGTAAGCAAAAATAGTCCGGGTGGACTATTTTTAAGACGCGGCTCGTCGAATCCATCCCTGCCCACCAAATATCATCACAACTTTGTTACATATTATTAATAATCCTAATTATTTTTTATTACTT
>HF994403.1:0-1159 GCA_000434195.1 Clostridium sp. CAG:780
TTGTATATGAGAGTATCAACAGAAGACCAAGCAAGAGAAGGTTTTAGTCTCCCAGAATAAAAGAAAGATTAGAATCTTTTTGTAAATTTAAAGGTTATGAAATAATAGATTATTATCAGGATGCTGGAATTAGTGCTAAGGCTGGTAATCATAGACCAGAATTTGAGAGATTAAAAGATGATATAAAATCTAAAAGAATAAATACTATTGTTGCTTTAAAGTTGGATAGAATAACAAGAAGTATTTATGATTGGGAAAATTTAATGACATTTCTAGATGAAAACGATGCTTATTTAGATTGTGTAAATGATGAAATAAATACAACAAGTGCAAATGGTAAAATGATTTCAAGGTTATTAATGAGTGTTAGTCAAAATGAAATTGAAAGAACAAGTGAAAGAACTAAGGTAGGACTAGCTGGTGCAATTAAATGTGGTCATATTCCACATATTGCCCCATTAGGATATAAACACGAAGATAAAAAACTAGTAATAGACTATGCTACAAAAGATGTTATAGTTATAATATTTGATTTATATTATAATGGTTATTCTTATCAAAAAATAAGTAATTTATTCAATGAAGAAAAAGTATTAGGAAAAGATAATTGGCGAGATTCTACCATTGTTACTATTCTTGAAAATGAAATATACAAAGGAGATTTCGTTCACGGAAAAAGAACAAAGAATCCTACTTATTATGAAGATGTAGTTGAACCAATTGTTTCAAAAGAAATGTGGGCTGATTGCCAAGTGCAGAAAAAGAAAAATTCGAGAAGTTATCAAAGAACATTGACATGTTTATATTTACAAAAACTAAAATGTCCTAAATGCAATCGTATTTTAGGTGGTAAAGCTACTACAAAGAAAAATGGGAAAACATACTTCTATTATTATTGTAATAATTGTAAAGTTCAATTTAAAGAAAATGTAATAAATGAATATTTCGAGCAATTTATAGATGAATTAACCGAATATGACTCTGTTGTAAATCAATTCTTCTTGCCTATGATAAAGCAAAAATTTGATGAGCCTAAAGAGCAATTAGGAAAAGAAATAAATAATCAGAGAAATAAGCTTGAAAGAATTAAAAAAGCATATATTAATGGAGTTTTTGAATTAAAAGAATATAACGAAGAAAAGAAAATAGTTGAAAATAC
>HF994403.1:1179-1341 GCA_000434195.1 Clostridium sp. CAG:780
AAATAGTTGAAAATACTATTACAGAACTTGAAAATAAATTAGATACTACTGATTGTGTAGAAGAATTAAAATTTACACCAAGAGATATTTTACTAAAAAGAGATATTGATTTTATCAATAAGATTAAGCTAAATAAAGAATATCAAGAAAGAACTAAAACTT
>HF994404.1 GCA_000434195.1 Clostridium sp. CAG:780
TTCTTTAATGACTACAATAGAAAATTGTTATAATATTCATAATATAAATGCTTCGGGAGCAGGCGGAATAATAGGATATATTATAAGAATTTATGAGACAGCTACAAGTAAAATAAACATAAATAACTGTTATAACATTGGTGAAATTAGAGGAAATGTTATAGGAGAACTGGTAGGAAAGACTTATCGTATTAATCAAGAAGACTTTAAAGTAAGCAATAGCTACTATATAGAAAAAAGAAATAATGCAGTTGGTCAGGGAAATGCGACTGAAACTAATGTTGAATCAAAATCACAACAATATATGAAAACTAATGAATTCGTAGAACTTTTAAATTCGAATATTGACTCAACAAACACAGACTGGAAAAAATGGAAATTAGGAACTAACGGTTATCCCACATTTATTGACTAATAACTATTGCTTTTTTTGCAAATATGTGGTATCATAAATAATGTGTAAAAATACCTTATACTTAGTTTTAGGAAAAAACACCACTAAGACTCAGTTTAAGGCTAATAAGTTATCAGGAGGTGTAAAAAATGACAAAGGAAAGAAAACAAGAAATCATCGAGACATATAGAAGAGATGAAAAAGACACTGGTTCTCCAGAAGTTCAAATAGCTCTTTTAACAGAAAGAATCAATGATTTAACAGAACACTTGAAAACACATAAAAAAGACAATCATTCAAGAAGAGGTCTTTTACAAATGGTTGGTGCAAGAAGAAGCTTGTTAAATTACCTAGTAAAGAAAGATGTTCAAAGATATAGAGACATCGTTGAAAAATTAGGACTAAGAAAATAATAACATTTAGGGCGTTTTACAAGTTTAAAGCGCCCTTTTACACAATAATAAAACAATACTTAAATTAGAAGTAGCTTGTATAAAATACTATAAAAAAACCATAATATTTTATAGAGGTTACAATCTAATACAAGTATTGCTAAAACAAAAAAGGAGAGAAAGATATGTATAAAAAATTCGAAACAGAACTAGCAGGAAGACCACTTGTAGTAGAAACAGGTAAAGTAGCAGAATTAACAAACGGAAATGCCATAATTCATTATGGAGATACAGTTGTAATGGTAAACGTTACAGCTTCAAAAGAACCAAAAGAGGGAGTAGATTTCTTCCCATTATCAGTAGACTATGAAGAAAAATTATATGCAGTTGGAAAAATTCCAGGAAGCTTCCAAAAAAGAGAAGGAAAGCCAGCAGATAAAGCAATTTTAACATCAAGAGCGATTGATAGACCAATAAGACCTTTATTCCCAAAGGATTTTAGAAATGATGTATGTGTTGTAGCAACAGTATTATCAGTTGAACAAGATAATAGCCCAGAAGTATGTGCAATGATAGGTGCATCAGTAGCACTTTCGATTTCAGACATACCATTTGCAGGACCAACAGCAGCAGTAAGTGTAGGATATGTGGATAATCAAATTGTAATTAACCCAACAGTTGCACAAAGAGAGAAGAGCAGATTAAGATTAACAGTTGCAGGAACTTTAGAAAAAGTTACAATGATAGAAGCAGGAGCTGATGAGATTCCAAATGACACAATGCTTGAAGCAATAAAAGCAGGACATGAAGAAATTAAAAAACTATGTGCATTTATAAAAGGAATTGAAGAAGAAGTAGGTAAGCCAAAATTTGAATATGTATCGTTTGCAACAAATCCAGAGGTATTTGCAGAAATAGAGACAAACTTTAAAGAGAGAATGTATAATGACGTACAAGCTCAAGACAAAGAAGTAAGAGATGCAAATATGGAAGCATTAGCAACAGATATTCAAAACTACTTTGTAGAAAAATATGGAGAAGAAGAAACAGAAAACAAATCAGCTGATATAGCAGCAAGTATACACGATTTAGAAAAACAATGTGTAAGAGAAATGATACTAAAAGAGCATAAACGTCCAGATGGAAGAAAAATAGATGAAATAAGACCACTTTCTTGTGAAGTAGGTGTATTACCAAGAGTACACGGAAGTGCAATATTCACAAGAGGACAAACACAAGTATTATCAGTAGTTACACTTGGAACAAAATCAGAAGAACAAGAACTAGATGGATTAGATGAAGAAGAATCAAAAAGATATATGCATCAATACAACTTCCCTTCATATAGCGTAGGAGAAGCAAGACCATCAAGAGGACCAGGAAGAAGAGAAATAGGACACGGAGCATTAGCGGAGAAAGCACTAGTTCCAGTAATACCATCAGAAGATGAATTCCCTTATACAATAAGAGTTGTATCAGAAGTATTATCTTCAAACGGTTCAACATCACAAGCAAGTATATGTGGAAGTACATTAGCATTAATGGATGCAGGTGTTCCAATTAAAAAGCCAGTAGCAGGAATATCAACAGGACTTGTAACATCAAAAGAAAATCCAAATGATTATATAATGCTTACAGATATTCAAGGAATAGAAGATTTCTTTGGAGATATGGATTTTAAAGTTGGTGGAACAAAGGATGGTATAACAGCAATACAAGTAGACATTAAAAACGATGGTTTAACATATGATATTATTAAACAAGCTTTTGAAAGAACAAAAGTAGCAAGAGATTATATATTAGACGAAATAATGTTGAAACAAATAGCAGAACCAAGAAAAGAACTATCAAAATATGCACCAAAAATAATTACAACAACAATTAATGTAGACAAAATAAAAGATGTAATCGGACCTGGTGGAAAAATGATAAATAAAATAATAGATGCAACAGGTGTTAAAATAGATATAGAAGAAGATGGAAGAGTTTGCATTTATACAGATGATCAAGAAGCAGGAAATAGAGCTTTAAAAATGATAGAAGATATTGCAAAAGATATAGAAGTAGGAAAAATCTATGACGGAAAAGTTACTAGAATAATGAACTTCGGAGCTTTTGTTGATATTGGTGGAGGAAGAGAAGGATTACTACACATATCAAAAATCTCAAACAAAAGAGTAGAAAAAGTTGAAGACGTACTAGCTGTTGGAGATGAAGTAAGAGTAAAAGTTTATGAAATCGACAACCAAGACAGAATTAACTTAACTATGAAAGATTTAGAAGAAAACAAAGAGTCAGAAGAATAATCTTAAAATGAGGAAGGAAAAATGAAATATTTATATATAATACAGCAAGCAATGGTGTGGATATTAACCATATATTGGCTATATCAGCTAATTGTAAGCTTATGTTCATTAGTTAAACTAAAAGACAAACCATTAATCGAAAATAAAAATCATAAATTCATGGCTATATTGCCAGCTCATAATGAAGAAAATGTTATTGGAAACTTGATAGAAAGTTTGAAAAATCAAGATTATCCAAAAGAACTATTAGACATTTATGTAATAGCTGATAACTGTACAGATAATACTGCAAAGATTGCAAAAGAAGCAGGTGCGATTGTACTGGAAAGAAAAGAAGATGATCCGGCAAAGAAAACAAAAGGAGCAGCGCTTCAATGGTTCTTGAAACAAAAAATAGAAGAAGACGCTGACTATGATGCTTTCTGCGTATTTGATGCGGACAATATAGTAGACAAAAACTTCTTTAAGGCAATGAATAAAAAACTTTGTCAAGGAGAAGAAGTTGTACAAGGATACAGAGATATTAAAAATCCAACAGACAGCTGGGTATCAGCAGGATACGCAATATTCTACTGGACAATGAATAGATTTTATCATCTAGCAAGATATAATTTAGGCTTATCTCCATTAATAAATGGTACAGGATTTATGGTAAAATTTGATGTTGTAAAACCTACAGGATGGAACACAAAAACATTAACAGAGGATATAGAGTTCTCATTAAAAAGAATAATAGCAGGTAAAAAACTAGGATGGGCAACAGATGCAATAGTATATGACGAACAACCAGTTGGATTTAAACAATCATGGTCACAAAGATCAAGATGGACAATTGGACATATACAATGTTTACACGAATATACAAAACCATTAGCAGGAGCGGTTAAAGAAAACAAAACTTTAATGAACTTCGATGGACTTTTATATATGCTTGGAAGTATTCCGATGTTTATAATGACAATAGTGTTGGTAATATTAAACTTCGTAATGTATATATTCGGTGGAATGAGTGTAACAGACTTACTAATAAATTGCTTGAAATACATTTTCCCAACATTCTTCTTACCAATATTTGTTGGAATAATAATAATGATAATAGACAAAAAGCCAATAAAGCCTATGATTAAAGGATTGGCACTATTCCCATTATTCTTGGGTTCATGGTTATTGATAAACTTCAAATGTTTATTTATAAGAAACACAAAATGGGAAAAGATAGAACACGTAAGAGATATAAAAATAAAAGACGTAGCATAGATAAATTGCTAACAAAATATGAAAATATTTTGTTAGCAGTTTTTTATGTCATTAACAGCAAAATTCTATTGCAAATTTACATAAAAGATGGTAAAATATAACAAGTAAAAAACAAAGAAAAGACGGAGAAATAAATGGAAAGAACAGTAGCGTTTTATACATTAGGTTGCAAAGTAAATCAATACGAAACAAATGCAATGGAACAACAATTTATACAAAACGGTTATAAAATAGTTGAGAACACAGAAAAAGCAGATATATATGTAATAAACACTTGCACGGTAACAAATATGGCAGATAGAAAATCAAGACAAATGTTAAGACGTGTAAAAGAAATAAACCAATCTGCTGTTATTGTTGTGTGCGGATGCTATGCACAAGTGGCAAAAACAGAGCTAGAGCAGATACCAGAAGTTGATATAATACTAGGAATAAACGAAAAAAATAAAATAGTTCAAATTGTAGAAGAATATTTAGCAAGCAAAAACAACATCATAGAAGTAGCAGATGTTTCTAAACAAAAAGAATTCTTAGATTTTGGAGATGTAACATATACAGAAAAAAACCGAGCGGTAATTAAAGTTCAAGATGGATGCAATATGTTTTGCTCTTATTGCTTAATTCCGTATGCACGAGGAAGAATAAGAAGCAGAAAAATAGAAAATGTAGTATCAGAAATAAAAAAGATAGCAAAACAAGGAATAAAAGAAGTAGTAATAACAGGAATTCATGTAGCATCATATGGAAAAGACTTTGAAAATGGAAATATTAGGTTGATAAATCTACTAGAAGAAATAAACAAAATAGAGGGAATAGCAAGAATTAGATTAAGTTCGTTAGAGCCAACAATAGTAGATGAAGAATTTGCACAAAGATTATCAAAACTAGAAAAAATATGTGACCATTTTCATTTATCTCTACAAAGTGGATGTGACGCAACACTAAAAAGAATGAACAGAAAGTACACTACAGCCAGATACAAAGAGGCAACAGAAATATTAAGAAAGTTTTATCCAAACGCAAACTTTACAACAGATGTAATAGTTGGATTTCCTGGGGAAACAGACGAGGAATTTGATCAAACATATCAATTCTTGAAAGAAATAGGATTCTATAAAATGCACATTTTTAAGTATTCTCCAAGAAAGGGAACTGTGGCAGAAAAATTACCGAATCAGGTAGATGGCAACATAAAAGAAGAAAGAAGCAAAAAGCTAATAGAACTTTCAAACAATATGCAAAACGAAAAGAATAGTCAATATATTGGAAAAACTGTAAAAGTATTATTTGAAGAATATGAAAACGGATATTACAAAGGACATACTACTAATTATATGGTGGTAAAAGTTAAGACTAAAGAACAAGAAGGATTTATAGATAATATTAAGGACGTAGAAATTACAGAAAATGATACTCAAACAGAGGAATTAATAGGAAAATAATTGACAAAAATATAATAGATGATAAAATTATACATGAAAGAGGGAAAGATTATGAAAGCAATAGAAATAAGAAATAAATATTTAAACTTTTTTAAAAGACATGGACATAGTGTAATTCCAAGTGCTCCATTAATACCAGAAAATGACCCTTCTGTATTATTTACAACAGCAGGAATGCAACCATTAGTACCATATCTTTTAGGAGAAAAACATCCAGAAGGAACACGTCTAACAGATTTTCAAAAGTGTGTTAGAACAAACGATATAAATGAAGTAGGAGATAACAGACATTTAACATACTTCGAAATGCTTGGAAACTGGTCATTAGGAGATTATTTTAAAGAAGAATCAGTTGCAATGAGCTATGAATTCCTAACAAAAGAACTAGGTATTCCAGCAGAAAAAATATCAGTAACTTGTTTTGCAGGAGATGAAGATTGCCCAAAAGACACAGTTACAGCAGAATGTTGGAAAAAAGCAGGAATTCCTGAAGAAAGAATATACTTCTTTGGAAAAGACGATAACTGGTGGATAGCAGGAGAAGAAGGACCTTGTGGACCAGATACAGAAATGTTCTATGATACAGGAAAAGAAAAATGTTCAGAAAAATGTAATCCATCTTGTGGATGTGGAAAGTATGTGGAAATATGGAACAATGTATTTATGGAATACTTAAAAACATCTGATGGAAAATATCAAAAACTAAAACAACAAAATGTAGACACAGGACTAGGACTAGAAAGAATGGCAATGCTATTACAAGGGAAGAAAACACCATTTGAGATAGAAATATTCAAACCTGTAATGGACAAACTAGAAGAATTAGAAAAAGTAGATGACATAGCAAGCAGAAGAATAGTTGCAGAACATTTACGTTCTAGTATGATGATAATATTAGATGGTGGAATTCCAAGTAATGTAGATAGAGGATATATTTTAAGAAGATTAATTCGTAGAATGACAAGAAGACTAAGAAAACTACAAATAGACACAAATCAAATATCTACATTAATAGACATTAGTATTGATGCACAAAAAGAGCTATATCCAGAATTGGAAACAAATAAAGAAAGAATTAAAACAGTAATAATAGAAGAAATCAATAAATTTGAAAAAACATTAGAGCGTGGAGAAAGAGAATTCAATAAAATAGTAAACAAATTAAAAGCAGAAAACAAAGACACAATATCAGGACAAGACTTATTTACATTATACGAAACATATGGATTCCCACCAGAAGTAACTCAAGACCTAGCAGAAGAACAAGGTATAAAAATAGACAACACAGAATTTGATAGATTGTTCAAAGAGCACCAAGAAAAATCAAGAATGGGTAGTGAGCAAAAATTCAAAGGTGGACTATCAGGAAATGGAGAAATGGAAACAAAATATCATACAGCAACACACCTTTTAAACGCAGCTCTAAAACAAGTAATAGGAAAAGATGTACATCAAAAAGGATCAAACATCACACCAGAAAGAATGAGGTTTGACTTCAGCTGTGACCATAAATTAACAGACGAAGAAAAGAAACAAGTAGAAGATTTAGTAAATAAATGGATAAATGAGGATTTACCGGTAACAATAGAAGAAATGAGCAAAGAAGATGCAATAAAATCAGGAGCTGAATGTATGTTCATAGAAAAATACCCTGATATAGTAACAGTATACTCAATAGGAGATGTTTCAAAAGAGTTATGTGGAGGACCTCACGTAAAAAATACAAAAGTACTTGGAACATTCAAGATAAAGAAAGAAGAAGCTTGCTCAGCTGGAGTAAGAAGAATAAAAGCTATATTAGAATAATCGCTAAATAAGAAAGCCTTTTTCTGGGCAAAAGATAAAAGTAAAGGAGAATAAAAAATGGAAGATTGTATATTTTGTAAAATAGTAAAGGGAGAAATACCATCAACAAAGGTATATGAAGATGAAAATGTTTATGCATTCAAAGATATAAACCCAGCAGCTCCAATACATGTATTAGTTATACCAAAAGAGCATACAACAAATATATTGGATACAAAACCAGAAACGATAGCAAAAATATTTGAAGCAATAAATAAAATAGCAGAGCAATTAGGAATAGACAAAGATGGATTTAGAGTAATTAACAACTGCGGAAAGGATGCAGGACAAGAAGTAATGCACGTACACTTCCATATGTTAGCAGGTAGAGTATTAGGACCAAAAATAATATAAAAAATGATATGCAAAACAAATAAAATATGTTATAATTGAAGTAGAGATTTTTAGAGTATTAAAGGAGGAACAAAAGTGGAAAAGAAATATGGAAAAGTTTTAACAATAGTATTGATAATTGTTGTAATAGCAGTTTTAATATTGATATGCTTCTTAGGAATAGATGTCATTAAAAGATTTACTCACAAAAACACACAGACAGATATATTAAATCAATATGAAAACATGACAGACCATACAGAAAATAAAGAAGAAAATGTTTTAGAAAACATAGAAATTCCAATGTTGAACGAAGAACCAAGAGACAATGGAAACACATCAACAGGTGGAGATAAAAAAATAACATATAAAGGCTATTCAGTAGTAGGAAGAATAGAAATTCCAACAATAAACTTATCATATGTAATACTAGATAAGGCAACACCATCTTCAATAGAAGCATCAGTAGCAGTTTCTTATGGACCAGGTCCTAACAAAATAGGAAACACCGTAATAGTAGGACACAACTACAGAAATGGTTCATTCTTCGGAAACAACGACAAGTTACAAATAGGAGATAAGGTATATATAACAGACAACTCTGGAACAAAAATAAAATACAACATTTATAACATATATGAAACAAGTCCAGATGATGGCGATTACATGGTAAGAGATACAAATGGAAAAAGAGAGATATCTCTATCAACATGTACAGACAACTCAAAAGCAAGATTAATAATATGGGCTGTTGAAGAAAATTAGTAAATTTTAAAGAAAATTGAGTTTACTAGTTGACAAAACTATATAAAATGAGGTAAAATAGATAATGCGTTCGGTATAACGTATTACCTAAATGGTGGATTTAGCGTAGTTGGTTAACGCGCCAGTTTGTGGCACTGGAGATCATGGGTTCGAGTCCCATATTCCACCCCAGTTTTATATTACATATTGGGCTGTAGCCAAGCGGTAAGGCACATGACTTTGACTCATGCATGCGCTAGTTCGAATCTAGCCAGCCCAACCATAAAATAAAAATTATCTAGTTAAACTCTTTTGAGATTTAAATATGATAATTTTTTATTTTTATATGAAAACATGCAGAAGGAAAGAAATATGAGAAACAGAAGAAATACCAGAAAAAGAAATAGTGTATTAGATACCATAACCAACAAAAGCTTTATTATAATTTGCGTTATACTAATAGCAATAATTGTAATATCAACCACATTTATCAAATATAGACAATACCAAGACAAAAAGCTAATAGCTAAACAAGCGGAAGAATTAGCCAAGCAGACAGAAGAAATATTTACAGCAATGGAATACACTCTTAAAAATCCAGAAGAAAGTTCAACCGGAGAAATAAGAAGAACAACTGCAAAAATTGCAGCAGTAGGAGATATTTTATGTCAGATGGACATGATAGAAGATGCACAAACAGAGGATGGATATGACTTTAGCCATATATTTTCGGGAATTAATAAATTTATAAATACTGCAGATATAAAACTGGGAACAATGGAAACAAACTTTGTAGAAGGAAATCTCTCTGGAGTAAAAAAATATAATTCACCAATAGAATTTCTTCAAGCAGTAAAACAATCAGGAATAAATCTGGTATCAGTAGCACATAACCACGCATTAGACTATGGAGAAGATGGTTTAAACACAACAGTAGAAAAAATAAAAGAACAAGATATAACCATTACAGGATTAAAAGAAAATCCAGAATTTACTGGAACAATAAAAGAAATCAGAGGGATAAAGATTGCCTTTTTAGGTTATACATATGGTTTGAGCAATGAGAATGAATTGTCAGAAGAAGTAAAAGCAAAAGCCAATATTTATTCAGAAGAGTTAGCTCAAAAAGACATAGAATACGCAAAAGCTAATTCGAATTATATAATAGCAATAATGCACTGGGGAGACGTAAATAAATCAGAGATAACAGATTATCAAAGAGAAATTACAGGATTCTTAGTAAACAATGGTGTAGATATGATATTAGGTTCACATCCATCAGTTGTGGAACCTATGGAAATCATTCAAAACAGTGAAGGAAGAAATATATTAGTAGCTTATTCATTAGGAAACTACATATCATCACTAAAATATGAAAATGCTGATGTTGAGCTAATTCTAAACATTCAAATAGCAAAAACTACTGATTCTGATAAGGCTGTATTAGAAAAAGTAGATTATACACCAATATATGTTCTAGATAATGGAAAAAAAGCAGAAAATAGATTTGAATTAACAGATATGAAACAATTAGCATTAGATTATGCAAATGGAGATACTAGTAGAATAACGAGAAAAACATATGATCAATTAGTTAAGAAATTAGAAAATTTACAAAGAATAGTTAATAACAAGTAAGGATGGAAAAAATGAAAGTAGGATTTGTATCACTAGGATGTAGCAAAAATTTAATAGACACAGAAATGATGATAGGTGTATTTAAAAACAATGGATTTACAATAGTAAACAATCCACAAACAGCAGACATAATTGTAATAAACACTTGTGGATTTATTGAACCAGCAAAGGAAGAAGCAATAAACACAATATTAGAAATGGCTGAATACAAAAAAACAGGAAAGTGTAAAATATTAGTAGCAACAGGATGTCTTGTAGAAAGATATAAAGAAGAGCTAGAAAAAGCACTTCCAGAAGTTGATATTTTCTTAAAATATAGCGACTATGCAGAAGAAAAAGGAAAATCAGCAGAAGTATTTGCCAAAGTACTAAAAAAGATTGCAGAAAATATAGAAGTAGAAAAATCAGAATTAGACTTTATGGACAGAGTTATAACAACTGGAAACAATTATGCATATCTAAGAATTGCAGAAGGATGTAGCAACAGATGTACATATTGTGCAATTCCATATATAAGAGGAGCATTTGTTAGCAGAAAAATAGAAGATATATTAGAAGAAGCGGAAATGCTAGTAAAATCAGGAAGAAAAGAACTAATACTAATAGCACAAGATACTTCAAAATATGGAGTAGATATATATGGAAAACCACAGCTTGCCAAACTTCTAACAGAACTATGTAAAATAAAAAATTTAAAATGGATTAGATTTTTATATACATATCCAGAAGACATTACAGATGGGCTAATAGAAGTAGTAAAAAAGGAAGATAAAATATGCAAATACTTTGATATGCCAATACAACACATTTCGGATAGAGTCTTAAAAAGAATGAACAGAAAGTGTACAGGAGAAAGCATTAGAAAGGTAATAGAAAAACTAAGAAAAGAAATCCCGAATGTAATAATTAGAACAACTGTAATGGTTGGATTCCCAGGAGAAACAAACGAAGACTTTGAAGAATTATATAACTTTATCAAAGAAGCTAAATTTGATAAGCTAGGAGCATTTTCTTACTCAAAAGAAGATGGGACGCCAGCTTCAAGACTAAAAGAGCAAATACATCCAATGACTAAAAAATCTAGATATAATAAAATAATGAAACTACAAAAAGAACTATCAAAACAAAATGAACAAAAATTACTAGGAAGAGAATTAGAAATCTTAATAGAAGATATGAGCTTTGATAAAAAATACTATGTAGGAAGAAGCTATATGGATGTACCAGAAATAGATGGAGTAGCATATATCAAGAACAATACAGACCAAAACTTAATAGGACAATACATAAAAGCAAAAGTAGTAGAAGTAAAAGACTATGACGTAATATGCCAAATGTAAA
>HF994405.1 GCA_000434195.1 Clostridium sp. CAG:780
GCATTCACCTCTATTATTTGTATCACAAGCACTAATAAGTTATCGATTAAAGAAATGTTAAGCAATATCAAGCATTTCTGATATTTCCCCAAATTGTATGCTCATACGGGGGTAAAATCTCCTGGATGTGAAAATAGAACTACCCATTTTCCTTTATATTTATTTAATGATATATTTCCCATTGTTGTTGTTGCATTAAAATCTGGTGCAGGCTGACCAATTTTTATATTTCCATTTACCATTAATTCATAGTCCATAATAAAAACTCCTTTCATATTCTATATTATGAAAAGAGTTTTATTTTGTTCACTTATTTTTAAGCGAACCTTTCTTATTAAACTTTTTATCTAATAATTTGTTTTCACTTCGCTCTAGCTATTCTCTTGCTTTTTTATACTTACTAATAAATCTATTATTTTTTCTTTTTTAATCCTTTTAAAAGTGTACTTGCTATCCCATTTTCTACAACACCTTTTAGTGTTCCTCTTGTATCAATTCCTAATACATCATCTACTGTATCAAAAGCTCCTTTTATTTTTTCTGTACTTCTCTTGGTAAAAGTAGTTCCTGTAACTGCATCAACAATCTTTCCAATAAATTTATTAGCTTTAAACATTCCATCAAAAGTAATTATAATATTATCTTTTATAGTTTGAATGGTAACTTCAGGTCCTTTTTGTTTTACTTGCACTTTTTCATTGTAAATCTTAATATCTTCTAAATTTATAATATCCATTAATATCTTTTCTTTTTTTACAATTCCTTTTTCTTTTTCCAATATTATTTTTCGTGAAGTTAAAGTTAATTGTAATTTTCCCTTTATTTTATTATGTGTTACCACGTCTTTAAATAAAATTACTTCATCTGATTCTAATTCATAATTTTCCATACTTTCCTCCAATATAAATATTTCAACATAGTCTTTGTAATTTTCGCGAACATACATTATATTTTTATAAT
>HF994406.1 GCA_000434195.1 Clostridium sp. CAG:780
TTAAATTATATATTTAATTAAAAAAATTTTTCCTTAGTTTTCTGAGGAATTCTTTTCTTTTTCATTGACTTTATGCTTTTTAAGTTATAAAATATATCATATTAATTCTTCAAAAAGGAGTCTACTTATGATTATTTTATTAGATGCTATGGGTGGAGATAACGCACCCGATGCTAATATTAAAGGAGCCGTTGCCGCTGTTAATCAAGTTGATGCGGAGATATGGCTTATTGGAAAAGAAGATGTAATAAAAAATAAACTAAAAGAATTTTATAATAAAACTGCTAAAGAAATTTCTCCAAAGCTTAAAATTTATCATGCACCAGATACTATTGAAATGGAAGACATTCCAACTGTTGCTATAAAGAGAAAGAAAGAATCTTCTATGGTTGTTGGTTTCAATCTTTTAAAAGAGGGAAAAGGAGATGTGTTTATTTCTGCTGGAAATTCCGGTGCTCTTCTTACTGGAGCTACCTTATTGGTTGGCAGAATAAAAGGTATTGATAGACCTGCTATTGCTGGTATTTTACCTTCTTATCATAAAAGATTGGTTCTTATGGATTGTGGTTCTAATACGAACTGCAAACCTATTAATTTACTACAATTTGCACAAATGTCTAATATTTATATTCACGATGCATTAGGAGTTGAACATCCTGCTATTGGCTTATTAAATATTGGAACTGAGGAAACAAAAGGTAATGAATTAATAAAAGAAAGCTATCAATTATTGAAAGAAAAATCGGAAGAATTGGGTATTAATTTTATTGGTAATATCGAAGGTCGTGATGCTTTTTCTGGTAAGGTTGATGCTATTATTGCAGACGGATTTACTGGAAATATCTTTTTAAAAACTGTTGAAGGAATGGGCAAGTTTATTAAAAAGTCTTTAAATGAAAGCATTAAAAAGAATGTATTTTCTATTATTGGTGCACTTCCTACATTACCTGCCTTGAATAGATTCAAGAAGATGATGGATTATAAAGAATATGGTGGAGCTTTGTTTTTAGGAGTTAAGAAACCGGTTGTAAAAGCTCATGGTAGTAGTGATGCTAAGGTTTTCGAATTTACTATTAAACAAGCGGAGCAGTTTGTAAATAATAGAACTGTTGATAAATTGATTGCAGCTTTTGAAAAGACTGATAAATAATTTATAAATAATTAATTACTTTTTTGTAATTAATTATTTTTTTGCAAAAAAAAGTAAAGGTCAAGTTTTCTTGACCTTTATCTATTAGAATTATTGTAATTCTACAACTGCTCCAGCTGCTGAGAATTTTTCTTTTAATTCTTCTGCTTCTTCTTTAGAAGCTCCTTCTTTAACTGTTTTTGGTGCTCCATCAACTAAGTCTTTAGCTTCTTTTAATCCTAATCCTGTTGCATCTCTAACAACTTTGATAACTTGGATTTTGTTTGCTCCAGCTTCCTTTAATACTACGTTGAATGAAGATTTTTCTTCAGCTGCTGCTCCAGCT
>HF994407.1 GCA_000434195.1 Clostridium sp. CAG:780
AAGATTTGTTAAATAATGTTGACTTTGAAATGATTAGAAAGATGACAATAATGAATAGCCATGGAGACTATAGTGTTCAACAATTAATTTATAATGACAATGGCAAGACAACTGTAATTGATTTTGAAACAGCGAAAAAACTACCGATAATTTGGGAAGTAATGAGATCATATAGTTATATTGATGAAGAAGCAAAAAATGGAGAACTAAATATAGATACATTAGTGGAGTATGTTAAAGAATTTGCAAAATATGTACAATTAAATGAGTATGATTTAAAATATGCAGCACAATTATATTTAATTCAAATTGTGAGTAGCCCATTCGGTTATAAGCAATATAATGATGATTATGAGAAAAAAGGATTATTAGAATTTGCTTTATTTAGAACCAATTTATGTAGATATTTATATAATAACTCAAAAGAAATAAGTACAAGATTACAAAAAGAAGTTAATAGTTATACTAAAGTATAATAAAATGAATGAAAAAAGATACAAGTAAATAGAGTATGAAGTTTTTATTTGTATCTTTATAAATGATATAAGTGTAGTAAAATACAAAAATATTTGTAAAAAGACTAC
>HF994408.1 GCA_000434195.1 Clostridium sp. CAG:780
TATAGTATTTTTGGTCTCAGAAAAAATTTTTCATGTCTTTATCCTGATAAATTTGTTTAAATACTAGACAAATGAGTTAAAATATACTATACTGGAAACATAGAAAATGAGAATAAGCGGAGTGCGTTGCCACCTTAAATACAAACCTCTACGACTATTGTTGTAAGACTGATATATGGAGGTGGTGCCATATGATAGAAAATGCATTATTAATGATTATTGAATTACTTTTCTGTGGAATTGTAGGAGTAACTATCATAAATATTGTTTTAGTGAGCATCATCTATTGGTTGCTACATAAACAATAAAAAATAACCATTCTGCTTTGACGAGGGAATGGTTATTATCAAACTTTCGGCAACCACTTTCGTGGTTTCTCATTTTCTATTTCTATTATACACGCATAAGTAAACTTTGTCAATATTTTGTAAAAATTTAGACATGATGACTGTATTTTAATTTTGTTGCTTGCCCACCTCTTATATGTCTTTCAGCCTTATTTTCATCTAAAATAATTCTGACCTCAGAAGCGAGAGAAGGGTTTATTTTTAATAATCGTTCACTAACATCCTTGTGCACAGTTGATTTAGAAATTCCATATCTTTTGGCAGCACCTCTAACCGTATCTTTTGAATCTATAATATAATGAGCCAATTTTACAGCTCGTTCTTCGATTGAAACTCCAATCATAAAGAAAACCTCCATATGAATACATTTGCTTAATTGTA
The DNA here is from genome assembly GCA_000434195.1 of Clostridium sp. CAG:780. Lineage (GTDB taxonomy): Bacteria > Bacillota > Clostridia > TANB77 > CAG-508 > CAG-245. The sequence goes on from HF994408.1 coordinate 729, forward strand.
TTCGCAATAATTCTATAATATGATTATTTCTACTAAGCAATAACATTCTACAAAATACGACATATAATGTAGTAGGTGATATAATCATGAAACTTAGAAAAGGTGATATTGTAGGGAGGAAATCTTACAACAAAGATATAGCCTTTGTTATAAATAATATAATAAAAAATGATGAGGGAGAAATTGCGATACTAAAAGGACTGATACTAAGAATTGAGGCAGATGCACCAGTTGAAGATTTAGAACTTTTAGATGATAAACAGGTAATTCATATAATCGATAAATTCAATAAGGAATTAGAAAGAAGAAGAAAAAAAGAATTTAAAGCAACACATAGCTTAGAGAGAAATAAAGAAAGATACGGGAGAATACTACATTTAGATGGAGACAAGAAGTATAGCGAGAAATCCGAGAGAGTATATAGAAGTATGGGACTAGATGTAGTCGTAAAAAATATTCCAGAAAGCAAACAACCACAAATGATATATGCTCTGTTAAGTAAATATAATCCAGACATATTAATTGTGACTGGACACGATGGAATGATAAAAAAAGGACACAACTATAATGATATATACAATTATAGAAATTCAAAATATTTTATAGAAACTGTGAAAAGAGCTAGAAGATGGGAGTTTGGCGAAAATAAGTTAGCAATATTTGCAGGAGCTTGCCAAAGCTATTACGAAGCGATAATGAAAGCAGGAGCGAATTTTGCGTCATCTCCAGCAAGGATATTGATAGATTTCAAAGATCCGCTTGTGGTGGCAGAAAAAATTGCCAAAACAGATTCTAATAAGTTTGTTTCGATTAAAGACATAGCAGATGATTTAAGGGATGGAGAAAAAGGGATAAGTGGCAGTGGCACAATGGGAAAAAAGAGCAATAATTCAAAAATGTAACACAAATGTAATAATTGACAAAAATCGCCAAAAAATGCCAGAAAATAGCATGATTTAGCGCTTGAAGTAGTATGGACACTCTTTGACTTAAAGGCAAAAAAATGATATAATGAGCCTATCTTAAAGGAGTGGTGATACAATATGATTTATCCAACAGACATTGCAAATCTAAAGACAGATATTGGAGAAAAAATAGGACAAAAGATAATTATTAAAGGTTCTTTAGGAAGAAACAGACCATTTGAAAAGGAAGCAACAATACAAAAAGCATATCCAAGTATTTTCGTGGTTAAATATGATGAAAACCAAAGAAATGTAACATATAGTTACACAGATATACTAACAAGAACTGTGGAACTTCAAGTATTTAATGGTGAAGAATATAGTTCAATAATTCCACCAGTAGAAGAAATCAAAAGAAGAAAAAAAGAATTCACATTAAATTAAAATAAAAAATTCCTATTTTAGGAATTTTTTTTGTGCCTTGTAATATACATTAAATATGAATAATACGAGGAGGTATAAATATGTCTATAAAATTATCAAAAAATAATTTATGCATAAATCAAATAATTGGACAAAAGACTGAAAAAATTGTAATAGAAGGAGATGAAATTGTACCAGATGTAAAACCAGACATACTGAATGTAGTATCTGCAAATGGAAATGTTTGCATTTACAAAAAAGATGTCCAGGATGGAAAAGTGAAGTTAGATGGAAGTGTAAATGTATATGTCATATATATTGCTGATGATGAAAGAGCACAAATGAGAGCACTTAATGCTTGCATAGATTTTTCAAAGACAATCGACATGAAAGAAGTAAAAGCGGGAATGCAAGTAGAATGTAGAGCGGAACTATTAAATGTAGAATGTAAAATACTAAATGGCAGAAAGATAAATCTAAAAGCAAACACACAAGTAACTCTAACTGCATATTCAAGAGGAAATATTGATTACATAAACAAAATAGATAATGCAGACAGTCTACAATTATTAAATGAAAGTATTTCAATAAATTCGTTACTTGGAAGTGGAACGACTAAGGTGTATGCAAAAGATACTTTGACAATAGATAGTACAGATAATCTATCAGAAGTAATGAATGTTACAATGACAATCACAAACAGAGAAAATAAGATTAGCTATAATAAAGTACTAACAAAGGCGGATGCGGTATTCAAAGTAACATATCTAACAGATGACAACAGAATAAATACCGCTAATGCAACGATTCCGATAATGGGATTTATAGATATGCAAGATGTAAGCGAGGATAACGTCTGTGACGTTTCATATGAATTAAGAAATATATTAATAAAGCCAAACAATGTAGAAGAACATTCAATGCATATAGAAGCAGAACTAGAAATATTATGCTTTGTCTATAAAAAACAAGAAATAAACATGATACAAGATTTGTATAGTAAAACAAAAGAATTGCAATATACACAAAAGAATGTGAAAATAATAAGAAACAAAGAAGAAATTTCGGAAATGTTTAATTTTAGAAAACAAGAGAAGATAGAAGAAATAGGCCAAAACAAATTGTTTGATGTATCAGCAAGAACAACGATAATAAGTACTCAAATAGAAGAAGGAAAAATAATATATCAAGGAGAAATAAATCTAACATTTATGTATCAGGAAACTACATCTTCAAGAATAGGCGTAAAAAGCTTAGTAGAGCCTTTTGAATATACAGTAACATCGCAAACAATAACAACAAAAACAAAAATTGACACAAATATAGAAATAGCTAAGCAAGACTTTGTGGTGACCGCAGATAGCAATGTAGAAGTAAAAATAGACTTGAATTTTAGATTAAATTTATCAAATGAGAGAGAACTAAGATTAATAGATAACATAGAGGAAGCAAAAGAGAGCAATAGAGAGACATTTAGTATAGTAATATATTACACTAAAGAAGGGGACACATTGTGGAATATTGCTAAAAAATTCGGAAGTACAGTGGATGAAATAATAAAGGTAAATAACATAGAAAATCCAGATGTAATTATGCCAGGAGAGCAATTATTTATACCAAGATAAGGGATGAGTTTATCATCCCTTTAATAAATACAGTTCTATTCTGCCAAGAGAGGATTTTGCAAAATGAAAGAAGATAAAATATATTCAAGGACTAGATTCTGTATTACAAACAGAGTATCTAAAAAAGAAAAAAACACCAAAGTTTTTAGCGTAATATTTATTATAATAGTAGCAATATTTACTTTTTACACTATAAGAAAGGCGATAAATCCAATAATAGATGAATTGTGTATAGATAAGGCAAAAAATATAGCAACTAAAATTTCGAACGAAGAGGCAACAGTGGTTATGGACAAATATTGTTATGATGATTTGATTACAATAATTAGAGACAATGATGGAAATATAAAAATACTAAAGACAAACACTAAAAACATAAACCAGATAATGTCAGATATTCCTGTGAGCATGTTGGATAAATTTAAGCAATCTGAAAATGCCAATATATCACTGTACTTAGGTAGTATATTAGGAACCAAGATTTTTTCGGCAACAGGACCAAAAATAAATATAAGAATAGCAAATGTGGGGAATGTGGATACAAAATTAAAATCAGAATTTATATCTCAAGGAATAAATCAAACGCTACATAGAATATATTTAGAGCTTAATTGCGAAGTTACCATACTTACTCCATATGATACTATAAAACAGAAAATTGATAATCAAGTATTAATAGCAGAATCGGTAATAGTGGGAGATGTGCCATATTCATATTACAATATGAATGGAAATGGAGAAACGACAATAATACCAGATATAGAATAAAAAACTCGGAAGTGTTAAAACTTCCGGGTTTTGTATATATAAAATATTATCTCTTTGAGAATTGTGGAGATTTTCTTGCTTTTTTAAGACCATATTTCTTTCTTTCCTTTTTACGTGGATCTCTTGTTAAGAATCCGTTTGATTTTAAAACAGGTCTGTATTCTAAGTTAGCTGCATTTAAAGCTCTTGCGATACCATGACGAACTGCACCAGCTTGACCAGAGAATCCGCCACCTTTAACTGTTGCTATAACATCAAATTTATCTAATGTATTTGTAGCTGTTAAAGGTTGTCTTACTATAACTTTAAGTGTTTCTTCTCCAAAATATTCATCTAATGGTTTTCCATTAACTGTAATATTTCCTTTTCCACTCATTAATCTAACTCTAGCGATTGAACTTTTTCTTCTTCCTGTACCATTAAATACTACTTGTTCCTTTTTTGTTCTAGGCATTTCTTATTTCCCTCCTAATTAAAAATTCCATACTTCTGGTTTTTGAGCCATGTTTTCATGCTCTGCTCCAGCATATACTCTTAACTTTTTAGCCATTTGTCTTCCTAAGCTATTATGAGGAAGCATACCTGTTACAGCTAAAGTCATCATTTTTTCTGGTTTATTAGCTAACATATCCTTAGCTTGAACTTCTTTCATTCCTCCGATGTATGAAGAATGATGTCTATAAATTTTTTGTGTTGCTTTATGTCCTGTTAAAACTACATCTGCACAATTTATGATAATAACGTGATCACCAACATCCATATTAGGAGTATAAGTAGGTTTATGTTTTCCTCTTAAAAGTTTAGCAGCTTCTGCAGCAACTCTTCCTAAAGGTTTATTAGCGGCATCAATTATATACCATTTTCTGCTTATTTCATCTTTTTTAATACTATAAGTTGTATTATTCATGGTAAAAAATACCCTCCATTCAAATTTAATTTCTATATATATGAAATCATATAATAAAACTACCGGGGAGAAGTTTTACATATGTCATATTCGTTCATGCTTTACTATTTTATTACATATTTGGCGAAAAGTCAAGGAAAATTTGAAAAAATGCTTGACTTTTATTAATTTGTATAGTAAAATAAGTATTGTTCAAGAAGAAGCAATCCACTTCTCACCTTAGTAGTAGTTACAAAAGGTAGAAAATAGTAACACTTATAATATGCAAATATTATAGTTTTATTGTGGGTTGGCTTATTGAAGTCAATCTTATTTTTTTGGAGGTGTTTTTTATAAAACAAGAATTACTAATTAATGAAAAAATTAGAGCAAGAGAGGTTCAAGTAATAGGAGCCAATGGAGAAAAGCTAGGAGTTATGTCTATAAATGATGCGCTAGATAAAGCAGCAGAAGCAAAATTAGACTTAGCATTAGTTGCCCCTAATACAAACCCACCAGTTTGTAAACTTATGAACTATGGAAAATATAAGTTTGAACAAGCTAAAAAAGAAAAAGAAGCAAGAAAGAATCAAAAGTCATTTGAAGTTAAAGAACTTAGAATCACACCAAATATTGAACAACACGACTTTGATTTCAAAGCAAAAAATGCAAGAAGATTCTTAGAAGATGGAAACAAAGTAAAAATAACGGTTAGATTTAGAGGAAGAGAGTTAAACTATGTAAAAGCAGGAGAAGAAACTCTAAACGAATTCATCGAAAATCTATCAGATATTTCAAATGTTGAGAAAAAACCTTTATTAGAAGGAAAAAACATGTCTGTTATATTAGCTAAAAAAACAGAAAAATAATTTAGAAATATTTATAGTTATCAAACTATTTATATATATATGGGAATAGCCCAAAAAACAATAAGGAGGAAAATATTATGCCAAAACTAAAAACAAATAAAGCTGCTAAAAAAAGATATTCATATACAGCAACTGGAAAAGTTAAAAGAACAAAATCTAATAGAAGACACTTATTAGCTAGAAAAACTTCTAGAGCTAAATCAAGAGGAAAAGTACAAGATGCTTATGCAGATAAGACATGCGAAGCAGGAATCAAGAAACTATTACCATATGGTAATTAATCATTAAAATAGAGAATTAGGAAGGTGATATAAATGGCAAGAGTAAAAACAGCAATAATTACAAGAAAAAAACATAACAAAATATTAAAAAGAGCAAAAGGATATTATGGTGCAAAACACTATAGATTCAGAATGGCTAAACAACAAGTTATGAAATCTGGAAACTATGCATATGTAGGAAGAAAAGACAAAAAATCTAACTTCAGAAAATTATGGATAGCAAGAATAAATGCAGCAGCAAGAATGAATGGATTAACATATAGCCAGTTAATCAATGGTTTAAAGAAAGCTAATGTTGTAATCAACAGAAAAATGTTAGCTGAAATGGCGGTATCAGATCCAGCAGCTTTTACAAAAGTTGCAGAATTAGCAAAAAAAGCAAAATAATTTGAGAAGAAAATTGTAGAGCATTTGTCTACAATTTTTTTTCGTATAAGGAAAGAAGAAAAAATTATGAATGAATGGCTAGAAAGAGAAGAATTATTAATAGGAAGAGAAAATATAGAAAAACTTAATAAATCAACTGTTGCAATATTTGGATGTGGGGGAGTTGGCTCATATGTACTAGAAGCACTTGTAAGAGCGGGTATCGGAAATATCGTAATTGTAGACAAAGATACAGTCGATATAACCAATATAAATAGACAGCTAATCGCAGATACAACAACAGTTGGTAAAGATAAAGTTGAGGTTGCAAAGCAAAGAGCTTTAAAAATAAATCCAAATATAAACATAGAAATACATAAGTGTTTTTATGATGAAAATCAAACAGAATTAATAAAACCAGAATATGACTATATAGTTGATGCAATCGATTCTGTAAAATCAAAAATATCATTAATACAGGAGGCTCATAACAAAAACGTAAAAATAATATCTGCAATGGGAATGGGAAACAAATTGAATCCGACTATGATAGAAGTGGCGGATATTAGCAAAACAGAGATGTGTCCACTTGCAAAAGTAGTAAGAAAAAGGTTGAGAGAAATAGGAATAAACCATACAAAAGTGGTATATTCAAAAGAGCCAGTAACAAGAGCAGACAACTCCTTGGAAAACAAAGGAACAACAGCAAGCATAAGCTTTGTGCCATCTGTATGTGGACTAGTAATAGCAAGCGAAATAGTAAAAGACATAATAAAAAATTGTAAGTAGAAATATACTTACAATTTATTTTTTATCAATTTCAAATTCTCTTTTTAATAGAAGTTTCTTTATATATTTAATTATTTTCGAGAATGTACTTTCTTTTCTTGGAATTAGATAAGTGCTGTGAGAATCCAATTCTGCTAACATATCAAATCTTTTATCTAATTTTTCCATCATTTCTATATAAAAATTATTAAAGAAATAATAATTATCAGTATTTCCAGTTAACTCTTGGAAATTATACAATTTTTTTCTAAACCTGTCTAAATCAGAAGATGTAATTAATGACTTAAAGATAGTAGAAAAATATGTTGTAATAAATAATTCTTGTGTAGAAAAATATGTGCTTTTAATGTTAGCTTTCAATTCCTTAATTTTGTTAGATATTGAATCTGCTCTTGACGAAGATAAATCAATAGATTGAAGCTTATTTTGTAATATTATGATTTTTTCTTCTAATTCTAAAATCTTGTCAAAAGAATTGGCAATTTGATTATACACATTTTCTCCACATAGAGCTACAAATTTATTCCTGAAATAATCACTACTATTTAGAACGCTATCAAATAAAACTTCTTCGCCAGTTGCGTATGCCATTTGCGAAATTAGATTGCAAAGTAAGGGATAGCAGTTTGGACTTATAGTAGAAAAATTTATCCCGTAATATGTAACATTTTCAAAAGTTGATCCTAAAATATTTGAACTAGCAAGCTGAACTGCAGCTTCATTTAAAGCCATTCCAAATACTTTTGAACCCTTAAAGGTGCATAAACCTAAACGAGAAAGATTTCCTTTTTCATCTGTTACTTCTTGAAGATTGTGAATACACTCATGAACGGCAAATTTCTTTAAATCTGCTAATCCCATTCCATCACGGAAATATATAGAATTATTTTTATAAAAATAACTTGCCTCTGATAGACCATGAGGAATATCAGCCATATACATTTTTATGCTAGAAAATCTCTTATAAAGAGCATCAAAAGTAAAGCCAAAATTAGGGAATGCTAGCAATAAACTTTCGCTAACACTTTTGGCAATTTCATTAACACTCTCTGAATCAAGTGGTGCTATAACAGTTATTCCGTCTTTTTTTAAAGCTGATTCAATATTCATATGTTTCTATAATAGTTCCTTCCTCTAAGAAAAATCAAATTTTGACAATGTCAAAACCGTACTTTTCAACTTGGTCATTAGTATATATACATTATACTACATAATATTGTAAAAACATATAACAAAAGTATTAAGAAAATATTACAATTATATTACAAAAGACATCCGATCTTAAAAGAAAGGATGTCTAGTAATTAATTATTTTACAACGATATTATAAATTCTATTTTTTACATAAATTTCTTTAACAATTGTTTTTCCATCTAGTTTAGAGGCTATCGCTTTATGAACAGCTTCTTTTATAACAGCTTCATCTTCGTCAACAGGAATATCGATTGTAGCTTTTAATTTACCGTTTATTTGAATAGGTAGATTAATTGTATCATTCTTTGTTTTTGCTTCATCATAAGTTGGCCAAGAAGAATAAGCGATTGTTTCTGTGTGGCCAAGCTTGTTCCATATTTCTTCTGTAATATGAGGTGCAATAGGGTTCAACAACTGAACAAATCCTTCTGCATATTTCAATGGAATTATATCTTCCTTGTAAGCTGAATTTATGAAAATCATCATTTGAGCAATGGCAGTGTTGAAATTCATATTTTCATAATCGTTTGTAACTTTCTTTACAGTGAAATGATATACGTTCTCAAGATTTTTATTTTCTTTATCTTGAACCTTACCAGATTCTACAAACAATCTCCAAACTCTGTCTAAGAAATTCTTAGAACCAGAAATACCGTTTGGATCCCATGGCTTTGTAGCGTCTAGAGGTCCCATAAACATCTCGTAAATTCTTAAAGAATCAGCACCATATTGTTTTACCATATCATCAGGATTTATAACATTTCCTTTTGACTTACTCATCTTTTCTCCGTTAGTTCCAAGAATCATTCCTTGATGACGAAGTTTGGCAAATGGCTCTTTTACAGGAACAACACCTTTATTATATAAATAATTGTTCCAAAATCTAGAATACAACAAATGACCTACTGCGTGTTCTGGTCCACCAACATATAAATCAACTGGTAACCAATGTTTTAGAAGTTCATAATTAGCAAACTCATCATCATTGTGTGGATCTATATATCTTAAGAAATACCAACTTGAACCTGCAGAACCAGGCATTGTGCTTGTTTCACGTCTTGCTGGTTTGCCTTCAAAAGTAGTATTAACCCAATCAGTAGCTTTATCTAGAGGAGAAGCACCCGTTTTAGAAGGGCTATAATCCTCAAGTTCTGGCAATACTAATGGTAAATCACTATCAGCCAAAGCTCTCATTTCATCATCTAAATAAACAATAGGAATAGGCTCACCCCAATAACGTTGACGGGCAAATATCCATTCACGAAGTTTGTAGTTGACTTTCTTTTTACCAATATGATTATCTTCAAGCCAAGAAATCATTTTATTGATTCCATCGTCTTTATTCAATCCATTTAGAAAATCAGAATTAATGTGAAGACCATCTCCGGTATAAGCTTCTTTCGAAACATCTCCACCGTCGATAACTGGAATAATATCTATACCGAACTTAGTTGCAAACTCATAATCTCTTTGGTCATGTGCTGGAACAGCCATAATAGCTCCTGTACCATATGTAGATAAAACATAGTCTGAAATCCAAATAGGAATTTCTTTTCCGTTAACAGGATTTATTGCATAAGCACCAGTAAATACACCAGTTTTTTCTTTGCTTAATTCTGTTCTTTCTAAGTCTGATTTAGAAGCAGCAAGTTTTATATAATCTTCAACAGCTTGTTTTTGCTCAGCAGTTGTAATATTTTTTACAAGTTCATGTTCTGGAGCTAGTACACAATAAGTTGCTCCAAACAATGTGTCAGCTCTTGTTGTGAAAACAGTAAAGTTATAATTGCTATTTGCAACTTTGAAAATTACTTCTGCACCAATAGACTTACCAATCCAATTTCTTTGAATTTCTTTTGTAGATTCGGGCCAGTCAACATCATCAAGACCGTCAAGCAAAATATCGGCATATTTAGGAATATCTAACACCCATTGTTTCATATTTTTTCTAACAACAGGGAAGCCGCCTCTTTCACTTTTTCCATCAATTACTTCATCATTAGACAAAACACAACCTAAACCTTCGCACCAGTTAACAGGCATTTCTATAATCTTTGCTAATCCATCATTATAAAGTTGTTTAAAAATCCATTGAGTCCATTTATAAAAAGAAGGATCACATGTAGAAACTTCTTTATCCCAATCAAAAGAAAGACCAAGCATCTTTAATTGCTTTTTAAATGTTTCTATATTTTTTTGAGTGAATGTAGCAGGATGATTTCCTGTTTTGATTGCATATTGCTCGGCAGGGAGTCCGAAAGCATCCCATCCCATTGGGTGAAGAACATTATACCCTTGCATTCTACGCATTCTAGACACTATATCAGTTGCTGTATATCCTTCTGGATGTCCAACATGAAGTCCTTGACCAGATGGGTAAGGAAACATATCTAGAGCATAATACTTTGGTTTTGAAAAATCCCAAACATCTGTATAAAATGTTTTATTTTCATCCCAATAATCTTGCCATTTTTGTTCAATTTCTCTAAAATTATATGACATATACATCATCCTTTCTTATGTAATTAAAAATCATGAACACATTATACCACAAAGATATTGAAAAATAAACAAAAAATAGAAATTTATAGATAAAAATAAAAAATAATATCATTAAGCTATGATAAAATCTACTAATATAAAAAAGAGGGCAGAGTTT
>HF994409.1 GCA_000434195.1 Clostridium sp. CAG:780
CTGTGACATATCTATTGTAAACCTATAATTGTACATTTTATTTTTTTATGATACAATGTTGCCAGAAAACAAAAGGAGGAAAATTTATGTCAAAAATCAAAAACTTTTTTAAAGGAATTGCGACAAATTACAAAAACAGTTTTAAACAATACACAGCTACAAACATAGTAATAATATTAACAACACTATTTTTTATGTTTGGGTATGACAAATTAACAGGAACAATAATAAACAAAACTCTAACAATAGCAATAATAACAGCTGTAAACTTTTTTGCATGCGAGACATATCTAAAAAAATCATGGCAAAGAGGAGCGTCATATGCCGCAAGTATAGTAATAGCAGTACTTTTTGAAAAACTAATATTTTCGAATACTTCAATAGGAATTACAAGAATCTGCATAGGATACTTGATTATAGTATTTTTAGTTGGACTAATGCAAGCAATTAAAAATACAAAAGCAGATGTTGGAGAATACTCTGTAAAGGTATTAAAAAATTTATTAAATGTAGGAATTGTTTATGCAATTTTAAATATAGGGCTTACTTTAATTTCGTTAATATTTATATCACTAATATTAAGTTATAAAGGATTTGGACTATTAGGAAGATTACAAATAGCTTTGTTTGGACTTTTGGTGTTGCCAGCAAGTTTAGTAGCAATAACAGAGATAAAACAAGATTTTTCAAAATTTATAAAAGCTATTATATTGTATATAATGCTACCACTGACATTACTTGCAACAGCAATAATTTACATATATATGGCAAAAATATTTATAATAAGGGAAGTGCCAGCAAATTCGATATTTAGAATAATAACAGGCTTATTTATAGTAGCTTTCCCTGTATGGGTAATGATAGATGCATTTAAAAAAGAATCAAAAATAGTAGAGAAAATATGCAAAATATTGCCAATAGCATTTATTCCATTTTTACTACTACAAACATATTCAATATGTGCACGTATAGATGGCAATGGACTTACACCAAGCAGATATATTGGAATAGCGTTTATAGTATTTGAAGCAATAGCAATCTTCTTATCATTATATAAAGAACGAAAATATCTAATCCATACAATAACAACTGCGATAGCACTAATAGCAATATCAACAATATTACCAGTTGTGAATATGGAATCAGCGTCTAATATAAGCCAAGCGAATAGATTAAAAAGAGCATGGAGAGAAAATCAATCTTTTAGTGAACTTTCAGAAGATAATAAAAAGACGGCATGGAGTGCTTACATATATTTAAGCGACCAAAAAAATGCAAAAAAATATATTCCTAATTATATTGATGAAGAAGAAATTAACGAATACATGACAAGTAAGAAAGATGGCTATGAGTCTGATTTATATAGTAAAAGTGTTAGATATCCTGAAATGTATATAATTGGAGAAGAGGAATTTATACCAGTTGGAGAATATAAGTATACTAAAAAAACTTACAGCTCAACATATGATAAATCAATTAATGGGATGAAAGATTTTGAATTAACAAATTCGATAAAGGTTGATTTTAAAGAGTTTGTAAATAATATAATAAAAGCAAGAGAAACAAGTGAGAAAAACGCAAATGATTATATAGAAGCAAATAAAATAATAAAAATAGACGATAATACAGATTTTTATATAACAGATTTAGATTTGACATATAAAAATGAACAAATACGTTTCTTTTCAGTAGATGGATATATATTAAAAAAATAAAGAAAGGCCAATGGAAATTTCCCATTGGCTCTTATTAAATTTCTCCATTTATTAATTTGTTGTAACAATTTCTACAAACAGGCAAATATTGCGAATCGCCAACAACAATATCATTGTCTTTTTTACCTTTAAAATAAGTGAATACAGCCTCCTCAGATTTACACACTTCACAAATAGAAGTCATAATTTCAACATTGTCAGCTATACACATAAGATCACCCATTTTGCCAAATATCTTTTTTTCCGAGGTCAAATTAAGCCCAGCAATATAAAACTTCTTGCCAGAAGAAGCCATTTTATCTATAACATGAACATCGCCATTTAAAAATTGAAACTCATCAATAAAATAAGAGTCAGCATCGTATTTTTCTATTTCAGAAATATCTTGAATATTAATGGCTTTTACAGAATTACCGGCTCTAGTTGAAATGACATTATCGCCAGCTCTGTCGTCTAATAAAGGCTTGAAAACCTTTATATCTTTACCAGCTATTAATTGTCTCTTTAGCTCATTGAAAATTTTTTGACTTTTTCCGCATTTCATTGGTCCTGTATATACATTGATGAATCCCATTTTATTTTCTCCTTATGTTTAAATTCGCTCCCATTAATATATATTTAATTTCAAATTTAATCAAGTCTTTTTTGAAAAAATGTGTAAATGTAATAAATCTCCAACTATCAATCATTTTAAAAGAAATATTGTAATTTGATACCTAAAATGATATAATGAATTATGCAAAAAACAGTAAAGAAGGATGGAAAATGAACGATAATATTGTAATTAAAGGTGCAAAAGAACATAATTTAAAAAACATAGATTTAACAATTCCAAGAAACAAACTTGTAGTATTAACAGGACTTTCGGGTTCGGGAAAATCGTCGCTTGCATTTGATACTTTATATGCAGAAGGACAGAGAAGATATGTAGAAAGTCTATCTTCTTATGCAAGACAATTCTTAGGAATGATGGAGAAACCAGAAGTTGAGTCAATAGAGGGACTATCTCCTGCAATTTCAATAGACCAAAAAACTACATCAAGAAATCCACGTTCAACTGTTGGCACTGTAACAGAAATATATGATTATATTCGTTTGTTATATGCAAGAATTGGAGAGGCATATTGCCCTATTTGTGGTAGAAAAATTGAGAAACAAACAATAGATCAAATAGTAGATAATATATTAGAACTTGAAGAAGGGACAAGAATTCAAATTTTTGCCCCTGTTGTTCGTGGCAGAAAAGGTGAGTTTGTAAAGCAATTAGAAGATTATCAAAAGGCTGGATTTGTAAGAGTTAGAATAGATGACCAAATGTACGAGTTTGGAGAAGATGAAATCAACTTAGACAAGAATAAAAAGCATAATGTAGATTTGGTAGTTGATAGATTAATTATAAAACCGGATATTCGTTCTCGTTTAACAGAGTCAGTTGAAACAGCAATGCAATATGCAAACAACTTAGTAACAGTTGCTATTGTTGGACAAGGAGAGAAAATATATAGTCAAAACTATGCTTGTACTGACTGTGGAATAAGTTTTGAAGAACTTACTCCTAGAATGTTCTCATTTAATAATCCATATGGAGCTTGTCCAGAGTGTACAGGAATCGGCTATTTAATGAGAATAGATGAAGACCTAATTATTCCGGATAAAAACAAAACTTTATATGATGGAGTAAAAGCTTTTGGTGCAAGTACAATGAAAAAAGGCGACACAATGGCAAAAATGTATTTTGAGAGTGTTGCTAAACATTATAAAGTTAAAATAAAAGATGTTCCAATAAAGAAATTACCAAGAGATTTCTTGAACAAGATTTTATATGGAACAGGAGATGAAGAAATCAATTTTGAGTATACATCAGCTGCTGGTACAAGAAAATATACAGCACCATTTGAAGGCGTTATTCCAACATTAGAAAGAAGACACAATGAAACAAAATCTAATGGAATGAGATCTTTTTATGAGATGTATATGAGCGAGTCGCCTTGCCTTGCTTGTCATGGAGCTAGATTAAGAAAAGAAAGCTTATCTGTAAGAGTTGGCGATAAAAATATAAATGAGCTAACAGATATGTCAATAGATAAAATAAAAGATTATCTAAACTCACTAGAATTATCAGAGAAAAATGCAATGATAGCTGAACAAATTATGCAAGAGTTGAATAAGAGATTACAGTTCTTAATAGATGTTGGATTAGATTATTTAACTTTATCAAGACCAGCAGGAAGCTTGTCAGGAGGAGAGGCACAAAGAATTAGGCTTGCAACTCAAATTGGAGCAGGACTTACAGGAGTGCTATATATTTTAGACGAACCAAGTATAGGGCTTCATCAAAGGGATAATGATAAATTAATTGCAACCCTTAAAAAACTTAGAGATTTAGGAAACTCTGTTATAGTCGTAGAACACGATGAAGATACAATGTATGCTGCAGACCAAATTATAGATATAGGACCAGGTGCAGGAGTTCATGGTGGTTATGTGATGGCACAAGGAAATGTAGAAGAGGTTAAGAACTCTCCAAATTCGATAACAGGAGATTACTTAAGTGGAAGGAAACAAATTCTAGTTCCAAAACATAGAAGAAAATCTAATGGAAAATCTATAGAAATAGTGGGAGCAGAAGAACACAATCTAAAAAATATAACAGTAAAATTCCCATTAGGTCAATTTACTTGTGTAACAGGTGTTTCAGGTTCTGGTAAGTCAACTTTAGTAAATGAAATTTTATATAAAACTATAGCAAGAGATTTAAATGGCTCAAATGAAAAGCCAGGAAAATGTAAAGAAGTAAAAGGCTTGCAAAACATAGACAAAATAGTAAACATAGACCAATCACCAATAGGAAAAACTCCTCGTTCAAATCCAGCAACTTATACAGGAGTATTTGACTTAATTAGAGATATATTTGCAGAGATGAATGAGTCCAAATTAAGAGGATATGATAAAGGAAGATTTAGCTTTAATGTTCCAGGTGGAAGATGTGAAGCTTGTAATGGAGATGGAGTTCTAAAAATAGAGATGCACTTTTTATCAGATATATATGTTCCTTGCGAAGTTTGCCATGGAAAGAGATATAACAAAGAAACTCTAGAAATAAAATATAAAGGAAAATCTATTGCAGATGTACTAGATATGACAGTTGAAGAAGCATTAACATTCTTCGACAAAATTCCAAGAATCAAATCTAAGATACAGACATTATATGATGTTGGACTTGGATATATCAAATTAGGACAACCTTCTACTACACTATCGGGAGGAGAAGCACAAAGAGTAAAACTTGCAACAGAGCTTTCTAAAAAAGCAACAGGTAAAACACTTTATATTTTAGACGAGCCTACAACAGGACTTCACATAGCGGATGTTCATAAATTAGTTGATATATTGCAAAGATTAGTTGATACAGGAAACTCTGTTATAGTAATAGAGCATAACTTAGATTTGATCAAAACTTGTGACTATATCATAGATTTAGGACCAGAAGGTGGAGAAAAAGGTGGAGAGATACTTTGTGTTGGAACACCTGAACAGATAGTAAAAAATGAGAAGAGCTATACAGGAAAATTCTTAAAGAAATATTTAGAAAAATAAAAGTTGAGAGAAATCTCAGCTTTTTATTTTAGAAAATTGGAAAAACTTGAAAAATTTTATAAAATGTGATATTATATTTTATGTAGACAAGACACATTTAGCGGGGAAACCAATTATTTTTGGTTTTCAAAAATCTCTTTAGAAAGGAAGGCAATACAAACTAGTTGAAACATTTTTTTATACTGTAAAACGAAGAGAGGAGCGTGTTAAAAAGTGCAAGCGGTTAATTCCTTTAGCAAAGAAGCTTTGAGATTGCTTGAAAAGGCAGACGAGCTAACTCGGATTCATGAGTTGAGCAAAATATGCGAAGAAGCGATCATACGCTGTTTGCTACGGTCAGATAAGGATTTCCATGAACTGATCGAAAGGCATGTGAACTCGACTGCACGTCTTGAACTTTTGCTTAACGAAACCCTAGATGGTAAAGCGTTAGAGTTAGCATTAGACAGACCTGACGAAAGACAGCAGGAAAAGCTCGAAAGCATTCTTAATGCTAGCGGAGAAACAAAAGTTACTGCAGATAAGTTTGAAAGTATAGCAACTGAAAAGTTGTTATATGCAGCTTTCATAGCTACTGAGGAAGAAAGAGAGACAATTCGAATTGATGACATTATCTACGCCTTTATGGTTCAAATGTCAGATAACCTGAAACAGCTTTTTTTAAAGTCCAAAGCAGACCTTGAAAAAATTGAGGCTGAAATCAAAGGCGAAGAGGCACCGTTTGAATTGCCAGAGGACATGAGAGACTTTGCAAGAGTCTTGAATGATGAATTCGCAGAAGGCGAAGAATGCCCGATTTGCGGGAGAGAAGCTGAGCTTGAGCAGATTTGGACTACTATGTCCAAAAAGAGCAAAAGAAATGCAATTCTTCTTGGAAAACCCGGTGTAGGCAAATCTTCAATCATCCACAAGCTGACGTCGGACATTGTCAGACACATGTGCCCGAAGCAGTTTGAGGGGTTTAAGGTAATCTCTTTGGATGTAACATCTATTATTGCGGGAACCAAGTATCGTGGTGACGCAGAAAAGAGGTTCAAAGAGATAATTGACTTCGCTAGAAACAACGATGATGTGATTTTATTTATTGATGAAATTCACATGATTGTGGGCGCGGGAAACACTGGAAAGAACCAAAATCAGGGCTTTTCAAATGCTCTCAAACCACTTCTTGCAGGGGATTCTGCTCGAATAATTGGAGCAACTACCACTGAGGAATATGATGAGGTGTTCGAAGAGGATGGAGCTCTTAGGAGAAGGTTTCAGACGATTTATGTTGATGAACCTTCAAATGAAGAAGTTTATCCAATGCTCAAAGCATCCATCAAGCAGTTGGCAGATTTCCACAGGGTAAGCATCTCCAAAAAAATGGCAGAGATGGCTGTCCTTTACTCTTCTTGCTTTAACTATACTACTGCAAATCCGGATAGGACAAGGGATCTGATTGATCTTTCTATGGCAGTAGCAAAAAGAGAAGGCAAAGAAAGAGTTACGCGGAACATGATTCTTAAGAACTTCGAATCTCACTTTAACAGATTTACGAACATGAGTAAGATGGAGAAGTTAAGAACGGCCTACCATGAAATTGGACATTACATCATGTGGCATGAGAGTGACTATCTGACAGATAGAAAAGTTGTTGCAGTTTCCATTATTCCTACTGAACACTATGCTGGAGTTAATGTGTTTGAAGACACAAGGCACTTTTCAAGTGATGACATGAGGTATTTCATTGACCTGATTGCATTACATTTGGCAGGCAGAGTGGCAGAAAAGGAGTATACGGATACATTCTCAGCAGGAGCTTCTTCAGACCTTCGAAAAGCAACAAAAGTCGCTTATAGAATCGTTGCAAGATACGGAATGAGTGAGTTTGGCAGAAATCGAATTTATCTGCAAGATGATGATTATCAAATGCAGTCAGCAAAGACCATTGATGAAATAAACGAGGAAATTGATAATATCATCAAACAGGCTTATGAGAGGGCTGAGAGCGTCATCAAAGAAAACAAGACTCTTCTGGATCTCTTAGCGGAAAAGCTTTCTGTTCGGGGAATTTTACCCGAAGAAGAACTGGAAACTATCGTAGAGGAACAAAAAGTAGAAGTATAACACGTACAAAGTAGCAGGGGACATTTCTCCTGCTACTTTTATATGCGAAAGACAGTTTGCGTTGACATATATGTGTTAAATGCAATATAATAAAGTAGCAAATAAAAAAATGGAGATGATAGAATGAATAATATAGTAATTGGAGTCGAAGGGTTAGTAGGTTCGGGGAAAACCTCTCTATGTAGAGAACTACTAAAAATGATTCCAAATAGCATAATATTGCATGGGGGAAATTTGTATAGAGGAATAGTCTTTGCACTAATGAACTCAGGCATGAATCCTACTCAAATGAAAGAATCGCATAATATTGATATACGCAAAGTTATGGAAATGCTAAAAGTTAGCATTAAAATAGTAAACAATGAAAGTGTAGTTTTTGTTGATGGAGTGGAAATAAACGAAGAAAAACTTCAATCAGATAAAACATCAATGTCAGTGTCAAGAATAGCAAAAGAAGCTGATAATACAAAGCTATATTCATTTGCAAAAACATTAATAGATAACTACAAAAAACAATATAATGTAATAGCATCTGGAAGAGATTTAATGAAAATATATCCAGAATTAGATTATCACTTTTTCATAACAGCAGATATAGAAACTAGAGTGGAAAGAAAAATGAGCCAATATAAAGAAACAGAAATTTCTAAGGAAGAATTGAGAAAACATGTAGAAGAAAGAGATAAATTACAAGAAGAAGCAGGATATTATAAGATTTACGAGAACACTATAAAAGTAGATGTTACAGATTGCAAAAACGCAAAAGAATCTGCCAAAAAAGTATTAAGCTTTATTAAATTGTAGGGGGATAACATGGAATATATAAATAAAAAATTAGAGGAGTTTAATAAGTTTTTAGACTCTAAAAAAGTTGCTATAATAGGAATGGGAGTCAGCAATCTTCCATTATTAGATTACTTTTATGATAAAAACGCAAAAGTTACAGTATTTGATAAAAATACTCCATCAGATGAAATTATGGAGAAAATCAATAAATATAGATACGAAGTTGAAATAGGAGAATATAATTTATCAAGACTAAATGGATTTGATATTATATTTAGATCTCCAAGCGTTTTGCCAACAAGAGAAGAACTGGTAACAGCAGCCAATAAAGGAGCTATAATAACATCTGAAATTGAAATGGTATTAAAACTTGCGCCTTGCAAAATAATAGGAGTTACCGGAACAGAAGGAAAAACAACAACTACATCAATAATATATGAAATTCTAAAATCATCTGGAAAAAATTGCTTCTTAGGTGGAAACATTGGAAAGCCAATTTTCACTGAAATTAAGAATATGAAACCAGAAGATATAGTAGTGTTAGAGTTAAGTAGTTTTCAATTAATGGGAATGGAAGTTAGTCCTGATATTTCAGTAGTTACAAATATGTATCCAGATCATTTAAATATACATAGCTCATATGAAGAATATCAACAAGCTAAAAAGAATATCTTTTTACATCAAAACGAAAATGGAGTTGTTATTCTAAACTATGACAATGAAATCACTAGAAAATTTGCTGATGAAGTAAAGAGCAATTTAGTATTTTTTAGTAGTTTAGAAAACTTAGAAAATGGATATGTGTATGACAGAAAAGATGAAACAATAAAGCACTATGTAAATGGAAAATCTAAAAACATATTAAAGAAACAGGAAATTAAGCTTAGAGGAATTCATAATTACGAAAACATATGTGCAGCATTGGCTGCAACTGCTACAATAGTTGATGAAAAAGATCAAATAAAAGCGATAAAAGAATTCAATGGAGTTGAACATAGGTTAGAATTTGTAAGAGAATTAAATGGAGTAAAATATTACAATGATTCTATCGGAACCAGTCCAGCTAGTACAATCGCAGGATTAAATGCTTTTGATGAAAATATAATATTATTAGCAGGTGGATCTGATAAAGGACTAGACTACACAGAAATAGGAGAAACTATTGCAAAGAAAGTTAGAGTATTATTACTAACTGGACCAACAGCAGAAAAAATAGAAAACGCTACGAAATTAGCAATGAGCAAATCCGGTAAAGAAACTGTTGAGATAATACATTGCAAAGACTTGCAAGAAGCAGTATCTATGGCAAATGAAAAAGCAAAATCAGGCGAGATAGTATTAATGTCGCCGGCAAGTGCAAGTTTTGACGCTTTTAAAAATTTTATTGAAAGAGGTATAAAATTCAAAGAATTTGTAAATAATCTATAGTACCTGGTTTTTTATATTTTTTAGTTTTGTTCAAATATAGTAACATTTGGAAAAACCTTCTCATAATATTAAATAGTGAGGAGGTTTTTTTATGTATAATAGCTTTGAAGAATATATGAGAAATGTATTAGGTTATAAAAATAATGATTTATGTTGTGGAAATAACTTTCAACCAAATAATATGCAAACTAATTCTTTGAATATAATGGAACCAACAATGAACAATATAGATTTATATCCGGAAATCTACATAAAGGTAAATCCATTAGTAATTTCTAGATGTAAGTCAGTGACGAGTAGACCAACGAACGAATTGGTTTCACAAATAGTGGATGAAATTTATCTTCAAGTTGCTCCAACAACGGAAGTTGATAATAGAGTTACTGCAAATGAATTAAATAAAGGAAGAAGAAGGAATGATTTTTTGCGTGATTTAATCAGAATATTAGTGTTAAATCAATTACTTAATAATAGAAGACCTGGGTATCCGCATATGATGCAACCTAGAGAAAAAACATATTTGCAATTTTAGAAAATTTTAGTCTTTAATTTAATAGATTTTGTAGCCTAGCACATATGTTATATCTTTTTCCGAATTCTCGTTCAAACAATTTCGCAAGGATTTCTAAATGAGTTTTACGGCACCCTTCCACGTATGGATTCATAACTGAATCCACCTGAACTCTTTCCGTAAAACTTTATTAAGAACTCCTAGGCTCAATCATTTTCAATTCGAATTCTACAAAATATATAACATATGTGCTAGGCTCAGTAAGATGAATAGAAAATAAAAAGAAAATTTTTCCAAAATTGCAAAAATAAAATTGTATATTCACAAAATCAAAAGAACATAATAATATTATAATTTTTTTGAAAGGTGGATATATTATGAAAGTTAAAGATTGTATGTGTGACAAAGTAAATTGTGTAAAACCCGAAACATCAGTACAGGATTGTGCAAAAATGATGTGCGAACATCATGTTGGATGTACACCAGTTTGTGATTGCAACAATAATCTAGTTGGAATAGTAACAGATAGAGATATACTATTAAGAGCAGTTGCATGTGATAAAGATACTTGTAAAACTCCAATTAGTGAGATAATGACTTGCAATACATTTTCTTGTAACTGCAATAGTGATGTTTCAGAAGCACAAAAAATAATGGCAGAAAAGCAAGTAAGAAGAATACCTGTAGTTGACAACGGAAAAGTTGTAGGGATCTTAACAATAGGAGATTTAGCTGCAAATGATCAAATAAACAATAATCAATTTGGAAATACAATGGGATGTATATGTGGTTCAAATAAACACAATGCAGAGTAAAATTATGTATAAATTTTCCAAAAAGACATAAAATAATAAAAATGTTTTTTAGGAGAATACAATGGTAATAGATATGAATTATTGGACAAAGGTGCTAAAAAAGCTAGTGATATTAATCATTAGCCTATTTGGCTTATATCTACTATTTAAAGTAGCAGTATTCTATCTGCCATTTTTAATAGCATTCATATTAGCACTTATCTTAGAACCAGCAATAAAATTTCTAATGAGAAAATGTAAGTTTAAAAGAAAAGTCAGCAGTATAATTATTTTAGTTTTAGTAACAGGAATTTTATTAGGACTTATAGCGTGGGGAATAGCAACAATTATTTCGGAAGGATCTAATTTGTTAGATAATCTAGGAACATATGTAACACAGGCAACTAAATTTATTCAAGATATTTTAAAAGATGATAACTTAAAGAAATTTAATATTCCTAGTAATGTAATAACAACAATAGAAACATCGGCTACAGATTTACTTCGGAACAGCTACATCTTGGCTGAATTCTTTCTTAAAAGCTGTGTTAGCATGGATAACATCAATTCCGACGATGGGAGTATGCTTAGTAGTAACTTTTTTAGCATTATATTTTATATGTACGGACAAAGTTTATATAATAGATCAAATGGAACATCATTTACCAGAAATCTGGGTAAAAAAATTATATAAACATCTAAAGGAAATAATAACAGCACTAGGTAAATATCTAAAAGCACAGGCGTTACTAATTCTAATATCATTTATAATTTCAGTAATAGGACTATATATTTTTAAGATTGCAGGATTAAATGTAAAATATCCGTTGCTATATGCGTTAGGAATAGGCTTTGTGGATGCACTTCCCATATTTGGTTCTGGCAGTGTAATGGTACCGTGGGCAATTATCTCAGCATGTAACGGAGACATGAAACTTGCAATAAGTGTTTTTTTATTATGGATTTTTATGTCGGTTGTAAGACAATTAATAGAACCAAGGATAGTAGGAAATAAAATAGGAATTCATCCGATATTTACATTAATTGCAATGTATACAGGATTTAAGTTGATGGGAGTAATGGGGCTATTTATTGGACCAATAATGCTAATTATCTTAAAAAGTATATTTAGTGATTTATTAGATAAAGGTGTGGTAAAATCTATATTTTCTCGAGATTATTCATAAAATGGCAAGTCTTCTCATAAGATTAATTAAAAGTTCTATGAGGAGGCTTTTCTATGTTTGTAAAGAATTTTAAGTTAAATAGCAAAATGATTTTTAAGATAATTTTTGTAATATTATTTATATTAATTTTTATTATGTGTATATTTGGAGTTGCAAAGATGCTTAGAAGCAAAGAACAGACGACAAATCCGTCAAACAACGTTTCTAAAGGTAATATAAATGTTTTAACAACTAGGAACTATACAAATGTTTTAAAAACAGTACATAGTGATTTAGACACATATGTTGGAAAGAAAATTCAATTTACAGGATTTGTATATAGATTATATGATTTTTCAAATGAACAATTTGTACTTGGAAGACAGATGATTGTTTCAAGTGATATGCAAGCTGTTGTAGTTGGATTTTTGTGTCATTTAAATGGAGCAGATAAGTACAAGGATGGATGTTGGGTAGAGATAGAAGGAACTATAACAAAAGGAGAGTATCATGGAGCTATACCAGTTGTAGAAATAGAGAAGATAAAAGAAGTAAAAACACCGAGTGATGAGTATGTGTATCCGCCTGAAGAAACATATATACCAACATCAGCAACATTATAATAACAAGAAAAATGTCGAACGATTTTATAAAAAATTAACTAAAAGGTATTGAAAATATTTTATGGTATGGTATAATAAATATTGTAAAGGAAGGTCCATAAATCATCAACTTTACAATAAGATGGCAATCAAAGATTGCGCAAAAAAACAGGCATCCCGCTTTGATGCCTGTTTTTCTATTAACGAAATAAATCGATAATAGATTTTAGAAGAAAAAAATTTAAAAAAGTCTTGCATTTTATATAGAAAATGTGATATTATATTAACATAAGATAAATGCTAAGAAAAAGAGGAGTAGATTTAAACTATCTAGAAAAGAGAAAAGAAGTCACCGGCTGAAAGCTTCTTATAGAAAAGAAAATTGAAGGTAGCTTTGGAGCAGATATATTGAAATAATAGTAAATATATTCGTTTAGTTTGCGTTACAAAACTCAAGAGATATATATTTAAAATATATAACTAAGGTGGTACCGTGAGAATATTCTCGCCCTTACATTTGTAAGGGCGTTTTTTGTTTTTAAAATAACCACAAATTCTAGCATTTTAAAAATTTAAGGAGGTAAAGCTTATGTGTAAACACGAATTAGAAGGAAAGTTTAATCCACAAGAATTTGAGGACTCAATTTATGAAAATTGGGAAAAGAAAGGATATTTTAAGCCAAGTAATGATAGAACTAAGAAACCATATACAATAGTTATTCCACCACCAAATATAACTGGAAAATTGCATATGGGACACGCGTTGGATGAAACATTACAAGATATTTTAATTAGATATAAAAGAATGTCAGGATACAATGCTTTATGGATTCCTGGTTCAGATCACGCTTCTATTGCAACAGAAGCAAAAATAGTAGCAGCTCTAAAAAAAGAAGGAATTTCTAAAGAAGATTTAGGAAGAGAAGGATTTTTAGAGAAAGCGTGGGAATGGAAAAAAGAATATGGTGGATTTATAACTGAACAAATAAGAAAATTAGGAAGTTCTTGTGACTGGGATAGAGAAAGATTCACTATGGATGAGGGGTTAACAAGAGCAGTACAAACAGTTTTTGTTAATTTATACAATAAAGGGTTAATCTACAAAGGCGAAAGAATGATAAACTGGTGCCCTTATTGTAATACCTCTATATCAGATGCAGAAGTTGAATACGAACAAGAGGCAACTCATCTATGGTATATTAAATACCCAATAAAAGGGGAAGAGGGAAGATTTGTAACAGTCGCAACAACAAGGCCTGAAACAATGCTTGGAGATACTGGAGTAGCAGTTAATCCAAATGATGAAAGATATAAGGAACTTATTGGTAAAACAGTTATTTTACCAATTATGAATAAAGAAATACCAGTAATTGCAGATGAGTTTGTAGAAACTGAATTTGGAACAGGATGCGTTAAATTAACACCAGCGCATGATGTAAATGATTATGAAGCTGGAATTAAGCATAATCTAGATATTGTACAGGTTTTTGATGAGAATGGAATAATGAATGATTTAGTTCCAGAATATGAAGGACTAAATATGTATGATGCAAGAAAGAAAATTGTAGAGAAATTACAAGAAATCGGAGCATTAGAGAAGATAGAAGATTATACTCATGCTGTAGGAAAATGTTACAGATGTCATAATACGATAGAACCAATGATTTCAAAACAATGGTTTGTAAAGATGGAACCTTTAGCAAAACCTGCAATAGAAGCAGTAAAAAATAAAGAAACAGAATTTGTTCCACAAAGATTTGAAAAGACATATTTTCATTGGCTAGAAAATATCAAAGACTGGTGTATTTCAAGACAATTATGGTGGGGACATAGAATACCAGCATATTACTGTGATGACTGTGGAGAAATAATAGTTTCGATGGATAAACCAGAGAAATGCACAAAATGTGGAAGCACACATTTAACACAAGATCCAGATACCTTAGACACTTGGTTTAGCTCAGCGCTATGGCCATTTTCAACACTTGGCTGGCCAGACGACACAGAAGATATGAAATATTTTTATCCGACTGCAACATTAGTAACAGGTTATGATATTATATTCTTCTGGGTAGTAAGAATGATGTTCTCAGCAATAGAGCATACAGGTCAAGTTCCATTTAAGCACGTATTGATTCATGGAATTGTTAGAGATGCACAAGGAAGAAAAATGTCTAAGAGCTTAGGAAATGGAATTGATCCAATTGAAATAATAGAAAAATATGGAACAGATGCTTTAAGACTATCATTAGTAATGGGAATAACTCCAGGAAATGATATAAGATATATGCCTGAAAAACTAGAAGCAAGTTCAAACTTTGCAAATAAATTATGGAATGCAGCTAAATTTGTACTTATGAATATTGAACCAGAGAATATGGATGACACAAATATTGATTTATCAAAGCTTGAATATGAAGATAAATGGATATTATCAAAATTAAACGCTTTGATAAAAGAAGCAACAGCTAATTTAGATAATTTTGATATGGGAGTATATGCTCAAAAATTATATGATTTTACTTGGAATGAATTTTGCGATTGGTATATAGAAATTGTAAAAACTCGTTTATATAATAAAGAAGAGTCAGATAAAGAATCAAGAATAGTAGCTCAAAAGGTTCTAAATAAGGTATTGTGTGATATATTAAAATTGTTACATCCTGTAATGCCATTTATAACAGAAAAAATATACAAAGAATTATATAATAATGATGAAAGTATAATGATTTCTTCTTGGCCAACAGCGGATTCAAAATATGATTTTGAAATAGAAGAAGAACATATAGAAGAGATCAAAAAATTAATTGTTCAAATAAGAAATATAAGAACAAATATGAATATTCATCCTTCTAAGAAATCAGAATTGATTTTTATAACAGAAGATTCAGAGTTTGAAAAATTATTAAATTCTTCTAAAGCATGGATTGAAAAATTAGGATTTGCTGATAATATAAAGATAGAAAAAGATGAAAGCAATCTTCCAAAGAGAGCAATATCTGCTATGGCAAATGGAATTTCTGTATATATACCTTTTGAGGAATTAATAAATATTGAAGAGGAAAGAGCAAAATTAGAGCAAGAAATAAAAAAATTACAAGCAGAGGTAGAAAGAGGAACAAAGATGCTTTCAAATCCAGGCTTTGTAAATAAAGCACCAGCAGAGAAAGTAGAAGAAGAAAAAGAAAAATTGCAAAAATATAAAGATATGCTTGAAGATACAAAATCAAGATTAGCACAATTATAAAAATAAGGGGCAAGGCTTAAAGCTTTGCTCCTTTTAAGTTTGTTCTCTTAAAATATTTCTTATAATAGAGTATAGATAAGGCTTGTATTCTTCTAGTGTAAGAGGTTCGGAATATAAGATAGAACTGAAACCTGTTGAACTTACAAGCTCTATTATTGTAAATAAAGTAACCTTAGGATTTTTTAAATTAATGTTATTCTTATTTACTGTATCTATGAATTTTTCATACAAAGTTTCCTCGTTACTTTCTATATCTGGAAGTTTTGAAATAGCACTGTTAAATAAACCAAATGATAAATTCTTTGATATAAGTTTAAGTAGTATTTTATTTTTATTTAGTTCATCTAATATATAATTTATTATATATATAATTTGATCCTCGAAATTTTGAATATAGCTATTTTCTAGAGCAACTAACGCATCGGAAAACAGTTTGCTAGAACAGTTAGCTATTACTTTATCTCTGATATCATATTTATCTTTAAAGTACAAGTAAAAAGTACCTTTGCCAACTCCTGCCGAATCTGCAATGTCTTGTATAGAAGTATTGTTTACACCTTTCTTAGTAAATAAATCGAATGCAGTAGTTAGTAATCTATTTTCTTTATCTTTTTTATCCATAATTATTACCTCTTTATTTAATAACTTATTACATTATACCACATAAACTGACAAATAGTCAACTTTCGAAGAAAATTATATAAAACCAAAATCCTATAGGAAATAAAGGAAGACAATGCTTTTTGCTTAAATTTTAGAAAAAATTAGTAAAAACTATTGACTATCAGTCAGAAAAGTTGTAGAATACAAAATGACCGTTGGTCATAAAATGTATAAGGAGGATTTATAAACAAAATGAAAACTACAAACAAATTCGGACACTTTATTTGCAAGTATAGAAAAGCAATTTTAATTATTTCGTTGATATTATTAATACCTTCAATAATTGGTATTAAAGCAACAAAAATAAATTATGATATTTTAACATACTTGCCAAAAGATATAGAAACAATTGAAGGGCAAGATATTCTTGCAAAAGATTTTAATTTGGGTTCGTTTTCTATATTAATAGTAAATGACAAAATGCCAACAAAAGATATATTAAAAATGGAAGAAAAAATAAAGGAAATAGATTGCGTAGACAAAGTAATTGGTGCAAGCGATATTTTAGGAACAACAATTCCACAAGATATGTTACCAGACGACATAAAGGATGAACTTAACAAACAAGGAACTACTCCTATTTTAGTAACATTTACAAGTGGAATGGGAGAAGAAGATACTATAAACGCAATAACTAAAATAAGAGAAATAGCAGATAGTCAATGTAAAGTTAGTGGTATTTCTGCAATGGCAACAGATATAAAGTACTTACTAGACTCTGAAATGGCTTTATATGTTGTAATTGCAGTTGTACTTTGTATTATAATATTGGAACTTGCACTAGACTCTTTTGCAGTACCAGTTATTCTTTTAGTAGGAATTGGTATGGCTGTCTTATACAATATGGGAAGCAATGTTATGCTTGGTCAGATATCTTATCTTACAAAAGCAGTTGCAAGTGTGTTACAGCTAGGTGTAACAATGGACTTCTCGATATTCTTATATCATAGTTATCAAAAAGAGAAAGAAAGTATCAAAGATATATATGAAGCAATGGCAAAAGCTATAAATTCAACACTTGTATCAGTACTTGGAAGCTCATTAACAACAATTGCAGGATTTTTAGCACTATGTACAATGAAGCTAGAAATAGGAAAAGATATAGGTTTAGTAATGGCAAAAGGTGTGCTAATTGGACTAATCAGTGTTGTTACAATATTACCAGCAATGATACTTGTATTTGATAAATTGATTCAAAAAACAAAACACAAAGAAATATTGCCAC
Organism: Clostridium sp. CAG:780; assembly: GCA_000434195.1. GTDB lineage: Bacteria > Bacillota > Clostridia > TANB77 > CAG-508 > CAG-245. Next base: position 17,844 of record HF994409.1, read on the forward strand.
AATTTAAACACTTACAAGACTTTGTAGTAAAACATTATAAGATTATTACAATAATATTTGTAATATTAGCAATACCAGCTATATATGGAAATGCTAATGTTAAGGTATATTATAATTTGAATAAATCGTTACCAGATACATTATTAAGTACTCAGGCTAACAATGACTTGTCAAATATATACAATATGAAATCTACACAAATAGTGCTAGTGGATAAAAACTTAAAGGACTCAACAGTAAACAATATGCTAGAAGAAATAGATAAGCTAGATGGAGTTGAGTGGTCTATTTCAAAGAGCAAGATTACAAATGGATTAATACCAAATTCTGTTTTACCAGATGATATAAAAGATGTTTTTGAAAGTGATAAATATCAATTAGTGTTAATCAATTCTAGTGTTGAGAATGCAACAGATGAAGCTAATGAATTAATAAATACTATAAATGGAATAGTAAAGAAATATGATGAAAGCGCTATACTAGCAGGTGAAGGACCTTTGATGAAAGATCTAGTAGAGATTGCGGATATTGATTTCAATAGTGTAAATATAACATCAATTTTAGTAATATTTGTAATAATGATATTTGTATTCAAATCACCAACAATACCAGTATTATTAATAGCAGTTATAGAATTTGCAATATTTGTTAATATGTCAGTAGCCTTTTACACAAATCAAACATTGCCATTCGTAGCATCAATAATAATAGGAACAATACAATTAGGAGCTACGGTTGATTATGCAATATTAATGACAAATAAATTCCTAGACGCAAGAATAGCAGGAAAAACAAAGAAAGAAGCTGTTTATTATGCATTAGATAATTCAGTAAAATCTATAATTGTAAGTGCTTCGTGTTTCTTCGCAGCAACTTGTGGAGTTTCAATAATATCAGACATTGACTTAGTAGGAGCAATTTGTACATTAATTTCAAGAGGTGCAATAATTAGTATGATTTCGGTAATTTTTGTATTGCCATCATTATTAATAATATTTGATAAATTAATTTGTAAAACAACAAAAAGAACAAGAAAAGCAGATATAAAATTTTAGGAGGTTTTAGAAATGGATAAGAATAAAATATTTACAAAAATAATTGCTACATCTTTGATATTCTCAATAGGAGTTATTAGTTCATCAGAGGTAATGGCATATACAAAAGAAGAAACTGTATATAGTAAATTAGACTCTCAAGGAAATTCATATGATACAGTAGTAAGTGAACATATTAAAAATACAGACAAAGAACAATTATTAAAAGATATGTCTGAACTATTAGAAATTACAAATGTTAATGGAGATGAAGAGTTTAAACAAGATGGAAATTCGTTAGAATGGCAAGCTTGTGGAAATGATATCTATTATCAAGGAAAAATAAATAAAACTCTTCCAATAACTAGTAAAATAACATATACACTAGATGGTGAAGAAATTTCTGCGAAGGACTTAGCTGGAAAGAGCGGTAAGGTTACTATAACAATTGAATATGAAAACAAGGAACAAAGAAGAGTAAAAGTTAATGGAAAATATGTACAAATGTATGTACCTTTTGTAGTAATGGCTGGAACAATATTTGATAATACTAAAGCTAGCAACATTGAAATTACAAATGGTAAAGTTGTAGACAATGGACAAAAAACAACAGTAGTAGCATTAGCTTGCCCTGGACTTGAAGAAAGTCTAGGAACAAAAGAAAACTTTTTGCCAGACTTAAATAAAATAGAAATCACATTAGATGCAAAAGACTTTGAAATGGAAAATATTATGTCTTATGCTACACCAAAAGTATTTGAAAACATTGATTTATCAAATATGGATCAACTAAACGAAATTTATAGCAAGATATCAGAATTACAAACAGCATCAAACAAACTAGTAGATGGAACAGAAGAATTAAAGAATGGCGCTAGTGCACTAGATGAAGGCGTTAGCGAAGTAAGTACAGGACTTAATTCTCTAAAATCAGGAGTTGAACAAGGAAAACAAAAAGCTACTAGCCAATTAACTCAAAGTGCAAAAGTTTTATCTGATGGGGTAGATCAAATAATTGCTGGAAAAGATCAAGAAACAGAATTAATAAAGAAAAAAGTAATTGAAGGTGGAAACACAACTCTTGCAAATGGATTAAAACAAAACATTCCAAGTGCAGTAGAAGGAAAAATAAATTCTTTAATGGAAAGTAAGATTACACAAATGGTAAAGAATGGACAAATAACACCAGAAGTTGCAATGACTTTAAAGAGTTCTTTATCAATGACGGAAGAAGAAAAAGTAGCATTAGCTAGTGGATTATCAACTGCAATAGATGGAGCTGTACAACAAGCAACAACAGCTCAAGAAAAAGGTCTAGACACAATAAATAATGCAGGGCTAGCAGACAGCTCATCAAAACCAGGAGTAAAAGCAGGTTTATATGCTTTAAAATCTCAAGCAACAACAAACATAGAAAACGGAACTAAACAAATCGCTAACGGATTTGACAGTATAGTAGATGGAACAGATGAAATACTTGCTGGGACATCAAAGCTAAAAGCTGGAAGCAACGCACTTGCAGAAGGTAGCTCAACTTTATCAGATGGAATGAAAGAATTTAATGATGGAGGAATTAGCAAAGTTGTTTCTTATATCAATGGAGATTTAAAAGATATTCAAGAAAGAGCTGAGAAACTACAAGAATTAGCAGATTCTTATAATAGCTTTGCAGGACTTGCAGAAAATGAGGAAGGAAATGTTAAATTTATCTTTATAGTTGACAAAATAAGAAAAATTGAAGAAGAATAGACAAAATATAAATAAAAAGAAATCTAACTTACAGATGAAAATCTGGTAAGTTAGATTATTTTTTATGTGCAAAAACTTTTTTAATTAAATATATAATTT
>HF994410.1:0-146 GCA_000434195.1 Clostridium sp. CAG:780
GATCATAAAGCAACATATAATGGTGTAACATATGAAGAATATGATAGAACAACATCAAATGGAACCATGCCTTTAATAATAGGTCTTGGAACTAACTATATTAACGTATATTATGGAACACCAAATGTTACAATAAATAAAGAAGT
>HF994410.1:255-1980 GCA_000434195.1 Clostridium sp. CAG:780
AAAAATATAAAAGTAACAGATAATTTACCATCAGAATTAAATGTAATACAAGAGAGCATTACACAAGATGGAAAACTAAATGATGCAAAAACAAGTATTGAATGGAATGTTGAAAAACTTGGAAAAGGTCAAAATATTAAATTTGAATTTGATGCAAAAATAAAAGAAAGTTCAATAGGAGAAGTAATTACTAATAAAGCAACTCTAAATGGTAATACAGATAGCAATGATGCTATAACAACAGTAAACGGAAAAACTGTAGAAGTAAGAGAAATAACTAAAGGTAGAGAAGCAGACGATGTAAATATCATATTCATTATGGATAATTCATCAAGTATGAACGAACCAATAGCAAATACATCATATTTGAACGATGACTCATATTATGTAGCACCATCTGATGAACAAAAAACAAGATTAAATTCTGCTAAAACTGCAACAAAAGAATTTATCAATAAAATTTATGCAGATAAAAACTTGAAGAATACAAATATGTCGGTAATTACATTTAACAATAATGAATCTGATAAAGAAGATACAGCTTATGTTATAGGAAAAGGTCCATATGCTAGAAATGAATTAGAAAGGGATTATTGGGGTTACTATGTTAGAGAAAACGGTGAAAAAATATATGTAGGAAAAGCAACAGATGGAAACTATTATGAGATTAAAGAAATCGAAATAAAGACAGGTGCTAATGTTGTAGGAGGTGCAACATCAAGTAATTATTCTGATTTAGTAACTAAAGTTGATGGCATAACAATAGGATGCAGAAGAGAGGGATTTGGAACATATATTAATCCTGCTCTAAAACAAGCAAAAACAATAATAGAAGGATACAAGAATAATGAAGCAACAAAAGCAAATAGAAATATTGTAATAGTACTTTGCGATGGAGACATTAATGGAAAATATGCAGATAGCTTAAACGATTTAAAAGGTGACAAGGATAAAGCAGGTCTAGCAGATGAAATATACTGTATAGGATTTGGAAAAGATGCAGCTAATCCAAAAAAGAATGCCTACAAAACATTAGCAAATATGACAACTGTTTATGAAAAAGATAAATCAGGAAAGCTAGTAAAGAAAGTATATACAGCAGAGAATACAGAAACGCTTATACAAGAATTTACTTCTATATTAGAAAATATGAATGACAAAAAGAATTATATAACAGGTGTATCTGATATAGTTTCAGATATAAAATGTGGAGAAATTGCAATTAAAGCATCAGATATACTAGAAATGCCATTAGTAGTTTATAACAATGATACAGAAGTGATTAATTGCGCATCTAAAGAAGAATTGGCAAATTATGGAATGTCATATGATGAAAGCAATCAAATAATTAGATGGGATATTAATGAATGTATAGAGAAAAATCCAAATATAGATCTATCAGGAACATTAAAATTAAGATATTATATTCCATTAAACTAAATAAAAATCTTGCTCAGTAAAATGAGCAAGATAATTTTTTTATTTAAAAATAATAACCAAACAATACTTGTTCATATTTGCATACCAACAAATCAGTTACCAAAGATAAATTTTTTTCTGTATTTATAGTTATTTTATTAGTTTCGTTTGGAACTATTGTACTAATATATGCCTTAAATTTAGCAAGATGATTCTCGTTTTTGTCAACAAGATAAATAGCAAGGTTAAGATTAGAAACATCTTCAGAAGAAATATTTTTTAAAAAGATAAATATTTTAGTTTGTG
>HF994411.1 GCA_000434195.1 Clostridium sp. CAG:780
TTGAGTCAACACCTAATTTAACATGTAATTCAACTGTTTCATCAAATTTTGCTTTTGGCATTTTTTCAATAAGTTCTAGTGCTTCTTTTGCGCTATATAGTTTTGTTTTGTCAACTAATTTTGCACTTTCGGCATATCTTTTTCCGTTTGCCATTTTTGTTTCCTCCTTTTGGTATTATCGAGTATTCTACTCTCCCATTTTATTTTAGATAATTTTATTTTGCAATTAACACACCCATAGAACGAGCTGTTCCTTCAACCATACTCATTGCTGCTTCTAATGATGCTGCATTTAAGTCTGGCATTTTTTGTTTAGCTATTTCTTCTACTTGTGCTTTTGTTATTGTTGCAACTTTATCTCTGTTTGGCTTTCCAGAAGCCTTTTCAATTTTTGCAGCTTTTTTAATTAATACTGCCATTGGTGGTTCCTTTGTTATGAATGTGAAAGATTTATCTTTGTAAACTGTTAAAACGATAGGAATTATCATTCCTGCTTCTTTTGCAGTTTTGTCGTTAAATTCTTTTACGAATTGCATAATGTTTATTCCTGTACCACCTAATGCTGGTCCTACTGGTGGAGCTGGTGTAGCTTTACCTGCAGGTATTTGTAATTTTATTATTTTTGCAATCTCTTTTTCTGCCATGTTTTGCACCTCCTTTAGTATTGTATATTAACAAAATAATTTATTAAAATGAATTTAATTTACTTAAATTCTGTTTTAAACTGTATTATTGAACTTTTTGCACTTGGTATAGTTCTAGCTCTACTGGAGTTTCTCTTCCAAACATAGAAATTAATACCTTAACTTTATTCTTTTCTTTGTTTATACTTTGTACAACCCCAATGTAATCTTTAAATGGTCCGTCAGTTATTTGTATAGAATCATTTACATCATAATCTACATTTATTTCTGATATTTCAAATCCCATCTTTCTGATTTCTTGTTCTGTAAGTGGAATAGGATCTGTTCCAGATCCAACAAAGCCTGTAACTCCTCTTGTATTTCTAACTATATACCATGTTTGTTCTGTTACAATCATTTTTATTAAAACATATCCTGGGAAAACTTTTTTTAGATTTGTTTTGGTTTTACCTTCTTTGATTTCGATTTGTTCTTCCATTGGAACTACTATATCAAAAAAGTATTCTTCCATTTCTTGATTTTTTATTTTCTTTTCCAAATCTGCCTTTACTTTGTTTTCATATCCAGAATAAGTATGTATAACATACCATTTTGGTTCTAAGTCTACATTTTTTTGCGACATGACTGAGCCTCCTTTTATTAATTATTCAGTAACTTCTGCGTCCGCTTCTGTAGATTCTTGTGTTTCACTATTTTCTGAAATTAGATTTTCTATTTCTGTATTTTCAGATATCTCGTTTGTTTGTGTAGATTGAACTATTGTTTTTAGTTTATTTACTCCAAATGAGTTAATCTTCTCTAAACAAACGTCTAACACAAATACGGCAATTCCAACAATTAGAACAATTGAAATTACAGCTACTGTATTATTTACTAATTGTTTCTTTGTTGGCCATATTACTTTTTTTAATTCAGCTTTAACATCTTTAAAAAAATGTCTTTTTGTTTTACTTTCTTTAACTTTATTGTTTTTATTTTTTGCTTCTTTAGGCATAATATTTCCCCCCTAAGGATTATTTTGTTTCCTTATGTGTTGTACGTTTTTGACAGAACTTGCAGTATTTTGTTATTTCTAATCTTTCTGTATTATTTTTTTTGTTTTTTTCTGTCATGTATGTTCTTCTTTTACATTCTGTACATTCCAATGTTATTGGTTCTCTTGCTCCCTTTGCAGCCATTTTATACACCTCCAGCCATTATTTAGCTTTATTATAATTCATTTAAGCGTATGCTTTTACATACGCTTAAATATTGTATCACGATTTTGCTTGTATGTCAATCATTTCATACAATTTTCCCT
>HF994412.1 GCA_000434195.1 Clostridium sp. CAG:780
AAACATTAAAAAAATAAAAGCATATATTATGTAAAACAAAAAACAGGAAAAAATTTTTAAAATATATTTAAAAATATAAAAAGAAAACCGGATAAAAAAACAGCAGAGGGCACATAGAAAACACATAAAAAATAGTAAAAATTATCAGCTAAAAATCCTGGGAAATACGCAAAAGAGAAAAAAATAAAAAATATTGTAAAAAAAAAGAGAAACCAAAAAAAGACAAAAAACAAGTAGACATAATTTTGAAAAATTAAAATAAAAAACACATAAACCATTGAAAAAACTAGAAATATACGATATAATAATGCTGTTAAAATAAAAATTAGGAGGAAGAAATGTTAATAGCTAGTGGAGTAACAATTAGATTTGGAAAAAGAACATTGTTTGAAGATGTTAATATAAAATTTAACAAAGGTTGTTGCTATGGAATAATTGGAGCTAATGGTGCAGGTAAATCTACTTTTCTAAAAGTATTATCTGGAGAATTAGAACCAAGCAAGGGAGAAGTTACTAAAGAAAAAACAGAGAGATTATCAGTGTTAAAACAAGATCACTTTGCTTATGAAGAGAATACTGTAATGGAAACAGTAATAATGGGAAATCAAGAATTATATAAAATAATGAAAGAAAAAGATGCAATATATTCTAAACCAGACTTTTCAGAAGAAGATGGAATGAAAGCAGCAAAACTTGAGGAAAGATTTGCAGAATTAGATGGCTGGAATGCAGACTCTGATGCAGCTATGTTATTAAATGATGTAGGAATTGCACCAGATAAACATTATAAATATATGAAAGAATTAGAAGATAAAGAGAAAGTTAAAGTGCTTTTAGCACAAGCTTTATTTGGAAATCCAGATATATTATTGTTAGATGAGCCTACAAACGACTTGGATTTAAAAACAATTAATTGGCTAGAAGAATTTTTAATTAATTTCGAAAATACAGTTATAGTAGTATCACACGATAGATATTTCTTAAATAAAGTTTGCACAAATATTGCTGATGTAGACTACGGAAAAATCAAAGTATATCCAGGAAATTATGATTTCTGGTATGAATCAAGTCAATTATTATTAAAACAAATGAGAGAACAAAATAAAAAGAAGGAAGAAAAAATAAAAGAATTACAAGCGTTTATAGCAAGATTTAGTGCAAACGCATCAAAATCAAAACAAGCAACTTCAAGAAAGAAATCATTAGAGAAAATTCAATTAGACGAAATAACTCCTTCAAATAGAAAATATCCATATATAGATTTTAAACCAGATAGATTACCAGGTAATGAAATTTTGCAAGTAAAGAATATTTCTAAAACTATAAATGGAGAAAAGATTCTAGACAAAGTATCATTTACTGTAAAGCCAAATGATAAAATTGCATTGTTAGCAGATAATGAAAATGCTAAAACAGTGCTATTCCAAATAATTGCAGGAGAACTTGAACCAGATGAAGGAAAAATAATTTGGGGAACAACAATTACTAATAATTATTTCCCAAAAGATAATAATTACTTATTTAATAGTGATTTATCAATAACAGACTGGTTAAGACAATATTCAAAAGATCCAGATGAAACATATGTAAGAAGTTTCTTAGGAAGAATGTTATTTTCAGGAGAAGAAGCTCTAAAATCAGTAAAAGTGTTATCTGGAGGAGAAAAAGTTAGATGTGTTCTTTCTAAGATGATGCTTTCAGGAGCAAATTTCTTAATATTTGATGAACCAACTAACCATTTAGATATGGAAAGTATAACAGCACTAAATGAAGGAATGTCAAAATTCCCAGGAAATTTAATCTTTACTTCACATGACCATCAATTGACACAAACTGTTGCAAACAGAATAATTGATATAAAACAAGATGGAATTGTAGACAAAGAATGTACCTATAACGAATATTTGGGAATAGAATAATTTACAATGCATACACGGTAGAGATAAATAATCTGTGTATGCTTTGTTATTTGATTCAAGAAAGGAATTTATTAATATGAATAAAATTGTAGAAATAATTGCACAAGAGTTGCAAATTAAGCAGTCACAAGTAGAAAGCACAATAAAGCTAATAGACGAGGGAAATACAATACCGTTTATTGCACGTTATAGAAAAGAAGTAACTGGAGGATTGTCAGACGAAGTATTAAGAAATCTTGGAGAAAGGCTAACATATCTTAGAAATCTTGAAAGCAGAAAAGAAGAAGTTATAAAATCAATCGATTCACAAGGTAAATTAACACAAGAAATTATAAAAGATTTGGAAAATTGTATTACTTTGGCAGAGGTTGAAGATATATATAGACCATATAAACAAAAAAAGAGAACGAGAGCGACTATTGCAAAGGAAAAAGGACTTGAAAGCCTTGCGGATGCTATAATTAAGCAAGATGAAAGTATAGACATAAATAAATACGCTGAAGGTTACATAAATAAAGAAAAAGAGGTAAATTCAGTAGAAGATGCTATTAATGGAGCATTAGATATAATTGCAGAAAATATTTCAGACAACCCAGAGTACAGAAAAAAGATAAAGAAGATTTGTTATAGAGAAGGTATAATAAATACTAAATCAGCTAAAGACGAGAAATCAAACTACGAAATGTACTATGATTTCCAAGAAAAAGTAAATAGAATTCCAAGTCATAGAATTCTAGCAATAAATAGAGGAGAGAAGGAAGAATTTCTAAAAGTAAAAATTGATAAACCAGAGGAAAAAATATTAGAATTAATACAAAATGATATTATAAAAAATAATAAAAGTCAGTATGCGGAATTATTGAATAATTGTATTCAAGATAGCTTTACAAGATTAATTGAACCTTCAATAGACAGAGAAATAAGAGCAGACTTGACCGAAAAAGCAGAGGAACAAGCAATTTCAGTGTTTGGAAAAAATGCAAAACAATTATTGTTAATAAGTCCAATAAAAGGAAAAACAGTAATTGGATTTGATCCAGCATATAGAACTGGATGTAAGATAGCGGTAATTGACGAAACAGGTAAAGTATTAGATTATACAACAATATATCCAACAGAACCACAAAATGATATAATGGGAGCAAAGAAAGAATTAATTAGATTAATTCTAAAAGATAATGTTGATATGTTTGCAATAGGAAACGGAACAGCATCTAGGGAGTCGGAGCAATTTGTTGCCGAATTGATACAAGAAATAAAAGAAAAGTATAATAAAGAATTAGTATATGTTATAGTTTCAGAGGCAGGAGCATCAGTTTATTCAGCATCAAAACTTGCAACAGAAGAGTATCCAGATATAAATGTTTCGATAAGAGGAGCAATATCTATAGCAAGAAGATTGCAAGATCCATTAGCAGAACTTGTAAAAATAGATCCAAAGGCAATAGGAGTAGGACAATATCAACACGATGTAAATCAAAAGAAACTAGGAGAGAGTTTAACCGGAGTTGTAGAAGACGCTGTAAATTCAGTTGGAGTAGATGTAAATACAGCAACACCTTCGCTTTTGTCATATGTTGCAGGGGTTAGCCAAACTGTTGCAAAAAATATAGTTAAATATAGAGAAGAAAATGGAAAATTTAAAGAAAGAAAAGAGCTTCTAAAAGTTCCTAAAATAGGCAAGGCTTCATATGAACAATGTGCAGGATTTATAAGAATACCAGATGGAAAAAATCCATTAGAAAATACAGGAGTTCATCCAGAAAGCTACAAAATTGCAGAGAATATGCTTGATAAACTAGGATTTAAAGTTAAAGACTTGGCTGATAAAGACAAATTTAAGCAAATTAAGGAGAAATTATCAACTATAAATAATGAAAAAGAAATAAAAATTATGGCTAAAGAATTAGAGGTGGGAGAGCCTACATTAAAAGATATTGTGATTGAATTAATGAAACCAGGAAGAGACCCAAGAGAAGAAATGCCAAAGCCTATATTAAGATCAGACGTATTGAAATTTGAGGACTTGAGCATTGGAATGATATTAACAGGGACAATTAGAAATGTAACAGATTTTGGTGCTTTTGTTGATATAGGTGTAAAACACGATGGACTTGTTCATATATCAGAAATGAGTGATAAATTTGTAAAAAATCCATCGGAAATAGTTTCTGTAGGAGATGTTGTAAAAGTCAAAGTAATAGATATAGACAAAGAAAGACAAAAAGTAAAATTATCAATGAAAGTATAAAAAAATAACAACCTTGTTTAATTACAAGGTTGTTATTAACTTTTATATTTTTCTTGAATATCTGTAATTGATTTATAATCATTATTTAATATATCTAAAAATACTTTAGCAATTTTTGGATCAAACTGTGTTCCAGAACATTTTTCTATTTCTTCCTTTACAACAGAAAGAGGTAATGCATCTCTATATGTTCTCTTAGAAGTCATTGCATCAAAAGTATCTGCAACTGCTGCAATTCTGGCAATGAAAGGAATATTTTCACCGGCTAATTGGCTAGGGTATCCTCTACCATCAAATCTTTCGTGATGATGTTTTACGATTGGAATAATATCTTTGAAAACAGCTGCGTCACCTAACATATGTGCACCAATAGTTGGATGATTTTTTATTTGAGAATATTCTTCATCACTTAACTTTGATTCCTTCAAAAGAATACTATCAGGAATTCCAATCTTTCCTATATCGTGGAATAATCCACCTATTTTTAAGGTGTGCAAAGTTTCATCGTCTAATCCCATTTTTTTACCAATTAAAACAGAAAATTCCGAAACCCTATCTGAGTGGCCTCTAGTATAAGGGTCTTTCGCTTCAACTGTTTGGCGCAATATGCCAATAGTATCTAAATAAGCTTTTTCTAATTCTTCACTTTTGTCTTGTAATTCGGTATTAATCTTTTTAATTGTATTCATCTGTTCTATCGATTTAATACCAGACTCGATTAATAATAGTAATTGGTCAAACTTATCACTTTTTTCACAATACCCTTGAATATCCAATCTCTTAATTGTTTCAAGAGGTGGAGCTAAGTCTTTGTGACCAGTCAATAATAAAATATATAGATCTTTGTTAAACTTCCTTATTTCCTCGACAACCTCATCTCCATGAATAGGATCCATCATAAAGTCTAGAATCATCATGTCAAAATGCTCATTTTTAACACGCTCAATAGCGTCAAGAGGATTTGTTGTACCAGTGAAACTATAACCAGAACGTTTTAAAAAAATAGATAAAGAATCAAGGATGCCTTGCTCATCATCAACAACGATAACTTTGTAACCGTTTGCTGACTGATTAATCATGTTTTTTCTCATAGCTAATCTCCAATCCATTATATATTACTTATACAAAATCATTATAATAATAAAAAATAAAAAAAGCAAGGAAAAATTCAATAAAATTAAAGTTTTTCTTTGCTTTTAACCTATATATATTTGTAATTTTTAATTATAAACTCTCAGGTAAAGGAAGTATAACATTAAATGTAGTACCAACATTAAGTTCTGACTCAAAAGTCATTTCTCCATTAAAGTGACCTTTAATTGTAGAATAAGACATAAACAAACCAAGGCCGGTTCCGTTTTTTCCTTTTGTAGTAACCATTGATTTGAAAAGTTTGTCTTTAACTTCATTTGACATTCCCATACCATGATCAGAAACTGAAATAATCAAATTAGAATAATCTTTACGAACTCGTATTTCGATTTTTTCGCCTTTAACACCATTGTATGCTTGTATAGCATTAGTGATTAAATTGTTTACAACTTGAACTAAGCTATTTACATCGCCTTTTAACTTAGTATCAGAAGGCACTTCTAGATTTACATCTAAAATTAATGAAGCATTCTTTATTTCATGTTTCATCAAAATATCAACTCTTTTTAGAAGCTCATCGACTGTAAATACATCATTTTGATTTTCAGAAAGAGCAACAGCCTGACCCTTAACAGCAGTGATAATATCAGACATATAAGCTGTATATGAATGAATCTTAGAAATCCATTCTTTCATATCATTAGCAATGGCGTGATGATCTTCTACTGTAACCTCTGGATCTCCGACAGAAGCTTCATACTCTTTAATAAGATCTGTTAACCCCTCTGCTGCACCAGATATGGACATTATAGGAGTCTTCAAGTTGTGAGATATACCACCAATTAATTGACCCAGAGAAGCTAAACGTTCTTTTTCCATAAGCATATCCTGGTTGTCCTTAATAGCTTGCATATCTTTTTTGTGCTGAGTAATATCTTTAAATAATAATAATATTCCTAAGAATACATCTTTATTATAAAGAGTATTTATTTCAACTGTAAAATATTTGTCCAATGACTCAATGTGTTCTTCAAAGGTAATAGTATTCTTAGAAGATTGGGCATTTGCAATAGCTTTATCAAATTTCTTGACATTGATTTTATATTTTTTATGTTCTTTAATAAAAGTATTAAAATCTTTTCCTCTAACATCAAGTCCTTTTAAATTAAAAGTTCTTAAAAAAGTATCATTAAAATCAGTTATAACTAAATTTTCATTTAACACCATATAACTATCAGATATTCTATTTGCAATTATCTGAACTGCAATTGGAGCAATTCCTAAGAATTGAAATTTAAAAATTGCAAATGCAAAGCAGATCATAGTAAGTGCAAAAGACATAGGAGTCATATAAACGGTCATAGGAATTATCTTAAAAGTTCCTAATATATTAGTTACCAAAGGGATACTGATTCCTAGTATAAGCAATAAAGATTGCTTTGAAAAGAAACCGGAATTTTTAGAAGTTGCTTTTATCATTTGGATAACTCCAAGTAATAATAATGTATATGAGTAAATATTATGAATAATCATATATGGACCAACTTCGCAATCGCTAAGATATAAATATGAATATGTTTTATAGAACAAATGATGATAATCATTTGTCCATAATACTATTAGTGATAATGCAGGAACTATAAAGAATAGCAGATATCTTTTTTTAAAAGTAATTTTTGTTTTAGCAAAAATTAATCCTGTAAAAAAGATTGCGACTGGCAAAAAACAAGTTCCTATATAAATAAACTTTTCAAAGTTCCAAGGATTCCAATTAAAGTTTTTACTTAGAATATCTTGAAATATTACACCTAGGCAAATAACCAATACACAGATCAAATCTACGCAGAAAATTGTCTTTAATTGGGATCTTCCTTTTGTCCTTAGAACATATATAAGCGTGACAACTATTGATAATGCTGACAATATTAATAATAATAATGGTATAGAAATTCTATCTAACATCTATTTATCTCCTTCTATAAAATGTACTTTCTTAAAATAATCAAAACATTTATTGATATAGAGACTATCATAAGAAACCCAGTTAAAACCGACTTTATTCAAAAATTTATTTGTAAAGTCACAATCTAGTCTAACCTTAGAAGTATACGTGAACTTTTTGTTTTTGTCAATATCTTGTATAATTCCAGAAATAGTATCTTTCTTTTTATTGTCTTCCAATATACCTGTTATAATGTATGACATTAATTCATCAGTAACAGGAATAATCTCAAAGTCTCTATCTAATAAAGTATTATACAATAAAGGCGCAGGCATTAAATTCGGATTGTATATATGGAATACATTGCAAGGACTGCTATATTCTAGTATTTTTATTATTGCATCAGCACATAAATCAACTGGAGTAAACTCAAGAGCATGCTTTAAAGTTTCTTTTGGGAAAGCTCCAATTTCAATAAATGATTTCAGTCTTCTAACAAAAGCATTGTCTTTAATATTTTTTTGGAACATTCCATCAGAATATCTATTAGTGATATTACCAATTCTAACAATTTGGGCATCTAATCCATCTTCAATAGCTTCTAAAACTGAAATTTCAGCTTTGTATTTAGTTGTACTGTAAATGCCTTTAATACTTTGACCAACATATAAATCATGTTCAGTAAATAATTTCGAACCTTCTTCTTCAGGAGTAGTCGTAAGTTCCTCTTTTTCTCCAAAACCAGATATACTAATAGTCGAAGCATGAATTAATCTCTTATTATTCTTCTTACACAAGTCTACTATATATTGAGTACCTTTTACATTAATATCCTCAAATTCTTTCTTTAATCCAAAATGCTTAACAATAGCACCAGAGTTGATAACAACATCAACATTAGACACAACTTCATTATAATCACTTTCAGATAAGCCTAAATTTTCTTTTACCAAGTCTCCTGCAACAACTTTTATTCTATCTTTATAATTATTATAGAAATCTTCTCCAAAATAGAAATTTAGGTAACTGATAATTCTATCTTCTGGAGACATATTGCTCTTTGGTCTGATTAAACAATAAGCTGTACCTGATTCGTGTATTAAGAACGAATGTAGTATGTGAGCACCTAGATATCCAGTGCTTCCTATTATAAGGGCATTTCTAAAATTATATTTCTCAATTTTATCCAAGTTGTCAATAGAGTTTGCTTTTAAAAGATTATTGATTTTAGAATAATCATAATTTGCCATAAAATGCTCTTCTGGACTTGGAAGTTTCTTTGATAATTGTCTAATGGTAGGGAAGTTAAATATATCCGCATACTCAAATTCCAAGCCATATTTCAAAGCCTCTATTTGCATATTAATTGCAAGAATAGAATCTCCACCAATATCAAAGAAATTATCATCAACAGAGATCTTATCTGTTTTAAGGATATTTTTCCAAATTTCTAATAATTTCTCTTCGTTTGAATTAAGAGATCTAATGTCAACAGTTGCAGAAGCAAATTTGTTTACAACAGGAAGAGGAAGAGCTTTTCTATCAACCTTTCTATTAATAGTATAAGGCATTTTATCAAGCTTTATAATATAAGTAGGAACCATGTAAGGAGGCAAGAACTTCCTCAAATTTTCCTTAACTATATTCTCTGCTAAGTTGTTATCTGCTACGTAGTAACCACATAAAGATTCTTTTCCATCAATAGAAACTTTATTAACTATTGCAGAAGTAACTCCTGGCATTTTTAACATCTCATCTTCTATTTCACCAAGCTCAATACGAAGTCCTCTTAATTTTACTTGATTATCAACACGACCAAGACACTGAATCTTTCCGTCAAAAGTCCATCTTCCAATATCACCAGTTTTATAGATTTTTCCAGGACCAAATGGATTTTTTAAGAATCTTTGCTTAGTCATCTCTTCTTTTCCAATATAACCTTCTCCAACTTGAATACCAGCAATATAGATTTCTCCGACAACGCCAATAGGTAGTTGCTTCATATTTTTATCTAATATATACATTTGAGTATTTAAAATTGGAGGGCCAACTGTAATTTCTTTTTCTCCATTTAGATTTTGAACATTTGAAAGTATTGTTATTTCACTTGGACCATATATATTGTAAACAGTAATGTCATCAGCTAAAGCCTTTAAATCTTTTACGAATTTTTCTGGTAAAGGTTCTCCACCAAATACCATATTCTTTACGTTAGCCAAAGCTGTATCAGGTTCTCTGTTATCATAGTTGATTTTCATTAAACTAGGAGTAACAGTCATTACATCAACACCGTGCTTACGAATCAAAGCATCCAACAGTTTTGGATTTCTGTGCTCTGCATTGTTAGCCATTACAACCTTAAGGCCATGAGTAAGAGAAACTATAATCTCATATACGAAAATATCAAAAGGGGTGGATGTTACAGATGCGATAGCGTGTTTATTTCCTTCTTTTAGATATTCCAAAACTCTAGTCATTGCTTGAACCATATTAGACATACCAATTTGGTTTAACATTACACCCTTAGGTGTTCCAGTAGATCCAGAAGTATAAATAATATAAGATAAATCTCTTTCGCCAACTTTAACATCAGGATTTTCTTTATTTTTTCCGTAAATATCCTCGATATCTAAATCAATATCTATACGATTCTTGATTTGTGCAACTTTGTCCTTTAATTCTCTTTGGGTAAGAACATGTTGAATTTTACTATCAGAAATATAGTATTCAGTTCTCTCAATAGGATAAGTAGGATCTATATTTAAGAAAGCCGCACCTGATTTAAGGATAGCAATCATACACACAATGGTCTCTAAAGATCTATTAGTCATTATAGCGACAATGTCATTTGGTTTAATTCCTTTTTCAATTAGAAGATGAGCCAAACTATTTGCTCGTTCATTTAATTCTTGATAGGTTAAAGTCTTATCATCACAAACAACTGCAATATCATTTGCGTGCAATGCGGCTTGTTCTTCAAAGATCTTAGAAACAGGAGCCCTGTTAATTTTACCATAAGTATTATTAAATTTATCTAATAACTTTTGCTCATCATCAGTTATAATATTAACATTTTGAACTTCATCATTAAATCCTTCTATTATTTGTTTTAAAACAAATAGATAATGTTTTAAGAAACTTGTCATAGTATTTTCTTTAAATAAATCACTTCTATATTCAAGATTTATTTGATTAGACTTAGGTGCAATTTCTAATGTAATAGCAAATTTAGAAGTATTAGTTACAGTTGGAAGCATTTCAGCTTTGTTGTTAGTCAAAGTAGATGTGTCTTCCTGATTTTGATAAGTTAAAACTACATCAAACAAAGGATTTCTTGAATGATCAACAGGAACCTGCAAATCTTTAACAAGCATATCATAAGGATAGATCTGATGATCTAAGGCACCAGTAACAGTATTATTTACAAAAGTAATTAAATCTGAAACTGATTGATTCTCTAATATTTTTGTTCTCAAAGCAATGTTGTTAACAAACATTCCGATGATATTTTGTAGGCATTCAATACTTCTATTGGCAACAGGACTTCCGATAACGATATCAGTTTGACCAGTATATTTATAAAGAGTAACAAATAAAGCTGTTAAAAATACAGAATAAGTTGATACGTGATGTCCTTTTGCAAAAGCTGAAACTTCATCGATTGTAGACTGCTCAAGATGATTATAAAGTTTATTGCCAGTATAAGTTTGATTTGCTGGCACAGTGTAATCAAAAGGCAAATTCAAAGTTTCAAAATCGAAATCCTTAAAACAATCTAACCAATACTTTTTATCATCAGAGAACTTATCTTCATTTATTAAAGTATTCTCCCATACAGAATAATCTGTATATTCCACTTCAAGAGGTTCAATGCTTTCACTATTATATAGCTTAAATAAGTCATTTACTAATATGTTTAGAGAAACACCATCCATAACAATATGATGAGAATCAAATAATAATAAAGTTTCTTTGTTATCTATATAATGAATTTCAACTCTTAACAAAGGTGCTTTTGCTAAATCGAAAGGTTTAGCAAAATTGTTTACTAGCGAATCTATTTCACTGCTTGTATTGTTAAATGATTCGACTGCAAAATCAACATTGTCTAAAACTTTCTGCTTTACTTCTTCATTTTCAATGACAAAGACTGTTCTAAATATACTTTGACGCTTTATAATATCCTTAAATGCAGATTCAACCGTCTCCTTATTTAATATAGAATCTACTAATATTGCGCCAGGTGTATTATAAACAATACTATCATTCCCAGCCATCTTACAAGCATAATAAATTCTCTTTTGACCAGATGATAAAGGATAAAAATCCTGAGCATCTGTTTTTTGTATTTCTGGTAAGTAATTTTTATTAGAATGGACTTGATTGTCAACGAAATCTGCTAAAGCACGAATAGAATCATACTTATATAAATCCTTGATATCAATATAAATTCCAAAAACTTTATGAGCAGCGACAGAGAATTTTATAGCCATTAATGAATCTAATCCCATATTAAATAAAGAATCATCAATAGAAACAATGTCAGTATCTAACATAGTCTCAAATATTTCTTTTAATTTAATCTCTGTATCCGTTGTTGCTTCAGTCGTTCCAGTGTGCTCAATTACTATATCAGGAAGTTTCTTTTTATCAACCTTACCATTTATTGTGATAGGTAAAGCATCTAAAAGAGTTATGTAGGTAGGCACCATATAAGATGGAAGCTTATCAAAAAGAATTGACTTTATTTCCTGAACGGTAAGTGATTTATTTTCAAGGACTACATAAGCACAAAGTGTATCAAAGTTATTTACGTTCTTTACAACAGTTATAGAATTTTTTATGCCAGAAATTCCTCTTAATGTGTTATTAATTTCGCTTAACTCTATTCTATGTCCTTTTATCTTTATTTGAAAATCCTTTCTTCCAATAAAGTGTAAAAGGCCAGTATTATCCCAATAAACAGTATCTCCTGTTCTATATGAAAGTGCTTCGCTTGTATATTTGTAATTAACAAATGATTTGGCAGTCAACTCTGGATTATTTAAATATCCAGAAGAAACATTGTTACCACAAACATATAATTCACCAGGAGTTAGTACGGGTTGAAGGCTACCACCTTTGCTTACAACTAACAATTTGTTATTTGCAAAAGGTCTTCCAATTGGTACAACACCATTTGTATTGTCACTAAAAACATATTTATAAAAAGTTGTACAAATGGTGGTTTCTGTGGGCCCATAACCATTTACAATTTCAAAATTAGGATTAATTTTAAAATATTCATTTAAAGTGCCATTCTTAATAGACTCAACACCAACTAACATTTTGTTCATAGAAGTTTGTATGTTATTCTCAAGAATATAACTTGAAACATCTTGAAGAATGTTTGGTGGCAAGTATAAAAATGTTATCTTATCTTTTTCTAATATCTTACATAGTAAATCAATATTAGTTAAACTTTCCTCTGGATAAATAACTAATGCACTTCCAAATATCAATGGAACAAATAACTCGCATATGCTTACATCAAATGATACACTTGTTAAAGATAAGCAACTATCATTTATCGAGAATTTATTATTAAAACAATCATTAAAAATGTAAGCAAAATTAATCAAGTTTTTATGTGAAAGCATTACTCCTTTTGGATTTCCAGTTGATCCAGATGTGTAAATGATATAGCATAAATGTGTATTATCATAGTGCATATTAAGGTTGCTAGTATCAAAACTATCTAAGTTGATATTATAAAAATTAACAATTTTTGTTTTATTTTCTAAATAGCTCATTTCCTTATTAGAAATCACTATACGAGCTTTACTATTATCAACAATATATGAAATTCTATCTTCTGGATATTCTACAGAGATTGGTAAATAAACTCCACCACATTTTAGAATAGCCAATATAGATATAATAAATTCTATATTTTTATTAAAGCAAACACCGACTATATCATTATTTTGTATGCCATTTTCTTGTAGATATCTAGCTAACTGATTAGCTTTTTGGTTCAATTCGTTATATGTAAGTGAAACATCATCTAATACAACAGCAGTGGTATCAGGATGCTGAGTAACTTGATCTTCAAACAATTCAATTACATTTTTATTATTAGGAAGTTCAACTTTCCAATTATTAAAATCATTTAAAATCTGACTTTTCTCTTCTGGAGTAACAATTTCTATATCAGAAACGTTAATCTCGTTATTTGATAATACTTGATTAATCATATTTTCAATACGATTATGTATATTATTAATGTCATTTACATCATATTTTGATGTTTTGTAATCATAAAAAACATTTAAGCCAGTAGAGTTATAATCCACCATATGAACCTGCAAATCATCAGCACAAGTACCATTAAATACCCAATGAGAATCACAATCAATCTCATCATTTACAGTATTTGTAATCTGATAAGATAAAGCAACATTATATAAATTTGGAATACTAGAATCTAACTTCCTTAAATCTTCTAGTATATTTTGATATGGATATCTTTGGTGTCTTAACATAGATAGGCAACTTCTAGCTATAGATTTGCTAAAATCTACGAAAGAAGAGTCATTTAAAATATTTACGCGCAAAGGAACAGTACTAATGAACATACCATTAGTGTTCTTATCCGCAAAATCTAATCTATTTAAAATTGGTGTACCAATGACAAAATCGTTTAAATTTGATACTCTACCAATATAAATCGAAAAAATTGACATGAAAAAATTATATATTGAAATTCTATTATTCTTACAAAATTCAGAAACTTTGTCCATAACTTGCTTAGAAATAGCAAACTTTTGCCTTTTAGCAGTACAAGAAACTTGATTAGAAGATTCTGCTGAAAAGCTTGGAATTGTAGCAAGTTCAGGCACAGTATTAAAAACCTCTGCCCAATATTCTTTATCTTTTTCAAAAGAAGAACTGTTTAAATATTCTTGCTCTTTATTTATATAATTAATGTATGAATATTTTACATCATCAGATTTAACATTTTTAATCAAATTAGTATATTCCTGAACAATTTCCTTACAAAATAGGCCTACTGTCCAAGAGTCTGAAATAATATGATGCATAACAGAAATAACACCACCAGTACTATCTGGCAATCTAAAAATTTTGACACAAAACAAATTATCGTTCTCAATAGAGAAAACTTTTTGACACAACTTTTCTTCAAAAGAAGCCAACTCAGAAATATCTGCTAAGTCAATAATCTCAACAGGAAAACTATCAAAGTCAACAAAAGTTTGATTAATATCATTATCCTTTCTAACAAGTTTTATGTGAAAATTATCATGATTAACAATAACATTAGACACAGCATTAGAAAGTGCTGCAAAGTCTAAGTGACACTTTAAATAAACAGTACCACCGATGTTATTGATAGATGTTCCATTATAATATTGTTCAGTATTCCAAATGTTTTTTTGAGGATTAGTTAAACCATATAATTTAGAATTCATTATAATATATCCTTTCATATAACGTGTTAACGCATTAGTAAAAAGTACAAAATAGTTTTACAAACGCTTTCTTCCACATTTTACCACTTTTAGACAAAATTTGCAATAGGAAAAAATAAATAAATTGATTAAAAAATAAGGAAACGGGAAGAATAAACTTAAGGGTGGTAATTTTATGAAAAAAGATAGTAAAATAATAAAATTTTTAGAAACGATAGCAATAATGATTTTAATTATATCGTTTATAATTTTGGCGTATTGTGTATACATATCGTTTACAACAGAACAAGAAATTTTAGGAGATTATGATGCTCAAAAGACAGTGGCTAAAATAGAAGAGACACAAGAAAAAAGTATATCGGATATAATAGAAACAACTAACAAGTCTGTTGTTGGAATATCAAAAGTGAAGAATAAAGGAAACACAATTTTCCTAAAAGAAGGAACCAGTGAACTTGGCCTGGGAACAGGATTTATAGTTACAAGTGAAGGTTATATAGTAACAAACCAACATGTGTCAGGGGATAAAAACAGCACATGCTATGTTACGTTAGAAGATGGTAGAAACTACGAAGCAACAGTTGTGTGGGCGGATTCTGATATAGATTTAAGTGTTGTAAAAATAAACGCAAAAAATTTGGAATTCTTAAAATTAGGAGATTCCGAAAATATTAAGATTGCTCAAAAGGTGTATGCAATAGGAAATCCAATAGGGTATGAATTCCAAAGAACAGTTACATCAGGAATAATTAGCGGATTAGAAAGAACAATAAAAATAGAAGAAAATGATAAAAATTATTATATGGAAAATTTAATACAAACAGATGCGACAATAAATCTTGGAAATAGCGGAGGACCACTAATAAATGAAAACGGAGAAGTAATAGGAATAAACTCTGTAAAGATAACAACAGCAGAGGGAATAGGATTTGCAATTCCAATAAATAATGTAAAGCCAATTATTAAAAAATTAGAAGAAAAGGGAGAAGTAAATTCCGCAACTCTTGGCGTGTATGCGTATGACAAGGATATAGTGCCATATATAAATGAACAACTCGGAACAAAAATGAGTTTAGAAAATGGGATATATATAGCAGAAATTATACGAAATTCTCCAGCAGATAAAGCAAAGCTAAAAAAAGGTGACATTATATTAGAAATAGATGGAATAAAACTTAATAAAATGTCAACATTAAGAAATTATATATATGAGAAAGAAGTAGGAGACAAAGTAACAATAAGATACGTTCATAATAAAAAAGAAAATGAAATAGAAGTGACATTATCTAAAAAATAAAAGCAGAGCGCGAGGACATTGTCCTCGCGTTCCTAGGCCCCTAGGGAGTGTTTAGTTGTCGCTGTGATTCTTAGAGCACGGGCAATAATGATACCCAGTGCAATCCGGGTTCGGACACTGAGAAGTGCCGAACAAAGAACATCTGACGACCATACGACCGTCATTCGTGACTTTCACGATGCTGTCCCGATTGCCTGCATTGACAGGCTTGACATGATTCTCCATGGGAAAACCCTCCTTAAAATATTTTTGATACATTCTCTAGTATACCATACTATTCATAAAAAATCAAATCATTCCATAAAAAATGTTACATAAAACAACAAAAAACAAAAAGAAAAGACAAAAAGTTGTACAATCTCATAACTGAAGATCCGATAGAAATAAATGAACTAGCCAAAAAGAGCAACCTAGATATTTCAGAACTAAACCAAAAAATAACAATGATGGAAATTGAAGGATACATAGAAAGTTTGCCGGGAAATGAATACAAGAGGGTGGAATAATGTATAAAAGACATATACTAGGAACCAAAGGAGAAGATATTGCAGTAAAATATTTGGAAAAAATAGGATGTCAAATATTAATAAGAAACTTTAGAAGCTATTATGGAGAAATAGATATAATAGTAAAAGATAAAAATGAATATGTTTTTGTAGAGGTCAAAACCAGAGCAAGTGATAAATTCGGAAAGCCAGTAGAAGCGGTAGATAACACAAAACAAAAGCATATTTATAAAACTGCAGAATATTATTTATATTGTAAAAAGCTAGAAAATACTTATATAAGATTTGATATAATTGAGGTATACAAAAGACAAGAAAAATTCTATGTACATCATATAAAAAATGCATTAATGTTTTAAGAAAGCGGATTTTGAATATCTTTAACTGAAATTTAAAAATAAAAACAAGAAAAT
>HF994413.1 GCA_000434195.1 Clostridium sp. CAG:780
AGAGCGTGAGCACCAGTGTGAAGAATAATTGTGATTCTTATGCGATTACTTAAGATATTATCACATGTTAATAAGCAGATGGGTTTTGCAATTAACATAAAATAAAATATTGACAATCTTAAAATATCGTGGTAATATAATATATATTATAAATAAAGTGCGTTGAAAAAGAAAAAATATATTTAAAATTCTAGAGAGTTGGGAATGGTGGAATCCAATAATTAACAAATATATGGGGAGCTTTGGAGCATATTATTAATTAAGGTGTAAGTTAGTAAAATAACTTAAACTAGGGTGGAACCGCGTAAGTATTAAACTTTCGTCCCTAGCATTTAAAAGTGCTAGGAATGGAAGTTTTTTTGATTATATACCATTCTTTAAAGCACAATACTATAACTACAAAAGGAGGAATTATTATGGTAGATAGTATGGAAAAAATAGTAGCTCTTTGCAAAAGCAGAGGATTTGTATATCCAGGTTCAGAGATATATGGAGGATTAGCTAACTCTTGGGATTACGGCCCTTTAGGAGTAGAACTAAAAAACAACATCAAAGATGCTTGGAGAAAAAAGTTTATACAAGAGAATAAATACAATGTAGGACTTGATGCTTCAATATTAATGAATCCAGAAACTTGGGTAGCAACAGGACACGTAGCAGGATTCAGTGATCCACTTATAGATTGCAAGGATTGTAAAACAAGACATAGAGCAGATAAACTAGTAGAAGAATGGTCACATAGTCAAGGAAAAGATATAGTTGCAGATGGTTGGACAGATGAACAACTAGTTGACTATATAAATGATAATAAAATACCTTGTCCAAACTGTGGAAAAACAAACTTTACAAATATAAGAAAATTCAACTTAATGTATAAAACATTCCAAGGAGTAACAGAAGACTCTTCTGCACAAATATACTTAAGACCAGAAACAGCACAAGGTATATTTGTAAACTTCAAAAATGTAATTCGTACAACTAGAAAGAAACTACCAATGGGAATAGGACAAATCGGTAAAGCTTTCAGAAACGAAATTACACCAGGAAACTTTACATTTAGAACAAGAGAATTCGAACAAATGGAATTAGAATTTTTCTGTGTACCAGGAACAGACTTAGAATGGTTTGAATATTGGAGAAAATTCTGCAAAGATTTCTTATTAAGCCTAGGAATGAAAGAGGAAAATATAAGACTTCGTGACCATGATAAAGAAGAACTTGTATTCTACAGCAAAGCTACAACAGACATAGAATTTAAATTCCCATTTGGTTGGGGAGAATTATGGGGAATAGCTGACAGAACAGATTATGACCTATCAAGACATATGGAACATTCTAAACAGGACTTATCATACCAAGATCCAGAAACAAACGAAAAATTTGTACCATATGTAATAGAACCATCATTAGGATGTGATAGAGCTATGCTTGCAATTCTATGCAATGCTTATGAAGAAGAAGATTTAGGAGAAGGTGACTCTAGAGTTGTATTACACTTACATCCAACACTTGCACCTTACAAAGTAGCAATACTTCCACTTTCTAAAAAACTATCAGAAAAATCACAAGAAGTATATGAAATGCTTTCAAAAGACTTTATGTGTGATTATGACGAAGCAGGAAGCATAGGAAAAAGATATAGAAGAGAAGATGAAATAGGTACACCATATTGTGTAACAATTGATTTTGATACACTAGAAGATGGCAAAGTAACTGTAAGAGATAGAGATACAATGGAACAAGAAAGAGTTGCAATAGTGGATTTAAAGAATTGGCTAACAGAAAAAACAAAATTTTAATACTTTTCGCCCAAGAGGAATGTCCTCTTTTGGGCGAATTTTTAATATTGTACATTTTATTTTTTTATGATTGTAGGTTTGTCAA
>HF994414.1 GCA_000434195.1 Clostridium sp. CAG:780
GTGTTTCATTTGATAGTAAGCCGATGGAGTTGGGTAATTATATTTACTATTTAGAATATCGCAAATTTTCTTTCTTCCAATTCCTTCTTCGGTATATAACTTATATATTAATTCTATAACAGGTCGTAGCTCTTCATCAACATATAGTTTTGTTATATCTTCTGGATCTTTTATATATCCATAATAATTTCCCATAATTAATCTTCCTGTTTTTTGTTTAGAATACATGTGGTCTCTAGTTTTTCTTGAACAATCTTTAACATATCTTTCATTAAACCATGTCGTTATTCCAATAGTATCATCTCTATCATTTAAAACATCATAAGTTCCACCCATTTCAGAAACTAATATTAAATTCTTTTGAATATTCTTAAACTCATCTATTAAAACTAACACTCGTCCGTTATGTCTTCCAATTCTTGATAAATCCTTTGCTATGACTACATCAATTTTTCCTTCTTTTACTTTTTCAATCATTTTTGAAAATGCAGGTCTGTTAAAGGTATATCCCGAAACATTGTCATCTATATAGAAGTCTGAGATAGTCCAATTACGAGAAATTGCATAGTCTTGAATAATTCTTTTCTGTTCTTCAATACTTGCATAGTTTTCTTTATCTTCATCTCTAGACAATCTACAATATCCGTACAACTGCCATTTTATCCTCCAAATCTCGCCTGATATTGCTTGTTTTCATGTTAGCATACATTTCTATTTAAT
>HF994415.1 GCA_000434195.1 Clostridium sp. CAG:780
CAATGTGCTCTTCGTTAACATGTTTTTTGTTTACATGTAACGTTTTTTATTATACCTCTTTAACTTCTGATTGTCAATACATTTTTTAAAAATTTTTAAATATTTTTCACCTTGTTTTAGGTGCAAAATAAAAAACTAGTAATCGCTGTTTTTTTGATTTAAATTGCTTTTTCTTTACTAATTTTATATATTAAAAATATATATGATTTTCAGTTGTTTCTCGGTACTTTTATATAATACCATAAGAATTATTTAAAGTCAATACTTTTTTGTCGAAATTTTGAAAATTTTTTCATATTTTTTTAAACTCAAAATTTATGCCTTTTTATACATCCACCAATATTGTATCTTCCCCTATACAATGAATTTTTTCCCAAGGTATTATTATATCATTTTTGTTTGAAAACATGCTTGCAAATTTATTTTCTCCTGGAACAATTATTGAAGTAATCGAGCCCGTTTGTAAATCTGCACATACATCTTGGACGTATCCCATTCTTTTTCCATTATTTATATTAATAACTTCTTTATGTTTAAAATCTAGTCCCTTTCCGTCCATTTGCGCACCTTCCCTTTTTGTTTTCTTCTATATAATATATGTAACTAATAAAAAAATAATGACTATCACTAGTCACTATTTATATATTCTCTTTATTCTATCTATCGCACTTTTTTCAAGTCTTGATACCTGGGCTTGTGAGA
>HF994416.1 GCA_000434195.1 Clostridium sp. CAG:780
ATTCCGAACACAGAAGTCAAGCCTTTAAGTGCCGAAAATACTCGCGAGTTACCTTGCCTGGAAGATAGGTTGTTGCCAGATTTTTTTTATGCTTAAAAACATCTTAGAGAATCAAATTGCTCTAAGATAAAATATAGAAAAAGTAGAAATTAAAGATAAACAATTTTGTTATTTTTAATTTCTACTTTTTGTTATATAAAAAATTATCTTTCATCAATATCCATATTTTTGAAATAATCTCTAACACTATGCTCAACACTTAAAGGAGACATATTAACCTTAGAAGATTGAGAAGTCTTAATATCTGGACGAACACCACTGGCTCGTATATTACTAATCTCTGTATCAGAAAGACCTTTGAATCTCAAAAAAGGAATATAAGCAAAATTATAGCTGAACAGTTTTTTAGAATTTTCCCAATCAATAGTTGACTTTGGAGAATCTGAAAGCTCAACAAATCTACTTGTATCATCTTCGACATATACAGGCTCATTAGGATTATAAGTCTTAAACTTATATGAAAAAGAACTTATTAAACCTCTTTTAGCCAACTCATCCTTCAATGGAGAATGAGTAAGAAAAACAATGTTGTCATTTAAAAAATCAGGATTTGTTAAATCTCTTATTAAAGTAGAATTGCCTTTAAGCAAACTCTTAATATGAGATAAGAACTGCAAATCTTCACTTGAATAAGAATGTGTATTCTTACAATCTAAATGAGAATACAATATATTAAAAAATGAATCCAACTTTGGAATAGTCAAAGTTGCTAGCTGACGTATATTAGAATCAGGACAATTTTCAGCAATATCAAAAATCTCAGAATAAAGAGAAACATCATCCCACTTTAAGAAATCATCCAAATTAACACCTTCAACGCCAACAGACTTTAAACAGCGTAAGTATAAAGGCAACTTTTGGCTTGAACCAGATTCAGGTAAACTAGAATCTAGTAAAACATTGAAAAATGCGCCAACAGCACATTCAAAAGACTGTTCTGGTTCTGACATATATAAAGAAGAATAAAATTCATCTCTTTTCTTCAATAGTTCCTCAATATTAGAAATAGATTCCTGATTATAAACATCAACAAAAGAATCAGTAGTTGAAAGCCTAGGAGTAGAAGAATATTTTGCAGTGTGAAGTGATACTGGACATCCCTTATACAAAGCATCACGAGAAACGTAATCAAGTCTATCAACATCATAAGAACTCTCATCATGTGCTGGAAAATTCAATACAGGCTTAGAGTATAATGAAGACAACACTTCTGGTAAATCATCACTAATTGATAAAAGAACAGACTGGATTTCAGGATTTTCCAACATCAATCTTTGACCAATGATTTCATGAGCACCATGAGTTTGAAAAACTTGTTCTTCAAAGGCATGTGATAAAGGAAAATGCCCAATATCATGTCCTGCAACCTTAATCAACTCTGCAATTAGAGTCAATTTCAAGTCATTAGACTCAATAAAATTTTTCCATTCTGGCTGTTGAAAATTATATATAAACTCTTCAACTTTTCTATTATAAACACCTTTTGAATGTTCTAATCTATTATGATAAGTATTGGGAAAAATATTAACAGTAAAAAAGAGCTGAC
The DNA here is from genome assembly GCA_000434195.1 of Clostridium sp. CAG:780. Taxonomy (GTDB): domain Bacteria; phylum Bacillota; class Clostridia; order TANB77; family CAG-508; genus CAG-245. Next base: position 1,607 of record HF994416.1, read on the forward strand.
CAACGCGGCCCAAACGTTTCATGGCTTGAGTCTGGAAAAAATCGTATATCTGATTAGGAAAATAAATATTAGGATCATTATAATCCTTAACAAGAGTAAGATCGGTTTCCTTTTGCAAGGCAATAGAATGATTCTTAATACGAGAATCATCAAAAAGCCAAGTAAAAAACTCTTTTATAATATCCTCCTTAGTACTAATATTTTCTAAATCCAACATTTCAACATCCTCCTATAAAATACAACAATATTATAGACTAAATAAGATAAAAGTCAACAAATACTTCACAAATTCACAAAAAATGATATAATATCATAAAAAAGAAAGGAAAAATAAAATGTCAAAAATAAATTGGAAGGCTGGAACATTCATATATCCTATACCAGCAGTAATGGTATCGTGTGGAACAATGGAAAAATCAAACATAATAACAGTGGCATGGACAGGAATATTAAACACGAATCCTGCGATGTGCTACATATCTGTAAGGCCAGAAAGATATTCGCATCACATAATAAAAGAAAATAAGGAATTCGTTATAAATTTAACAACTAAAAAATTAGCATATGCAACAGATTGGTGTGGAGTAAAAAGCGGTAAAAATGTAGACAAATTTAAAGAGATGAGACTAACAAAAGAACAAGCCAAATTTGTAAAAGCACCATTAATCAAAGAAAGTCCGGTATCAGTGGAATGCAAAGTAAAACAAATAATCCCATTAGGAAGTCATGATATGTTTGTTGCGGAAATATTATCAATAGATGTTGACGATAAATACATAGATGCAAAAGGAGCATTTGACATTAGCAAATGTGATTTAATAGCATATGCAAATGGAGGATATTATCCACTAGCAAAAAAAG
>HF994417.1 GCA_000434195.1 Clostridium sp. CAG:780
TGTGAAATTCGAGCTAAAACCTGAAATTAGCCGATTAATATAATATCCCCAAATTGAAGGCTTTTACCCCCGTATGCACGACTGAAATGATTGCTTTTGCAAAAGCAAATCCATATTTTGAAAAACTAAATACTTGCCTTTTAGGATTAAGTATAGATAGCAACCCGTCGCATTTAGCGTGGGTGTATAACATATATTGTAAAACAGGAATACAAATACCATTTCCTATAATAGCGGATAGAAGCGGAGAGATAGCAAGAAAATATGGAATGATAGCAAGTGATGTAAGTACTACAGAAACAGTAAGAAATGTATTTATAATAGATGACAAAGGAATAGTAAGACTAATTTTAGTATATCCTTTGAATGTGGGAAGATGTATACCAGAAATACTTAGAACGGTGCAAGCTTTACAAGTAGCAGACTTGAACAAAGCATCAACACCAGCAAATTGGATACCAAACCAACCAATAATAATGCCACCACCAAAAACATTTGAAGAATTAATGAAAAGAAGAGAAGAAATAATGCGCAATCAGAATGGTATGATGTGGTACTTGAGTTTTCAAAATTCTCAAAGAGAAACAGAAAACAATAGAATAGAAGAGCCAAAAAAGGCCATAGAAAGTAAAGAAAATAAAAACAAAAAAATTCAATAAATTACAAAATTTTCCTCAAAAAGACAGAATAAAAAATTTTAATTAGGAGAAAATAAAAATAATAAAATTTGAGGAGGATATATTATGAAGCCAAATAACAATGAAAATCAAACAATAAATTGTACAGTATCATCTTGTAAGTACAATAATTGTCAAAGACAAAAATGTGAATTGGAAGGAATAATAGTAACACCAATAGAGGGATGTCAAACAAAACAACCAGACGAATCTATGTGTTCTAGCTATAAAAATTCAAAAAAATAAAAAAATTTTAATTTGCCGACACGTTTCGACAAATTATTTTTTTGAAATGTGGTATCATACAGACGGAGGAGTTGATGAACATGAAAAAAAATACATTAGCACGACTAAAACACACAGCACGACTAGAATCATTAATTGCTCAAGGGGCTGACTATGAACTAATATTAAAGCAGAGTCAGAAAATCGACAAATATATTGTAGAAGAGATGAAGGAGAGAAACAAGAGGAAGAATTTCAATAAATTTTAATTGTACATAAAAAATAGATGATAAAAAGTTTATCATCTATTTTTAAGGGTTATAGACATATTAATTCTGAGATAAACTTCTTTGAATATACATTTGAGAATCTTTTTTCTTCAAATCTTCACGTTTGTCATACAACTTTTTACCCTTGCCAATACCGAGTTCTACTTTTACAATACTGTTTTTAAAATAAAGAGAAATAGGAACTAAAGTATAACCTTTCTGTTTGATCAGACCGGTTAGTCTAAAAATTTCTCTTTTATTTAGCAACAGTTTTCTATTACGCATAGGATCTTTGTTAAAGATATTGCCTTGCTCATAAGGACTAATATGCATTGAACAAATAAAAACTTCACCATTTTTAATTTCGGCGTAACTATCTTTTAAATTAACTTTACCATTTCTAATGGACTTTATTTCTGTACCAGTTAAAACAATTCCAGCTTCTAATGTATCAATTATTGTATAATTATGTTTTGCAGTTGGATTTTTAGCAATATTTTTTATCATAATTAAAACTCCTTTCAGAAATCATTAATATTATAACATCTAAAAGAAAGTTTTAAAAGAGATATGTAAATAATTTTATAATTAAATTGATAATTATAAAATTATTTTGATACTTATTCATTATGGTTATGAATTTCTGTTTTCTCATTTTGCTTACCGTAAGCTATAGTCATCCAAACAACGGCAATACCAACAACGGCTAGAATTGCCCAAGTCCAAATCTTCGCAGACATATCTGAGAAAAGATTGTTTGTAGTTGTGGATGTTCTTGTTGCGTTATAATTGTTTGTGCTACCAGTAATTACAGTATTATTTGCTTTTTGATTCTTCATAGTATCCATAACACCAGAAACAGTATTCTTTACTGCATTTGCTCCTTGTGAAACCACGTTACCAACAGTAGATGCACCGTTTTGAACAGCACCTTCAGTGCTATTTATCATGTTAGTAGTTGCAATGCAAGATGAAGAACTAAGAGCAAGAAATGTAATAAAAGAAGCGACTAAAATTGAAAATTTCTTTTTCATAATTTCCTCCTTTTTGATAAATAATATTATTAGTATTAATTTAAAAAAATAAAATATACATTGAAAAATTGGAAAAATAAATCGTAAAAAAATAAGCTTGTGAGGAATTCACAAGCTTAGATAATATGCGTACAAAAAAATTTTTAATTAAATATATAATTTAA
>HF994418.1 GCA_000434195.1 Clostridium sp. CAG:780
AATATATTCCAATAATTATATTATTAGATATAATTATTTACACATTAATAATTGTTACTTTATACTTAATATTATATTTCTGTAAATTAATGTTTAGAGAATGGATATATATAATATCTGCAATAATAATTATGTTTGGTTTTATTGTTGGAATAATACAATTGCTTTTAAAGATTAAGAAAAAAATTGTAAAGATTATTCTAATAAGCACATTTATTATGTTATTTTTAATATCAACTTCAATAATTTATTTTTTTGGAGCATTTGGCTATACCCCTGAACATGTTGTCGAAAAGGATGGGCAAAAGTTTGTTGCATATGTGAGTGGATTTAAGAGAACTTATGTGAATTACTAGGATTATAAAAATATATTTGTAGTTGAAAATCAGAAAAGAATAGAAGAATATTATGGCAAGGGTGGATTTGATACAATAGAAAATAAATATGGATATGAATATAATGTTGAAAGGACAACATACTACGATGAAAAGGGAGAGATTATATCTATAAATGAATAGA
>HF994419.1 GCA_000434195.1 Clostridium sp. CAG:780
ATCTGCAAAAGATATGGCAACAGGAAACGAACAAAAAGTTTCTATTACAGCTTCAACAAACTTAACAGACGAAGATATAGATAGAGCTGTAAAAGATGCAGAAGCACATGCTGCAGAGGATAAAAAGAAGAAAGATGAAATAGAAGCAAGAAATGAAGCTGAAAGCTTATCTTATAATTGCCAAAAAACACTTGATGAATTAGGCGATAAAATCAATGGAGAAGAAAAAGCTAAAGCAACAGCTGAGATTGAAAATGTTAAAAAAGCATTAGAAGGTTCAGATGTAGAGAAGATAAAAGAAGCAACAGAAAAATTAAAACAAGTATTCTATTCAATGTCTGAAAAACTATATAGCCAAGCAAATCCAAACGGAGCAGCTGGTCAAGCAACAGGAGCACAAGAACAACCACAAACAGACGAGAACGGAAATGTATATAATGCAGACTACAAAGTAGAAGACGATAATGACAACAAATAAAAAACTTTTCGCCCAATAGGGACGCCCCTTTTTGGGCGAAAATATTTAAAAAATATTCGTTACTAAAATAGTGACGAAGGAGGAAATAATGGCAGAAAAAAGAGACTATTATGAAGTTTTAGGAGTTAGTAAAACAGCAACGGACGAAGAACTAAAAAAAGCATACAGAAAATTAGCAAAAAAATATCATCCAGATGCAAATCCTGATGACAAAGCAGGAGCAGAAGCAAAATTCAAAGAAGTAAACGAAGCGTATGAAACCTTATCAAATCCTCAAAAAAGAAAAATGTATGATCAATTTGGAACAGCAGACCCACAAGGATTTAATGGAGCCGGTGGACCATTTGGAGGACAAGGTGGATATTATTCGTATACATCTTCTGGATTTGATGGGTTTGGAGATATATTTGGAGATTTAGGAGACTTATTTGGATTTGGTGGAGGAAGATCTTCAAGACAAACAAATGGGCCAAGAAAAGGTGCTGACTTAAAATGCAATGTAAATTTAACCTTTGAGGAGGCATACTCTGGAACAAGCAAGCAAATAAACATAACTAGAAACGAAGAATGTCCTACTTGTTCAGGAACAGGAGCAAAACCAGGAACACATCCAGAAACTTGTTCTGTATGTGGAGGAAAAGGTACAGTAACACAAGTTCAAACAACACTATTAGGACAAATGAGAGTTCAAACAACCTGCTCAAACTGTCATGGAACAGGAAAAGTTATAAAAGAAGTTTGTAACACTTGTTATGGAAAAGGAACTGTTAGAAAACAAGCTAAAATAAATGTTAAAATACCAGCTGGAATTGATGATGGACAAACAATAGTGCTAAAGGGAGAAGGAGAACCAGGAAAAAATGGCGGAGCAAAAGGTAATGTGTACATAACAATTAATTTGAAAAAGCACAGTATCTTTACAAGAAATGGTGATGATGTTTATTGTGAAGTCCCAATCACATTTACACAAGCAACTCTTGGCGCTGAACTAGAAATTCCTTTAGTAGATGGAACAAAAATGAAATACAAAATACCAGAGGCTACACAAACTGGAACAAAATTCACAATTAAAGATAAGGGATTTGTACGTATCAATTCTGGAAACAGAGGTAACTTAGTATTTACAGTACAAGTACAAGTGCCAAAAAGACTTTCAAAAGAACAAAGAGATCTTTTAGTAGAACTTGCAAAAACTATGAATGAACAACCTCCAGTAAAAAGAAGAGGATTATTTGGATAAAACAAAGCTAGTTAAATGAAGAAGACATTTAACTAGCTTTTATCATGGAACAGATACGAAATCTAAAGGATTAACATTTATTCCGTTTTTCTTAATAGCAAGATGCAAATGACATCCGGTTGTTGCGCCGTTCGTAGGATTTCCAAAAGCATCCTTATATGGATTATTTTCAATACCATAAACATTCTTAGGGCCAACAGTGGAAATCACATCGCCTGCGTTAACAACGTCATATCTAGAAACAGTATAAATAGGAGAAACGTGGCAGTATGAAACTTTAAGATCATTATTCTCAATAACAATAGTATAGCCACCGCCAGCGCCCCAGCTCGCAAAAGTTACCTCACCACTACAAATAGCTAAAATAGGAGTTCCCTCTGGAGCGGGAATATCAATTCCAGAATGATATGATGAAGAGCCAGCAGTTGGAGCATCTCTATAACCAAAATAAGAGCTGATATTAGTATAATCGGGCAAAGGCCAAACGAAATCAGAAGTGGGCAAAATAGCACAAAAAGAAATAAAGAAAACAAGTACAGCAACAACAATAAAATATACAGACAAATATTTAAAAAAACTATTAGTCATATTAACATCTCCTTAAAAATAATATGAACCAATAGTTTTAATATTAATTTTTAGATTTTCTAAATGCAAAAAATTTGCTAATAAAGAAATTCAAAATAATTACAACAACAGTGACAAACAATTTCATGATAGTTTTCTGAATTGAAGTATTGCATAAAGGGAATAATAAAAATCCTCCTACAAACTCAACTACCATAGTAAAAGCTCTACCAGCGATGAATTTAAAAAACTCATAAGTTTTTTCTTTTAAATTCTTAGCTTCAGAATGAAAAACCAAATCCTTATTAGTAATATATGCAAATAACACAGCCAAAGAAATAGCTATGAAGTTTGATAAATTCTCATTCCATTTAAACCATGTATTCATAACAAAGAAAGAGCCTAAATTAACAAGAGTTGTGAAAACACCAAACACTGCATACAACAAAACTTCCTTAGTCATAAACTTCTTAAAAAGAGCTTTAATTTGTTCCATAATGCCTCCTGTAAAAATAAAAAAACGAGCTAATTACTTAGCTCCAAAATTTGGCAGGGGTATCAAGATTCGAACTCGAACCCGCGGTTTTGGAGACCGTCATGCTACCATTGACACCATACCCCTATCTGACTTTATAATAATAACACAAAAAAAAACAATGTGCAAGAGAAAAATGAAAAAAACATAGACTTTATTAAAAAAATATTGTATAATATATACATATGGGGATGTATTTGGCTTTCGACAGTATCCCAGAAGTATGTGTAGCGAGTAGTGGATGGCTGCTTCGGCCACTATAAAAAAGCAGAACTAAATATAAACGCTGATAATAATAGAGAATTAGCATACGCTGCCTAAGCTTAGGCGGCTCATCTTACCAAGAAGGCCTACGGTCTTGGATAAGGTGTCAACTAGTAGGATAACAAAGCTGTTTTAGCTATTAAAGCAGTAGGTAACTTAAATAGCTACTATAAAAACACGGTTGTTTGTTAATGTGTTTTCATAGGAAAATTAAATAACAAACTACACTCGAAGAATCATATATGGAAAGAATATTGGACAGGGGTTCAACTCCCCTCATCTCCACCAAAAAAAGAGCACCACAA
>HF994420.1 GCA_000434195.1 Clostridium sp. CAG:780
TCAACAGACTACTTATTGGGTAAAAGCGACATAAGAAATATAGAAGATGAATTTAAGTTTGCATACCATAAAGAAATAGAAGGACTAACAGATGAAGAAATAGCAGACGCATTAAGATTCTACAAAAAAATTAAATATGGAGAAAATAAAAAATAAAATGGAATTAGAAAAATTATATTCTATCGCAAATAAAGAAAATATCCCTATAATTTCTTTCAAAATGAAAAATAATGCTATTATAGGTTTAATAGATAATCAGTATTGTATTGGAATTAATTATTCAAAAATAGACAATCTGGTGCAAGAAAAAGAAATACTTGCTGAAGAACTCGGACATTATTATTGTAATTCCTTATATAATATTAATTCTGATGAAGAAACTATAAGAAAAAAAGAATATAGAGCTAGAAAATGGGCTTTTAGTACACTTGTTCCTATTTCATCACTTACAAGGCTAAAAGAAAAAGGTTATAAATATTCTTATGAATATGCAGAAGAATTAGGTGTAAGCGAAGAACTTATTGATACAGCTTACACCTATTATAAGGAAAATTTATATATCTAGGAGTGTTTTTATGGCTTTCACATATACTAAAAGAAAAGATGGTAGACTAATGAAAAGAGTTTCTGTGAATGGAAAGATAGAAACTTTGTATTCTGACAATCCAAAAGATTTAGAAAAACAATATATCGAGAAAAAAAACCAAAATAATAAAGGAATTTTTATTGATGATAAAGGATTAACTGTGTCCGTTTGGGCAGATAGATGGTTGAACACATATAAAGCTGATAAAGAACTTGCAACAATAAAGATGTATTCTGATGCAATTAGATTACATATAAATCCTTATATTGGTAATATTCCATTAAAATATCTTAAGCAATCTGATATAGTATCTATGTTGAACGAACTTGACAAAAAAGGAATAACAAGAAGAAAGGATATAGCATTACTTACTATTAAGCAGATTCTAAATAAAGCTGTGGAAAACGATTACATATATAAGAATGTAGCATTAGGCATTAAAATAAAAAAGCACAAATCTGCCGAAAAAGAACCTTTAACAGAAAAAGTTATTGACGAAATAAAAAAGTTGTCAGAAAACGATTCTAATGCTTTTATGATACTGTTTCTTTTATATACTGGTCTTCGTAGAGAAGAATTAGTTCCTCTACAATACAAGGACATTGATTTAGATAATAAATACATTCTAATCAATAAGGCTATTACTTTTCAAAACAATCAGCCAGTGATTAAAAAAACAAAAAATGAAGAATCTAGAAAGGTTCCTATTTTTAATATTCTTTACAATAAATTAGATGCATTGAAGAAATCTCACAAAGATAAAGAATACATCTTTACCAACACTTTAAATAAAATGATGTCCGAAACAACTTTAAAGAGAAAACTTTCTTACGTTTTAAAACAAATTAATAACAATTTAAAATCCGACACACCTGAAAGTGTGTCAGAGGAAGAATATCCAGAAATAAAATTT
>HF994421.1:0-6198 GCA_000434195.1 Clostridium sp. CAG:780
AATTTGCGAAAGTTGCCAGTAGTTTAAGCTACTGGCAAAATATTATAAAGGAGCAAAATGAATCAAGTTTATTTAATTGGAAAAATAATAACAGACATAGAGTTTAAATTTATAATAAACTCTAAAGACATATCTATTGCAATGTTTAAAATAAAGACTATAAAAGATAATCAAGAAATACATATAAAATGCTTTAATGAAGTAGCAGATTATTTTTATAGTAAATATAAAAGAGGAGATATTGTAATGATAGAAGGAAAATTAGAAGAAAATCAGGTAATAGTAACACAATTATAAAGGTTAAAATATTATCGTGAATGAATTGTGATTCTTATACAACTACTTAAGAAATTATCAATTATTATACAAATTTAAAAAAATTTAATAAAAATATTGCAAAAACTATAAATGTGTGATATATTATATAGGTGCTTAATAAAAAAGCAAATCGAGGTGTAGCGCAGTTGGTAGCGCGCGTGGTTTGGGACCATGAGGTCGCAGGTTCGATCCCTGTCACCTCGACCAGAAAGGGAGGACAGCAGAAAAGCCGTTCTCCTATTTTTTACATATAGAGAATAATAGGAGAGTATTATAATTATGAAGATTTTAGAATTTATTTTAGATAATAAAGATTACCTAGAAGATCTAATTACAAGAAGTACATACCATTCAAATGCTATTGAAGGAAATACACTTACTTATGCTGAAACATATGCTATTCTTTACAATGACAATAGTTTTAAAATCGAGGGAAAAGAGCCTAGAGAAATATACGAAGCAATCAATCACAAAAAAGCATTAGAATTGGTTTTTAAAAACTTGCAAGATAATGAGGAATTTGACGAAAGATTTATAAAAAAGATAAATGAAACAATAAATAGAGACATTAAAGATACGGAAGGTTATAGAACTGTACAAGTATTTATACAAGGAAGTGAACATATTCCGCCGGAGCCAGAAAAAATTCCGAATCTAATGAATTATTATGTATATAATTATAATCATGATGAGCAAGATATATTTAATAAAATTGCTAAATATCATATTGAATTTGAGAGAATACACCCTTTTGAAGATGGGAATGGGAGAACAGGTAGGTTGTTAATTAATTATGAATTGTTAAAACACAATTTACAACCTGTTGTTATAGCCAAAGAGGATAGAATAAAATATTTTGAATTTTTAAGAAATAATGATAGTATTGGTTTTTCTCAATGGTTACAAGAATTATCTATAAAAGAAAGAGATAGAATGGAGAAGTTTGGGTATAATAAATAGGAATATAAAATGAATATGTAAAAATAAAATCTGACCTAAATAACAACAATAAATTCATTAAAAAAGCAAAGATTAAAGAATCTTTGCTTTTTTACTGCTAAAATCTAATTTATTATCGATGTTTTTATAGTTCAATGTCACCCATATCTACCATAGGTTGTTGTACTGGTACTTGTTCATTATTTATAGACTGAGAATCTCTTTGGCTTGAACCTTCTTGAACATGTTGAGCTTCTTGAGTAGGAGCTTGTTGTTCTTGTGCTTTTTGTTCGCGATATCTTTGTGCGATTTTTGCTGTCTCATTTTGTATTCTCGTTATTTCTTCCGGTTCTAATTCCCATGGCTTTTTTTCTTTTGGTTTAGACTGCTGTAGATAAGCACTTTCAGATTGGGATTGTTGACTTTTGCTTCTAGCAAATCTGGCTCTAACTTGGTTAAAAAACTTTGAAAATCTATTTTGCCTAGTCGGTAAATTATCAGTACCTACTCTTTGTGAATATGTTTTAATTGAATCTTGCGACTGATCTTGCTGTTGCATAATTTCTTTATAACATTCCCTATCCTTACTTAAACATAATGCTTGTAAAACATTCTTTGTCTTACCATTTTTATCAGTAACTCCCATTTGAACACCTGTTATATACAAATCATTTGGATTTAATAACACTTCTTGTTCTGTCTTGTCATAAGCGGATAATTCTGCTATATAAGATCCTCTACTTCCTTTTGGTGCATATATTTCGAAAACAGTATCATAATCATCTAAAGAAGCAAAAGAGGAATCATATAACGGTGATGTACTAGTTTGTCCCTTATTGCTAATTGATTTTCCTACTAAACTACTTAAATCTTCTCCTTCACCTAATCCTTTTTCTAGATAACTACTTTTTACTGCTCTATACAATTTCATCGATTTAGATAAATGAGTACTTCCCAATCCATCTTCTAAGGAGGCAACTGTTTTATCAATATGTGAGCATCTATCCAATGACTGCATTGCAGTTCTTACACTAACACGAGCATTATGTTGAAGGCCAATTTGATCCATGTATTCATTAACAATGTCATAGTTGCTGTGTAACGGAGATTGATAATCTGCACCTTGCACAAATTGTTTCAATTTTTTTATGTCAGTTTCTGCAATTCCTCTACCTATTAAGGATTCTTCTAAATCTGCTATTATTTGTTCTTTTATTGCTTCTTTAGATGTTCCCCTTTTAATACCAAGTATCATATTGCTTCCAATTGAATATTGATATATAGCTTTAGCATTGTCTACTGTTAAGTTTTTAGTATTTAACATTTCTTTAAATTGTTGTATCTTATCTGCAGATATTCCTTGTTCTTGTAATTCTTCCATTGTATAACCATCAGATAATTTCTCAAGAACATCTCCATGTTTTTTCAAGCCACCATAAGCATTCTCTAAATCTGTTCCTGTATCATAACTTTCATAATCTCCATTTATTATCTGATCTATTTCTGCCTGAGAGATACCTTGACTTTGTAACATAGTTGTTAGTTGCTGTCTTTGATCTGCAGACATAGTTAATTGCTCTGTTTTCATTTTACCTCCATATCATTTGTACTAAATGTGTTTCATTATACTCTTTTTTAAATATTTGAAATGTTATCTTTCTTCTTCTATGCTACCTTTATTTCTTAACAATGATTCAATTTCTTCAGCAACATCTTTTGGTGTTTTGCCCTTTTCATATATTATATGAGTGGCAAGTTCATAGTTATCTGGAGCAGTAATAAAATGCCAATTATCCTGATCCTTATGTGATCCTGGCTTTATATTTCTTCTTTCTAATAATATCTGTCGACTCTCTTCTTTATTTGCAGATGGCAATAGTAGAATAATATTACTAAATTCTGCACACATTAACTGCATTTGCCTTCTTAACTTCTCATCTCTATATACTGAATGACCAGCTCCAAAATCTATAACACTTGTTTTTTTTAGTGTACTTAAAACAGTTCCGACAAGTCCAAATTCAAAATTTTTATAATTATGAAATTATTGTTGGTGAGCATATAAGCCTTTAAGAAACTCTGTGTCATCTAATGGAATTCTATTTCCTTCTTTAGCCAAGATCCTTGCGATTGTACTCTTGCCTGTTCCCATTGGACCTATCAACATTATACTATTTCTCTTTATTTCAATTGGTAGATCATGTATGTCTTGTATAAACTTATTTGATGCTGATAACATTTTCTTCTTTTCAAATAACATATTTAATCATCCTTTTATGGTGAATTGCATATCATTTTCTAATAATATTCTAAATTAATAAATTCTATAAGTCAATTGTTATAGTACTTGCTGAAGAAATTATTTCAAATATTCCTCTATAAATTTTTTGCTTGGAGAATATAGATTCTGTGGTAGTTTGTCTAAGTCAAACCATTCCCATCTATCTTCTTTTGTTGGCTCCATAACTTTTAGTTCGCCACTATGCTTTTTTGCAATTATATGTAGAGTTATATAATGTCTATCAGGTTGAATGTCGTCTGCTGCACCGAATAATTTCAATTCGCCTATTTCTAAATTAGTTTCTTCTTTAACTTCTCTTTTGGCACATTCAAAAAAGGTTTCGAAATATTCTTGTTTCCCTCCGGGCAATGTCCAACAATCTATTTCAAATATTCCGCCAGTATCTTTTTTATCTTTAGATCTATGACCTAGTAAGACTTTATTATCATCTAGTATCATTACACCTATTCCAACTTTTATAAATTTATCCATAATTCTCCTTTGATAATCAGTATATGATAAATTTACTCTAACATAAAATTAAAAAATATGCAATAAGAAGACACCCATACGGTGGATTTTTATAACTAACACATTTTTTCTAACTTCATATTATATAACAAGGAAAAATATTTTAAGAAGGGAATGTGATTATAAATGAAAAAAAGATTTATAATTTTACTAGTATTTATAGTTACAATGTTGTTTCAATTCTACATATTAGTATTACCCTCGTTTGCGTTTTCTCCATCTGGAGATACCATTTATGAAGGAATAGATGTAAGCTCGTGGCAAGGAGAAATCGACTTCTCACAGGTAAAGGCAAGTGGAATAGAGGTTGTATATATAAAATCTTCGGAAGGATTCCGTTCTGTGGATTCATATTTTGAGCAGAATTATGCTAATGCTAAAAATGCTGGGTTAAAGGTAGGATTTTACCATTATGTAACAGCAAGAAGTGTAGAAGATGCTGTTAAGCAGGCGAATTTCTTCGTATCAACCATATCTGGAAAAAATCCGGATTGTAAATTAGCAATGGACTTTGAATCATTTGGAAGTCTTGGTAGAGAAGAAATAAATCAAATAGCATTAACATTTATGCAAACTGTGAAAAATGTAAGCGGCAAAGATGTAATTATATATAGTGATGAATATAATGCAAATAGTACATTTGAATCAAATCTGGCGACATACCCGTTATGGGTAGCGCAATATGAGGTATCAGAGCCGACTGTACGAGAGCATTGGAGCAATTGGGCTGGTTGGCAATATACAGATAGGGGAGAAGTTCCTGGAATATCATCATATGTTGACCGTGATAAATTTACAAATGAAGTATTTTTAGATGATACTTCTGAAGTTCCAGATGTTCCAACAGATAAACCAGATGAAAATGAGAGATATACAACCATAACAATTCGATATGGAGATACCTTATCAGAACTTGCAATAGAATATAATACAACAGTTGAAAGACTGGTTGAATTGAACAACATAGCTAATCCAAATTTAATTTATGCAGGAGATACTTTAATTGTTCCGACCAGCGACCCGTCAAGCAATATAACGCAGATATATGTGGTTCAATATGGTGATACACTCTCGAAAATAGCACAGGAATATGGAACAACAGTAGCAACTCTTGCGTCGATAAACAACATTCAAAATGTCAATTTAATATATGTTGGGCAAATAATAAAAATTCCGTCATGTAGCTATGATATGTCTCACAGACTATATGTTGTAAAAAGAGGAGATACATTATGGGGAATATCTAGAAGATTTGGTGTAAGCATTGCTAGAATTGTAATGTTAAATCGAATAGCAAATCCAAATCTAATATATCCGGGAAATGTTTTAAGAATATAAAGAATGAGGGGAATAAAGCCCCTCTAAATTATTTTTGATGCCATAGCATTTTATTATCTTTAAATTCATAAGTAATTCTATCCTCATCAAATAAATAAGACAAGTAGGATCTAATAGTACTTCCGATTAATACATATTGAGTAGTATTTAATGATAAGTTATAAGAATCAAAAACCTGTTTCAAAACATCTTCAAAAGTAACATCATCTTTGCATATGTTAAATATCTTTTCTATAATCTCTTTAACTTTTGCTCGGTTCAATTCTATTAAAGAACTAATATCTTTTGTTGCTTCGCAATGAGCAGGAATAAATAATGATCTGTCTAAGGTTTGTAAATAATCTAAAGTATTAAGGTATTCTCTAACATCATAAATAAAAAACAAATGATATTTAGTTATAGTTTCCTCACTAAATAAAGAGTCTGCTAAAAAGAAAACGTTATCAGAAGTTTTAATTCCAATCATATCAAAGAAATGACCTCTAAGCATAAAGTATTCCAAGCCATCTGGCAGATTGTTTTCTATGTTATAAACCTTAGACTCTTTTGCTAATAAAAACTTGTGTCTAAGATCCTTAAAAGGATAACCACCATATAGGAAAGAAGGCTCTAGTATAGGAAACTGAGTAAAACTTCCTTCAATATTATAAGTATATATATCACAATTCGTTTTATCTTGAATATATCTATTACCACCAATATGGTCAGCATTTGAATGAGTGCTTATAATAGCTTTTACTTTCCAACCTTGTTCATTTATAATCTTTAAAATTTTCCTTCCAGCTTCTTTG
>HF994421.1:6337-7001 GCA_000434195.1 Clostridium sp. CAG:780
CATAAAAATTCCTCCATTCTAATGAAAAGATTATAACAAAAAACAGCATTTTTGTAAACATAATATGGAAAAATTAATAGAATTGTAGTATAATAGTACAGGAAAAATATAGAGAGGAGAGAATAAATTGAAAAAAATAGGCTTTACAATAGGAAAATTTGCACCATTTCACAAAGGGCATGAATACTTAATAGAAACTGCATTAAAAGATGTAGATGATTTTTATGTTGTAATATATGATACTCCTCAATTTGATATAGATATAGACACAAAGGAAAAATGGGTAAAGGAAAAATTCCCAGGAGTAAAAGTAATAAAAGCCTTTGACAGCCCAAAGCAATATGGTTTAGACAATGAAAGTGTAAATATACAAATGAAATATTTAGAAAATGAAATAAAAGGAATACCAGTGACACATTTTTATAGTAGTGAGGAATATGGAAAATGTGTTGCAGATTACTTGCATATACAAAATGTAGTAGTAGATGAAGATAGAAAAAAATACAATATTTGTGCAAGTAATATAAGAAAAGATGCAGAGAAATACAAAGATTTCTTAGATACAAATGTATATAATGATATAAAAAAAGACGATAAGATTATGTAATAAAGGTTTTATGTTGTATATTTCTACAAAAATACTAATTCAAAAAATTAAAGCAAC
>HF994422.1 GCA_000434195.1 Clostridium sp. CAG:780
GGGGCGGTGGGAACTGGCCAGTAATAACACCCAAAGGAGTAAAAGAGCCACCACCATTACCTTCTAAAGAAGAAATTATAAAGCTATCAAAAATGCCACCACCACCTCCAGCACCTCCACCTCCTCCAGTAGCACCACCACCTCCAGCGCCAATGATAAATATATCAGACGTAAAAGGAACCATAGGAGAAGTACGAAAAGGAGAAGTTGTAAAAGCTAGAGAAACCTTAGAGAGAACAACAAACAAAGAAAAAAGCACAGAAGAAAGAGAAATATAAAAGGAGAAGAAATGTTAGAAAATAAAACAGATGATAATATAATGTATGCAGAATTATCTGAAATACTAAAAATGATGGAACCAGAAGAGGTAAATAAAATACCCAAAAAACTCTTAGAAGTTATAGAAAAAGAAAAATCTAATACATACATTCCAAATTATGATAGCAAGATAGAGCTAAATAGCCAAAGCATCAAAAAGGAAACACTAGCAATGTTAGCTTTGCTATACATAAATTATTGGTGCGAAGATGAAAATGAGAAAAAAGAATATTTAAAACTAATAGAAAAAAACGAACAAAAATATCAACAACAGATAAGAGAAAAGACTGATATAAAATATATAACTAGGACACAAAAAATAGAGAAAAACAATGTACCAGAGCAAGAATTAGCAGTTGTGAAAAATAAAAGCTTTATAAAGAATGTTATCGAAAAAATTAAGAGCTTTTTAAAGAAACATTAAAAGTGAAAAAATAGAGATATAATAGGCAAGAAATAAAGAAAAATAAAAAAGGACCCCTGAAGAAAAATCTTCAGGGGTGTCTGTTTGGTTAATTGGAAATCTGCTTGTCCAGCATAGCCTGAGCCATAGCTGCGACATCCTTGGCAGGATCATTGCACAAAGTCATGAGAATGTACTTTTTGGTCACGGGATTCGATGCGATAGCCATGCGCAACGCATGAATCGGGCTCTGGGACAGCTTCTCCTGAGTTGCGGTATCAATGTTGTGATGCTTGGCAACGTTGAGGAGAATAACCAGAGAGTTACTCTTAGCCAGGGTCGCCAGAGCAATGTCCGGCGTCTTGGGATTCGTGGACAGAGCGTACTGAACCATCCGGTTCGGATTCTCGGACAGTTTTTCCAAAATGTCCTCATAGTGAGGCTCGGTAAGAGCCATCGCAAGAGAGGCTAAAACTTCCGAAGAGTCATCCTCGGCGAGTTTTTCGATAATGTCAGGAGTGACACTATCGTGGAAAATGATCTGAGAGCGAACAGACGGAAAACGGCAGTCTGTCAGCTGCATGAGCACTTGGTTTTCAGTGTTCTCGTTTACCACAATGGCACTCAAAGTTTCCTCTTCCCGAGACGTCCGAGCAAGATGCTCGAGAGTGTCAGGGTCCTTACACAGGGAAGCAAATTCCCACTCACAAATAGACATGTTTTTTCCTCCTTATTAAAGTTATTGAAAAAACTACAGGTATAGATTTTTTTTATCCCTATACCGAGGATAGTATACAAACATTATATCACGATAATTATATTATGTCAATTTGCTACAAACACATTGACAACAAGTATAAGGAATGATAGAATATTCATAGAATAAAGAGGGGGAATACCTAATGATAGAGATAAAAAATGTAACTAAAACCTATAATGGAGAAAAAAAGGCAGTGGATGATATATCGTTTACTGTAAATGATGGAGAAATATTTGCATTCATAGGCCATAATGGAGCTGGCAAAACAACAACCATTAAATCAATAGTAGGAATATTAGACTTTGAACAAGGAGATATTTTAATCAACGGAAAATCAATAAAAAAACAACCAATAGAATGTAAAAAAGAGATGGCGTATGTACCAGATAACCCAGACTTATACGAGAATATGAAAGCAATAGATTTCATAAATTTTATATGTGATATGTATGAGGTGGATAAAGCAGAGAGAAAAGAGAGAATAGAAAAATATTCTAAAATGTTTGAAATGGCGGATAGCCTAAATGATGAAATATCTTCATTTTCACATGGAATGAAACAAAAAGTAGCATTAATATCAGCACTTGCACATAATCCAAAAATATTAATAATGGATGAACCATTTGTAGGATTAGATCCAAAAGCAGTATTCGATATGAAAGAAATTATGAAACAAATGTGCAAAGAAGGCAAAACAATATTTTTCTCAACACACATACTAGAAGTAGCAGAAAAATTATGTAGTAGAGTTGCAATTATAAAACAAGGCAAAATAGTAAAAGTAGGAAAGATGAGTGAAATTAAAGGAGACGAATCTTTGGAGCAAGTATTCTTAGAACTAGATGAAAAAGATTCTAGAAAGGAATAAGCTATGAAGAAGTTAATACGTTTACTAAAAGCAGCCATGTCGCAAGATATGGATATGTTTAAATATAAGACAAAAGCCAGCGACTCAAAAGCAAAGCAAATAATATTTCCAATTATACTTTCGCTAATAGTAATGTTTGCAGTGGGAGTCTATGCTGTGATGTTCGCATCAGAATTTTCAAAAGTAAATCTAACATACATAATGCTAACACTATTTATAATATTAACAACAATACTTACATTAGTAGAAGGAATATACAAATCGCAAGGAATACTATTTGACGCAAAAGACAATGATTTGTTATTCGCATTACCAATAGAGAAATCAAAAATACTGTTTGTAAGAATATTTAAACTGCTATCATTTCAATTCTTATATAACGCATTATTTATGATACCTGCATATATTGTGTACATATATTATGAACATCCAGGAATAAGTTTTTATCCAATATCAATATTAATGACATTTTTACTACCGATAATTCCAACAGTAATAAGTTCAATAATTGGATATATAATAAAAGCGGTATCTGTAAAATTTAAAGCTAAAAAAATAGTACAAACAGTGTTTACAATGATAATATTCTTTGGAATATTTTATATTTCCTTAAACACACAAGGAATTCTAGAAAATATTATAAACAATGCGGAAAGCATAAATGCAGTCATCAAAAAGGTGTATTACCCAGCAGGTGCATACATAGACTTAATACAAAACTTTGATTTAACAACTTTACTAATATTGATAGCAGTAAATATAGTGCCATTAGTGATTTTTATTATGATTGCAAGTAAATTTTATTTTGGAATAATATCTAAATCATCAGAAAAAGGCAAAAGCAAAAAGATAAAAAACATAGAAAGCAAAGTGAAAGTAAAAAGCAAATTATCAGCATTGGTATCAAAGGAATTAAAAAGATATTTTTCCTCAACAGTGTACATTTTTAATACGTCGTTTGGTTTAATTTTATTATTGATAATAACGATAGCGATGAGTGTGAACATAAATGGAGTGATAAACACAATAACAGAAGGAGAAGGAATGGGCTTTGATATAATCCCAATAATGCCAAAAATATTCTTCTGCTTGGTTACATATACAGCGTGTATGACATCAATAACATCATCTTCAATATCGCTAGAAGGAAAGAGTTTCAACATAACAAAAAGCTTACCAACATCTGTTGACACAATACTATTATCTAAAATCTTAATGAGTTGTATAATCACAATGCCAGTTATATTGATAAGTGATTTAATATTTTTTATAGCATTTCAAGTTGAAATAATAGATATACTATTTATTCTGGCAATATCAATATTAATACCAATACTTATAGCAATAATTGGATTATTTACAAATCTAAAATATCCAAAAATGAATGCATCATCAGACACAGAAGTTGTAAAACAAAGCATGAGCACAACCATAGCAGTGTTTAGTGGAATGATATTAGGGCTAGCGTTTGCTGTACTAATGGTGGCAGAGGCTCAAACGCCAAACACAAATTTATTTGTACTTATAGAATTAATAGTGTTAGCAATAGTTGTACTTGCACTATGGAAAAAACTAAAGAAATATGGTAACAAACGATTTAAAGAAATCAACGTATAGAATCTAGAAATTTTTTAGATTCTATTTTTATTGCCGAAAAAGTTGAAAAATATGCCAATTTGTGAGATAATATAAAGGAAGTTTTTAATTAAGAAAACTGATTTAGAAAGGGAAAAAATGACAGTAGAAGAAATTAATAAAAAAATTCAAGAAAGAGGAATTAGTGTAGAAGAAGCACCAAACTTAATAAAAAGGGCAAAAGAACTAAGAATGCCATCAGAAGTAATAACACAAATAATAACAGTAACGGGAAATAGAGAATTTATGCGCAAATGTGCAGAAGATCCAGACACCCCTATTTTGAGTATTGATAGAGTAAAAATAATAAAATTAGTAAGAGATGAAGAATTTACCCTAAACATGTTGTTTGGCAGACGTGGAACTTTCATGACCAGAGAAAAGGCTGAACTGATAAAATCTTTGGCTGATATAGATTCTATAATAGTTTGTCTAAATGCAAGAGAACTTCAAATAGATTCACATGTAAGAGCAAATATAGTAATCGAAAAAAACGACTTGGAACTTATAAAAAGATGCCTAAAAACTCCACAGCTAATGTACCCACAAGACGTAA
>HF994423.1 GCA_000434195.1 Clostridium sp. CAG:780
GTCAACCTGTGACAATTTATATAATACCACACATTAACACTTTTTGTCAATATAAATATTGATTTTTCTTTGTTTTTGTGTGGTATTTTTTATTTATTTTTTATTACTTGATTAATTGCTTGTTCTTCTTCTTTTGATAGTGCATATTCTGATTTTCCATTTACTACTGGTTTAGCATATATATTTGATGTATCTCTCCCATAAATACCATTTAAAACTATACCTGTATCATTTTCATTTAATATTGCAAGTGCAAAACTTAAATTACTCCCTGTGTCTTTGTAAGCATTATATCTAATTAGTCCTATTTTTTTTAGATTTTCTCGTGAATCATCATCTAATTTTTGGCAATATTTTTCTATTTCCGCATTTTCCTTCTTTATTTCTTCTACGTTTTCAACATATTTTTGCAACATTTCGTCTATATTATTGCCTCTTCCTAGCTTTGTCATAAACTCAGAATAGTTTGCTCTTAATTTTCTCAATTTTATAGAGTTTAACATATATAAAATTATTAATGTGATATTTATTACAAGTATTACTATTTCAAATACATTAATCTCAAAATTTCCGTTCATTTAATCAAATCCCTTTCATTACTTTATTAAGTGTAAAATTCTTTCTAGGTCATCATTTGAGCTATATTCGATTACTATTTTTCCTTTTCTCTTTCCTGCTTCTAATTTTACTTTCGTGCCGAAAAAGCCTTGGAAAGAATCCTCTATGTCTCTATATATCGCTTGATATCTTTGAGCCTTTTCCTTGTCTCTCTTTGGTAATTTTTGGTCATTATCTATTTTTCTTACTAAATCGTCATAATTATCACCATTTTCAACAACTCCAAGTGCAAGCTTATATTGTTTATCTGGATCTTGCACTCTCATTAATTCCCTACATTGTCTTTCGCTAAAATTATGTTCTAATACTAAATCTATAACTCTTGGATCTAAATTTAATATTCTAACATTATTTGTTAGTCCACTTCTACTCATTCCCAATTTATCAGCTAATTGTTGTTGTGATAAACCATAATCATCTAAAAGTCTTCTTAAACCTCTTGCTTTTTCAATAGGATTTAAATTTTCTCTTTGAATGTTTTCTATTAATGCAATTTCCCTATTTTCTTGTTCTGTTTTTGTTCTAACTAAACAAGGCATTTCTGTAAGCCCGGCCTTTTTAGCAGCTCTCCATCTTCTTTCTCCTGCAACTATTTGATAATATCCATCTTTTGGCATAACAATTATTGGTTGAATAACTCCATATCTCTTTATCGAGCTTGCCAATTCCTCTAATTTGTCTTCGTCAAATTTTTTTCTTGGTTGATCCGCATTTGGCTCAATTTCAGTTATTTTTATTTGTTGAACAACCTCCTCATCTAGTGGATCTTCCATTTTTTTATAACTATTATCACTAAATAGAGCATCTAATCCTTTTCCTAAACCTGTTTTCTTTGCCATTATCTTTCCCTCCTAATTATTTTTTCATACGCTTTGCGGCTCTTAATTCATCTTCATTTGCTTTTATGAACTCTTTTGCAAATTTTTCATAGCTTTTAGCCCCTTTTGATCTCGGATCATACATAGTTATAGGCATTCCATAACTTGGTGCTTCACTAAGCTTTACATTTCTTGGTATAACATTTTTATATACTTTATCTCCAAAATATTTCTTTACTTCTTTTACAACTTGATTTGATAAATTTGTTCTAGCATCGTACATTGTAAGCAAAGCGCCTTCTACTTGCAAACTTTTGTTCATATGTTTTTTTACTAAATCTATTGTATTTAATAGCTGTCCTAATCCTTCCAGTGCATAATATTCACATTGAATTGGTATTAAAACACTATCAGAAGCTGTAAAGGCGTTTAATGTTACTAGTCCTAATGAAGGTGGACAATCTATTATGATAAAATCATATTTATCTTTTATATTGTCAATCTTTTTCTTTAGTCTATATTCCCTCTCTTCCATTGAGACTAGCTGAACTTCTGCTCCTGCTAGGTTTATATTTGAAGGACATAAATCCAAATGTTTTACTATTGTTGATTGTAATGTGTTTTCAACTTCTATATCCTCTATTAGTACATCATAAACCGAAAATTGTTGTTCTTTATTTATTCCTAAACCACTTGTAGCATTTCCCTGTGGGTCAGCATCCATAAGTAATACTTTTTTTCCTCTTTTAGCCAGAACTGTGCTTAAATTAATTGAAGTTGTTGTTTTGCCAACTCCTCCTTTTTGATTTGCTATTGATACTATCTTACCCAATTTTTTCCCTCCTAAGTAGAACAAATCATATAGTGCTTAAAACCTCAGTATTTTCAGTAGTTCTATAGGTTTGCCCATTGTAAAATTGCTTTATTTATATGGAAATTTCTTCAAATTTTTGCATATAATAAAAGACATATTAATAATATATTAATATCATTAATATGTCAATAAATTTCATTAAATTTTCACATATTTTTTTATTTGTTTTTTTTACTTTTTTATAAAAGTGGCTGTTTTGCTGGCATTCCAGGTTTTCTAGGATATTTTTTATTTGTATTTTCTACTTTTTCTACTATAATTACATTTTTTCTCGATTCTTCTCCCGGAATTTCTAATTCTTCTAATTTTATGTATTTTCCACCTAATTCTTCTGCTACATTTTCTATTTCCTTCATCTCATCTATAACTTTAGGTCCTTTCATACATAAACAGTATCCTCCAACTTTAACTAAAGGCAACATATATTCTAGCAACACATTAATTGGAGCAACAGCTCTTGAAACTGCATAATCAAATTTTTCTCTATATTTTTCGTTTTGCCCTACTTCTTCTGCTCTACTGTGAACTGTATTAACATTTTCTAGCTTTATAGAGTCTTTAACTATGTTAAGAAAATTAATTCTTTTATTTAAAGAATCTACCAAGGTTACATTGACTTTTTTTGTTATAGCTAATGGCATTCCAGGAAATCCAGCCCCTGTTCCAACATCTACCACACTAGTATCTTCTTTAATCAATTTTGATATTGTTAAAGAATCTATAAAATGCTTTTTTATTATTTCCTCTTCATCTGTAATTGCTGTTAGATTTATTTTTTCATTCCATTCTAAAAGTAGTTTCATATATTGATAAAATTTTTCTATCTCATTTTCAGAAATTTCAAATAATTTATTATATTTCGTAAATTCTTTTCTAAATTCTTCATATTCCATTTTATTTTCCTCCTTTGTTTTTAACTTGCTCTAAATATATTAATAATACAGAAATATCTGCTGGTGATACTCCAGATATTCTTGAAGCTTGTCCTACAGATTCTGGTTTTATTTTGTTTAACTTTTGTCTTGCCTCTAATCTTAATCCCTTAAGTGTAGAATAATCTAGATCATGTGGTAATTTTCTTTTTTCTAGTTTTTTAAATTTTTCTACTTGGGCTTCTTCTAACTTTATATATCCTTCATATTTTATCTGTATTTCAACTTCTTGTGCCTCTTCAGTCGAAAGTTCTGGCATATTCTTATCAATTTCTTTTAAATCTTTATATTTAATTTCTGTCCTTTTTAATAGATCTGCCATCTTCACTCCTGTCTTTATTTCAGAAGAGTTCTGTTTCTGCAAAAACTGGTTTACCTCTAGAGTCGGCTTGACTATAGCGTTTTTTAACCTATTGATTTCAGATAATATGTTTGCTTTTTTCTCTGTAAACCTTTCGTATCTTGCTTTTGAGATTAATCCATTCTCATACCCCAAATCTGTCAATCTTAAGTCTGCATTATCTTGTCTTAATAACAATCTATACTCTGCTCTTGATGTCATCATTCGATAAGGTTCGTTTGTTCCTTTTGTTACAATATCATCTATTAAAACTCCAATATAAGCTTGTGCTCTATCTAATATTAATGGTTCTTTGTTTTGCAATTTTCTTGCAGCATTAATCCCCGCTATTATTCCTTGAGCTGCTGCTTCTTCATAACCAGAAGTTCCGTTTATTTGTCCTGCAAAGAACATTCCATCTATATCTTTATATTCTAGTGATAGTTTTAACATTGAAGGATCAATGCAATCATATTCTATTGCATAAGCTGGTCTTGTAAACTCTACATTTTCTAATCCCGGAAGTGTCCTATACATAGCTATTTGTACGTCTTCTGGAAGAGATGAGCTCATTCCTTGTACATACATTTCATCAGTATCTCGTCCAAGTGGCTCTATAAAAACTTGATGTCTTTCTTTATCTGCAAATCTTACTACTTTGTCTTCTATAGAAGGACAATATCTTGGCCCTGTTCCTACTATTTCTCCTCCGTATAAAGGGGATCTATGTAAGTTATTTCTTATTATTTCGTGTGTTTTAGCATTAGTATAGGTTAAATAACAAGGTAGTTGTTCTTCTTCCATATCAAGCTTATCATCAAAAGAAAACGCTTCTATATCTTCATCACCATTTTGTATTTCCATCTTCGAAAAATCTACTGTATTTTTATTTATTCTGGCTGGTGTTCCTGTCTTAAATCTGACTAACTTGATATTTAGTTTTTCTAATATTTCAGATAACTTCTTTGAAGGGAATACTCCGTCAGGACCGCCTTCATAAGAGGTTTCTCCTATAAATATTTTTCCTCTTAAATACGTTCCTGTGCATAGTATTACTTCTTTAACCTTGTACACTGCTCCTATGTTTGTTTCAACGCTTACAACCTTTCCGTTTTCTACACCTATATCAACTATTTCAGCCTGCTTTAAATATAGATTTTCTTGTTTCTCAAGTGTATGCTTCATCTCTACTTGATATTTCTTTCTATCAGCTTGAGCTCTTAAAGAATATACTGCCGGTCCTTTAGATGTATTTAACATTCTCATTTGCACAAATGTTTTATCGATATTTTTTCCCATCTCTCCGCCTAAACAGTCTATTTCTCTAACAAGATGTCCCTTAGAGCTTCCTCCTATATGAGGATTACATGGCATATTAGCAACTGTTTCTAGGCTTATCGAGAACAATAAAGTCTTCATTCCCATTCTCGCAGTTGCTAGAGCTGCCTCACATCCAGCATGTCCAGCTCCTATTACTGCTATATCATATTCTCCTGCGTCATATTTCATTTATTTTTCCTCTTTTCCTTTTATTTTTACTTTTTTCTGTTTTAACAAAAACGTTTAAACGTGCGTTTCTTTTTATTTTTTATTATTCATTTATCGTATTTTCAATGTTTTCTTTTATTTTATTGTCTTTTTGACACACTTTGTTCTTTTTTATTTTTTCGACAAAATTCGACAAAATATACAAATTTTACCAATTCTTATTTTCCTAAGCAGAACTTTTTAAAGATTTCATTTATTATTTCTTCTGATACATTTTCACCTGTAATCTCCAGGATATGCTCTAATATTTCTTTTAGACATATTGCTGTTATATCTACCGGCATTTTCTCCTCCAAGCTATTTCTAGCTTTTTTAATTGCTTCTACTGCAAACACTATTTGTTGCTTTTGTCTTGCATTTGTTATAATTTCTGTATTGTCATTTTCTATTTGATTTAGATTAAACATTTTTTCAATAGCCTCATACAATTTTTCTAGCCCCTTTTCTTCTTTTGTAGAAAAGTCTATTATGGTTTTTTTAGTGTTTAAAATTTTATCATTGTCTTTCATCATATTTTTATTTAAATCTGTTTTGTTTATAAGGATAATAGCATTTTTATCTTTTATTAAACTAAGTATTTGCTCATCCTCTTCGTCAAACGCACGAGAATCGTC
Source organism: Clostridium sp. CAG:780 (assembly GCA_000434195.1). Lineage (GTDB taxonomy): Bacteria > Bacillota > Clostridia > TANB77 > CAG-508 > CAG-245. The sequence continues at coordinate 5,745 of HF994423.1, forward strand.
AAAAACAGCAATAATTAGTTCGGCATCATTAGTTATGCTTATGCTTCTTTTTACTCCTATTTGCTCAACCTCGTCGTTTGTATTTCGTATTCCTGCCGTATCGATTATTTTTAACGGAATTCCTTTTACATTTATATATTCTTCTATGGTATCTCTTGTTGTTCCTTCTACATCACTAACAATAGCTCTGTTCTCTCCCAAAATCATATTCAACAAAGAAGATTTTCCTACATTTGGCTTTCCTACTATTGCAGTTTTAATTCCTTCTTTTAATATTTTTCCATTTTTAAAACTTTCTTCTAATTTTTTTAGTTTTTCTTCTACCCTATCCAAAGTTTTCTCTATCTTCTTGTTAGTTGTTTCTTCGATGTCATATTCTGGATAATCTATAGATGCTTCAATGTCCGCCATAATGTCTAATATTTCTTGTTGTATTTCTTTTATTTTCACCGATAAGCTTCCTTCTAACTGTTTTTGAGCGACTTTCATCTCTTGTTCTGTTTTAGAATTTATAATATCTATTATCGCTTCTGCCTGTGACAAGTCTATTCTCCCATTTAAAAAAGCTCGTTTTGTAAATTCTCCTGGTTCTGCAAGTACTGCTCCATTTCTTATACATTCTTCTAATATTCTATTTTCTACAACAATCCCTCCGTGCGAGTTTATTTCACACATATTTTCTTTGGTATAACTCTTTGGCGAAATAAAATAAGATACAAGCACCTCATCTATTATTTCATTTTTTTCCCTGTTTACTATATTTCCATATTTTATTGTATATCCTTTTATTGGGCCTTTGTTTTTTGGCTCAAATATTTTTTCTAATATTTCAAAACATTTTTCCCCGCTTAACCTAATTATTCCAATTCCTGCATTTCCTGGTGCTGTTGATATTGCTGCTATTGTACTCATATTTTCCTCCTAATTATTTCTAAAAAAAGTCAAAGTTAGATATAGTACTCCTACTAAAATCTGAACTTTGACTTCCGATTTATATAAAATTATTTTTTTGCTATTACAACTCTTCTTCTATCATTTTCTCCTATACTATATGTTTTAACTGTTTTACTTTCTTGTAATTTTGTGTGAATTATTTTTCTCTCATACGCTGTCATAGGTTCCAATGTTATTGTTTTTCCAGTTTTAGTAACAGTTTTTTCTATTTTTTCAGATAATTCTTCTAACGTTTTCTTTCTTGCACTTTTATAGTTTTCTATGTCTAATATAACTTTTACATCAGATTCATTCTCTTTATTTATTATAGCTGTTAATATTGTTTGAAGCGCATTTAAAGCTTCTCCCCTATATCCTATTAATTTTGCAGCTCCTTTTCCTGTCACCACAACCTCAATATATTCTGGTGTTTCTTCTATTTTATATTCAATATCTTCTGATACTTTGTTTAAAAATTCTTTTAAGAAATTTCCAATTATTTCTTCTGCTTTTTTCGCTTCTTGTTTGTTTATTGGTCTTTTTTCTTCTTTCCTTGGTCTTCTTTCTTGAGTTTCCTTTATTCCCTCTTTTTCAGTAATTTCAACTTTTACAATATGTGGATCTAATATATTAAAAAAACTTTTCTTTTTTTCTTCTAATATTTTTATTTCTACTTGATTTCTTGTTAATCTTAACTCTTTTAGTCCTTTTTCAATCGCCTCTGTTGAAGTTTTTCCTTCTGAAATAATTGTTCTAGGCATTTTCTTCTTCCTCCTTTTTGTTTTCAGAAATCTTGTTAATTATTATTCTTTCTATTATCATTGCAATATTGCTTACTAGCCAATACAGAGCTAATCCAAGAGGAGCAATAAAAGCTATTGTAATAGACATTATTGGTATCATATAATTCATGCTCTTTGTCATATCTTGCATTGCTTCCATAGCTTCTTCCGATTTTGCTTCTTCTTCAGATATAAGAGCTTTTTCTTCAGAAATTTCATTATTTTCTGTTGCTTTCTTTTGCTGTTCTGCCTTCTTCTTTTCTTTTGCTTTGTCTTGCATATTATTTGTCATCTTAATTGAAACAAAAGAAGTTATAACATACAATATAGGAATAATATATACTTTTATATCTTTCAAATTTTGGTTTGGAACTTTGCTTAAGTCTAATCCTAAGAAATCCATATTTATAGCAACTTCTGAATCTTCTGCTGATTTTGTTTGAATAATTTGAATTTCTGGATATGCTGATGCTTTTCCATCTTCTGTCTTTATTTGTTCAATATATTCATTAACCTTATTTGAATCAACTTTTTTCATGTATGTTAAAGGTTTACTTACTAACCAAAATACAGAAATAATTAAAATTATTTGTATTATTGAGCTTAAGCATCCACTAAAAGGACTCACTTTTTCTCTTTTATATAGTTCTATCGTCTCTTGGTTTAACTTTTCAGGATTATTCTTATATTTCTTTTGAATCTCCTTCATTTTTTCTTGCACTTTTGCATTCTTTTTCATTGATTTTTGTTGTGATACCGTTATTGGTATTAATATAATTCTTAATAATATAGTAAATACAATTATTGCTATTCCATAATTGTTAAATAAATTATAAAGAAAGTTTAGTAAATATCCAAATAAATTTGCTATTGCTCCCATTTTTACCTCCTGTTACTCTAGAGGGTCATATCCGCCCTTTGAAAAAGGATTGCATTTTATTATTCTGACTAGTCCTTTTAGAATCCCTATTATACATCCGTATTTTAAAATCGCTTGTTTTGTGTATTCTGAGCACGTTGGATAGTATTTGCAGTTAACACCTCTATTAGCAAGGCTTGGCGATATCTTTCTCTGATACCACTCTATTATTTTTACTAGTACACTTCTCATAAAAAAACTAAACTTTTTCAATCAGATTTGCCTCTTCAAAAATTTCTCTTATCTCTTTGTGAATTTTATGAAATTCTACACCTTCAACTTGTTCCTTTTTGTTCCAAAGAAAAACAATGTTATATCCTTGCTTTAAAGATTTCATTTCTCTGTAATAAGCTTCTCTAATAATTCTTTTAATTCTATTTCTTTTTACGGCATTACAAATCTTTGTATTTACTGCAATTCCTATAACATTTCTATCTATATTATTTTTATATATGTATATTATAACGTGTTTTCTTACGAAATATTGCCCTTTTTTAAGAACGTTTTTAAATTCGTAATTCTTTTTTAATGTATATATTCTTTTCATATTTTCACTCATTTTCTTTATTACAAAAAAGCCACTAAAAAATTCTAGTGGCCTTGTCATAATTTACGCACTTAGTTTTTTTCTACCTTTTGCACGTCTTGCTTTTATTATATTTCTTCCAGATTTAGTACTCATTCTTTTCATGAAACCATGTTCTTTTTGTTCTTGTCTCTTTTTTGGTTGAAATGTTCTCTTCATCTTTGCACCTCCAGTATTTTTTCTTTCATAAGTATTTACTATTATATACCACTTTTCATGATTATGTCAATACTTTCCTACAAAAATAAAAATATTTATTTTTTATCTATTTTTATATTGACTATTTAACTCTTTTTTTGATATTATATACGAAAATAAGAGAAATAAATACTTTTGTGTTTTTTTGCTTATATTATACAACCAAATACGCTAATCATAAGGGATCCGCGAGTTATCCACATTTTGTGGATAACTATGTGGATAACTATGTGTATAAATTTTTATTCCTATCTCTGTTCTAGGATGTTGGAAGGATGAACTTTAATGCAAAATGAACTGAATGATTTATTAACAAAAGCAAAAGAACTTTTAAAAGAGGAAACCACAAAAATTTCATACGAAACATGGATAAAAATATTAGAGATTCAAAGTGCGGATAATGATCACATTGTTTTGTTGACATCTACTGATTTTCAGAAGAATATTGTTTCTTCAAAATATTTAGATTTGTTGACAAACACCTTTAATTATTTGACAAATAAAGATTGCAGTGTTTCTATTGTCTCTAGAGAGGAGCTTGAAACCGCGTCAAATAATTCAGATTTAAGTGATACAACCAAAATTGAAGCTCCTATTAATTATGTCACAACGAATTTAAATCCCAAATACACTTTTTCTACATTTGTCGTTGGAAATAATAATAGATTTGCTCATGCCGCAGCTCTAGCAGTTGCGGAAGCTCCTGCGTCTTCTTATAACCCTTTGTTTATTTATGGAGGCGTTGGTCTAGGCAAAACTCACTTAATGCATGCCATTGGTAATGAGATTCTAAGAAACAATAAAAATTCTAAAATTTTGTACGTTACTTCAGAAGCCTTTACTAATGAGCTTATTAATGCTATAAAAGACAATACAAATGATCAATTTAGAAATAAATACAGAGGAATTGATATCTTATTAATTGACGATATTCAATTTATTGCTGGTAAAGAAAGAATTCAAGAAGAATTTTTCCACACATTTAACACATTATATGAAAGTGGAAAACAAGTTATTCTATCTAGTGATAAACCACCAAAGGATATTCCTTTATTGGAAGATAGATTAAAATCAAGGTTTGAGTGGGGAATAATAGCAGATATTTCTAATCCAGATTATGAAACACGTCTTGCAATTCTTAGAAAAAAGGCACAAATAGATAACATAATAATTGATGACGAGATTTTATCTGCAATCGCAACTCGTATAGATTCTAATATCAGAGAACTAGAGGGAACTTTAAATAAATTAATTGCAACAGCTTCTTTAACATCTAATAGACAAATAACAATGGAAATGGCTGAAAAAGCAATTAATGATATTGTCTCTCAACAAGAAAAAGTTATTTCTGCAACATACATTCAAGAAACAGTAGGGAAGTACTTTAACATAAATCCGAAAGATTTAAAAGGTTCTAAAAGATCAAATGATATAACTTTCCCAAGACAAATAGCAATGTATTTATGTAGAAATGTTGCAAATATGTCTTTACCGCAGATTGGTAAGGATTTTGGAAAAAGAGATCATACAACAGTAATGCATGCTTGTAACAAAATAGAAAAAGAAATAAAAACTAATTCAAACACAAAGTTAATTGTGGAAAGTGTGAAAAACATCCTACTGGATATGAAATAGTTGATATTTAAACAAAAACTAAAGATTTCTTAAATAAACGTTTGTAAAAATTATGTTTGATTCGGAGACTGGAAATTCTTCTTACGGAATAGCTAGATTAGTTATACACAGGGGGCTGTGGAAAAGCTGTTGATAACATGTGTATAACTCAGTAATCCACAATTGTAATTTTTACCTGTTGATAACTTTACATTTTATCCACAGAGTTATCAACATCAATTTTGCTAGGGAAGCAAGGGCGTAGATGAGTTTTCCACACAATCCACAGCACCTACTACTACTACTACTAAATATATTTATATTTTATATAATAAAGGAGTCGATGAAAAAATGAAACTTATTTGTGAAAAGGATAAAATCCTTAAAGCACTTAATTCCGTAACTAAAGCTGTTGCTGTAAGAACAACAATGCCTATATTAGAAGGAATATTAATACAAACAAACGACAATGAAATAAAATTAACAACCTATGATTTAGAAATAGGTATAGAATATATAATTAATGACTGTAAAGTAGAAGAACAAGGAGCAACTGTTGTTAATGCAATAATGTTTACAGAAATTATAAGAAGATTACCAGATACAGATATAAAAATTACATTAAATGATAAAAACTTATTAGTAATTGAATGTGAAGGATCTTTATACAAATTAGCAACTATGAATCCAGATGAATTCCCAGAATTACCAAAAATAAATGTGGAAAATTCAATAGAAATAGAACAAAATACATTAAAAGATATGATAAGAAAAACAATATTTGCTGTTAGTACAGAAGAAAACAGACCTATATTTACAGGATGTTTATTCGAAATAGCAAATAATAAATTAAATGTTGTAGCTGTTGATGGATTCAGATTAGCTTGGAAAAGCAAATTTTTACAAAATAAAGTAAATAACTTTTCAGCAGTTATACCAGGAAGAACATTAAATGAAATAAACAAAATATTATTAGATTCTTTTGATATGATAAAAATTGGTGTTGCTAAAAATCAAGTTTTATTCGAAATGGAGAACTGTAAAATAGTAACTAGATTATTAGATGGAGAATTTTTAAACTATTCAAGCGTTATTCCAGAAAATTGGGAAACAAGAATTAGAGTAAAGAGATCTATTTTACAAGATTGTTTTGAAAGAATTAGTTTAATTTCATCATCTAGTATAGAGAAAGAAAAGAAATATCCAGTTAGAGTAGCTGTTGATATAGGAAAATTGACAATTTCTTGTACAAATCAAACAGGAGATGCTAAAGAAGAAATATATCTTACAACAGAAGGAAAAAATCTTGAAGCAGGATTTAATCCAAAATATTTCTTAGATGCACTTAGAAATATTGATGATGATGAGATATTTGTTAATTTTGGAACAAGTATTTCTCCTTGTATAATTAGACCAGTTGAAGAAGAGGGAGATTATACATATATGATTTTACCAATTAAATTAAAAGACTAAAAATAAGAAAATACACAGTGATTTTCCACAGTTTGAGCACAAAATGTTGATAACTAATTGGAGATTTTGAATTTCTAATAGTTTATTGAGGATAAAAAATGTACATTAACAAAATAGAGATTAAAAATTTTAGAAATTATGAAAAACAAGAAATCGAGTTAAATCCACATATAAATATTTTTTATGGAGATAATGCACAAGGAAAAACAAATATATTAGAAGCAATATTTATAAGTGGATTTGGTAAATCTTTCAGAACCTCTAAAGAAAAAGAAATGATAAAACTAGGAGAGGATTTTTTAGAAGCAACAGTGTTTTATCAAAAGTCAGATAGAGATGGAAAAATTAGAACCGTAATTTCTAATAAAAAACAAATAGAAGTAAATGGTGTAAAAATAAAAAAGCTAAGTGAATTAATAGGAAAAATTAATTTAGTTATTTTTACACCAGATGATATTCAGATTTTAAAAAGTGGTCCCGAAAAAAGGCGTAGATTTTTAGATATGATGATAGGTCAATTAAGACCTAAGTATGTATATATTCTTAATTTGTATTTAAAGACATTAGAACAAAGAAATAATTATTTAAAACAAATAAAAGAAGAAAATAAACCAGAAAGTATGCTTGAAATATGGGACGAAAAGCTTGCTGAATATGCAGAAATTATATGTAAATATAGAACTGAATTTATAGGAAAATTAAATAGTAAAATTAAAGAAATACATTCTGAAGTAACTTCAAATAGTGAAGAAATAAAAATAGAATATATAACAGAATGTAATAACAGGGAAATATATTTACAATTATTAAAACAAAGAAGAAAATTAGATACTATAAAAGGATATACAACAAAAGGGATACACAGAGATGACTTTAAATGTATTATAAACGATAAAGAAATTGAAGTTTATGGATCTCAGGGACAACATAGAACTGCCATTCTTTCTTTAAAACTAGCAGAATTATATGTTATTTATGATGAGATAGGAGAATATCCAATTTTATTATTGGACGATTTTATGTCTGAATTAGATGAAAAAAGAAGAAAAAGCTTTTTATCATATATTAAAGACACACAAGTAATTATAACTTGTACAGATAAGATGGAATTGGACAACTTAAATGAATATAAGTTGTTTATTGTAAAAAACGGAAAAATTATCTAAAAACATTTGCAAAAAAATAGTTTTTAGTGATATGATATATAAGTACGATTAATAGATAATAAAAACGAAAGGATGTTAATATAATGGAAAAATATAATCACGAGTACAATGCAGAGCAAATACAGGTTCTAGAAGGATTAGAAGCCGTAAGAAAAAGACCAGGAATGTACATAGGAAGCGTTTCTATTAGAGGACTACATCATCTTGTATATGAAATTGTAGATAACTGTGTTGACGAAGCTTTAGCAGGATATTGTACACATATACATATAATTATAGAAAAAGGAAATATTATATCTGTTGAAGATGATGGTAGAGGAATTCCAGTAGATATACATCCTAAAACACATATTTCAGCAGCAGAAACAGTTTATACAGTTTTACACGCAGGTGGAAAATTTGGTGGAGATAGTGGATACAAAGTTTCTGGAGGACTTCACGGAGTTGGTGCATCTGTTGTAAATGCTTTATCGGAATGGGTAGAAGTAACTATTCAAAGAGATGGTGGGCTATACCAAATGAAGTTCCAAAGAGGAAAAACTGTTGAAAAATTAACAAAACTTGGTGATTCTAAAAAGACAGGAACAAAGGTAAGATTTTTAGCAGATGACACAATATTTGAAACTCTAGAATATGATTTTGGAACACTAGAAGAAAGATTTAGAGAGATAGCATTCTTAAATAAAGGATTACATATAACAATAGAAGATCAAAGAAATGATGAAAATCTTAAAAAATCAGAATTCTGCTTTGAAGGAGGATTAAATTCTTTCGTAGAATATTTAAATAAAAATAAAGAAAAAATCCATCCATTACCAATTTATATTGAAAAAGATGGGGAAGTGCCAGTTGAGATTGCACTTCAATATACAACAGCATATTCAGAGAACATTTATACTTTTGTAAACAATATAAATACAATAGAGGGTGGAACTCATTTAGAAGGATTTAAAAGAGGAATAACAAAGGTATTTAATGATTATGCAAGGTCTCACAATATATTAAAAGAAAAAGATTCCAATCTTTTAGGTGAAGATATAAGAGAGGGAATGACAGCAGTTATTTCTGTTAAAGTAAAAGAACCTCAATTTGAAGGACAAACTAAGACAAAATTAGGTAACAGCAATGTTACAGGAATAGTACAATCTATGGTTGTTGAAGTATTAGCACCATTTTTAGAGGAAAATCCTTCTGTTGCAAAAGCAATTCTTGAGAAATGTATTAGTGCATCTCGTGCAAGAGAGGCCGCAAGAAAAGCAAGAGAATTAGTAAGAAGAAAGAACTCTTTGGAGTCAACTACATTACCAGGAAAACTAGCAGATTGTAGCGAAAAAGATGCTTCTCAATGTGAAGTTTATATAGTTGAGGGAGACTCTGCAGGTGGTAGTGCAAAACAGGGAAGAGATAGAAGATTCCAAGCAATATTACCTCTATGGGGAAAAATGCTTAATGTCGAAAAATCAAGAGCAGATAAAATATATAATAATGAAAAATTACAACCTGTTATATTAGCTGTAGGTGCAGGAATTGGAGCTGATTTTGATATAAATAAAATCAGATATGGAAAAGTCATTATAATGGCTGATGCCGATGTTGATGGTGCACATATTAGAACTTTATTATTAACATTCTTCTTTAGATATATGAGACCATTAATAGAGAATGGAAATGTATTCTTAGCTCAACCACCATTATATAAATTATCTAAAAAAGGATTTAAAGATGTTTACTGCTATACTGACGAAGAAATGGCACAACATTTAGCTGAAATGGGAAGAGACAATGTAAATATTCAAAGATACAAAGGTCTTGGAGAAATGAACCCTGAACAATTATGGGAAACAACAATGAATCCAGAAACAAGAATAATGGTTAAAGTTACAATGGAAGATGCTATTAAAGCAGATGCAACATTTAATGTTTTAATGGGTGATGACATTGCGCCAAGAAGAGAATTTATAGAGCAAAATGCAAAATATGTTAAGAATTTAGACATATAAAAATAAATAAAAATTATAATAACCTCTGAGATATATCTCAGAGGTTATTATAATGAAGCTAATATTAATCGCAGTTAAAACCAATATGCCTAACTAATAACCTAATATATATTGCTATATAAACAAGCTACTCCACCAAACATATCAATCAGTCACTTGAATGTAAATCCACCAATGATAGCCATATTCATCCAAACGAGGGACTA
>HF994424.1 GCA_000434195.1 Clostridium sp. CAG:780
CTTTAATATCCACATTAAATACATCAGCAATAGCAGACAAGGAAGACAACGTGGGATTAACACGTTTATTATTTTCTAAATTACTCAAATATGTTCGAGAAAGTCCAGTTAGTTGGCTCAATTTTCTTATACTGATATTTTGTTTTTCTCTTATTTTCTTAATATTAAATACAATCATAGCATACCTCTTAAATTAGTATCTTATAATTGTACAATTTTTATACATCAAAGAAAAGATGCAACTCCCAGAGGACGCTTTTGTCGAACGATTATGCTTGACTTTGTCGAATTTTGTTATATAATTTAGATAAAGAAAAAAAGAAACGCGTTTCTCCACAAAAAGGGAGAAGAAAATATGGAAAAAGATTTAATAGCAAAATTGACTGAAAAATATAAAAAAAGTGAAAGATTCATTTCACTTCTAATAAAAATGTGTAAAGACTGTAATATAGAAAATAGCGAAAAGCAGATAGAACATTTTTTGAAAAAATGATAATTAGGTGTGTCAAAAAGTGTGCCAAATAATGAGAAAAATGAAAAGAAATATACTTAAATGGCGACTTATAAAAGAAATAATGAAAAGACTGAAAATCCTCGTGTCAGTGGTTCGATTCCACTTCAAGCCACCAAAAGATAGCTGGAAATAAAACTAGCTTCTTTTTTTGTTGAGA
>HF994425.1 GCA_000434195.1 Clostridium sp. CAG:780
ATGGTATATAAAATCGCTGTTGAATACGTACCGGATTATAAATTATCAGTATCAAAGGCAACATTAAGAGCTATCAAACTTGTGCTAGATGAAAATGAAATAGAAATACCATATCCGCAATTAGATGTTCATAATAAATAGAAAGGAAAATAAGATGGAGGAAAATTATTTAGACCAAATAGAAGGAAGAAATTCCGTAATGGAATTGCTTGAATCTGGGAAAGATATAAATAAAATATATGTAGCTAAAGGAGAAAAACACGGATCAATAAATAAAATTATAGCAAAAGCTAAAGAAAACAAAATAGTTACAGTTGAAATAGAAAAAACAAAATTATACAAAATGGCACAAACTAAAAATTGTCAGGGAGTTATAGCGATAGTACCTCCATTTGATTATTGCAGTGTTGATGATATATTAAATGAAGCAAAGAGAAAAAAAGAAAAAACTTTCATATTAATATTAGATGGAATAGAAGATCCTCATAATCTGGGATCTATAATAAGAACTGCCGAAACTGCGGGAGTTCATGGAATAATAATTCCTAAAAGAAGAGCAACCTTAGTAAACAGTACTGTGAATAAAACTTCTGCAGGTGCAACTAACTTTATGAAAATCGCAAGAGTAAACAATTTAAATGAAACAATTAAGTACTTGAAAGATAATGATGTGTGGATTTATGGAACTGATATGGACACAGAGACAATATATTATGATGAAGATATGACAGGAAATGTGGCGATAGTAATTGGAAGCGAGGGATTTGGAATGAGCAGATTAGTAAAAGAAAACTGTGACTTCTTAATAAAGATCCCTATGAAAGGAAAAATTACATCATTAAATGCTTCAGTGTCAGCCGGAATTGTGATGTATGAAGTGGTAAAACAAAGAAAAATTAAATAAATCGATAATGAAATCATAGAAAAAATGACAAAAAAATTACAGAACAAAAGAAAAATAAAAAAATATTAAAAATATTCAAAAAATGTGTTGACAACAATTAACTAATATGATAAGATAATTGAAGTACGAAA
>HF994426.1 GCA_000434195.1 Clostridium sp. CAG:780
AAAAGAGATTAGCTTTGCTAATCTCTACTCTGGTGCAGCTGAAGGGATTCGAACCCCCAACCTTTCGGTTCGTAGCCGAATGCTCCATCCAATTAAGCTACAGCTGCATAACAATATTATTATACAATCTTTATGTTCTTTTTTCAATAGTTTTTTTCAGTTTCTTTAATTTTTGTAGAAATTGTCCATTCAAAAAATAATAGCAACGCAAAATCAACATATAATTTATGCAACTATTTTTTCTATTTCTTCATTAAATCTTTTTTCTGCTGATATAAATCCTAATATTTTTCTTGGCTTTCCATTTATTTTACTTAGTATCTTTTCTAATTTTTCATTTGATATTTTATTTAAATCTGTTCCTTTGGGTATAAATCTTCTCAATATTCCATTACAATTTTCGTTCATTCCTTTTTGCCATGAACTATATGGATCTGTATAATATACTATTGTCCTTCTTTCTTCTTTATTAAATTTTGATATTTCTATTTTATCATAATTTAAAAATTCATGT
>HF994427.1 GCA_000434195.1 Clostridium sp. CAG:780
ACTGTCCAACTTTTTGGGTTCAGTACAAAACTGCTTGCTTTTTTTTGTGCTCTTCTATGGAAATATAAAATAACTTGTGATATACTAATAAACGAAATATGCACAAAATTGGAGGAAAAAATGCCAAGAAAAATAGTAAAAGGAAATACAGAAAATCTAAACATATTAAATAGTAAAATAAAATACATAGGGTTCGAACTAGAAAAAGTACCAGAATTTTTAAAAGACTTTGAGCCTTTGAATTATCGAGTTCCAAAAGTATATGATGAGACAACATACAAAATATATAAATATGTAAAAATAAAAGACATAGAAATATTAATAACACCAAAAGATAGACTAGATGAACTATCAGAAAGATATAAGCTAGCGAGTCCTTTATTTACATATATGAAGCCAGAAACAAACGAAGACATAGAAAAATATGCGTACTTCTTAAAAATGATAAATCAGACAAATGTATTAGACATAGAAAACATAGAAAAAGAGCAAAAAGAATTTGACAAAGAAATACCGTTTGACGTTAAATTTACAAACAATTTTAAATGGCAAATATTCTACTCAGACTATGCAAAAAAATACTTCATGCTTGCCTCTACAAATGAAACAGATAATTCACCGATGTTCTATTTACTAAAAAGAAAAATAGAAGAAAATAAGAGCAGAAGCAAAAAAGAAAACACAATTTTTGTTCCAATAAGCAATGAAGAATACTCTGAAAAAATACTTAAAAAATCAGAAATAGAAGATTTGGAAAATTATTTATGGTATTTTACAAAGAACTGGCCATCAATATATGAGATAACAGACAAAGAAGGTAATGTGTCATTACAAATAGTTGGAGAAGCTCAAATATACGACAAAATGGTCAGCAAATATAGAATGATACTAAACGATAAACAAGAAGCAATGAGAGTTTATAAGCTAATAAAAGCATTGTTCATATTGTCATATGATTTGCAAAACTTGTACAAATTCCAAATAGGAATAAGCAAAAAAGGTGGAATAGAGTTTTATAACGAAAACAAAAAGATAGAATACGATTCATTATTAGAGTTCTTAAAAGAAGAAGCAATATCTAAAATAAAAGAAAACGAGCAAACAAAAATAGATACAAAAGAAACAAAAGCAGATATTCAAGATTTAAAGAAAAAAGAAGAAGAATTAAATCAAGAATATATTAGAAAAGAAGAACAAATAGTACAATACATGGAATCAAAGAAAACATTTATGGGACGAATCAGATACTTCTTTAAAGGAAAGAAAAAACAAACAGAAGAAGAAAATATAATTCAAAACAGCAAAAACAGAATGAAAGAAATATTAAAACAAGACAAAGAAGAAGTTACTCATTACAATGATGAAGAGTTAGAAAACAAAAACTACACAGTAGAAGACATAATAAAAATAGGAAACGAACTTGCCAATAATAGAAGAGAAAACAAAAATGCACACTTAGATTTAGATGCATTAAAAAATACAATAGAAAGTATAGACAAGAAAATACAGAATGCTGAACAGTATTTAGGAGAAATAGAAAAGCATAGAAAAAGCATATTTGACTTTTGGAAATACGCAAATAAAGACGAATCTAAAATGTTAGTAGAGGGAGAAGCAGAAAATCAAGCAGAGGAAAAGGGCAAAAATCTACAAAAAACATTTGACTATGAAACAGATATAGATGACTTGGCAAGCTATTTAGATTCTAAGCAAAGAGAAAATCTAACACATAATCAATTAGATGCAATGTTTGCAGTAGAGTCAGTGTTAGATGCCATAAATATAGTTGCAAAAAAAGAACTAACCAAAGAGGATACTGATACCTTAGAAGCAATATTAGATAAACTAAAAGAAGAATACAAGGCAAACATAGAGAAAATACAGAAAAAAGATTTTGACATATTTGGCAACATCAGTGAGGATAAAACAAAAATAAAAACATTAAAAAACAATAAACACAGAGAGATAGAAAAAGACAAATTCAAAGTATTAAACATCAATCTAGAAACAAGTTTAGATTCATTTATAAACAAACTAAAGGAATTAAGGGCATACTTGGAAGAAGAAGACAACAAAATAGAGATTCCATATGACCTTCCTCTATACAAAGCAAGCAATGAAAAAATACTGCCAGAAGGATTTAACAAATTCAGTTTGAGTCCATTCGAAACACTGGATGAGTTAGAAAAAATAGAAACATCAAAAGAAACATATTTATATAAAATAAATGTGGAGAAAGGTACAAAGTTAGCTGTATACTCAAATATAGTATTTTTTGAGAATACAAATAAGACTTTACCTTTGGGAATGGATGTATCAAAAGAATGTTTAATAAACTTGGATTTATATAGCTTAGATTTAAAAGACAAAGAAGACTTCAACATAAATATGTTTAAAGACGAATTTAACAATTTTGTAAAGAAAGTTAAAGTCTATGAATATACATTAAAGAAGAAAGGAAACTAAGAATGATTGACAGAATAATAATAATGGTACTTGATGGCTTTGGAATAGGCGAAGCACCAGATGCTGACAAGTACGGAGCTTGCGGAAGTAATACCTTAGCAGGAATATATAACAATGCAAAATTAGATATTCCAAACATGAAAAAACTAGGACTATACAATATTGATGGAGTGGAAGTTGGAACTAAAGTAGAACAGGCTATTGGAGCTTTTGGAAAGGCTAGAGAACAAGCTGAAGGGAAAAACAGCCCAGTGGGACATTGGGAAATCTCTGGATATATTAAAAAGCCAGGATTTAAAACATATCCAAATGCTTTCCCAGATGAATTGATAAATGAATTTATGCAAGAAGCGGGCTTAGAAGGAATACTTTGCAATAAAGTAGGCTCAGGAACAGAAATTCTTAAACAATATGGAGAAGAACATGTAAAAACAGGCTATCCAATAGTGTATACCTCAGCAGATAGCGTATTCCAAATAGCTGCACATGAAGATGTGATTCCAGTAGAAAAACTATATGAAATTTGCAGAGTGGCAAGAAAAATAGCAGACAAACCTGAATACAATATCGGAACAATAATAGCAAGACCATTTGTTGGAGATAAGGCAGAAAACTTTACCAGAACATATAATAGAAAAGACTTCGAATCTGAAACATTTGGCAGAACAATGTTAGATGTAATATCAGAAAATAATGGTAGAGTAATATCAATAGGAAAAATACAAGATTTGTTCAATGGCAGAGGAATAGAAAAAGCGATACACACAAGCGGAAATGCTGATGGAATAGCAAAAACGATTGAAGAGATAGAAAATGAAAAAGCAGATTTAATATTTACAAATTTAGTTGATACAGATATGCTTTATGGTCATAGAAACAACATCCAAGGTTATGCACAAGCATTAGAATATTTTGATTCACAATTACCAATAATAATGAAAAAAATGAAAGACACCGATATGTTAATAATAACTGCTGACCACGGAAATGATCCAAGTACACCAAGTACGGACCATGATAGAGAATATATACCAATTTTAGTTTATGGAAAGCAAATAAAAGAAAACGTAAACCTAGGAATCAGAGAAACATTCTCAGACATATCAGCAACTGTATTAGATATACTAAATATGCCAAAATTGGAAAATGGAACAAGTTTCAAAAATGAAATATTAAAATAGAACATAATGAAACCCTGAGACAACTCAGGGTTTTAATATTATTTTATATCTTCTTTTACTTGTGCATGTTCTTCTAGCAATTCAGGTTTTCTTAAATACTTACTTAATAATTTAAATGAATTTGCAAAATAATAACCATCACAAATTCTTTCATCTCCAACAAATGCAATAGTAATACACTTTTCTTCATGTATTTCATCGTCATCGTAAATAAAGCTTTTTTTCTTCTTACCCATAGCAAAAAATAAGCTAGTAGTTCCAAAATTATATAAATGATGATAAACACTATCTATTCCCAAAGAACCAACATTTGTTAAAAACAAACTGGTATGAAAAGGACTAGCGTTTATTACAGCTTTAGGCATTATACCGTGTTTGTCTAAAAAACTTAAAAATTTAACAGCTCTTCTTAAAGACCCATTAGAGACTAAACTTAAAGCTTTTGCAAGGCGGTCAGTACTATTGGCTGTACTAGTATTTTTATTTGATTCGATAACTTTATCAAGTATTTCTTTAATTTCAAAAATGTTTTCAGTTCCTGTAAAAGGCAACTTAATAGTAGTTTCAGTACCATCATCAGAAAGACTTTTTTTGATAGCTAAAGAAACTAAAATTTGATTTCTAGCATACAAAGTACCATTCATAGCAAATCTATTTAACTGAGGTCTTTCAGCTAAAATTCTAACTAATGCTGCATAAATGATATTCATATAAGAAAACTTAATTCCTTCTGCAGCTTTTTTGTCGATGTATTCATCTATAGTTTTAAGTGAGATGTCTTGCTTAAAATAAACCTGTGAATCTGATCTTTCTAACATTACGCTAGGAATTACTCTAAAAAATGGAGGAAGAGTTTTTAATTTCCTACCATCACTTCTGTGTCCAAACATTAATTTTTTCCCCTTTAATAAATATATATTTATTTTACAATGAATGTCGATTTTTGTCAAATAAAAAAGAAACCAAAACACGAAAAATTGGCTCCATATGTAGTAAATATTAGAAAATAATTTTTTTAATTGAATATGTTAT
>HF994428.1 GCA_000434195.1 Clostridium sp. CAG:780
TTTTATTAAATTATATATTTAATTAAAAAAGTTTTTACAAATACTTTTTTATTTTTAGATAACATAAATTTCTAGTAGGATTTCTCTTTTATAAGATTGTAAAACTATTTCTTCTATTCATTATTCCGGCATCACAAAGTGGCGTCGGAATAATTTATGTTTACTGTTATTATTTTGTATTTTTATGGTTAACTATACACAGGGCTGTGGATAATGTGGATAACCCTGTGAATAACTTTGTAGCAAGGGTTTCATTTTCGAGTTTTGCACAGGTATTATTGTTAATCTATTTATTGTAAACTTTTTATTTTTTATTTAATAAATTATGTCTATTTTACGAACTTATTTTCTTAAAAAGAGCACAATTATAGACAGTTCTAATTGTTCCTTTATTATGGCTCACTTAAAACTGTCTATTTTTTTATTTTTTGAAATTCTTTGCTACACTCTCTATTTCCTGTAGTTCAAATCTGTATTTTTGTTTTACATTTGGATATTTTTCGTGATCTACTTCACTTAAAAACATTTCTAATGGTCTTATCCATAAGCTTCCATCTCCATATAATCTTCTGTATACAACAAATGGTTGTTTTGTTTCAGAATCGTTTGCAACATCTTGCACTAGATAATAATCTCCCTTAAAATGTTTGTACACTCCATTAATTTTTATTTCTCTCATTGGTTTTGCCTCCTATAAGTTTATTGCTATTATTAATAATATTTGAAGCACTATTATAACTGGAACTCCTATAAAGAACTTTGGTTTTTGTGTTTTATGATGAAACACATACATTCCTATTATTTCTCCTATACTTCCTCCTATTAGTGCTAACGTAAGTAGTGTTGCCTCCTTGGTCCTCCATTTTCCTTTTTCTGCTTTCTTTTTATCTATAAGCATTGCTAAGAAAGCAATTAAATTAATCGCAACTAAATAAATTATTAAATTTTTTATTGTAAAAATGTTGTTTATTTCCATTATTAATTTTCCTCGTACTTATTTTAAGTATATCTTTATTTAGGCTAAAAAGTCAAGCAATTTTATTTAAGATTCTTTAGAACACAAAAAAATGAATATAAAAAAAATATTGACATATAATAAAAAGTATAGTATACTATATTTAGCTTAAGCAATAGAGTTATTTATAAGATGACAATTGCTCGAGATATGTTGACCACATATCTCATTTTTTTTTGCAAAAAATAAAGCGGTTGACCAGACCGCCTTGACTAGCTTTGCACTAATCCTGAGTTTTTTGACTATCTTCTAAATCATTATTACTTAGTAATAATAAAACTATAAGACGCCAAATCAATTCATAAGATGACAAATTGTTCACCCCCTTCAAAAAGATTTCCTTTATGAAAAGGATGTTTTTATTATACTTTATTTTCACTTAAGTTTCAACGATTTCTTTTAATTGTGTACAATATTTTTCTTTCATTTTTTTACAAATTATACCATTTTACGCAAATAGACTCATTTGATTGCTTTGACTCATTCCTTTTAGACAACCTGCATTTGTTAATATTTCTATTACTGATTTTCCAACTTTTGCTCTTATTTTTAGGTCATCTATTGACATAAACTCGCCATCTTCTCTTGCAGACTGTATTCCCTGTGCTGCAACCGTTCCAAGTCCCGGAATACTGTTTAGAGGTGGTCTTATTCCATCTTCTTCTACTTTAAATTTAACACTGTCTGATTCGTATAAATCTATTGGTAAGAAGTTTAGTCCTCTTTCATACATTTCTAATACTATTTCTAATACACCATATGTATCTTGGTCTTTTTTGGTTGCTGCTTTTCCTGCAAGTTCTATTTCTTTCATTTTATTTTTTACTCTCTCTACTCCTTGGCACATTATATCACTGTCGAAAGCATCTGCTCTTATTGTAAAGTATGCTGCATAATATGCTTTTGGAATATGAACTTTGAACCACGCTATTCTGAACGCGTTTGTAACATATGCCGCTGCGTGTGCTTTTGGGAACATGTATTTTATCTTTTTACAAGAGCCTATATACCATTCCGGAATATTGTATTCTCTCATTGTTGCTTCGTGTTCTTTCCATTTTTCTGGATCTTTTGATGGTTTTCCTTTACGTACAAACTCCATTATTTTGAAGGCCTTTTGTGGTGGTAATCCTTCTTTTATTAGATATATCATTATATCATCTCTGGTACATATTGCTTCGTCCAGTTTTATTGTTCCTTCATTTATTAATGTTTGTGCATTGTTCAACCACACATCAGTACCGTGTGATAGTCCTGATATACGAATTAATTCTTCAAATGTTTTTGGTCTTGTGTCTACTAACATTCCTCTAACGAATTTTGTTCCAAACTCTGGTACTCCATAGCTTCCTACTTCACTATGTATTTGTTCTGGTGTAACGCCTAAAGCTTCAGTTGAACTAAATATTGACATTGTTTCTTTGTCATCTAGCGGAACTTTTGTTGGATCTTGTCCTGTTATATCAAATAACATTCTTATCATTGTAGGATCATCATGGCCTAGAATATCTAACTTCAATAGGTTTTGATCTATCGAGTGGTAATCAAAGTGTGTTGTTATTATGTCTGATGTTGGGTCATCTGCTGGATGTTGTACTGGTGTAAACTCGTATATTTCTCTACCTTTTGGTACAACTATAATTCCTCCAGGGTGCTGTCCTGTTGTTCTTTTTATTCCTGTACAGCCTTGTGCAACTCTTATTACTTCAGAGTTGTTTATTGGTATTCCTCTTTCTTCGTTGTACTTTCTAACATATCCCATTGCTGTTTTACCAGCTACTGTACCAACAGTTCCAGCTTTGAATGTTGTTCCTTTTCCAAATATTACTTCTGTATATTTGTGTGCTTTTGCCTGATATTCTCCTGAGAAATTTAAGTCTATATCTGGCTCTTTATCTCCATTGAATCCTAAGAATGTTTCAAATGGGATGTCTATTCCGTCTTTTGCTAGTTTGTGTCCACATTTTGGACAATCTTTATCTGGTAAGTCAAATCCATTTTTGAATCCATAATCCGTGAAGTCTGAATACTTGCAGTTTGGACATCTATAATGTGGTGGTAGCGAATTTACTTCTGTGATACCTGTCATATTTGCAACAAATGATGAACCAACAGATCCTCTGGAACCTACTATATATCCATCTTCATTTGATTTCCAAACTAACTTTTGAGCTATGATGTACATAACGGAGAATCCATTTTTTATAATAGAGTTTAACTCTTTGTCTAGTCTTTCTTCTACTATTTGTGGTAGAGGATCTCCATATAATTCGTGTGCTTTGTTGTATGCGATTTCTTTAATTGTTTTCTCACAGTCATTGATATATGGAGGACATTTCTCTGGGGAAATTGGGCTTATTTGCTCACACATATCTGCAATTTTATTTGTGTTTGTTACAACTACTTCATAAGCTTTTTCTTCTCCTAAATAGCTAAATTCTTCTAGCATTTCTTCTGTTGTACGCAAATATAATGGTGCTTGTAAATCACAGTCTGCATACCCCTGTCCTGCCTCTAATATTCTTCTATATATTTCATCCTCTGGATCCATAAAATGCACGTCACAAGTTGCAACTACTAGTTTATCAAGTTTTTCACCTAATTCAACTATTTTTCTATTTATATCTTGAAGTGCCTCTACATTTGGCACTACACCATTTCTTACTAAGAACATATTATTTCCAGTTGGTTGAATTTCTAGATAATCGTAATCTCTTGCTATTGCTTCGATTTCTTCATCATCTTTACCCATTTCTATTGCTTGATATAGTTCTCCTGCCTCACAAGCACTACCTAATATTAGTCCTTCCGAATACTTTTGGTATATTGATTTTAGCACTAATGGTTTTTTATAGAAATAATCCAAGTGTGATATTGATACTAGTTTATATAGATTCTTTAATCCAACATAATCTTTTGCAAGTATTATTGCGTGGAAGCTTTTTAGCTTTTTATAGTTTACTGTATTTCCAAATACATTTTCTATATCATCAAGAGTTTCTGCACCTTTTGCTTTTAGCTTTTCTATCATAACTTTAAATACTTTAACTGTTGTATCAACATCATCTAACGCTCTATGCGCTACTAACACTTCTATTCCAAGGTTTTCTGCAATTACTCCAAGTTTGTATTTTTTATAATCTGGGAATAATTCTTTTGCAAGTCTTAATGTATCTAAGTATGTGTTTTCCAAAGATAAACCTAATTGCTTTGCATTATATTTTAAGAATCCAACATCAAAATCTGCATTGTGTGCTACTATTACACTATCTCCAATAAAATCTAATACTTTTGGTAGTACTTTGTCTATAGTTTCTGCATCTTTTACCATATCATCAGTTATGTGTGTTACTTCTACAACACGTTGTGGAATAGGCTTCTCTGGATTTACAAAGCATTCAAATTCATCAATGACTTCTCCATTTTTAACCTTCATTATTCCTATTTCTGTAATCTTCTCAGTTCTAAATGAAAATCCTGTTGTTTCTAGATCTAGTACACAGTATGTAGTATCAAGACTTTGTCCTTTTGAGTTTGATACACAAGGCACTTTGTCTGGTACCAAATATGCTTCCATTCCATATAGAACCTTCATATCAGGATTATTAACACCTAACATTTTGTGTGCATCTGGGAATGCTTGTACACTTCCATGATCTGTGATTGCAATAGATTTCATTCCCCATTTCATTGCTCTCTTTAACAGATTCTTAGTTGGTGTTATTCCATCCATTGTGCTCATTTGAGTATGCATATGCAATTCTACTCTCTTTACTGGTGCATTATCTGTTCTTGTATTTTTCTTTTCTTCTGGCATTTCTATTGCTGTGTTGACTAACACTCCTAGTTGTTTTGCATATGGATCAAATTGAGCTGTTCCTGCAATTCTAATTTTTGCACAATTCTTTAATCTCTTTTTTATTCCGTCAGCTCTTTCTGCTGTTGCAAATATCTTACAATCAATTGTATTTGTTCCATCATATACGCTAAATATAATTAATTGTTTTCCTGTTTTTAACTCTCTTACTTTTATTCCTAGATTGATGTCATCATCTTTTGCATCTAATTCAACTTGCAATATTTTTCCTTCTATTACTACATTTCCACTGTCCACAGATATGTCTTGAATTTTCGAGATTGGATCTTTTAAATTCAAGTTTCTTCCATATATTAAAGGTGTTTCTCCATTTTCTTCTTCTGGTGGTGGAGGTGGTGGCGGTGTCATATTTGGTGCTTCTTTTGCCGGAGCCTTATTATTTTGATATTGTTTATTACTATAATTTTGTTTAACTGGCTTTGGCTGTTTTGCTTCACTACTTACTTCTTTGTTGTCTTTTGTCAAGTTGATTATTTCATCTTGTTCTAGTTTCTCTTGTTTTTGCTTATACTCATTATTTCCAGAAAGGTTTTCCTTATATTCTATTGCATATTTTTTACCATATATGTTTTCTAACGTTCCTGCAAATATTTCATTAAATTTATTGCCTTCTAGAAATTCTTTACCACTTAATATAAGTGTTACATTGATTTTATTATTTTCAATTATTATTGTACTATTTTTCAAGAATGCTTTTGCTATTGGATGTTTATATGATAAATATTGGATTATACTTGTCCATTCTTTTTCTATTTTTTCTGATATATTTTCTTCATCTTCTAATTCATATTTTATTTTAAGTTTTGCATCTTTTAGAAAAAATCTTTTTTCCATATATTTTTCAAACTCTAAAATATCCAAAATTCCAATAAGCTTGTTAGATTGTATATTTACCTCTAGCAAGCTTTTCTTTTTATATAAATTAACCCCTATAACTTTTGCTCCACTTAGCTCAAAGCTATTTGAATTGTAGTCTTTAAATACTTCTTTAACTGTTTTAGGATTTTTTAGTTCCTCCATATACTTTTGCCCCCATTTAAGTATTACAATTATTTTTTCTTTTGTTAGTGTATTATTTTTATAATGTCTTGATATGTTACTACTAATGCTAATACTATTAGTATTGCAAATCCTAATAACTGAATTTTGATTTCAGTTTCTTCTTTTAATGGTTTCTTTCTTATTGCTTCAATTATTAGCAATAATATTTTTCCTCCATCAAGAGGTGGAAATGGTATTAAATTTGTTACTCCTAACGAAATTGATATTACCGCTAATATATATATAAATTCTTTTATTCCCTGTGTTTGTGCTACTACTTCTGATATTCCTACTGGTCCTATAAGTTGTGCTGTTGATGTTTGACCAGTAAATAACATTCTAAGTCCGTCTATTGTTGTAAATACAAATTCTCCTGTTTCTTTAGCTGCAAAGTTTATTTTTGCTGCAAATGTATTGTTTGGAATTTCTATCATTGTTGCAAATAATATAAAATATACTATAATTGCAAAAACGATATTGACTATTGCTCCTGCTGCTACAATCGCTATTCTTTTTGGAATGCTTGCCTTGCTAAAAGAACCTTCTTCTTCAGAACGTTCTTCTTCTCCTTCCATACGTACGAATCCACCTAATGGTATTAGTCTTAATTCGTATTCTGTATTATTCTTTTGTTTTTTCCATATTGTTGGTCCGAATCCTATTGCAAATTCATTTACTTTTACTTTGCATAATTTTGCTACTAAAAAATGTCCTGTTTCGTGTATTCCTATTAGTAGTCCTAATAAGAACACAATCTTTATTATTGACAACAATGTGCTTATCAAATTTGCCTCCTATCTATCTTGTGAATCCGGCTCATTTCTCTCCATAGATTCCATCTCTTGTTCAATTTGTCGTAGTTGATGTTCTAACTCTGATATTTTATCAATTTCTGTTTGTGACAATACTCTAGAATGAGGATTTTTTATGTTGTACAGTCTTCTTTCTATTGTTGTTCTTGCTCTTTGCCTATCTTTTTGTCTTTCTGATAGTAATGCTTCTTTTGCTGTTTCATATATATTTTCTTGCCAATCAGAACTGTATACCATCTTTGGCTTTCTTGCGTCTTTTCCTCTTACATATACTTCTATTCTATCAGCCAATCCCTCTTGTTCTAATATTCCTAAAGTTTCTGGTACGCCTTCATAAGTTGCATTGTGAGCATCCACTCCCACAAGTCTTGAGTTCTCGCCTATACTCATCATTGCATCATGTCTTTCAAACATTGAAAGCAAGCTTTCTATATCTGATGTTGCAATTACTTTTACTATTTTTTGATAATTCTCTGGCCAAGTCTTCATAGTATCTAATATTCTTCTATTTTTCATAGTTCCATCAAATACAAAGTTATATCCTCTATCAACTGCTTCTTGCATAACTAATGGAGTAACTGGGTTTGACCCAGTTGCACTTATTGGAACAAAATATTCTGGGACTTCCCTATTTATCTTGTTTGCCTCTGGATAATAGTTTCTATATTGATCATCATCTATTATTACAACATCTTGACCAATTTGGTTCAATTTGAAAGTTGAGTCTACAACTAAACTACTTTTTCCTCCCCCTATTTGTCCTGCTAATACAACAGCTACCTTTCTTTCTGTTGTTGCAGGGCTATTTAGTCCAAATGTGTGCAGTTTAGATTCCTCTAACATTCTTTTAAATTTTTGGCTATCTTCATTATATCGTTCCAAATCTTGTTCTTTATCTGTTTCTGAAATTTTTAATCCAAATCTTTCTAAAGCTTCTTCTAAGTTCATATTTTACATCCTTTATTTTTTATTTTCTGTAAGCATATCTATTACCTCTTGATTTCCTAGATATACTTGTTTTTTTAGTTTTAGTAATTCTGTAATTTTTTTCCTATCTTCATTCTTCATTGCTTCAGCCAATCTATTAGATATAACTTGTATTGCAACATCAAGTTTCAGATCTTCTTTCATTTTAAGTTCTCCTTTATATTAACATCAAAAATGCATATGCAAATGGTGCTATAAAAATTACGCTATCTAATCTGTCAACCATACCGCCGTGTCCTGGTATTAAATCGCTGTAATCTTTTATTCCAACGTGTCTTTTTATGCAAGATGCTGATAGATCTCCTATTTGGCCTATTATACTTAATAATATTCCTACTAAAGTAACTATTATTACATTTATATTAAATCCT
The DNA here is from genome assembly GCA_000434195.1 of Clostridium sp. CAG:780. Lineage (GTDB taxonomy): Bacteria > Bacillota > Clostridia > TANB77 > CAG-508 > CAG-245. The sequence goes on from HF994428.1 coordinate 8,104, forward strand.
GCAAATTTGTTTAGTAAAATTGTATATATAACTATCAGTATAGTAGCTCCTAAAGTTCCCCCTATACATCCTTCTATTGTTTTATTTGGGCTAATATCTGTAAAATGATGTTTTCCAACTGCTTTACCTGTTAAGTAAGCAAATACATCTGTTAGCCAAGAGGCTAAGAAAACATACCAAATTAGGACCTTGCCATTGTTTAATCCTCTAATTATTGATAAAAACATTAGCATTAATGTTATGTAACAAATTCCAAAGCAGGTAATTACTATGTCCATTACACTTGATTTTGTTTTTTTGGTTATTAATAGAGTGAATGCTATTAGTAATGAAATCGCAATAATTCCTGTTACAAGCATTATTCTATATTGTTCTGGAACTATATGCAGGAACATTATAGCTACTGCAGATAAATATCCTATCCATCTTATAGGATGATATCCTTTTTGCTCAAATGCGTGGAATAATTCATATATACTTCTTAAAGCGATTATTCCAACAAAAACGTCTACAATATAATCGTTTCCTAATAAAAATACTGCAAGTGTAATTGGCAATATTATAATTGCTGATAAAACTCTTTTCATTTTGTTATTTCCCTTCGTTACTATTTATTTCCTCCGAATCTCCTAGTTCTTTTTTGATATATCTGTATTGATTCGATTAAGTCTGAATTACTGTATTCTGGCCAATATTTTGGCGAAAATACAAATTCTGAATATGATAATTGCCAAGGTAAGAAATTGCTTGTTCTTTCTTCTCCACTGGTTCTTATAAGCATGTCTGGGTCTGGTTGATTTGCTGTATATAAATTTTTAGCAAACATTTCTTCATTTATATCTTTTATGCTTATTTCATTATTTAATACTTGTTGAGCAATCTTTTTAGTTGCTGTTACTATTTCATCACGCCCACCATAATTAAACGCTATATTCAATACCATTCCTGTATTATTTTTTGTTTTTTCTTCTACTTCTTTTATTTCTTTATATAGCTCTTTTGGAAGTTCTTCTATTTTTCCTATTACTCTTACTTTTATGTTCTCATCATTAGATTTAAAGAAGTCTATTATGTAGAATTTAAGCAGTTTCATTATTGCTCCAACTTCTTCTTGTGATCTTTTCCAATTTTCTGTTGAGAACGCATATACTGTCATATATTTTATTCCAAGTTTGTTTGCATATTTTGATATTCTTTTTAAATTCTCTGCGCCTTCTTTGTGTCCTTGTGCAGTTGTAAGCTTATTTGCTTTTGCCCATCTTCTGTTGCCATCCATAATTATTGCAATATGTTCTGGTAAATTATCCATATCTATTACTTTGCAAATATCTTCTTCCATTAAAACACAACTCCTTTAAACTGTCATTATTTCTTTTTCTTTTTTAGCTAATAATTCATCGATTTCTGCAATTTTGGTATCTGTCATTTTTTGAATTTTTGTTTCAGCTGCTGTTAAGTCATCTTGTGTCATTTCATTATTTTTTTGTGCTGTTTTTGCCATATCCATTCCATCTCTTCTAATTGCTCTTATTGCAACCTTTGATTCTTCAGCTATTTTTCTAATATCTTTTACTAAGTCTTTTCTTCTTTCCTCTGTTAGTTCTGGGAATGCAAGTCTTATAACTTTTCCATCGTTGTTAGGATTGATTCCTATCTCGGCTATGTTTATTGCTTTTTCAATTTCTTTTAACATACTAATATCCCAAGGTTGTATAAGTATCATTCTTGGTTCTGGAACTGATATTCCTGCTATTTGGTTGATTGGAGTAGCAACTCCATAATAATCAACTGTTATTTTGTTTAATATATTTGGGTTTGCACGACCTGCTCTAACCTCTGATAAACTTTCCTCAAATACGCTAATTGTTTTTTTCATTTTTTCTTCAATACTATTAAAATCCATAATTTTTTACCCCTTTTCTTTTATTCGCCTTGTACTAAGGTTCCAATTTTTTCGCCTTTTACTGCTTTTTCTATATTTCCTGGTTCACTCATTGCGAACACTATTAACGGAATGCTATTGTCTCTACATAATGATATTGCTGTTGAATCCATTACTTTAAGATTTTTACTTAATATATCTAGATAAGTTATATTATCATATTTTATTGCTCTTGCATCCATCTTTGGATCTGCTGAATATACTCCATCAATTGTTTTTGCAACTAATATTGCATCTGCTCCTATTTCTGTTGCTCTTAAAGCAGCTGCTGTATCTGTTGTAAAATATGGGCTTCCAGTTCCACAAGAGAATATTACTATTCTTCCATTTTCTAGATGTTGCAATGCTTTTCTTCTTATGTAAGGTTCTGCTATTTGTCTCATCTCTATTGCTGTTTGAACTCTTGCTTCCATTCCATGAGCCTCTAACGCATCTTGCAATGCTAAGCTATTCATTACTGTTGCAAGCATTCCCATATAGTCAGATGTTGCTCTTTCCATTTCTTTGCCATTTTTGCCTCTCCAGAAATTTCCGCCTCCTACAACAATAGCAATTTCAACTCCCATCTTTTTTACTCTTTTGATTTCATTACAGATTCTATCTAATACAAATGAATCCACGCCAGTCTTCTGTTCTCCTGCTAAAGCTTCTCCACTTAGCTTTAACAAGATTCTTTTATACTTGGTTTCAGCCATGTTTTTACTCCTTTACCTAGTTATATTTTAATCTTCCTTATTCTATCATATATTAAAGATAAATTGTATCTTTTTTTGAAATTTTATTAATTTTTTTTATTTTTTTGTTCAAACTAATTATATATATTTAAAAGGATGAAGAAAATGAAAAATTCAATATTATTTAAAGTATTATTTTTCCTAGCTTTTTTAGGATTATTCTGTTTTGCAGTTGTTTTTGTTTATTATATTTATGATGTCAACAAAAGAGACAATTTATCCAAAGAACTTGCTACAACTTATTCTATATCATATTTATATTCAGACTCGCCTTCTTATAGCACTAGTTTGAATGGTACTTCCGCGCCTAAGAAAAGTGAATCTTTTGTTGTGGGCATTATAAAGATTGATAAAATAAAACTTGATTATCCCATCTTATCCAATTCTTCCGAGGAATTATTAAAAATTGCTCCTTGCAGATTTGCTGGCCCTTTGCCTAACGAGATTGGAAATTTATGTATTGCCGGTCATAATTATATAGACAATACTTTTTTTGCAAAAATTAGTAGTCTGGAGCAGGGAGACCAAATAGATATATATGCAAATAATGGCTCTCACGTTTCCTATATTGTTGCCGATAAAAAAGAAGTTTCTTCTGATGATATGAGCTGTACTTCTCAAAATACTAATGGTCAAAGAGTTGTAACTCTAATGACTTGTAATAGTATAAAGAAAACCCGAATAATCATAACAGCATATGAGAAGGCATAAAAAAACTATTGGCAAATGTATAACTTTGTCAATAGTTTAACGAACAATTATATATTAAATTATTTTATATTATAGTCCCTTATTTTTCTGTATGCATATATTGCTGATATAGCACATACTACCATTAATATTGCTACAACATATCCATCTGTTACTCCTGTTTTTGGTAATGTGTTAGTTGTATTTGTAGTATTATAAGTTGTTGATGTGTTTAAAGGAGTATAATTTTGGCTAGTTGTATTTTCTGTTGTGTTTTCCACTGTGTTTTGTGTATTTGATGAATCTCCTCCTATTATGATAGCTGGTGTTTCATCGTTTGCAGCAAATACAAGTGTTGAACTAGCTACGATTACTAATGCTAAAACAATTCCTATAATTAATTTTGAACTACGTTTCATCATGTATGTTCTCCTTTTCTTAAATTATTTTTATTATTATTTACAGTTTTAATTTTACTATTCTTTTTTTAAATAGTCAACTATTTAAAATTATATTTCCATTACAATATTATTACATATATGTAACATTTATTCTTATTACTCTTGTGTATATGGTAATATAGCTATTTGTCTTGCTCTTTTTACTGCTATTGTAATATCTCTTTGATGTTTAGCACACGCTCCTGTTGCTCTTCTTGGTAATATTTTGCCTTTATCATTGATAAATTTCTTTAATTGATCTGCATTTTTATAATCTAGAACTAATTCTTTATTTGCACATAATGGGCAAACTTTTTTTCTCATTTTTCTAAATTTTGGATTATAATCTTCATCACCATTATTTCTTCTATTTTGTCTTTTATCTGCCATTAGTCTTTCCCCCTAACTTTTATTATTTAGCTTAAAATGGTAAGTCATCTCCTGATGATACTTCGAATTCTGAGCTTTCGCCAGCAGAGCCTGTTGCATCTGTTCCGAAGCTTGCCCCAAAATCTCCTGTTGCGCCATCTCTTTTGCTATCTGCAAAATATGCTTCTTCTGCAATTACCTCTGTTATATAATGTTTTTGGCCTTTGTCATCATCCCAAGTTCTTGTTTGTAATCTTCCGATTACTGCAACTTGTTGACCTTTTTTAAAATATTTGCTTACAAATTCGCCTGTTTTGTTCCATGCAACTATGTTTATAAAGTCTGCTTGTCTTTCTTCTCCTTGTCTAGCAAATCTTCTGTTTACAGCAAGTGAAAAAGAAGCTACCAATGTGTTGCTTGTTTGTGTGTATCTTACTTCTGGGTCTCTTGTTAGTCTACCCATTAAAATTACTTTGTTCATAAGTGACCTCCATTTTTATTTTATTATTCTCCTACATTGATTGTCATATATTTTATAACATCATCAGTAATTCTGTAGTTTCTTTCTAGTTCAGCTATTAAACTAGGATTTGCTGTAAAGTTTAATGTTACATAGTAACCTTCTGCATTTTTCTTTACAGGGTAAGCTAATTTCTTTTTGCCAAGATTTTCAGCTTTTTCTACTTTTCCATCTTTATTAATCATATCTGTGAATTTTGTTGTTAATTCATTAACTCTTTCTTCTTCAACAGCTGGATTAATAATGACTATACTCTCGTATTTATTCATTATTTTCACCTCCTCATGGATTTATAACCTACATATTGAATGTAAGTAAGGATTTTAATGGTTTCCCATTAAAAAGCAGTGCTATTTTGCACTGCTTTATTTTATCATAAATTTATTTTAATTGCAACCTTTTTCGTGCATTTTTTGCCCATTTTTATTTAAAATACACTGTCTTTCCAAAGTTTACTTTTGTTATGGTTTCTCCAGTTCTTCCATCTGCTTCATAATCGGAAATACTAAACTCTATTGGTTGTCCTTCTTTAGAATTTCCATCTGCATCTTTTGTTGAATTGATTGTCACTTCCACGGTTCCTGTTTTATTTTCCCATGTGCAGTTGGCTGTAGCATTTGTTCCATCTATTGTAATTGTTGGTGTTTTTGTTAATTTGTAATTTGAAATAATTTTTAATGTTACTTTGTTTCCTACTGTTGCTTCATATTTATTAGTATTATCACTTTGCATTGTTACTGAAGATATTATAGGTAATTCTGTTTTTGTATAATTATCCTCTGCTAGTCCACCTGCAGAAAATTCATCTGTGATTGTATAATGTTTTTGGCCGCCAAAGGTTACTCCTCTTAAATAATACACTGTTAGTGTTGTTTCATTTACAACATACATGTCGTTAGTTTCTTCATTTGCATCATTATTTTCAAATCCGCCATTGTTAAGATTTACATCATTTAACATGTTAGTTTTAATTCTATAATAGTTTCCAGAATCATTTGGATTGATGTCTTCGCTTGGCACTCCATAGTCTGCCAAATTATATGTCTTTGTTTCGTCTATTGGTAAGCTATTATTCTTTAAGTAATATGCTTTCACTTCTTCTGATAGATTGATTATATCTTCTTTTACATAGTTATAGTTTCTAGTTTCCATTGTTGATTTTACACTTACGTTTATCGAGAAAGATAAAATCATTAATACTACAATAGTTATTGTCAATGTAACTAACGTTATTCCTTTTTCATTTTTTATTTTTTTCATTTGCTTTTCCTCCAACTTATACTACTTATAATCTTACTATTATTTAATATTTTTTTCAATATTTTTTATTAAATTTTTAGTTTTTTCATGTAGTTTAGTCAATCATTAATACTGCTACTTTTCTATGTTGGTATATTTTTAATAAGTTATTTTAGTTTTTGCATATTTACATAACAATAGCTGTAAACGCAGAAGAAGCACCACACTAGTGGCGCCTTCTTTTAGCTTTTATTATGTCTACTT
>HF994429.1 GCA_000434195.1 Clostridium sp. CAG:780
TCGGACATCAAACAAGAAGATGGGATCCTAGAATGGCTGAATATATATTCCAAGCTAGAAATGGTATTCACATCATCGATTTACAAAAAACATCTAAAAAACTTGATGAGGCTTATGAATTCTTAAAAGAACAAGCTGAAGAAGGAAAAACAGTTCTATTTGTAGGAACAAAGAAACAAGCTCAAGACTGTATGAAAGAAGCAGCTGAGAAATGCGGTATGTACTACGTTAACCAAAGATGGTTAGGTGGAATGCTGGAACAAAGAAACAAGCTCAAGACTGCATGAAAGAAGCAGCTGAAAAATGTGGTATGTACTACGTTAACCAAAGATGGTTAGGTGGAATGCTTACAAACTTTGCTACAATAGAAAAAAGAATTGAAAGATTAAACGAACTTGAAAAAATGCAAGAAGACGGAACTTTCGATGTATTACCTAAAAAAGAAGTTATACTTCTTAAAAAAGAAATGGATAAATTAGAGAAAAACTTAGGTGGTATCAAAAATATGAAAGAGATGCCAGGAGTTTTATTCATAGTAGATCCTAAAAAAGAAAGAAATGCTATATTAGAAGCAAGAAAATTAAACATCCCAACAGTAGGATTAATAGACACAAACTGTAATCCAGAAGATGTTGACTACGTAATTCCTGGAAATGATGATGCTATAAGAGCAGTTAAATTAATAGCTGATACAATGGCAAATGCAATCATAGAAGGAAGACAAGGAGAATCTTTTGAAGCAGAAGAAACTGAAGAAGTTCAAGAAGAAGTTTCAGAAGAACCAACAAGCATGGAAGAAGTTGTTGAAGCAGCTGAAGAAAACGAAGCTGAATAATTTAAGATTAAATATAAAAGGGTAGGGCGTGCCCTATCCTTTAAATTATAAAAAGATATAAGATTTATATCAAAATAAAGGGAGGTTATATAATGATTACAGCAAGCCAAGTAAAAGAATTAAGAGAAAAAACAGGTGCAGGAATGATGGACTGCAAAAAAGTATTAACAGAAACTGATGGAGACATGGAAAAAGCAACAGAGTTATTACGTGAAAGAGGAATAACAAAAGCAGCTAAAAAATCATCAAGAATAGCAGCAGAAGGATTAGTAGATAGCTACTTATCAGAAGATGCAAAAGTAGGAGCAGTTGTAGAAGTAAATGCTGAAACTGACTTCGTTGCAAAAAATGAAGAATTCAAAGCTTTTGTTAAAGACGTTGTAAAACAAGTAGCTTTAAACAATCCAAAGGATGTTGAAGAACTATTAGCTCAAAAATCAATAGCTGAACCAGACAAAACAGTACAAGAAGTATTAACAAACAAAATAGCTACAATTGGAGAGAACATGTCAATAAGAAGATTTGCTAGATTTGAAACAAATGGAAAACTAGCAACATATATCCATGGAGAAGGAAAAATTGCTGTATTAGTAGATATGGAAAATGCTGATGACCAACTTGCAAAAGATATATGCATGCAAATTGCAGCAGCAAGACCAGAATTCGTAAACGAGAGCGAAGTACCACAAGAAAGAATAGACAAAGAAATGGAAATACTAAAAGCTCAAGCTATGAATGAAGGAAAACCAGAAGCAATAGCTGAAAAAATGGTACAAGGAAGAATCGGAAAATTCTATTCAGAAATATGCTTAGTAGACCAAGAATTTGTTAAAAACCCAGACATGAAAATTAAACAATTATTACAAGAAAAAGGTGCTACAATAAACAGATTTGCAAGACTTGAAAAAGGTGAAGGACTAGAAAAAAGAGAAGAAAACTTTGCTGAAGAAGTTGCAAAACAATTAAAATAAAAAAATACAAGAAGGTTGCTTAACTGCAATCTTCTTTTTGTATTGCTTTTTATGGTAGAAACTGGTATAATTAGCAATATAAAATAGTAAGGAGAGAACAAGTGAAAAATATAGAGAAAAAGCAAAAAAATAAAGAAAAAAAAGAAGACAGCGCAAAAATAAGAGCAATAAAATTTAACATATTAGCAGTAGTAGCAATAATAATTTTTTGTGCATCATTGTGTCCTGTAACACTACAAAATGACACATACTACACAATAAAAATAGGAGAGCACATAGTCAACACAAAAACAGTGGACATGCAAGATCCATTTTCTTGGCACGAAAATATGCCATACACATATCCGCATTGGGCATATGACGTAATTATTTACTTAATATATAATACTTTTGGAATGACGGGAATATTTATTTCAACAATAGTACTTGCGTGCATATTAGGCGTGCTAATGTATTTCACAAACTGTAAAATATCAAAAAACAGATTAGTATCATTCTTTATTACAATTGGAGCAATGTACTTGATGAAAGACTACATCGCGGCAAGAGCACAGCTAGTAACATTCATATTATTAGAACTAACCATATTGTTAATAGAAAAATTTTTAGAAACCAAAAAAATAAGATATCCAGTTGGAATAGTATTAATTTCAATAGCTATAGCAAATCTACATTGCGCGGTATGGCCATTCTTCTTTGTAATATTCTTGCCATATATTGCAGAATATTTAATATTCACAATAATTGACGCTCAACCAATATATAAAATACAACAAAAAATATATGACCTAAGAATAAAAATAAACAATAAAAAAACAGATAAAAACAAGGAAAAATACACAGAAAAAGCAAACAAACTAATAGCAAAAAAAGAAGAGAGCCAAATAGCAAATAAAAAATATTTAGAAAACCAAGCTAAAAGAAGAGAAAAGCCTTATAGAATAAAATATGAGAAAAACACGGCAACAAAGTGGTTGATATTAGTAATGATAATATGTGCACTTACAGGACTATTAACACCACTTGGAGATACACCATACACATATTTGTATAAAACAATGCAAGGAAACACAACAGAGAGTATAAGCGAACATCTTCCACTGACATTAATAAACGCAAAAAACATATTAATTACACTTGTTTTAGTATTAGTGCTATTAATATTCACAGACACAAAAATAAGATTAAAAGATTTATTCATGTTAGCAGGTTTAGCGCTATTGATGTTTATGACAAGAAGACAGATTTCAATGTTTGTACTATTGGGAAGTGCAATTATTGCTAAACTGATTGCAGATTTGTTTAGAAAATATGACAACAAGGGATTAGAAGAAATTGAGAAAATCATGGTTTCAACATTAGGAACTATCGCAGTGTTCTGTATCATAGCTTTATTAGCAATATTAGAAATAAGACCAAAAGTAAATGATAAATTTGTAAAAGAATCATCATATCCAGTAGACGCAGCAACATATATAACAGAAAATTTAGACTTAAAATCGATTAGATTATTTAACGAATATAATTACGGTAGTTACTTAATATTTAGGGGAATACCAGTATTTATAGACTCAAGAGCTGATTTATATGCACCAGAATTTAACAAGATAAAAGACTCTCAAGATGAAGAACTTGCAAAAGGAAGAGATATTTTCTCAGATTATATAAGAACATCAAATATATCAAAATATTATGAAAAAACTTTTGAAAAATATGATATTACACATGTGATTTTGTCTAAAAAATCAAAACTAAATATGCTAATAGATAAGAATGACAAATATAATAGAATATATTCAGATGACTATTTTGTGATATATGAAAGAAATAAATAAAGGAGAAGAATGTGGAAGAAATAGTTGTACAAGATAACGAGCAAAACAAAAGATTAGACGCATATATAGCGGAAGCAAAAACAGAAATATCAAGAACAACAATTAAAAGATTGCTAGACACAGGAGATATACTTGTAAATGGCAAAAAACAAAAAGCTTCATACAAACCAGAATCTGGAGATACAATTCAAATAAATATGCCAGAAGCAACAGAAACAAAGCTAATAGCACAAGACATTCCGGTACCAATAATATATGAAGACAAAGATATTATTGTAGTAAACAAACCAAAAGGAATGGTAGTACATCCAGCAAATGGCAACCCAGATGGCACACTTGCAAATGCAATCTTAGCAATGTGTAAAGAAAGTCTGTCTGGAATAGGTGGAGAAATTAGACCAGGAATAGTACACAGACTAGATAAGGATACATCAGGATTACTAATAGTTGCTAAAAACGATTTAGCTCACATGAACATGAGCAAACAAATTCAAGATAGAAAAGTAACAAAAAAATATATAGCTTTGGTTAGAGGAATTGTGCCAGAAGACGAAGCGACAATCGATATGCCGATTACAAGAAGCCAGAAAGATAGAAAAAAGATGGCAGTGGACAAAAATGGAAAGGAAGCTGTTACACATTTTAAAGTTTTAGCAAGATACGATAAATATACATTACTGGAAGTAAAAATAGATACAGGTAGAACACACCAAATAAGAGTGCATATGTCATATATTGGGCATTCAGTAGTTGGGGATGAAGTGTACTCAAATGGAAAAAATGAATTTGGCGTAAAAGGGCAAATGTTGCATGCAAAATACTTAAAATTCAAACATCCAGTAACAGGAGAAGAGTTAGAGCTAGAAGCTCCTATGCCTGAATATTTTGAAGAAGTTTTAAAACAATTAGAAGAAAGAAAGCAGGGAAAATAGATGGAAGAAAGATTACAAAAATACCTTGCAAACAATGGGATTGCAGCGAGAAGAAAATGTGAGGAATACATACTAGATGGCAAAGTCAAAGTAAATGGAAAAATTGTAACAACACTAGGAACAAAAATAAATCCAGAAACAGACAAGGTCGAATTTAATGGTAAAGAAGTCAAAAAAATCGAAAAAAAGGTTTATGTATTATTAAATAAACCAATAGGATATGTGACAACTGCAAAGGACCAATTTGATAGGCCGACAGTTTTAGACTTAGTTAAAATTAAAGAAAAAGTTTTGCCAGTTGGAAGACTTGACATGTACACCTCTGGAGCACTTCTTTTAACGAATGATGGAGAATTTATAAACAGAGTGACACATCCTAAAAACGAAATAGAAAAAACATACACAGTAACAGTTAAAGGAATTGTAAATCAAGAAGATGTAAAAAGACTTGAAGAAGGAGTCGAGATAGAAGATTATATATCTGGAAAGGCAAAAGTAAAAATATTAAAAACAGACGAAGAAAAAAATTTTTCAAGAGTGCAGATTACAATTCATGAAGGTAAAAATAGAGAAGTAAGAAAAATGTGTGAGGCAATAGGAAAAAAAGTATTGGCTCTACATAGAAGAAAAATAGGAAATTTAGATGTTAAAAACATTGAAATAGGACATTGGAGATACTTAACAGCAAAAGAAGTAGAAAATTTTAGTATTGACAAATAATACAAAATGTGGAAAAATAGTGTAAACAGAAGAAAAGGCGGATGTGAAAATGAATGAAACAGCGGTACATAAGGGCGAAATTGTAAGTGGAGTGGTAAAAAACATACAACCATATGGAGCATTTATACAAACAGACAAAGGGATAGATGGTTTGCTGTATATAGAAGATATATCAGTTGCAAGGATAAAGACGCCTAAAGAAAGACTTTCGGTAGGACAAAAAATAAATGTTGTAGTAAAAGACGTAAACACAGAAAAGAATAGAGTGTATTTTTCTTATAAAGAAATGCTAGGAACTTGGGATGAGAATATAAAAGATATACAAGAGAAAACAATCATACCAGGAATAATAAGGGAAACAGAAAAAGACAAAAGAGGAATATTCATTGAGTTAAAACCAAATCTGGTAGGCATGGCAGAATACAAAGAAGGTTTTGAATATGGACAAAAAGTCGAAGTTTATGTAAAAAAGATTATTGAAGACAAGAAAAAAATTAAACTAAAATTAGTATAATAAAGGAGGAATCAAAATGGTAGAAGATTCAAACATTAAAACAACTGTATCTCCATTTGCAATAAGAGAGGGAGAAATAAAAGTATTTGATGGAAAAGACGGATATGTGTCAATGAATCAAATAGTTCAAAAGATAAATGTAGGACACATCAATGATTTACATTTTAGAATTATGGAACTTGTAAATCAATTTGAATTTATCACATCAAGACAATTATTCAAACTATTGGAAAGAGAAAAAATAGAAGTAAAGTCGCAAGACAAATTAAACAACAAGTTAGAACAACTAGTTAAAACAAAAATACTAACAAGATACTATTTTAATTCAGAAGACGGAAAAGGAATATACAGAGTATATTGCTTAGAAAAAATGGGAAAATACTTGCTAAGCTCAAGAGGAATAGAATGTAAATGGCAACCAACAGACAACACAAAACCTGTTGCAATGATAAAAAAGAGACTAGCAGGAAACCAATTATTAATTGCATACATGGAAAAAGTAAAAGCATTTGATTCGTACGAAGTAAAGCCTCCAATTACAGCGAAAACGGCCAATAAGACATTTAAAGCTACCGGTGGTAAAGTTACACTAAAAAAAGCATTAAAATCAATAGACTTCATTTTCGAAGCAATTAGAAGGGAAGACGATTGGGAGAAAAAACTTGTAGAAAAAATGAAATTATACAAAGATTTCTATGAGAATTTTATGCCAATGGATTCTGGATTCAAAACATTACCACAACTTATATTACTATGTGAAGATGAAAAACACATGGCAGAAGTTTTTAAAGTTATTGTAATGAATGGACTAGAAATAAATAAAATAAATTTATATTACACAACAGATCTAAGACAAAACGAAAAAAGCTTAGATAAGAGTTTAATAACATTTAAACTAGATGAAGCAACAAACAAATACAAAATCGAAAACGTAGAAATAAAATTATTAGGATAAAAAAAGAAAGAAGAGCAGTTGCTCTTCTCTCTTTTTTTTGAAACACTAATTAATCATCATCATCCGAATCAACATATCCGGAGCCGTAACAAAACGGACACTCGCGCTCATCAGGGGTATTTTCGTCAACCGTTCCGGACCCGCCACAACAAGGGCAAGTTTTCATAGACATATTAGTGCCTCCCTTCAAAGTTATTTAAGCTCGATCAAAAGCTTATAAAAATATTATATAATAAATTTGTAAATTTGTCAAACAAATTAATTTTTACTGTTTGGTTTCTTAAAATTAATTACGATAGCATCTTCATTATCAAATAAGTATTTAGAATCTGCTGTATCTGTATTAATTGGATCTATTTCATCATCAACATTGTCATCAAAGTGATAATGTTTTAAATTGTTTTTCTTTTTCTTGTTGTCATCATCATGAGTATAAGGCGTTCCAGAATTATACTTGTCGAAATCATAGAATTTAACATTCTTTTCTTCATTATATTTTGGTGACATGAAATCTAATATAACAATACCATTATCAAATTTACCACTAAGATTTTTTAACTTATACAAAGCTTGTTTAAATTTAAGTGATTGTAATTTACCAGGTTGATATCTTATAACAGGTCCATACTTGATACCAGTTAGTTTTGGCTCGTATTCACCTTTTGCAGTATCATAAGAATTACCAAATTGCCATCTCTTTTCATTACCAATCTCTTGTGACCACCATTCGTTGTCTTCTGGAGTATTGTTACCAAATACAAATTTGTTAGAACAGTTAGCTGTGATAGTTTCTCTATGTTTTTTATCTGCTCCATCTAGCTGAGCTAAGTTTTGAACAGATACAACAGTAGAAACTCTATATTTTCTATAAATTGTAAACAATGGATCAGTAACATTTCCAACAAAGTCTGAAAACTCGTCTACATAGAAGAAATGTGGAACTCTATCCTTTTCTGTACCAGGTCTTCTTAAAACTGAGTATTGTAGCATAAGGATACAGAATAATCCAAAAGCTTGATGAATGTTTGGTCCCAAATCGCCACGTCTTGTACAGATAAAAGTAATTTCTCCATTTGAAAGAGCTTTGTCAAAGTTGACAGTGTTTACTCTATTACATAAAATATTTTTTACACCACTGTAACGTAACAAGCTATCTAATTGAGCACTAGCATGTGTTACGAATTTTTCCATATCAGATCTACCAGATGCTTCTGGGTAGAAGTTTCTTTCAAAATATTTTATCAATGCTGTATACTTTTCAGCAAGTTCAGAATCTTGTTTCATTGCTTCACACAAATCTACTACTAAATCGAAATCTGTTAAACAATTTAATACATCTTCTAAAGTAGGTAAATCGTCATTGTGCAATCTTGGATACATTTCTTTTAACAATATAGCTAAGTTTTCAACAGCTTGATTTGCTGCATTTTCTCTGTAAGCTAAAGTCATATCAGGTGCACTTGAAGAGTACAAACCTTTTAAAACAGTTGAAATAGCTATTGCTGTTTGAATTGGATCATCAAAAACAAATGGGTTAACACCAACTGAGGTTGGATCATTTGGATCTATAAGATTAACTTTTAGTTTTTGAGCCTTTGCTACTTTCATCATACGATTTACTGATTCAATATCAGGTGCAATGTATGTGATACCAAGGTTTTTGTAAATATATTTATCTCCTGCACCAGCAATAATTAATTTCTTAAAATAAGTATTATAAACATTTTCTTTTCCTTCTTTTGGTTTGATCATGTTTAAATTAAAATTAGAATTGATGTACTCACTAGTGTAAGGACAAGTTAATGTTGCAATTCCAGTCTTTAAAGCTGTAAATCCCATTTCCTTTGAAACTTCTCTAAAAAAGTATTTCTTTGTTAAATCCTGTGCAATCATAGGTTCAAATAAAAGAGAAGTTTTTCCTGAACCAGAGATACCACATATCAAAGTAGGGAAGAATCTCTTTTCCTCTGCAAGCTTAACCTTAGTTCCGTTACGCTTATCAAGTCCAAAATACAACTCACAAGTATAATCTCCCCAAGAAGCTGATTTATCAGCTAAGCTAATACCTTTATACTCGTAAATAGATTCAAGCATTTGTCTATTATCGTGAACAAATGTAATCAAGAATTTAATTACTAAGAAAAATGTTGTTAAAGGTAAGTACAATGCTACGGCTGAAAATGCCGGCTTAATCAATGTATAGAAGTTTGCTGCTATATATGAGAAGTTTGGAACTGACATAAATAACATCCAACCTAATTGATTAATAAACTGTACAAACATCGATATTACAAGTAAATAAATACATACAATATATGTATCGAAAAATACTAATTTTGTTTTGTCTGAATCTGCATACTTAGATGAGAATGATAATAAGAACGCAAATACAGGGCATGCAATAGCTAGGGTATAACCAATAGGTCCCCAATAAGTGCAAGCCATACCTGTAAATATCATCATTAACATTTCAACTACTCTATCTACAACTAAATAGGCAGATACTAAAGTTAATATATAAGTACAAAAAGTATTTCGATCAGTTTTTAGTTTCTTCAATAATTTATCTATTACTTTCAAAAAATTCACCACTTTCCAAAAATATCCTACATATATATTATCTTATAAAATGAAGAAAAATACAAGTGTTTTGAGCAATTTTGTGCAAAAAATGTCATTTTTTTTGTTAAAAAGTATGCACATAAAAGAATATTATGAAAAAACAATGAGATATTTGACAAGAAAGGCTTAAATAGAATTAAATAAACAACCTGCGAATATATTTACACAGGAGGAAATAAAATGTCTAAAACAAAAAAACAGAGTTTTATGCAAGGAATTATGACTCTAATGTTTTCTCAAGTTATAATAAAAATATTCGGGCTAATATATAAACTATATTTAACAAATAAAAAAGGATTTGGAGATGCCGGAAATGCAATATATAATAGTGGTTTTCAAATATATGCATTACTGCTAACAATAGCATCTATAGGAGTTCCGAATGCAATAGCAAAACTAATTTCAGAAAAATTATCAGTAGGAGACAATAGAGGAGCTCAGAAAATATTTAAAGTTGCATTTGCATTGTTTTCAATAATAGGATTTTTAGGAGCAGTGCTGTTATTTTTTAGTGCAAAAGTCATAGCTAATAAATGGCTACAAATACCAGAAGCAGAGCTTACACTAATAATACTTGCACCATCAGTGTTTTTTGTTTCTATAATTTCAGTACTAAGAGGCTATTTTAATGGGTACGAAAACATGAAACCAATGGCAAAATCGCAGACAATAGAACAGCTCTCAAAAACAATACTTACAATATTTATAGTAGAAACGATTTGCCTAATAATGGGATATCAGGGAACTACCAACGTAATGGCGGCAGGGGCAAATCTGGCAACAACAATAGCTACGTTCATAGGATTTGTATATCTATTTGTACTATATCTAAAAAACAGAAAATATGAATCAAAAGTAATTATAAGATATAAAACAATAACAACATTAGAAATAATAAAAAGTATAATCATTATAGCTCTGCCTCTGACATTGAGCGCAATACTGGGTTCACTCAATAAAAATATAGACTCAATGACTGTAATAAGAGGATTAAAAACTTTTTTACCAGAAGAAGAAGCGAAAATTCAATATGGAATATTAAGTGGAAAAATAGATATGCTAGTAACACTCCCTTTATCATTTAATATAGCGTTTGCAACAGCGCTAGTTCCAGCAATATCGTCAGCTAAAGCAGTGGGAGATATAGCAAATATTCAGAAAAGAATAAAACTATCAACATTAGTAACAATATTAATTGGTTTACCTTGTAGCGTACGGAATGATAATATTTGCCAAACCAATATTAATGATGCTGTTTCCAAACGCAAGCTCTGGCGAATTTGTATACCAAATAAGTGCAATATCAATAATATTTATAACATTAGAGCAAACAATAAATGGAGCATTGCAAGGACTGGGCAAGTTCTATATACCGGTATTATCACTGAGTGTGGGAGTAATAATCAAACTAATAATTAATTTAATATTAATAAGAATAAATCCTGACAATTTTGTACTAGGTGGAACGGCGGGAGCAGCAGTTGGAACGGTTGCATGTCATTTTGTATCAATGATTATAAGCGTATGTGCTCTAAGAAAAAACATAAAAATAAATTTTGAATTTACAAAATTTGTGCTAAAACCAATATTAGCCACAGTTACAATGGGAATATTAGCTTTTGAAATATATAAAACACTTAACGGTATAATAATCCAAAATATTGCCATAATATTAACAATCATTTTTACAGTAATTGTGTATACAATATGTATACTTGTGACCAAAATTTTTAGCAAAGATGAGCTTGAAACCTTGCCACTTGGTAGAATTTTAAATAAAAGAATAAAAAGTTACAATCGCTAAAACCATTGAAAATAGCCACTTTTAGGAGAAGAAAACGAATAAACCTTACAGACTAAAAGGATTGAAGAAAAAATATGATAAAAAAAAGAAGGATTTTATCAAATATTGGCGAATAATGTTATTAGTAGATGCATTTAAGTCTACATATACAATCTTATTAGGAGGTAAATTTTAATGAACAAATCTGATTTAATCGCAGCTATAGCTGCTAAAACAGGAAGCACAAAGAAAGATGCAGAAGCAACATTAAATGCATTTGTTGATGTTGTAACAGATTCTTTAGTAAAAGGAGACAAAGTTCAATTAGTTGGGTTCGGATCTTTTGAAGTTAGAAAAAGAGCAGCTAGAAAAGGAAGAAACCCACAAACTAAGGAAGAAATCAAAATACCTGCATCAAAAGCACCAGTATTCAAAGCTGGAAAAGCATTAAAAGACTTAGTAAACAAAAAATAATTTGAATTTTATAAATATATGAATTCATATAAATACATGGACTAATAATCCATGTATTTTTTTGTTCTAATTCCAGGACAAGTAGAATACTATGTATAAAACTTAGGATTTTAGGAGGAGAAATTATGTGGTACACTAAAGAATTAAATCAAATATTTAATGAGCTAAACGCAAGACAAGGCGGATTAACAGAAGATGAGGCAAGTAAAAGATTAGAAAAATATGGAGCGAATAATTTAAAGGAAAAGAAAAAAGAAAGTTTATTTATAAAATTTATCAAACAATTTAATGATTTTATGATTATAGTGCTAATAATAGCAGCAATAATATCTGCAATAGTTGCTAAAACTAATGGAAGTGGAGATTACATAGATTCCATTATAATAATTGCAATAGTAATATTTAATGCAATAATGGGATTAATACAAGAAGAAAAAGCAGAAAAATCGTTAGAAGCACTAAAGAAAATGTCAGCACCAAATGCAAAAGTAAGAAGAAATGGAAAAATACAAGAAATAGAAGCATCACAAGTAGTACCAGGAGATGTTGTAATACTGGAAGCAGGAAACTATGTACCTGCAGACTGTAGGCTCATAGACTCATACAATTTGCAAATAGAAGAGTCGAGCTTAACAGGTGAAACACTGCCAACTTCAAAACAAGCAGATGTTATATTAAATGCAAATACAGCTATTGGCGATTTAAAAAATATGGCATTTGCAACAACAATAGTAGTAAATGGCCACGCAGAAGCAGTAGTTGTAGAAACTGGAATGAATACAAAAGTTGGTCAAATTGCAGGGATGATAATAGAAAACGAATCGCCAGAAACACCACTGCAAAAGAAACTAGGAGAAGTAGGAAAAACACTCGCAATAACCTGTATGATAATATGTGGATTGATTTTCTTAATAGGAATATGGAAGCAAATTCCTATTACAGAAATGTTTATGACATCAGTAGGATTAGCAGTTGCAGCAATTCCAGAAGGATTACCAGCCATAGTAACAATAATGTTATCGATAGGTGTTACAAAAATGGCAAAGAAGAACAGTATAATAAGAAAATTGCCGGCGGTTGAAACTTTAGGATGCAGTAGTGTAATATGTTCAGACAAAACAGGAACATTAACACAAAATAAAATGACAGTAACTCAAATAAGAAATGCAGTTGGAATTGTAAAAAACGATGATAGAAGATTTATATTAGAACTTGGAACAATGTGTACAGACACCATCGAATCACAAGAAGTAATTGGAGAAGCAACGGAAGTTGCAATAACAAATGCAGCTGTGGAGATGAACTTAAGAAAAAGAGATTTATATGACCAAATGCAAAGAATAAACGAAATATCTTTTGATTCAAAAAGAAAAATGATGACAACAATACACAAAATCGGTTCAAAATATAGAATAATAACAAAAGGAGCCCCTGATGTATTAATAAAGAGATGTAGTCAGTATTATCAAAGTGGAAGAATAGAACCGATATTTAGCAAAAGAGATGCCTTACAAGAACAGAATCAAATGATGGCAGAAGATGCATTAAGAGTAATTGCAATAGCATATAAAGATGTAGAGAAATTGCCAAGAGAAATTAATTCAGAAACAATTGAAAATGAGCTAACATTTGTTGGACTAATAGGAATGATAGACCCACCTAGAGAAGGTGTAAAAGAAGCAGTGAAAACTTGTAGAAAAGCAGGAATAAAAACAGTAATGATAACAGGTGATCATCTACAAACAGCAAAGGCAATAGCAAAAGAATTAGGAATATTAAGAAAAGGAGATTTAGCTATAAATGGAGAAACACTAGAGAAAATGAGTCAACAGGAATTAGAAAGAGATATAATGCGATATAGTGTATTTGCAAGGGTTTCGCCAGAACACAAAGTAAGAATTGTAAAAGCATTTCAAAGTACAGGAGCAGTTGTTGCAATGACCGGAGATGGAGTAAATGACGCACCAGCTCTAAAAAATGCAGATATAGGAATTGCAATGGGAAAATGTGGAACAGATGTGGCAAAAAACGCATCAGATATGGTTTTAACGGATGATAATTTTGTGACAATAGTAGAAGCGGTAAAACAAGGAAGAAATATATATGATAACATAAAAAAAGCAGTACATTTCTTACTAGCGACAAACATAGGAGAAATAGTAGCAATATTTGTTGGACTATTGCTAGGAATAAAATCACCATTACTTGCAATACAGCTATTGTGGGTAAATCTAGTAACAGACTCACTTCCAGCAATAGCATTGGGATTAGAAAAAGCAGAAAACAATATAATGAACAGACTACCAAGAAATCCAAGGAAAAGTCTATTTGCAGATGGCCTTTGGGGTAAGATTACAACAGAAGGTGTAATGATTGGAATGTTAACACTTGTAGCTTTTAGTATAGGAAACAATTTATATTCGATAGAAGTAGGAAGAACAATGGCGTTCTTGTCACTTGGAATACTAGAACTTGTACACAGCTTTAACATAAAAGGTGAAGAAAGCATACTTAAAACAGGATTATTTGAAAATAGATATTTAGTAGGTGCGTTTGTTTTAGGAACCTTGCTACAAGTAGTGGTTGTTGTAATAAGTCCACTTGCACAAATATTTGATGTAGTTCCGTTGAATTCAGTTCAATGGCTAATGACAGCAATAATATCAATTTTACCAGTGGTAATAGTAGAATTACAAAAGAAATTTAATGCATATAAATTTGGAAAAGTAGTATATGCGAGATCTATATAAATAAAAATAAAGGAGTTTGAAAGGGAAAATACCTTCAAACTCCTTTATCGCTGTTTCCAACTCTGTTATTACCATTAATTTGCTTCAAAATAGCTCCAACCTGAACACTGGGATCTTTATGTGCCTCTAAGAAACAAACTGAAATCATAGAAGTTGTAGTTGTCTTTCCGTGAGTTCCAGAAACACAAATAGTATTTCTAAAAGCCTTTGTTATAAGACCTAAAAAAGTTGACCTTTCCATTAATTCAATATGTAATCTTTCAGCTTCTTGATATTCAATATCATTCTTTGAAATGGCAGCACTATAAACTACCAAATCAGCTTTTCTCAAATTATCTAAATCGTGTCCAATTGTGACAGGTATATTTTCAGCTATCAGCTTATCAACTAATTCAGAAGGATTAGCATCAGAACCAGTTACATAGATACCCCATTTCTTTAAGATAGTGGCGATACCGCTCATACTTGTTCCACCTATTCCTAGCATATGTATATGTTTGTATTTCTTTAATTCATCAATATGAACCATTAATACGCACCCCTTTGCATAAATTTACTTCGTATATTATATACTTAAAAAACAACTTTTTCAATATAAAAAGCAAATATATTGCACATAATTAAACAAAATAAAAGAAAAAATGTTTTACTTTAATATATTCGAATAAAATAAATATGTGAATCGCGCATAGGTAAAAATTTTTTTATTTTTTTGTAAAAAGAGAAGGAAATTGTAAGAAAATGGAGAATAATAATATATGTACATACACAAGTGTACAAATAAAAAAACATTGGAAGGCGGTGCTCACATGGAAGTCACAGAAGTACGTATCAAAAAAGTTAATTCAGGAAATAAAATGAAAGCTGTTGCACAAGTAACATTTGATCAAGAATTTGTTGTTCATGACATCAAAGTTATAGAAGGAAGAAACGGTCTATTCATAGCTATGCCTAGAAAAGAAAAAAATGGAACCTTTAAAGATATAGTTCATCCAATCAATCAACCAACAAGAGATAAGATTGCAAACGCTATATTAAAAGCTTATGATGAAGCTGAAGATCCAGAACCAGTTTCTGAAACACCAGCCGAATAAAAAGCATAATAAAAGAAAATATTGAGACCTACTTGTAGGTCTCTTATGCATGTACTACCAATATTATTGGTAGTATTTTTGTATGTAGACATTAAAATTCGTAAAAAAGCATATAATCAACAGAAGATACTTGCAAAGCAGAGAAAAGTATGTTAGAATACTAAATGGCAAAGAAAGTGGGGATGGATTTGCAGGATACAAGAAATAAAGACATAAAAGAAAAAAGAATAGGCTATAATAAATACATAGCACATCAAAAAGCTGGATACGAAGTGACAGCAAGTTTAGTTGGTTACATGATAGAACAACTAATAAATAGAAACGAAATAAACAGTGATGTTTCAATTTCAGGTAGATTAAAAAGTTTCAAATCTGCCTCGGAAAATGACCCTAAAAAAGGACTAATCGATTGCTTTGGAATAAGAATTGTAGCTAAAACTCAACAAGACTTAGAGAAAATACAAGAAGCAATAGCGCAGATGTTTGAAGTAGAACTTACAAGACAACATGGAACAGATGGAAAAGAAAGATATGACGCAAAACATCAATTTATAGTATTGAAAAAAGAAAACATATCAATGATAAAAAAAGAACCACACGAAATGCCATTAGTAGAAGTACAATACTGGACGAGAGAATTAGAGAAAATGTGTGTTGGTGGGGAACTTGCATATGCAAAATACAAAAACAAAGACTTGCAAGGGATTTTCGAATTGTACAAGAAGAACCCACAAGCTGTATTTGAACAGTTACCTACATGCTATGAAATAAAAGGAAGAACTGTAAGACAATTAGAACATGAGGAAACATTATTTAAAATGTATCCAGAATTGAAGAAACCAGAAGCAGAGCCAGAAATATAAAAAATAACAGCTATCTAAGAAAAAATTAGATAGCTGTTATTTTGGTCTTTGAAAAAGTTTTCTAATGAATTGAAAATAACGCGATATTTGGCAAAATAAAAAACAAAGGAGTTTGAAAGGAAAAAATACTTTCAAACTCCTTTAGGATTAATAAATACGACCAAATAAATTTTTTAATTAAATATGTTATTCAATTAAAACTAACTATCTCTATATGAGTAACAAATAAAACCAAATAATCTTTTTAATTGAATATGTTATTTAATTAAAACTAACTAATTTTATATATAGCACAACTGTAAGGAAAAAGTCAATAGGCTAAAACAAAGAATTATAAAACTATGGAATAGTGAAAAACGAGAAAATCTTAGAAAGCAAGCACATTGCACTTCTAAGATTTTTTATTGAATAACATATTTAATAAAAAAATCAAATAGTGGTTGAAAGATAAAACAAAATGTTTTATAATAAAATCACAAAA
>HF994430.1:0-29677 GCA_000434195.1 Clostridium sp. CAG:780
ACGAATATATAGCCACAGAAAATGGCACATTTGAATTTAAAGTACAAGATATAATAACTGGAAAAACATATACTAAAAAAGTAGAGGTAAGCAATATAGATACAACTGCAACATATGAGGTATATGATGTAACAGAATCAACAATAGGTTTGAGAAATAAAGAAACTAAGCAACCAACTACTTTTTCAAAAATATATAATATATATATGAATGAAATTTTTAATAATGATCATAGAAGAATAGAAACGTCTGACGATGGAACATATAATTATGCAACAGTAGATTATGGGTATATTAGGCTTGCTGAAAAGGGAGAAGTAATATTTCTTGAAAAGGATGGAATTCTATATGCAGCAAAAGTCAAAATTCATATAGATATACATTAAGCTCAAATAAAGAAAAAATTGATGAATCTAATCAACAACAAAAACCATATATAAATTTACTGAACCCAAAATGTTAGACAAATTAACATTTTGGGTTCAGCTTTATGTGTTTTATTTCTTTGATTCAATTATAATAGTAACAGGACCATCATTTAAAAGAGAAACCTTCATATCTGCTCCAAAAACTCCAGTTTCAACAACAGAAATTTGTTTTTTACATTCCTCTACAAAGTACTCGTATAAAGGAATAGCAACATCTGGCTTAGCAGCTTCTATAAAAGAAGGACGATTTCCCTCTCTACAATTACCATATAGAGTAAACTGCGAAATAACTAAAAGCTCTCCATTAACATCTTTTAAAGATAAATTCATCTTATCATTTTCATCAGAAAAAACTCTCAAGTTTACAACTTTTTTTACTAAATAATCCACATCTTGTTTAGTATCTGTGGAAGCAATTCCTAGCAAAACTAAAAAACCTGTATTTATTTTTCCATTAACATTACCATCAATTTCAACGCTTGCATTTTTAACTCTTTGAATAACAACTCTCATAATGTCCTCCTCAAATTTGATAATCACAATTATAGCACAAAGAAAAAGCAAAATCCACTAAAACATAAATTTGACATTTTCAATTCTTTTGGTATAATATGTGAATAGAATATACAAGGAGATGTATCGAAGTGGTCATAACGAGGCTGACTCGAAATCAGTTAGCCAGTGAAAGCTGGCCCGTGGGTTCGAATCCCACCATCTCCGCCAAAACAGACGCACAATCTATATAGTGGAGGAAAGATGAATACAAATATGAAAGATAAAATAAAGATGAGCATAGCCATAGCAGTTTTATCAATAATAATTGGCATAGTATTTATTATAGTTCTACAATATCAAATAGAAGGCGAAAAGAACATGCCATACAAGCTTTCAAAAATTACAGTAATAAGCACAGCAGAAGGAGTGCAAAATCAAGAAAACACAGAAGAAACCGCAAAATGGAACTTAAAAATAAACCAAAACAATGACATATATTTTTTTATAGATGAAAATGGAGAATATGCAAAAAATAAAATAATAGATTCTGTAACAATAAAAAATATACAAGTAACCAAAAGTCCTGCCAAAGGAACAGTAAAAGCAATAATGCCAAGCAGTACAGAAGGCAGAACATTTACGGAAGACGAATCATATATAATAGAAGACAAATTAGAATATGTAGGTGGTAAGGCAAGCAATTTAAAAACATTAGAAATAGGGAACAAAGGTGGCTCTGCTGCGATAAGAATTTCAAATACAGATATTGCAAAACTAGTGTCAGACACTGATGAAGAGATAGTTCATGATGGAAAGCTAATAACAAAAACAGGTGCAACACTAGAAGAAATAAAATTTAGAGTGTCATTTGATTTAGTAATAAAAATAGACAAAATAAATTATAAAGCCAAAATTGACCTAGACTTGCCATATGGAGACATCTGCGAAGATGGAAAAGCAAGTTACGAAATAACAGATATGAAAGATATTGTGTTTAAACGAGAAAATAATAACATATTCAAGCAAATATCTTGATAAAATAATAAAAATAGTATATAATGCAAAAGGTATGAGATATATCTAACTTTTGTATGGAAAGTATCTCGATAGAGAACTGCGAATCTTGTCAGGTCCGGAAGGAAGCAGCAATAAACAGAACTCCTCTATGTGGGATGCTCTCCATAGAGAAGTTAGAGGCTCATACTTTTTTAAAATATAAATAGTGGGGTGAAAAAGTTGGAATATACGGCTTTATATAGAAAATTTAGACCACTAACTTTTGATGAAATAGTTGGGCAAGAACATATTGTCAGAACATTAAAAAACGAGATTATTAATGGAAGAATTGGGCACGCGTATTTATTTAATGGAGGTAGAGGAACAGGAAAAACATCTGCTGCTAAAATTTTAGCAAGAGCAGTAAACTGTTTAAATCCTAAAGATGGAGAGCCTTGCAACGAATGTGAAATATGCAAAGCGGCATTAGATGGTTCATTAACAGATATAGTAGAGATGGATGCTGCATCAAACAATAGCGTAGAAGATGTTAGAGCTATAAGGGATGAAGTAAACTTTTTACCAACAGTAGCAAAATATAGAGTATATATCATAGATGAGGTACATATGCTTTCTACAGGAGCTTTTAATGCTTTGCTAAAAACATTGGAAGAGCCACCTGCACACGTTAAATTCATACTAGCAACAACAGAACCACAAAAGCTACCTGCAACAATACTTTCGAGATGTCAAAGATTTGACTTCAAAAAAATATCAAATGCAGACATAGAAAAAAGATTAAACTTCGTTTGCAAGGAAAGCAAAATAGATATTACAGACGAAGCAAAACAATTAATAGCTGTGCTTGCAGAAGGTGCAATGAGAGATGCTTTAAGTATTTTGGAAAGATGCTTGCAAGAAGAAGGAACAATTACAGATAGCGTAGTTAAAGAATTAGTAGGAATTCCAAAGACAGAGAGTGTAAATAAAATAGTAAAAAGTATATTAGAAAAAGATACTCAGACAGCACTTCAATCAATAGATGAAATAATAGCAGAAGGAAAAGATATAACAAACTTCCTATGGGAAATAATAAAATATGTAAAAGATATTTTGGTATATAAAGTAAATAACAAGCTAGAAATATACAATGAAGATGAAAAAGCAAAAATCAAAGAATTAGCAGATAGCACAGAAAAAGACAGATTAGTATCAATTATCTTTGAATTATCAAACTTAGAAAATGATATAAAATGGTCATCACAGAAGCTAATAATGTTTCAAGTTGCAATAATAAAACTTTGTAACGAAACATCTACCACACAAGCTACAAGTGGAACACCAACAATAAATTCTAAAGAAATAGAAGATCTACAATATAAAATGAATAGGCTGGAAAAAGAATTGACATTAATGAAAAATACAAAAACGGTTGTCAACAATTCTGTACAAAATGTGGAAAACAAGACTGCAAATCAGCCAAAATTAGAATTTAAACCCGAAATAAAGAAGATAGATACAGTTAAGCTAGGTGAACCAGTGGAAAATTGGCCAAAGATAGTAGATCAAATTAAACAAGCAGGAAAAATTTCGCTTTATACAAATTTATTAAACTCAACAGCCAACAAAATAAATGATATGACTGTTGGAATCAAATTTGAAAGAGGAATAACACCTTTTGGAAAGACAATACTAGAGCGTCCAGAAAATATGAACGAAATAGTAAGGCAAGTATCAATAGAAATGGCGCAACCAATGAGGGTTGTACTATTAGACAATAATGACACAATTGCATCATCATCAGATAAATTTAGTAATATTGCTAAAGACATTGATGCACCAATAAATATAATAGAATAACAAGGAGGAATTTTAAATGTCAAAAAGAGGAGGATTCCCAGGAATGGGTGGGGGATTTGGAGGAATGAATCTAAATCAATTAATGAAAGAAGCTAAAAAAATGCAATCAGATATGGAAAAATCACAAGAAGAATTAGCAGAGAAAGAATTTGAAGCTTCAGCAGGTGGAGAGGCTGTAAAGGTAAAAGTTTCAGGAAGAAAAGAAATAAAAGAATTAAAAATAAAACCAGAAGTACTTGATCCAGAGGATGTAGAAATGTTAGAAGATTTAATTACAACTTGCGTAAACAACGCATTAAAACAAGTAGATGATGCCCAAGCAGCATCACTTGGAAAATACAACATACCAGGATTAATGTAGTAGGAGCAATATATGTCATATTATTCACCATCAATAGAAAAATTAATAGAAAGCTTTGAAAAGTTGCCAAGTATAGGCAATAAAACAGCTGCTAGACTAGCATTCTACATATTAAATGCAAGTGAAGAGGAAACAAACGAATTTATTTCAAACATACAAAATGCAAAGAAAAACTTAAAATATTGTTCAAAATGTTACAACATTTCAGACAGTGAAATATGTCCAATATGCAGTAATAAAGCAAGAGACGAATCTGTTATATGTGTTGTAGAAGATGTTAGAGATGTTGTAGCAATGGAAAAAACTCACGAATTTAAAGGAGTGTATCATGTTCTACACGGTTCAATTTCTCCAATGAATGGAATTGGACCGGATGATATTAAAATTAAAGAACTACTAGCAAGACTAATGGACGGAAAAGTTAAAGAAGTAATACTTGCAACAAACCCACGAGTAGAGGGTGAAGCAACGGCAATGTATATTTCAAAATTAGTAAAACCGCTAGGAGTAAAAGTAACAAGAATAGCACACGGAATTCCAGTTGGAGGCGACTTAGAGTACACAGATGAAGTAACTCTAAGCAGAGCTCTAGAAGGAAGAGTACAATTATAATAGCTGATGTAAATTATCTTACATCAGCTATTTTGGTATCTTTAAGAATAATGTCGCAAATATCTTTTGTGGAATGCTTTTTCGCCAAAAGCTTGGTGTTAAGCTTCATTTGACGAAGCTTTGACTTATCTGACAACAACTCGGCAATAATACTTTCAAAATCGCTATCCTTTTTAAGCCAAATTGCTACACCAGAACTTTCCAAAAACTCAGCATTTTCTTCTTCTTGACCAGGAATAGGATTAATTAAAACCATTGGTAAAGCTGAAGACAAGCTTTCTGTGGAAGTCAGCCCACCAGGTTTTGTGACAACCAAATCTGAAATACTCATAAGCTCTGGAACCTGATTCGTATAAGAAAGAACGGTTACGAAATCTTCTGCATGTTCCTGCTCTACTAAAGAATTAAATTCTTCTCTCATTTTTTCGTTTTTTCCGGAAATGGCTACAATTTGATAATTCCCAATATTATGAATAAATGCAGATAAAATCTTTATTGTTACGTCGCGTCCTAATCCAAAAGCTCCACCACCAAAGAACAAAATGACTTTTTTATCTGGGTCGAGCCCAAAAGAATGCTTAATTTCTTCTTTGTTATAATGTAATAAAAATCTATAAGACAAAGGAATTCCAGTAGCAAAAACTTTGTCAGCACTAATTCCTGTATTAATTAATTCTTGTCTTAGTTTTTCGTGAGAAACAAAGAAATAATCTACATAGTCAGCTCCAACCAACCATTGCTCATGAGGGGCAAAATCTGTCAAAATTGTTGCAAGTTTGCAATCAATCAAAGCCTTTCTTTTAAGATAACTTACCATTTGACTAGCAAAAGGATGAGTAGAAATTATAATATCTGGTTGATATTCTTTAAGTAATTTCAACAACTTTTTTGCCATTAAATTGTTCGAGGTTGAGCTAATTCTAGCAAGAGGACCTTTACTTGAGTGATTATAAAGATCTCCCCAAACCCATGGAAAACGTTTAGCCATCTCTTTATAAGCCGTTGTAGAAATAGCATTTATTGGTTTATTAACATATAACATACAATCAACTAATTTAGTTTCGCAATCGTGAAAATTTTCGTCAATACATTGTTTTATTGAATTTGCGGCAGATAAATGACCACCACCAAAAGATGCATAAAATAACAAAATTTTTTTCATTTAAAAATTCGTTCCTTTCTAAAAATGTATTAAAAAGATTTTATCATAATATGAAAAAAAATAAAAGCAAAATGAATAAATTTAGAAAACTTACCAATAATATAAAAAACATGCATTTCGAAAGGAGAACAAAATGAAAAAGATAGCCAAAACGATTCTTTTGATATTTGCAATTTTAGGGATAATTTTAATAGGAAAATTAATTTCTGAAAATCTATTTGCAGAAAAATCAGTGGCAGCAAGCGACTCTGGAACAACGTCAGATGTACAATTACTAGCAAGAGCGATAAACGGAGAAGCAAGAGGAGAACCATATGAGGGACAAGTAGCAGTTGGAGCGGTAATATTAAACAGAGTAAAAGCTCCTAACTTCCCGAATACAATATCAGGAGTAATATATCAGCCAGGAGCATTTACAGCAGTATCTGATGGACAGATAAATGTAGCACTAGAAGATGAGTCGACAGTGGTAAAAGCAGCGCGAGATGCACTAAACGGTTGGGACCCCACAGGAGGAGCGATATATTACTTTAATCCGGACACAGCAACAAACAAGTGGATTTGGTCAAGACCACACATCAAAACAATAGGGAAACACAGATTTTGTAAATAATGGAGGGATTTATTTTGAAAGACAATAAAAAATCAATAATAATAATTGCAATAATATTAGCAGTTGCAATTATAGGGGCAATAGGGTACTATGCATACCAACAAAATCGTAAATACATGATAGCGGCAGAAAATAATTATAACATGTCATTTTTTGAGCTAGTTGATTATGTGCAAAATGTTGAAACATACTTAGCAAAAGCACTAATATCAACAACTCCGGAGCATGGAGCAGAGACACTAACAAACGTATGGAGAGAAGCGGGAATTGCACAAACTTATCTGTCACAATTACCAATAAGCAGTAACGAACTCGAAAAAACATCAAAATTTTTAAACCAAGTAAGCGATTACAGCTACGCGTTGTCTAGAAAAAATATAAAGGGAGAGAACCTAACACAAGAAGATTTTGACAACATAAAGGAATTACACACATATAGTGTAGAATTAGAAAATTCATTAAATCAGCTATCAGCAGACTTGAATGAGGGAAGAATAAAATGGGGAGAACTAACTAGAAAAGGTAACAATGTATTTGCAACACAAGTTACAAACATCTCACAAGACAGCTTTTCAAGCCTTGAAGAAAATTTCCACGAGTATTCGGGACTTATATATGATGGAGCATTTTCGGAACACATGACATCAGTAGAAAAGAAAGGACTAACAGGGGATGATATTGACGAAGAAAAGGCTAAGAATATAGTAAAAGAATTTTACGGAGAAGACAAGATAGAAAACATTAACTCAAATGGATATTCGGAGAATGCAGAAATACCATCATTTGACTTCTCGGTGAAAATGAAAGAGTCAGACATCACGGCAACAATATCAATAGCAAAAAAGGGTGGACATGTAATATTCGCAAACTATAACAAAACTGTAAATGCAGAGACGATATCACAAGAAAAAGCAGACGAAATAGGAAAACAATTCTTAGATGCGCATGGCTACAAAGATATGAAAGAAACTTATTATCTAAAACAAAATGGAGTTGTTACAATTAACTACGCATATTCTCAAACAGCTCAAAATGGCGAAAAAGTAGTAATATATCCAGACTTAATAAAATTAAAAGTAGCGTTAGATGATGGAAGCGTGCTTGGAATAGAAACAACAGGATATCTAAACTCTCATCATACAAGAGACATAGCAACAAACTTAATTACAAAAGAAGAAGCAAAAAAAGTCTTAAACAAACAATTAGAAATACAAAGTGAAAATTTGGCAATAATTCCAACAAAATGGAAAACAGAAATATTATGTTGGGAATTCAAAGGAAAAGTAGAAGATAATGAATTCTTAGTTTATATAAATGCTCAAACAGGAAAAGAAGAAGACATTTTAGTAATTGTAAATACTCCAGATGGAACATTAACACATTAATGCAATAAACTTCTAGAATTAAAAAATAAAAAAAGCAAAAAATAATAACAATTAAATTTATAGGAGGACAGAAAAATGACAAAAAGAAAATTAATGTCTGAAAATTTAAAAGAAGAAATTGCAAAAGAATTGGGAGTATATGAACAAGTAAAACAAGACGGAAGCTGGGGAAATGTATCATCAAAAACTTGTGGTAATATGGTATCAAAAGCAATAGAAATGGCAAACAGAACAACAAACAAATAACAAAGAGAGGGTAAACCTCTCTTAATTTTATCCCTAATTTTATTGCAAAATTTTTACAGTAGGAATATAATAATAAAAAAGTTGGAGGGCAGATTATGAACACAAAAATAACTGTAAAAGATATAATAGACATTACAAAGGGAAAGTTGATATGTGGAGATGAAAATGAAATATGCGAAAACTTCTCTAGAAATACTAAAGAAATAAATCAGGACGACATATTTGTGGGATTTAAAGGCGACAAATTTGACGGTGGCAAATTCTATGAAGACGCGCTAAAAGCAGGAGCAAAAGGTTGTATAATCAACAAAATAGAAGGACTAGAAATAAAACGCATGCCAGGAAAATTCATAATACAAGTAGAAGACACAGTAAAAGCAATAGGCCAAATCGCAAAATTTAAAAGAGAAAAATATCATATACCAGTAATAGCAATAACTGGAAGTGTTGGAAAAACAAGCACAAAAGACATCATATATAGTGTGGTATCGCAAAAATACCATACACTCAAAACACAAGGAAATCTAAACAACCATATAGGTATGCCATTTACATTGCTAAGGTTAAAAGACCATGAAGCGCTAGTTGTAGAAATGGGAATGAACCATTTTGGAGAACTAAGTTATTTAACAAACATTGCACAGCCAACAGTTGCAGTAATCACAAATGTAGGAACTGCGCATATAGGAAATCTGGGCTCAAGAGAAAATATATTAAAAGCAAAACTAGAAATACTAGAAGGGCTTCAAAAAGACGGAACAGTCATCATAAACAATGACAATGACTTACTACATAAATGGCAATCGGAAAACGACCATTATAAAGTAATCACATATGGAATAGAAAATTCAAGTAATTACATGGCAACAGACATAGAATATACAGAAGCGGGAAGCAAATACAAAGTAAATCATAATGAAGAAATCGAAGTGCCTGTAAAAGGAGAAGCCTTTGTTTACAATAGTCTATCAGCCGTTTGCGTTGGAAAGCTTTTAGGAGTATCAGAACAAGACATAGCAAAAGGAATAAAAGAATTTGAGCTATCAGCAATGAGACTAGATATACAAAAATCAGAATATGGTTATACAGTAATAAACGATTGCTACAATGCAAACTATGATTCTATGAAAGCAGCATTAGATTGCTTAAGCAAAATGCAAGGTGGAAGAAAAATAGCAGTATTAGGAGACATGGGAGAGCTAGGAGAATATGCAACAGAATTACATCAAAAAGTTGGAAAAGTGGCAGCAGAAGACAATGTGGACATATTGATAACTGTCGGAACAGAAGCAAAACAAATAGCAGAAGCGGCAAAAGCAAACGGATTAGAAAAAATTTATTCATTTGATGAATTAAAAGACGCTATTGACAAAATAAAGAAAATACTTGCAGTTAATGACATAGTTCTTGTAAAAGCCTCTCATTACATGAACTTCGAAGAAATAGTAAAAGCTTTATAGAAAGGAAATAATAATTTGGAACTAATAGACACAATAAAAAAAGACTTAAAAGAAACTCTATCTGAGAGAAGATACATCCACTCGATTGGAGTAATGGAAATGTGTGCTAAACTTGCACAAATATATGAAGTAGATGTGCAAAAAGCACAAATAGCAGGACTTCTTCACGACATTGCAAAAGAAATGCCAAAAGAAGAAATGTTTAAATATGTAGAAGAAAACAATATAGAAATAACAGAAATAGAAAAAATAAGCTATCAAATACTACATGGTAAAATAGGAGCAGACATTGCTAAAAAGAAATATGGACTAGATGAGCAAATACAAAATGCAATAAAATACCATACAACAACAAGCCCGGAAATGGACACATTAGCGAAAATAGTATATGTATCAGACAAAATAGAAATGAACAGAAAGTCAGAGGGCTATGACTTGGAATATGAAAGAGAGCTTGCACAGAAAGACCTAGACAAAACAGTACTATATATAATAGATGCAAGCATCAAATCGCTAGTAGAAAAAGGTAAATTAATAGAAAAAGAAGTTGACACAAGAAACTACTTAATACTCAAGAATCTAAATAGATAAAAACGGGGCTAGATTTTTCACAAAAATCTAGCTTTTGTATTCCAATACAAAAAAGAATGTGATATAATACAAACACCATGATATTGGAGGATGTCAAATGATTTTCAAGGACTATTACAAAATACTAGGACTAGAATCGCCAAAAGCAACAATAGACGATATAAAAACAGCTTACAGAGAACAAGCAAAAAAATACCATCCAGATGTAAACGTAGGCAATAAAAATGCGGAAGAGCGATTCAAAGATATAAATGAAGCGTACAAAACATTAACAAATCAATCTACAAAAAGAAAATACGATAGAATGTGGAATGCCCATATAGGAAGACGCAAAAACAAAGCAAAGCAAAACAAGGAACAAAAAACTACACGCCAAGAACTACTAAGCGTGCTATTTGGACTAAACACTAAAAAAGAAGAAAAAGATTCGGAAAATAGTAAAAGAAAACAAAAAACTCCTCAACAAGGAGAAAACGTAGAAACAGAAATTCAAATCTCTGTAATAGAAGGATTCTTTGGACTAACAAAATCTATTTCCTTAAGAACAGTAGAAGGAAAAATGAAAACCTTCAAAGTAACAATACCGGCAGGAATTAGAAACGGCGAGAAAATCAAACTTATGGGGCAAGGAAGACCAGGAAAAAATGGAGGAAAAAACGGAGATTTATTAATAAAGATAAATATGTCGGAAGATAAGGAGTATAAACTTGTTGGCTCAGACATATATACTACTGTAAACATATGCCCATGGGAAGCTGTGTTGGGAACAAAAATAAATGTAAATGCAATCGATGAAACAATAGGAGTATTTATACCACAAGGAATTCAAACAGACGAAGAAATTCAAATACCTGACAAAGGGTATAGGGATTCAAAAGGCGGTAGAGGAAAGTTCATAATTAGGGTTAGAATCATGATATCAAAAAATATTTCTGAAAAAGAAAAAGAACTGTACAAAGAAATAAAGAAAATATCAAAGTTTAACCCTAGAGACATATAAACAAGGTAACATAAATGTTGACATATTCTTATAAATGGTGTATAATATAAGAGTATGCGAAAGAAAAAATATGGAAAAGAAAACCATATTAGAAAGAGGTGCAAAATGGACCAAATATACGGTAAACATTTTAGTATAATGGACCCACAAAACGTAAGTACAGTAATCTATCAAATCAATAGAAATGATACTGATCCAAGATTTACGTTAGAACGCTTAAAAAGCAGAGAAGAAATAGTTGGCGAGAATAGGAAAAAAACATTCTTTGTTGATAAAACACAAGAAAATGGCAATCAATTAATAATCTTGTCTTTTGGAAAGGACAAGGTTGTGGTAAATAGTGGTGTGTTGAGCCAGGACGAAGTTAAAATTTCAAGAAAACCAACTCCAGCAAAATACAATACATTATATTCAGAAAAAGAAACAGAATATAAAGACATTAATTACACACCAAATCTACAAAGACCAATAACGATAATTGATCCAGAAACAACAGAAGAAATAAAACCAATATTATATTTTGATAAAGAAACAAATGAAGTAAAAGGAAAATGTAAGTTAAAACCATATAAATCTTATTTCGCGTTTGAAATAAGACAAGATAATAATTAAGGGGGATAGGTAAATGAGTAATGAGGTCAAGGAACCGACAAATGGGGGTTCATTCAATTACACAAGCGACTTAAAAGTTAATGAGGAAAATAAAATTATTGGTGGAGAAGTAGCTTATACAATAAATGTTGCTAATAACCCACTAGCACAAGAAAATGAAATAGTTGGAGAAAACCCAGTACTATTAAAATTAGTACAAGAAAGAGAACAAGACGAAAGATAATACACAAGAAAAGGTGATTATATATGGGAAATAAATTAGCGAGAGCATTTAGAGAAAATAAAAAGTTTGTAATACTATTTCTAGTACTTTGGATAGTTCTAGAAATAGTATTAATTGCGCCTATAGCAGTGACAGTAGCTGAAAGCAAAAACATGGACCAATTCATAGCAAACATAATAAACGAAATATCTAGCTTGAAATCAATAACAAAAGTACTACAAACAAACATAATATCAACTTTTGGAAAAGCAACACTATGGTTCACGATCATATTTACACTATGTTTCTTAATAGGAGTATTTAGATCAAAATCAAAAAATAAATTTAAAGATGTAGAAAGCGGTTCAAGTGATTGGAGCCAAGGTGGAGAACAATACAAAATATTAAGTAGAAACAAAGGTATTATATTAGCTGAAAATAATTACTTACCATTAGACAAAATGGGTAACGTAAACGTACTAGTAGTCGGAGGTTCAGGTTCTGGTAAATCGGCTTGCTATTCAAAACCAAATGCATATCAAATGCTAGGTTCATACGTATTTACAGATCCAAAAGGCGAATTATATGATGACACAGCAGGATATTTAAAAGAGCATGGATACGACATAAAAGTACTAAACTTAGTAAATCCAGCTAACAGTGACGGGTATAACCCATTAATGCATATAACAAGTGAAGTAGACGTAGACGTTATTGCACACACAATAGTAAAAGGACAAGAAGCAGAAGGAAAAAGTTCAGACCCATTCTGGGACGACAACGCTGAGATGTTACTAAAGGCATTAATATACTACTTAATAGCAACAAGACCAGAAGAAGAAAGAAACTTAGCATCTTGTGCAGAACTTGTAAGAGCGGCAAACAACAATAATGGAACCAGTTTATTATCAGAACTAATGAGCGAATTACCATTTGACCATCCAGCAAGAACAAACTTTAAATCTATCGAAATAGCATCAGAAAAAACATACAGCTCAATACTAAGTACATTGCAATCTAAGCTAGGAAAATTTGATTCTAAAGAGATAGCAGAAGTAACGTCAACAAACACGATAAACTTTGAAGATATAGCAAATCATAAGACAGCATTATATGTAATATCATCAGATACACACACGGCATATAACTTCTTATTAACAATATTCTTTGCACAAATGATACAACAACTATACAACTATGCAGACGAAAACGGCGGAAAGCTAAAAACACGTACATACTTCATACTAGACGAGTTTGCAAATATTGGACAAATACCAGACTTCGATAAAAAAATATCGACAAGTAGAAGTAGAGGAATATCATTTAGTGTAATATTACAAAACCTAGACCAGTTAGAAGCAGTATATGAGAAATCATATGAAACAATCATGGGTAACTGTGATACTCATGTATTCTTAGGAAGTAACTCATTTAAAACAGTAGAATATTTCTCTAAACAATTAGGGGAAACAACAATAGTAAGAGACACGAAATCAACAAACAGAGATAAGAATTACTATAAACAAGGCTACAGTACATCTGACCAAGTAATGGGAAGAGCTTTAATGACTCCAGACGAGTTAAGAAGAATGGATAATGACTTATGTATAATCTTTGAAAAAGGATTGAAACCAATAAAGGCAAAGAAATTCTATTATTTTAGAAAACCTATGATAAAAGAATTCCAAAAATATGCAATAAGCCATAACAACTTTGACTCAGGAGTAAGAGGAGAATGGAGAAAATTCAATCCAATGAACCCTTATGTAGAAAACAAGGGACAAACACAAAATCAAGATTTAAAAATAGAATCATTGGACGACTTATTTGAAGAAGAACCAAAATCTGATTCAAAACCAGCGCCAGTAGCTGAATCAAAAGAACCAATGGCAAGCGCAACGCCAAAACAAGTTGAAGAAATACCAACACTTCCAATGGAAGAAGAAACACCACAACAAGAAGAATTATTTTCAATAGACTTACAAAAAGAACTGGAAGCAAAATTTGATGAACTGTTTGGCCCAGTCGATAATAACAATAATAATTAAAATCAAACCAGCATTTAAATGCTGGTTTTTGTAATATAAGTAATCTATAATCATTTTTATATATTAGTACTTATGGTATCTAAAAATTCCTCTAAAACCTTAATAATTTCTTTAAATTCTATATTTTGTGCATATTTAGTCTTCTTTTTATATGTACTCCAGTATTTATTTATTCTTTTGCTAATTCTTTTGATTTTTCAAATAGTTCATTATAATGAATCATTAAATCAAAACCTCCATTATATGCTTAAATTTCTCATGTACATTAAATATTTTCGAATATTCTTCTAATGTACTTAAATTCTTATTTTTCTGTTTAAAATAATTGTTTATTATCTTATTATATAATTCAAAATCAACTGAATCTGGATTTTTTAATATATCACAAATACAACGTTCAGCATTATAGATTTTAATAGGATTACTATATGGACTTTATATTTCAATAATTCCTATATTAAATTTATCTTTTGCAACGTAGTGAATTTCTAAATCTTCACTTATATTATTATGATTTAAAGTAGTTATATCAATTTTATAAGGAGCTCTATCACTTAAATTTAGTAAGTAACATGCCGTGTTGTACGAAAATATGATATTAGAAAACTTCTTTTGTAGTATAAAAAATTCATCTTCTATTAAGTTATTATCTATATATAATCCCCTAGATACTTTTCTAATTATTTTTTTATCAATATAGTTTTGAATAGAAGGTCTAGAAATACCTAATTTTTCAAAATCTCTTGTTCTTATATAACCATAATTTTCATTTAAAAATTGTTTTAAAATATTTTCACTCATATATAGACCTCTTTCTTTACAATTACTCGTTAATATTATCATTTTTACGAATAATTGTAAATATATTTACTAAATATTATATTATTTTTTCGAATATTTTAAAAATTATGCAAAAAAGTAACTTTTTATATTATTTGATTACTCATAAAATAATTCTAAAAAGCTATCCTCATAATTTTTATCTGTCTTATTGAAACTTATTTTTATTTCTTAACAATGCTTCCATTTCTTCAGCAACAAATCTCCTATGTTGCAGATCTAGAAAATACAATTATTTACATATTGAAGAGTTATGTGTAAAGAACGCCGGCTTAGGAGAGAAATACTGTAGAATACAAAACAAATGTTCTAAAAACTATTGACTTGAAGTAGAAACTATGATATAAATTTATAAGAAAAGAGAGTGATAAAATGAAATTTATACATATGGCAGACATGCACTTTGATGCACCATTTGTAACATTAGCTGGAAAAGGAAATCTAGCTACAGAGAGAAGATTAGAACAAAGAAATGTAATGAAACAAATAGTGGAATATATTAAACAAAATAATATTCCATATTTATTTATTGCGGGAGATTTATATGAGCAAGACTACATAAAAAAAGCAACAATAGAATATATAAATAATTTGTTTAAAGAAATACCAAATACAAAAATATTTATAACACCAGGAAATCATGATCCAAACATAAAGAACTCATTTTACCAACAATTTAAATGGAATGAAAATGTACATATATTTACAAATAAAATTGAAAGAGTAGAATGTGATGGAGTGGATATTTATGGTTATGGTTTTAACGATTTTCAGATGGAAAGACCTAAACAAGATATCGAGATAAAAGATAAAAATAAAATAAATATTTTTATAACACATAGTAGTTTAGATGGAGAAAAAGAATATATAAAATATAATCCGTTCGCTACTAGTGAACTAAAAAAATTGGATTTCGATTATGTTGCACTAGGACACATTCATAAAAAAAGCTATAATGACTACAAAAATCAGAACATAGTATACCCTGGATCAACAGTGTCTTTAGGATTTGATGAACTTGGAGAAAGAGGAATAATAGAGGGAGAAATATCAGAACAAAAAGAATTAAAGCTAAAGTTTATTCCTGTAAAAGAAAAAACATTTGAAGAAAAAGAAATAGATATAAGTTTATTAAATTCAGAAGAAGATCTAATAGAAAAAATAAGAGAAGAAAATTTAGAAGAAAATAAATTTTATAAAATAATACTTACAGGCAAAAGAAACTTTGACTTTGACGAATCAAAAATATTAGACATATTAAATATACAAAATATAATCAAAATAAAAAATCAAACACAAATAAAATATGACATAGAAGAAACAGCAAAACAAGTGAGTCTAAAAGGACTATTTGCAAAACAAATACTAGACCAAACTAACCAAGCAAATGAAGAAGAAAAACAAAAACTGTTGGAAGCATTTGAAATAGGTATGGATATATTAAATAAGAGGTGAATCTATTGAGAATAGATAATTTAAAAATAAATGCATATGGTAACATAAAGAACAAAGACATTAGCTTAAAT
Organism: Clostridium sp. CAG:780; assembly: GCA_000434195.1. Classification (GTDB taxonomy): domain Bacteria; phylum Bacillota; class Clostridia; order TANB77; family CAG-508; genus CAG-245. The sequence goes on from HF994430.1 coordinate 16,438, forward strand.
AAAGGAATAAATATTATACATGGAGCAAATGAAAGTGGAAAATCAACGTTATTAAGCTACATTGTTAATAGTTTTTATGGAATATCAAAAACAAAAGATGGAAGAGAAATGTCGGACTACGAAAAATACAAACCTTGGGAAGGTAGTGAATTCTCTGGAAGAATAAAATACACATTAAATGATAATTCACAGTATGAAATATTTAGAGATTTTACTAAAAAGAATCCTAAAATATATAATGAAAGACTAGAAGATATTACAGATAATTTTGAAATCGATAAAAAAGATGGAAGCAAATTTTTCGTAGAGCAGACAGGAGTTGATAAACAAACATATTTATCAACAGTTGTTTCTATGCAACAAGAAGTAAGATTAGAAGAAAAAGAGCAAAATCTTCTTATACAAAAAATAGCTAACCTAGCAGGAACAGGAGAGGACAATGTATCATACAAAAAAGCTCTAGGAAAGCTACAAGACAAAATAAGGGATGAAATAGGAACAAATAAAACAACTCAAAAACCAATAAATATAATAGATAAAGAAATAGAAGAAATAAACAGAAAAATAGAAGAAATTAGACCATACAAAGACAAAAAGTATGGAATAGATGCTGAAAAAGAAGAACTAAAAGAGCAGATAAAAGAACTAGAAATAGAAAGAAAGATTCTACAAGAATTAAGAGAAAGTGAACTAGCAGAGAACGAAAACAAAAAAGAAATACAAATAAAAGAAAACAATATAAAAGAAAATGAGTCAAAAGTACTAACACTAAAAAATAAAATGAAAGAACTAGGAGATATCGAAAAAAGTATTGGTGAAAATGTTGGTAAGTTACAAAAGGAGATAGAGAGTAAGAAACAAAACCAAGAAGAAAACATAGAAATAAAAAATACTTCTAAAAAATCAATATATTTAGTAATAGCAGTTGCTTTAGTAATAGTAGCAGTGGCGCTTGCTGTAATAGTAAAAAATTACGTATTAGCAGGGATCCCATTAGTATTGTTTATAATAGATATAATAATATTAGCAATTACTCAAAACAAAAAGAAAAAAGAGATTCAAGAACAAAAAAATAAACAAGAGGAAAACAGAATTAAAATAGCACAGGAGATAGAAAATTTAACAAAAGAACTACAAGATAAAGAAGAAGAAAAAAGAGACTTTGACAGTCAAATATCAATGATAAAAGGACAATTATTATTGCTTGAAAACAACAATGAACAAATATCAGCACAAGTAAATAAAATAAAAACAGATTTATTAAATACTCAAAATCAAGACAGAAATCAGATAATAACAAAATATCAAACTGAGCTACCAATAGAAAAAATAAATAGTATTATAGAAAGCAATAATTTGAGCTCATTAGAAGAGCAACTAAATACAAATAAAATAAAGTTAACAGGCTTAGAGATAGAAGAAAACACAATATTACCACAGTTAGACAACTTAGTAAACTTAGAAGAAAAATTAGAATCGGATATGCAAAATAAGACAGAACTATTACAAAAAGAAGAGATAATAAACCTAGCAATAGAAAATCTAAATAAAGCATATGAAGAAATGAAGACAACAATAACCCCTAAATTTACAAACAACCTTTCAGAGGGAATAAAAGAGATAACAAACAATAAATACGAAAAAGTTGCAATAAATGATGAGAATGGTATGATAATTGAAAATGCAAGAGGTGAATACATAGAAGCAAATAAGCTAAGTACAGGAACAATTGACCAGTTATATTTAGCTCTAAGACTATCTATGATAAAAGATTTATCAAAAGAGACTCTTCCAATAATACTAGACGAAACATTTGCATACTTTGACAATGCAAGATTAGAAAAGATAATTCAATATTTAAATGAAAAAGCAAAAGAACATCAAACAATAATATTTACTTGTACAAACAGAGAAAAAGAAATACTAGACAACTTAAAAATAGAATACAATTACATAGAATTATAAGAAAGGACATGAAATGAAAATAAATGTAGTAATGGTCGAGCCAGAAATACCACAAAATACAGGAAATATAGCAAGAACTTGTGCTGCAATAGGAGCAAAGCTTCATTTAGTATATCCATTAGGATTTGAAATAAATGATAAGCATCTAAAAAGAGCAGGACTAGATTATTGGGATAAACTAGAAATAGAAGAACACGACTCATTAAAGAGTTTTTTAGAAAAATACAAACCAGAAGAACACAGCATGTTCTTTGCTTCAACAAAATCTAAAAGATGCTACTCAGATGTGGATTACAGTAAAATGGAAGAAGTATTTGTATTATTTGGAAAAGAAACAAAAGGATTACCAGAAGACTTACTTCAAAAATATATGAACAAAGATATAAGAATACCAATGAGAGAAACACTACGTTCTTTGAATTTATCAAATTCAGTAGCAATAATCGTATATGAAATACTAAGACAAGTAAACTTTAACGGCTTACAAGAAATTAGCCAGTACTTTGACTAAGAGGAGAAAATAAATGGAAAAAAGAGATTTATATGACATAAACAGAAGATTAACCGGGAAAACAATATACAAAGGAGAAGAAATACCAGAGGGGTCATACATCACGGTAGTTTTAGTATACATACAAAACTCTGAAGGAAAATTTCTATTCCAAAAGCGTAGCAAAAGAAAAAACGGTTTATGGGCATCAACAGGAGGACATCCAAAATCAGGAGAGGATAGCTTACAAGGAATTATAACAGAAACAAAAGAAGAAATAGGAATAGATCTAGATCCGAAGAAAGTAATAAAATACTATAGTGGAAGAGAAGACAAAGAAAGAGTATTTTGGGACGATTATTATGTAAAAATGGACATACCAACCATAGAAAAATTAGAACTCCAAGAATCTGAAGTTGAACAAGTAAAATGGTTTACAGCAGAAGAGGCAGAACAATTAAATCAAGAGGGAAATTTTTTCAAGAACCATTATGAAGAATTTATAATATTACAAAATTGGTTAAAAAACAATCAAGACCAAAAGTAGTTGATAAAAACCAAAAAATATGTTAAAATAAAAGAGTAGTATTTCAATTCGTCCATTCGCGATATACTATAAAAATTTAAAATAAAGAGAGTTTAAGAATCTTTCTTTATGAATGGCAAAAAATTTAACCATAGCAAAATTATGGTTGTTTTTGCTTGTTCATAGAAGGGAGGTTCTTTTTGATTTACAACCAAATAAAAATAAAGGAGAAAATAGAATGCAGGAAAATGAATTAAAATATTATGAAAAAACAAAAAACTGGGATTTCAGCTATATAAAACGTAAAACAGAAAAATTAACAAATTGGGATTTTTATGAAAAAATCAAAGAAAACACAACAATAAAATCATTATGTTTAGATATAGGAACAGGAGGAGGAGAAAGAGTATTAAAGAAATATCCAGAAGTAGGAATGATAATCGCAACAGATTTTTCAAAAGAAATGTTAAAAACAGCAAAAGAAAATCAAAAACAATATCCAGAAAAAAGAGTAAAATTTACGTATATGGATAGTAGAGAAATGAAGTTCCCTCAAGAAACATTTGATTTAATATCAGCAAGGCATACGGTAATAAATGCAGAACAAATCCACGAGTGCTTAGTAAAAGGTGGTAAGCTAATAATAGAAGGAATAGACAAAGAAGACTGCCAAGAAATAAAAGAGATATTTAAAAGAGGTCAATCATATAATGACAAAATAGCAATATCAGAGCAAGATTATTTAGATTTAGTAAAAGCAGGATTTAAAAAAATAGAAAGAGTACAAATAGTGGAAAATGAATACTATAATACAGAACAAGACTTAATGGCGTTATTATTAAAAGTACCAATAATAGACGACTTTTCAGAAATAAACAATGAGAAATTTGAACATGGAACAATAATCGAAAAAGATTTATTTGATAAATATGTAAGAAAATATAAAACTGAAAAAGGGATACTATTAAAAAGAAGATTATACGGCATAATAGCAGAAAAATAAAATGAAACCATATAACAAAACCTAAAAATTGAATAAAAATATAGAAAAATCCACAAAATGTGATATAATTGTGGAAAAAGGAGGGCTCAAAATGTCAAACTTAATAGAATTAGAAGCAGGTTATAAACTAAATGATTTTGAAAATATTTTAAAAAAGATAAAAGAATATGATTACAAACTTAATTACAAAGTAACAGAACAAGATACATATTATACAGATAAAGATTTAGAATTTATAAAAAATAGAATTTGTTTACGTACAAGAAAAGTAAACAACGAAAGTTTAGAGTTGACATTTAAGCCAAGAAGTGATGCAAATACAGAAAAATATGGAAAAAAAGAAGTAAATATTCAACTAAAGGTTGAAGACCTAGAAGATATAAAATTTATAATAAAAAATCTTGGCTATGACGAATATGTTTCGTTTATTAAACATAGAACAGTATATAGCAAAGAAGAGTTTGGCTTTGAACATAATATAATGTTAGATGAAATTGAAGGCGTTGGCTATTTTGCAGAGCTAGAACTTATTTCGCATAATGAAACGGAAAAAGAGCAATTACATGCTGAGTTAGAAAATTATATAAAAAGATTTGAATGCGAAAATTTGGAGAAGAAAGATCAACCATATAGAGATATAGTTCGTGAAGCACAAAACAAGAAAGAATAATAGGAGGAGCAAAATGAAAATATCAACAAAAGGAAGATATGCACTAAGGATAATGGTAGATTTAGCAATTAACGGAAATGGAAAATTTATATCATTAAAAAATATTTCAGAAAGACAACAAATATCAAATAAATATTTAGAACAAATAATATCAATGCTAAACAAAGCAGGATTCTTAGAAACAGCAAGAGGCAATATGGGAGGCTACAGATTAGCCAAAGCTCCTAGTGAATATAAAATAGGAGATATATTAAGAGCAACTGAAGGAGATTTAGCACCAGTATATTGTGTAACCAATGATGGTGAATGTGATAGAAAACAATATTGCAAAACATATATGTTCTGGGATGGATTAGACAATGTAATAAATCAATATGTAGATAGCAAAACATTAGAAGATTTAATAAAATAGTGGCTAAAAAAAGTCACTAATTTTTTTAATCTTAATTCCTATTGACTTACTATGATATAAATGCTATAATTACTACTGTATTACTATGAATTAAAGAGGAATAAATTATGAATAAATTATTAGAAATAAAAGACTTGCATGCTACTGCAGGAGAAAAAGAAATACTAAAAGGATTAAATATTACTGTAAATAAAGGCGAAATACATGTAATTATGGGACCAAATGGGGCAGGAAAATCAACATTAGCAAATGTTATCTTAAATAATCCAGAATACAAGAAAACAAGTGGTGAAATAGACTTTGAGGGAGAGAACATTAACAATCTATCAACAGATAAAATAGCTCAAAAAGGAATATTTATGTCATTTCAATCACCAGAAGAGATTCCAGGAATATCTTCATTTAATTTTCTAAAAGTAGCTAAAAACAAAATAGAAAATAAACCAGTAAAAGTATTTGAGCTTAAAGATACTGTAAACAAATTTGCAGAAGAGCTAAATATGAATTCAAAGCTTATAGAAAGAAACCTAAATGTTGGATTCTCTGGAGGAGAAAAGAAAAAGAATGAAATATTACAAATGCTTGTTTTAAATCCAAAGTTAGCAATTCTAGACGAAACTGACTCTGGACTAGATATAGATGCTGTAAAAGCTGTATCAAAAGGAATAAATATGTATGCATCAAAAGAAAATGCTGTCATAATAATTACACACAATATGAGAATATTAGAAGATCTAAAAGTGGATTATGCTCATATTTTAATCGACGGAAAAATAGTAAAAACAGGCTCTGCTGAACTTGTAAAAGAAATAGAAGAGAACGGATTTAGTAAATATAAGGAAGCAGGTATTTAAGATGAAAACACAAGTAGAAGAAGTAAATAGAAATATATATGATATAAAAAACAAAGATAACTATGAATTCAAAATGCAAAAAGGCTTAAACAGAGAAATAGTAGAAGAAATATCTAGACAAAAAAATGAGCCCGATTGGATGAGAAAAATAAGACTAGAAGCACTAGAAACATATAGCAAATCAGAACTTCCAACTTGGGGACCAGACCTATCTGAACTAAAAATGGATGAAATAGCAACATATGTAAAGCCAAAAACAAAATTAAATAATAGTTGGAAAGAAGTGCCAGAAGACATAAAAAACACATTTGATAAGCTAGGAATTCCAGAGGCAGAAAAGAAATCATTAGGAGGAGTTGGAGCACAATATGACTCGGAAGTAGTGTATCATAGCATAAAAGAGGAATTACTAAAACAAGGCGTAATTTATACAGATATGGAAACAGCCGTTAGAGAATATCCAGAAATAGTAAAAAAATACTTTATGAAATGTGTACCAATAAATGATCATAAATTTGTTGCTTTACATGCAGCAGTATGGTCAGGAGGATCATTTGTGTATGTGCCAAAAGGAGTAAAACTAGAAATACCACTTCAATCATATTTTAGACTAAACTCACCAGAATCTGGACAGTTTGAACACACATTAATAATAGTAGACGAAGGAGCAAGCCTTCACTTTATAGAAGGATGCTCAGCACCAAAATACAACAAAGTAAATTTACATGCAGGATGCGTCGAATTATATGTAAAAGACAATGCATATTTAAGATACTCTACCATAGAAAACTGGTCAAAAAATATGATGAACTTGAATACTAAAAAAGCCATAGTAGGAAAAAATGCACAAGTGGACTGGGTAACAGGCTCATTTGGATCAAAGGTCTCAATGCTATATCCAATGAGCATATTAAACGGAGAAGGAGCAAAAACAGAATATACAGGGATAACATTTGCAGGAGAAGGACAAAATCTAGACACAGGATTCAAAACAATTCATAATGCACCAAATACATCATCTGTTATAAACTCAAAATCAATATCAAAAAACGGGGGAATTTGTACATATAGATCATTAGTAAAAATAACAGAAAATGCAAAAAACTCAAAATGTAGCGTAAGTTGCGAATCTCTAATGTTAGACGACATATCACGATCAGACACAATTCCGGTTAACGACATACAAACAGATGAAGTAGAATTTTCTCACGAGGCAAAAATAGGCAAAATAAGCGACAAAGAAATCTTTTACTTAATGAGCAGAGGATTATCAGAAGAAGACGCAAAAGCAATGATAGTAAGAGGATTTGCATATCCAGTCTCAAAAGAACTTCCTGTTGAATATGCGGTAGAAATGAACAACTTAATAAATCTAGAATTAGAAGGGAGTATCGGATAATATGGAACTAAACAATACACCAGTAAGAACTTCAAAAAACTTTAATATAAACAACATAAAAATTGACGTAAAAATCCCAGAAGACATAAAAGAATTTAAAAATATGCAAATACCAGAAGATGCAACTGTATTAAAAGAAGATTTAAGCCTAAAATATGGAATTGGACTAAACTATATCGAAGCAAACAGCAAAATAAAAATAAACCTAGAAAATAAAGAAGAAAAAATAGTATGCAATTTTGATAAAGAGAATCAAAATCTAACAGATCAAATCTTAATAAATGCAAAAGGAAAATCAACAATTACAATAGAATACAAATCACAAGGAGAAGAAAAACACTTTCACAATGGTGTGCTTAAAGTAATAGCAGACGAAAATGCAGAAGTAAATGTAAATATAATCAATCTACTAAACGAAACATCAGACAACTTCCAAGCAATAGAAAGCATACTAAACAAAAATGCAAAAGTAAATTACACAATAATAGACATCGGTGGAAAATCAAGCATAACCAATTACTACTCAAATCTACAAGGCGAAAATGCTCAAAACGACGTAAAAACAGTATATTTAGGAGTAGATGAACAACTAAAAGACATAAACTACATAGCAGAACTTTATGGAGCAAAAACAAACATCAACATAGATGTGCAGGGAGCTCTATCAGACAAAGCAAAGAAACACTTTAAAGGAACAATCGACTTCAAGAAAGGATGCAAAAAAGCAAAAGGAGACGAAAACGAATATTGTATGCTACTATCGGACAAAGCAAAAGCAATAGCACTTCCTATGCTGTTATGTGCAGAAGAAGACGTAGAAGGAAACCACTCAACAGCATCTGGAAAGGTCGATAGTAAAGTATTATTCTACATTATGTCAAGAGGATTAAACTATAAAGAAGCGGTCAAGCTATTAGTAAAATCGAGATTTATTAAAATAATAGAACAAATATCAGAACAAAATTTAAAAAACGAAATCATCAGTAAGATAGATGAAAAACTAAACTAAGAAGGAAGCAAAAATGAACATAGAAGAAATAAAAAAAGAATTTCCAATATTAAATAATAAAGACATTACATACTTAGACAGCGGAGCAACAACACAAAAACCACAGTATGTAATAGATAAAATAAAAGAATACTATGAAAATAGCAATGCAAATCCGCACAGAGGAGCATATTTGCTAAGCTTAGAAGCAACAGAACTATATGAAAACACAAGAGGCAAAATTGCAAAGTTCATAAATGCAAAACATCCAGAAGAAATAATATTCTCAAAAAATGCAACAGAAAGCTTAAACTTAATTGCGTACTCATATGGACTAAACAATTTAAAACAAGGCGACGAAGTAGTGCTATCAATAATGGAGCACCATTCAAACCTTGTACCTTGGCAAATGGTAACAAAGAAAACTGGAAGCACACTAAAATATATGTACATAAACGATGAATTCGAGTTATCAGAAGAAGAAATAAAAACAAAAATAACAGACAAAACCAAAATCGTTGCAATAACTCATGTTTCAAATGTGTTAGGAACAATAAACAATGTAAAAGAAATAATAAAATATGCACACAAAAAAGGAGCAAAAGTAATAGTAGACGCATCACAGAGCGTTCCACATATGCAAATAGATGTACAAGATTTAAATGCTGACTTTCTAGTATTCTCAGGACACAAAATGCTAGCACCACTAGGAATAGGAGTAATGTACGCAAAAAGAGAAATATTAAACCAAATGACACCATTTCTAATGGGCGGAGACATGATAGAATATGTGTATGAACAAGACACAACATTTGCACCACTTCCAAACAAATTTGAAGCAGGAACACAAAACGTAGAAGGAGTCATAGGACTAGGCGCAGCAATAGACTACATTCAAAAAATAGGATATGATGAAATAAACAAAATAGAAAACGAAGTAGTAACATACGCAGAAGAAGAACTATCAAAACTAAAATTCCTAACACTATATATGACACAAAATAGGCAAAACCACTCATCAGTAATTTCCTTCAACATAAAAGGAGTACATCCACACGACGTTGCCAGTATACTAGACTCAGAAAACGTATGCGTGCGTTCAGGAAATCACTGTGCACAACCACTATTAAGATACTTAGGAATAGACTCGACTTGTAGAGCAAGCTTCTACTTCTACAACACAAAACAAGACGTAGACAAACTAGTAAAAGCACTAAACAAAGCATACTCAATATTCGAAAAATATATAAAAAATTAAGAGGTGAAAAATGGAAGACCTTACAGAAATATATAATGACTTAATAATGGAACACAGCACAAATTCGTATAATAAAAGAGAACTCGAAAATGCAACAGCTTGCAAAATGGGACACAATCCAAACTGTGGAGACGAAATAAAACTAGAAATAAAAGTAAATGGCGATGTAATAGAAGACCTAGCATTCACAGGTCATGGATGTGCTATATCACAAGCATCAACTTCAATTATGATAGACACACTAAGAGGTAAAACAATAAAAGAAGCAAAGGAAATAGTAAAAACATTTATAGAAATGATAAAAAGAGAAACAACAAGCGAAGCGGAACTAAAAAAATTAGAAGACGCAATAGCACTAAAAAACATATCAAATATGCCAGCAAGAGTAAAATGCGCGCTACTAGCATGGCACACAATAGAAGAAATGATATAAAAAGATTGAACCCTTTTGGAAGAAGTTGTCGATAAAAAGTGGACACTAAAAAAAAGATACTAAGGGAGCCCTAGTTGAACACGATATTCAACTAGGGATTTATCGTTTAGTGCATATCTTGGTCTATTTTATTATTAGCTATTACTATATCGTTAAAAATATGTTATAATAGGTATATCAAAAGCAATATACATTTATTATTTTATACAATGTGAATTAGAGGCTTCTAATGTCACACATAAACCAAATGAAAGGAGGTAAAAAATGCAAGAAATAAAAACTTTAAAGTATCCTTTAAGATGGCTATTTCAAATATTTTTAATTTTGATTATTGTTATATTTTCAATTAAATTTTTAAATGGAACTATTAAATGGGAAGATCCAAACAACAATTATTCTTTATATTTTGTATTAATTTGCTTTATTGAATTAATGACAATAATTTATTTGTTTAGAAATAAAACTTATTTTGCTACAGATAAAGGAGAAGAAAAATACATAATAAACAGATCGAAACTAAATAGTAAGGAATTCGACGAAGATACCCAAAGATACGTTAGAGATCATTATTTGTATGGCGATAGAACAATTGACTTTTTGGATGCAATAGATATTTTGCTTTCTCTACCATCAAATAAAGAAATACAAAAAGCAGTAAAAGAAAAGGTTTTAACTTATCCCAAATATCAAATTAAAACAGTTTCAAAAATTTTTACATTCTTAGGCATGAAATATTATAGATTGGATCTAAAAAATGGAAAAAAGAAATATTTATTAGTGTTTAATAGCTTATAGAACTGAAAAAAAGGAAAAAGTAATTATACGTTACAATTTTTTAATAATTTAATACAACAAAAAAGATAAATGTAAACACTTTTGGGTGTTTACATTTATCTTATAACTTTACCCTTTCAAATTCAATATGTACTAATTATTCAAATCAAAAACAGTACCTTGTGGTCCAACAACACGCACAATGCCAGAATTGCGAATCATACGCTCACAAATAGGACAAGGAGAACACTTAGACATAGGAATCTTCTGGTAGCCACTCTCGTTGGAATCGGCAACAACTTCGTTACCGTTGAGATATAAAGTAGCGCCAATAGTATCCTTTCGAGAAACCGAAAGAAGAGCATTTTGCTCAGCATGAACAGCAGGACAATCTCCGTAATCCCCTGAATTATGAGCCTTATGCTTTCTAGGACAGTCTTCATAAACATCACAGCAATTAGCATCGCCACGAGCAGAACCATTATAACCAGTAGCTACAATCTCATCGTGATTAACAACAACAGCACCATAATGTCTACGAAGACAAGTACTACGCTCAGCAACAACATGAGCAATCTCTAAATAATAATCATCTTTACTAATTCTCTTCATAATAAAATCTCCTTATAAATGATAAAAACATTATAGCAGAAAAAACAAAAAAAGAAAATCCCCAAACACTAGATATTACAAAGAGGATGTGATAAAATAGCTAAAAATAGCTGCAGGGAGAAGAAAAGTGAATAAAAGTATAATCGGAACACTCACAGATAAAACAATAAAAATACGTAATTTAAAAGAAAAAGAAGAATACATAAAAGAAGTAGCAATACTAGAACATGAAGAATGGGCAGAAAATCCGGAAGAGAACAAAAAAGAAAGAATAGAAAGAAAAATAAATAGAATCAAAAACAAACTAGGCAATAAAGACTTTTGCAAATTGATACTATTAAAGGATGAAGATCTAGTTGGCTTTATTTCAATATTTCCGAACGACTGTGACGAATGTCCAGCTCTTACTCCATGGTATGCAACAATGTACATCAAGAAAGAATACAGAGGAAAAGGATATTCGAAAATACTAAATGAAGAGGTACTAAACGAAGCAAAAAAGCGAGGATATAAAGAAATATTTTTAAAAACAGAATTAAGCAACTACTACGAGAAATTTGGGGCAATATACATAAGAAAATTAAAAACTGGAGAAAAACTATACAAAATAGAATTGTGAGAGGAGAAAATTATGGAGACACAAAGAAACGAAATAACTGTAAAGATAAATGCAACAATGGAAGAAATTCACAAAATAATAAAAGAAAAAGAATATGAAGAAATAGACAAATTTTCACTAGACGACACATACTTTATACCAGAAAATCTGGACATAGAAAAAATAAGCACAAGAGAGATATTAGCAAAAGCACTAATAATCAGATGGATAAAAAGAGATGAAAAAATAATAAAACAAATAACATTCAAAATTAAAAACATTGACTCAAAAGGAAACATACTAAGCCAGAAGTCGATCAACTGTGAAATAGAAAGTATAGAAGACGCAAAAAAACTACTACAAGCAATAGGATATAGAGAAATAATGAATATAAAAGAAAATGATACCGAATATAGAAAAAACGGCTTTCAACTGGCAATAAAAGATATAATTAACGGAGACAAACTGATAGAAATAGAAGAAAATGAAAAATATGACACAATAGAAAAAATAATAAAAGAACTGGAAAAGCAAAACATACCAATCTTTACAGACAACTACTTTGTAAAGAAAGCTGAGGTAGAGCTAAACAAGATACTAAACAGAAAATAGGAGAAAGCAATGAAAATACTAATAGGAACAAGAAATCAAGGAAAAATAGAAGGCGCAAAACAAGCATTTGAAAAATTTTACACAAATGTGGAAATGATAGGAATACCAGTAAACTCAGACGTTAGTGACGAACCTGTAAACGACGAAATATATCAAGGAGCAAGCAACAGAGTAAACAATCTAATAAAATATGCAAAAGAAAACAACATAGATGCAGACTTCTTTATAGGAGTAGAATCAGGAATAACAGACAAACTAGGAAAGTGGTGCATCATACAAATTGCCGTAATAAAAGACAAAAACGGTTATGAAAGCTTTGGAACAGGACCAGCATTTCCTGTACCAGAAAAATATGTAGACGAAATCATAAACACAGACCTAGGGATCGTAATGGACAAAATATTCAACGGAAACGGACTAAAAAACGAAAAAGGTGGAATAGCACACCTTACAAATGATGTAATAACACGCTATGATTTAACAAGAGAATCATTCATAATGGCACTAACGCAATTCATAAACGGAGACACTTGGAGAGATTAGAAATATATAAAGAAATAAAAAAATAAAATTCCTAAAGTAGCAATATATAAAAATAAAAGAAAATTAAAATGAACCTCCAAATGCTAGATAAAAATCTAATATT
>HF994430.1:29725-30763 GCA_000434195.1 Clostridium sp. CAG:780
AGGGATTTCTCACCTAAATCCTGAAAAAATCTTAACAAATAACCATCAGGATCTTGAATCAAAAACTCTTTATTTCCTAGCAATTTACCATCCTGCCTATACCAATTCTCTTCAATATCAAAAGATATCTCATATCCAGAAACCTTGAAATTATCATATATTTCAGACAAATTATTTACCTCTAACTGAAAATTAATCCCATTACCAAAAGGGTAAACAAGGGGAGCAACGCTCCATTTATCATCTGCAGAAACTTGCTGAAGCATGAACTGAATCTCTCCAAGAGAAATAAAAGCAAAATTATTCTCAGGTCTATCATATTCAACTACAAAACCAGCAGTCTTATAAAAAGTCAAACTCTTATCTAAATTAGTTACAGACAACTCAGGTATCATTTTATTCCAATACATAGCAAACTCCTTATAAAAATTATATACTATATTGTAACATAAGAAAAAACAAAGCACAAATTCGTGCCTTGCGATAAAAAGTATGATATAATTTAGAAGGCAAACATTTGCCGATTTGATAAAAAAGGAGTTAAATAAAATGATTGTTGAATACGACAAAAAATATGATGAACAAATTAAGGATCTATTAGTAGAATTACAAAACTATCTAATAGACATTGACGACTGGCATACACAAATAATGTTACCAGAATACAGAGAAAAAACTTTCGAAATGGACATGAGAAATGTCAAAAATCAAAACGGCAAAGTATTTGTGTCTGTTGAAAATGGAGTCGTTAATGGAGTAATCATAGGAGTTGTCAATGAAAAAGATGAAATCGACAAACTAACCAACGATTGCGCAAAAACAGGAAATGTTTTAGAATTAATTGTTAGCAAAAAAGATCGAGGAAAAGGTACAGGTAAAAAACTACTAGAAAAAATAGAAGAGTATTTTAAACAAATCAATTGCGCTAGAATAAACATAGAAGTATTCGGACCAAACAAGAGCGGTTTGGAATTCTATGAGAAAAATGACTATATAGTTAGAGATATGATAGTATCGAAGAGGTTGGGAGAATAGAGT
>HF994431.1:0-2839 GCA_000434195.1 Clostridium sp. CAG:780
CAACATATGTTGTTGGAACCATTTGTACTTCTGCTTCTACGAATTCAATTCCTTGTTCTTCTAAAGCTTCTCTAACTTTTGAGAAATCTTCTGGAGTTGTTGTTATTGTATAACACTCTTCGTCAGCTTCGAAATCCTCTGCTCCAGCATCTAATGCAATCATCATAAGATCATCTTCTGATTGGTTGCAGTTTGCCTTATCTATGACCATTACTCCTTTTTTATTGAACATGTATGATACACATCCTGTTGTACCTAAGTTTCCACCAGCTCTATCAAATACATGTCTCACATCTGCTGCTGTTCTATTTCTGTTATTTGTACTTGCTTCTACAATTACAGCAACACCTGCTGGGCCATATCCTTCATATACTATTTCTTCATAATTCTCTGCTTCTCCTGCTCCTGAAGCTTTTTTTATTGCATTTTTTATTGTATCATTTGGCATGTTTGCTGCCTTACATTTTGCTATTACGTCTTTTAGTTTAGAGTTACCTGCCGGGTCAGGTCCACCTTGCTTTACTGCTATTAATAATTCTCTTCCTAATTTTGTGAATATTTTTCCTCTTGCTGCATCAGCTTTTCCTTTTTTTGCTTGAATGTTATGCCATTTGCTATGTCCTGACATGGTTTATTCCTCCTTTTTCTTTTTATTACATTTACTATTTTACTCCAAATATTGCATAAAGTCAATTTTTTTACTAATATTTAGGGCTTTTACATTATTTCTAATATTTCTTTTGGAACGTATTTTGATATGTCTTTTCCGTTTTTGTATAATTCTTTTACTGTGCTTGAGCTTATGCTTCCATATGTTCCTGCTCGCACATATATCGTGTCTAATCCTGATATTTCCTCATTTATTTGTGCAATGTTTTCTTCGTAGTAATAGTCCATATCGTCTCTTATTCCTCTTACTAAGAAATTACAGTTGTGTTTTTTTGCAGCATCCACTGATAAATCATCATATGTAATTACTTCAACGTTTTGCATGTTTGCTTGGTTTAAGGCTTTTTGTATTGCTTGTTTCATTACTTCTTTGTCGTAGTTTCTTAGTTTTGATGAGTTTTCTCCTATTCCTATTATTAGTTTATCAAACAATTTAGCGGCCGTCTCAACCACATGCATGTGACCCATTGTGAATGGGTCAAAACTTCCTGCATAAAATCCTATCTTCATGTTCTTTCTCCTTATTTCCCACAGTATTTTTTATATAGTTTTTTTAAGTTTGCTCTATTTATGGTTTTCTCTATTCCATTTATGCTTACTTGAGTATATGTTTCTGTTAGCATTGCTTTTGTTTTTTCGTTTAATGGACAGTCTTCTTTTCTTTTTAACCAATATTTTAGTGAGCTATCTTTTCTCCATCTTTTCCCGTTATATATTTTTGCTGCTGCCAAGTTGTCACATATCATTTCCACTACATATTTGTATGGTATAACTGGTGTTGAATGAATTTTTCCCCCTGCCGGGTCATACCAATATTCTGGATGGTGTTTGTTTCTGCCTCTATGGTGTAACCACGCTTTTGAGTATCCTTGCATTCTTCTTGCTAATGTAATAGGGCTTCTTCTTCCATTGTAAAATTTAACTGATTCCCAAAATTCTGTTGGCGAGTATTTTGACCAGTCGTGCATGAAGCCTCTCCAGGGGATTCCTGCTCTGCATGCTAGTTTAAATACTTCCCATTTGTGTCTTGTTATTAAGTTAAAATGTTTGAAAGTTCTTACTACAATATTATTCGCCATCTTTTATCACATTCCCCTCTGTTTTACGTTTATATATTATCATATGCTATTTTATTTTTCAAGGTTGACTAAATTGATTTTTCTAATTCTTTGATTTTGTCTCTTAGTTTAGCCGCTTCTTCAAATTCCATTTTTTCTGCGTGTTTTAACATTTCTTCTGTTAGTTTGTTTATTATTTCTTCTACACTTGCATTTTCTTCTAACTCATATTTTTCAGAGGTTTCCGCAACTATTGTTGCTCTTATTGAATCTCTTACGTCTTTCTTTATTGTTTGTGGAGTTATTCCATGTTCTTTATTGTATTGCATTTGAATTTTTCTTCTTCTATTTGTTTCTGAAATTGCTTTATCCATAGAATCTGTTAGTTCGTCTGCATACATTATTACTTTTCCGTTGGTGTTTCTTGCAGCACGTCCTATTGTTTGAATTAATGATCGCTCTGAACGTAAGAATCCTTCTTTGTCTGCATCAAGTATTGCCACCAATGATACTTCTGGAATGTCTAGTCCTTCTCTTAGAAGGTTTATCCCCACTAAAACATCAAATTCTCCAAGTCGTAAATTTCTAATTATGTCCATTCTCTCTAGCGCTTTTATGTCTGAGTGCATGTATTTAACTTTTATATCTAACTCTGATAAGTAGCTTGTTAAATCTTCTGCCATTTTCTTGGTTAGAGTTGTTACCAGTACTCTTTCACCTTTGTTTACTCTATCATGTATTTGTTCGATTAAATCATCTATTTGATTTTCTACCGGTTTTACTTCTATTTCTGGATCTAAAAGTCCAGTAGGCCTTATTATTTGTTCTACTACATTCCCTTTTGAATGTTCTTTTTCGTAATCTGCCGGAGTAGCACTAACAAATACTACTTGGTTTATTCTTTCTTCGAATTCCTCGAATGTTAAAGGCCTATTGTCAAATGCAGAAGGTAGTCTAAATCCGTATTTTACTAAAGATTCTTTTCTTGCCCTGTCCCCATTGTACATTGCTCTTACTTGTGGGATTGTTGCATGGGATTCATCTATTAATAATAAAAAGTCTTTTGGGAAATAATCAAATAGCGTAAACGGCGCACTTCCTGGTGCTCTTCC
>HF994431.1:2891-17621 GCA_000434195.1 Clostridium sp. CAG:780
ATTCCTTGACAGAATCCTGTTTCTTTCATCATTTCAAGGTCAAAGTTTGTTCTTTCTTCTATTCTTTGTGCTTCTATTAATTTTCCTTGAGATTTAAAGTATTCTACTTGTTGTTTCATTTCTTCTTCTATGCTTTTGATGGCTCTTTCCATTTTTTCAGAAGTTGTAACATAATGTGAATTTGGGAATATCATTACATGGCTTCTTGTTGCTGTAACTTTTCCTGTTAAAGGATTTATTTCTGATATTTTTTCTACTTCATCTCCCCAGAATTCAACTCTTATTGCACTTTCTCCATAATCTGATGGGAATATTTCTACTATGTCGCCTTTTGCTCTAAATGTTCCTCTTTTAAAATCCAATTCATTTCTGCTATATTGCATATTGATTAATTTTTTTAGCATGGCGTTTCTTTCTATTTTCATTCCTGGTCTAATCGACACTATCATATGTTCATAGTCTATTGGGTCTCCTAAACCATAGATACATGAAACAGATGCAACTATTATAACGTCTCTAGTTTCGAATAACGACGCTGTTGCCGAGTGTCTAAGTTTATCTATTTCATCATTTATCGATGAATCTTTTTCTATATATGTATCTGATGAAGCGATATATGCTTCCGGTTGATAATAGTCGTAGAACGATATGAAGTAACCCACATTGCTCGTTGGAAATAGCTCTTTAAACTCACTGTATAACTGGCCTGCAAGTGTTTTGTTGTGTGCTAAGATTAATGTTGGTCTTTGTGTTTTTGCTATTATGTTTGCCATTGTAAAAGTTTTTCCGTGAGCCTGTTACTCCAAGAAGTGTCTGAAATTTTTTACCTTCTTTTATTCCTTTACTTAAATATTCTATTGCCTGTGGTTGATCTCCAGTTGGCTTATATTTTGATTGTAAATTAAACATTTTTCCTCCTATTTCTTTACAATGTTTATTATATCATATATCTTGTGAAATTTGTACCTTTTCAGCGTTTTTACTGCTGTATTTTTTAGTTTTTTTGAAATATTTTTATAAAGGTCTAGACTTTTTTTTAGATTTTGTGTATTATTATAGTATATTAATTTTTTACAAGAGAGGATGAGTTTGATGAATAAGACTTTTAAAATTTTATTAGTAACTTTTTTATTTGTATTTTTGATTTTTACAGGAAAGTGCTTGGCGGTAAATATAGATATGAATTTAGCCTCAAATTTAGCAGATAATAATTCTAATATTGTTGATGATAATGAAATAGATAATAGTACAACTGATAACAGTGTTGCATCTAATACTGCAACTTCTAATTCTTCTAATTTCAATCGTTTAAGTTCATTGCCAGAAGCAGAGTTAGGATTAACCAATATATTGAATATCCTTCTTATAACAGTAGGAGTTGTTCTAATTCTTTTAGCAATCGCAATATTGATAAAATTAAAACATTAAAATTTTGAAGTGAACCCAAATTGTTTTTAACAAATTGAGTTCACTTTATTTTTATTCTTTATTGCTTATATGGATATTTTCTATATCTGCTTTTAGTTCTCTTACAATTATGTTCTGTACTTGTGCAATTTGCTCTTGTGTTAGTTCTTTTGCTTTTATTACAACACTTATGCTATCTCCATTAACGAAAATTATTAAGTCTTCAAATCCTTTGTTTTTTAATAAGTTTTCCGAAATCATTATTGCATTTTTTGTGTCATTTATTTTCTTTATTTCGTTTTGTGATATTTCTTTTTGTGTATCCGATATTTGTGAGTTGTTTATTATTTTTTGATAACTTTCTAACATTTGAGAATACATTTTTTCTCTTTCTAGTTTTGATTCTGCAAAATATTGATTATCAGATACTGCTGGCACAGATGTTTCGCTTACCGTGTTTTTAGTAACAGTTTCTGTATTTTCTGGCGTATTTTCTACTAGAGCCCCAGTTTCTTCTACATTTTCAAATACAGCATTTGCACTCACGAGTGCCGCATCCCCTAAGTCTCCATATTTTTCGCTGTCTTTTAATGCTGCTGTTTGTAAAGTTTGTTTGTTATTTGCCGTATAGTTCATGTATCCTGCTGCTATTAGCATTATTGCAATAACAGCTATTATTACTTGATTTTTCTTTAATATCATTTTCATATTTAATCCCCCTAATCCATTTCAAAAACTTGTATCTTATATGTAGCAAGACCTGTTACGGCTTCAACTGCTTGAACTATATTGGTTTTTACATCTGCGTTTGTAGCTCCTTGCGCAGTTATTATGGCTCCCTCTATTGTTGGATTTATTATGCTTTGTGTTATTGGTGTTTTGACTCCATTTTTTTCTTCATAGATTATGTCTTTTTTACTGCTGTTTTCATTTACTGTTCTAGTCCCTCCGCCAGAATCTTTTTCCTCTGTTGTGCTTGTACTTGAATCTTCATTATACATTGGTATTATTTGGTTTGTTTGTGAATATGTAACTAAAACTTTAACATTTCCGACCCCTTTTATTTTTGATAATATGTTTTCTAATTTATTTTCTATATTTTCGCCTATTTGCTCTGATGTTTTTGTTTCTTCCGTTGCTAGTGTTTTTCCTTGACTGTTTGTTATATTCTTACTCTTTTTGCTATTGCCTGACAATATGTAGTTGATTGCTACTATTGTTATGATTAATAAGATTCCCAGAACTATCAAATTTTCTATTGATCTTTTATTATTTTCTCCTTTTTTAATTTTAAAGGCATCTTTGAATTTTTCTTTTATCAAACCTCTCACCTCTCTTTTGTTAATTTATATCTATAATTTTTTCAGATATATCATATGTTTTAGCTAAATATTCTTTTATTTCTTGTTTATCCTGTCTGCTTATTTCTTCGTTTGAACTTGTATTGTTTTTAGTTTTGTTTATTGTAATTTCACCAATAGATATTTCATTTTTACTTTCTTTGTCTTTGTTCTTTTTAACTGTGATGCTGATATTTTCTATTGTGTAGTTTTCATCGTCTTTAGCTTTTATATATGTACTTGTGACTTCATATCCTTTATCTTTTAGTTTTGCTTTTATGTCTGCTTCTAAGTTTGCCACATATATATCTTTTACGGTTCTGCTATTATTTGCCTCTATTTTTTGTAAGATTTTATTGTTGCTATCTTCCATCTTTTTTTCGTATTTATCCAAGTTAAATATTTCAGTATTTATATCTTGATTTGCAAATTTATTAACTACTGGTGCTATTATTGAAAACAGTATATAAATTCCCACAACTACTTTGACATATTTTTTACTGCTTCCATTTGGTAATAGTAGTTCAACTATTGTCGCTACTATTACTGCAACTATTATTCCTTGTGCCCAACTACTAAAAAACTCTACCATATTTTCTCCTTTATTATTGCATCATCATTCCACTGTTTGATATTTTTATTACTAGTGTTATGCCAATTATCAACATTACAGAAACACTACTCATTATTGCTAAAAGTAGTTTGAATGTAGCTCCAATTTTTTCTAAAAGTTTTACTATTTTTTCGTCTGCTATTGGTTGGCAGAGCGCCGATCCTAAGTAATACACACCCATAAGCGCCATTAGTTTTATAATCGGAACTATGCATATGCTTATGATTATGACTACTCCAACTATTCCCACCGCATTTTTTAATATATTGCTACAACTCATTACTGTTTCAACAGCATCGCCGTAATATTTTTCCTACTATCGGTATAAAGTTAGATACTGCAGCTTTTGTGGTTTTTACCGTTAGCGCATCTACTCCGTTTGTAATACTTCCCTCTAACGACGTAACACCAACAAAGACTGTTAATGCAATACCTAAAATCCACACAACTGAGCTATTTATAAACTTTGCTAGTTTGTCAACCTGAACTCTGTCTGATATGTTTGATATTATGCTAAGTGACACTGATATTAGTATTACTGGTATTAATATTGCATTTATAAAGTTGCCAATGAATGTTATTAAAAATAGTATTATTGGTTGCAACAAACTTGCTGATGTAATGTTTCCGAGTTGTAATCATTAGATTTATTAATAATGGTAATAGACAGTTAGTAAAGCCTATTAGGTTTTCTATTGAGCTTTTTACCATTACTATAATGTCTGAAAAATTTTTCATTATTACTGTAACTATTAAAATATATGTAACATAGTGTGTAATCTGGTCTACGCCCGAGTTTTCCAGGTTGTCGCTTATGCTTTTCATTACACTTGATATTATTACTATTATCATTATTATGCCGTATTGTTTTTATAGCACTGCTTGTTTGTTTAAATAAAATCGATAATATCCTTTGCCCAAGTGATTTGTTGTCAACATTTCCTTTTACTGCTGATGCAAATAGTTCGCTTACGTCTATCGAAAAGTCTTCGCTTTGATATTTGTCTGCTTCTTCTATAAAGCTTGATATTCCAAATGATTTAGATTGGCTTTCTATAATGCTGTTCTGATCAGTTTCTGTATTCTCGGCTTTTACTTTATAGAAAAAACTTGTAAATATAAATTGTGCTAAGATTATTGATATGATTGTAATTATTAATTTTTTTATTACATCTCTCATCTTTGCTCCCATTTTCTTTTGTAAAATATTTATGGCAATATTTTTATAATTGTTTCTAATAAGCTTGCCATTATTGGTATTGACATCGACATTATTATTACTTTTCCACCTAAGTCCACTTTATGAGCTATTGCCGATTCGCCTGTATCTTTACAAATACTTACTGCAAATTCAGTTAGTATCGCAATTCCTGTTATTTTTATGAGAAGGACTAGAAATTCACTATTTATGGTTGCTTTGTTTGCAATGTTTTTTAGCACATCTATGATTCCTGACAGTCTTGTAGCAATTAGCGCAAATATTAGTACTCCGGCTATTAATGATACATACATTGCAAATTCCGGTCTATATTGTTTTAAAATTACAATTATAATTAAAGATACCAAACCTATTCCTATAATTTTTATGATGTCCATCTTTAGTCACAATCCTTCCCTATAAATTAAAGATGGTTCTTACTGTGTCAAATAATGTACTTATTTCTTTTATGACCATTGTTAAAACTATTATTAGCCCTGCCAGTGTTGTCATCATTGCTTGGTCTTCTCTTCCAGCTCTTACTAATACTTGGTATAGTACAGCTACTAGTATTCCAATAGCTGCAATTTTAAATAAAAGATTTATGTCCATACTTTTTACTTTCCTCTCATATTAAAATTATAGAAATAGCAAGTCCCACTGTTACTCCTAAAGTTCTATACATTTTTGAGTTTTTTAGCTTTTCTTCAAGTGCTTCTTTAATTTGATTTTCTAATAGTGTTTCTGTCAGTTCTATTTGGTTTATTTGTCCTTCTACATCCGTTTCTCCTAATATTTTTCCTAAGTTTTTAAGTGTCTCTATATCTTCTTTTGTTAAGTCAGTTTTGGCTTCTTCTAACGATGTGTTCCAAGCTTCTTTTGCGCTGTACGTTTCCATATATTCATTGGCTTTTTTGAAGATTTCTCCTATTTCATTTGGGGTGTCTTCATATAACTGGTTAAAGATTTCTTGTATCGTATTGCAAGTAAATTTTATTTTTACTTTAAATATGTTTAATAGATTTTTCATCTGTTCTAGCTGTGATGCTCTATTTATGTATTTTTTAGAATATATGCTTCCTATTTTTACAAATATTAAAAACACAAAAAATATTAGAATACCTTTTATAAAGTCCATGTCTTGTCCTTTCTGATTTTATACTCACTTTATATATGTATATTCCAATATTTTTATTTTAGAACTATTTTATATACTAAATTTTATTTTATTATTTTCTCTTCCTTGCAAGAAGATTATTTTGTCAAATATTTTTTCTTCTATCAGCTGTTTTAATTCTGGATTCTTTCTTAACTCTTCCATATCTTTTCCGTGTGCTGTAAATATTCCTTTAACTCCGCAACACATTGCATATCTTATGGCTTCACTATCTTTTGTGCTACCTATCTCATCTGCTGCAATGACTTGTGGTGCCATTGATCTAATTGCCATTTTCATTCCAAGATATTTTGGAATGTCATTTATGACATCTGTTCTTATCCCTAGATCATTTTGCATAATTCCTTTGTACATTGCTGAGATTTCACATCTTTCGTCAATTACCGCTATGTTCTTTCCAGTTAGTTCGTTAGCAATTCCATTGCTTATGTTTCTGATTATATCTCTTAGTAAAGTTGTTTTTCCCATTCCTGGTGGAGATACGATTAGAGTATTGTATATTGTGTTTTCTTCTTTGTTTATAATTTCATCCATTAATTGATTACTACAGCCAATTACTTCTCTACTTATTCTTATATTTAAACTTGATATATAATTAAAGTTTGTTATACATCCATCTTTTACTACCGCTGTACCAACAAGTCCAACTCTATTTCCACCTTTTATTGTAATAAATCCACTTGCTATTTGATTTTGATATGTATAGATTGAGTTCTCACATATTTTTTGAAATATGTAGTTCATTTCTTCTGGATTAATTTTATATTGAATTACTTTTTCATATTTTCCCAGCTCCAATATTATTGGCAAATTGTTTCTAAGTCTAATTTCTTCCAAATTATTGAGTTCAGTCTTTTCTTCTATTGCTTGTCTAACATTAACCGGAAAACATTTTAAGATATATTCTAGATTCATATTTCTCCTTTACACAAAAATAAAGCACATACTATATGTATATGCTTTATTTTATGTTTTAGAACTTTGCTTATTTATATTTTTCTACTGATATATCACCAAATAATTCTTCCTGACTAGTGATTACTTTACTTCTTCTTGACAATTCTAATAGTCCAGAAAAAGCTGTAACAACTTCTTCTTTTTCACATCTGTTTAACGAAAATAATGTATTAAATATGAATTTAGGTCTTTTTACCAATTCTTTCAACATATCTTTTACCTTGCTTGCTACTGTATATTTATCAGTAATAGCAATTTTTTCTATATTTTGTGCGTTCTCGTTTTGTTTTTCTTCATTTATTCTCACTATATTTGAATATGCATCAACAATGTTTTGTTTTTCATATTCAATCTCTAATTTTTGTTTTGGTAATTCTATGTTGTCTGGTAGTTTGTAGAATCTAATTGCACTATTATTATACATTTCTCTAAGATTCTTTGTTATTTCTTTATATTTTTTGTATTCTATTATTCTCCTTAATAGTTCTTCTTCTGAAATTTCTTCTTCGTTATCTCCTTCTTTTGGAAGTAAGCTCTTTGATTTTAGATATATTAAGGTAGACGCCATAACTAGAAATTCACTAGTAACCTCTAAATTCATTTCTTCCATTTTATTAATGTGTTCTATGTACTGGTCCGTAATTTCGTTCAATTTTATGTCATTAATATTCATTTTATTTTTGTCTATTAAATGGCACAATAAATCTAGTGGTCCCTCAAAATTTTCTATTTTTATAGCATATTTTTTTGTTTCTAATGTTAATACATTTTGCATTTTCTTTGTCCTTTTCGTTATATTGTTATGATAGCTCTTCATCACTTAGTCTTGAGATTGCTTCTCTTATATTACTTGTCTTATATCCCTTCTTTACTAAAAATTGTATAATTGCTTCTTCATCCATTTGGTTTTGTTTTTTTACAATTATGTTTTTAGCCGAGGTTATTTCGTATTCTTCAAGCTTCTCTATTTTATCATTTATATAGTCTTCTAGCAAGCTATTAGGGATTCCTTTTGCAATTAATTTATATTTTATTTCTTTGATAGACAAGTTATTTAGAGCTATAAACTCATTAACTGCTCTTTCTATATAGTTAGTATCATTTATATAACCGTTCTCTTCTAATTCACAAATAATATCCTCTAACATATTTTCTTCTATATCGTTATAGAATTTGTTTTTTACTTCTTGCTTGCTTCTCTTTTTATACAACACATATTTTAATACTCTTGATTTTTGTTTATCATATTCTTCTATCGTGTACATTTATACCCTCTATTATTCTTCATCATCTAATGGCTCATCTTGGTCTTCTACTTCTTCTGAGCCTTCATCATTTAGGCTTTTTTCGAAAGCTTCATCAAATTTTGCTCTAACTTTTTTCTCTACTTCTGCCATTATTTTTGGATTATCCTCAAAGTATTTTTTTGCATTTTCTCTACCTTGTCCAATTCTTGTTCCATCATAACTAAACCAAGAACCACTCTTTTCTACTATGTCTAAGCTTACTGCTAAGTCTAGTATATTTCCTGATTTTGAAATTCCTTTTCCATATATAATGTCGAATTCAGCCTCTCTAAATGGTGGAGCAACTTTATTTTTTACAACTTTAACTCTTGCTCTATTTCCAAATACTTCTCCATCTTGTTTTAGGTTTTCTACTTTTCTTATGTCTAATCTAACTGAAGAATAGAATTTTAGAGCTCTTCCTCCTGGAGTTGTTTCTGGATTTCCAAACATTATTCCAACTTTTTCTCTTAATTGGTTTATGAATATTATTGCTGTATTTGATTTGTTAAGTACACCTGCTAATTTTCTTAAAGCTTGTGACATAAGTCTCGCTTGAAGACCAACATGTGCATCACCCATATCTCCATCAATTTCTGCTTTTGGAACTAATGCTGCAACTGAATCTACTACAATTATATCAATAGCACCACTTCTAACTAGTGCTTCTACTATTTCTAGAGCTTGCTCTCCAGTATCAGGTTGAGATACGATTAAATCGTCTATATCAACTCCTAAGTGTTTTGCATATACAGGATCTAGTGCGTGTTCTGCATCTATAAAAGCTGCTTCTCCGCCTAATTTTTGGCACTCTGCAATCATATGTAATGCAAGTGTTGTTTTTCCTGAAGATTCAGGTCCAAATATTTCTATAATTCTTCCCTTTGGTATTCCACCTATTCCTAAAGCGACGTCTAAGCTTAGAGCTCCTGTAGGTATAGCTTCTACATTCATTGCTTTAAAGTCTCCTAATTTCATAACTGAGCCTTTTCCAAATTGTTTTTCTATTTGCCCTAAAGCTGATTCTAGTGCTTTTTTCTTTTCATTATTTTCCATATTGTTTTCCTCCTAATTTATAAACATGTGTTTGTATTATCAATCTTGTTATATTATATACTATTATTTTTATTTGTCAAGACTTTTTTCAAACATTTGTTTTATTTTTTTATTTTCTATACCAATTATTTATCTCATAAAAGCTTGTATAGCAATTTGCTTCTACTGTTCCAATTAATGATGAACTTGTTATTATCATACCTTTTGTTCTATATAATCCAATGAACGGAACATCTTCTTTATATATATTGTAAACTTTTTGGTATATTTCTTTTATTTTGCCACTGTCATTTATCATTCCTGCATTTTGCAAGAGTTTAAACAGTTCATCATTTGTATATTTTTCAATGTTTCCTGGCGCAAAATAATATGTTATATCAGGACTATATGATGTGTACACCCCTGTAAGTAAAATTTGATAGTCGTCCCCACCAATATATTCATTATATTGGTTTTTAGATATTTTGTTGACTCTTACTTCCATTCCTATTGATTCTAATTGCTCTTTTATTAAATCAGCTACTGCAACTCTCGTTTGGTTATCTTTGTCTACTGCAATTTTTAGTCTTAAAGTTCTAGTTACCCCATCTATTTCTTTTCTCCAGCGGTTGTTTGCATATGTCCATCCACCATCTTGAAGAACTTGTTTCGCTTGTTCTGGATTATAGCCTGAACTTGCATTATTAGCTTCATATAAGAAATTTCCATAATCTAAAGGGTATTCTGCCACATAATTTTGATTGTTAAATACCGCTGAATTTATATTACTTTTGTCTATTGCATAGCTAATAGCTTGTCTAACAGCTTTGTCTTGTAGAATTGTGTCTTCGCAGTTTAGGCTCAAAAAGTCAAATTGTCGGCCAGAATATTCTGTTTTTTCAAATCCAATTGTTCCAATATAATCTTGAAAATTAGGGTTTGATGTGTCTAACAAGTCTATATTTCCCATTTTAAAATTATTGTATGCTTCTCCCATTGACGCATATAAATTTATTTTTATTGTATCTATTTTTATAGGATTGTTTTCTAAATCCCTATATTTAGTATTTTTTGCAAGTGTTATATTGTTTGTACTTATGTTTGTTATGGTAAATTTTCCTGTTCCAATAGGGGTTTTAGCACTGCTGTAAAAATCTTCTCCTTGGTAATACGCACTAGAAACGATTGGGAATATTAGATTATATACAAAGAACGGAACATCTGCATCTAGTGTTAATTTTACAGTATTTGTATCAACTACCTCAATATTTGTGATGTGACTTGTATTATATTTATATATTGAGTTGCCCTGATTAATTGTTTCTATTGTGAATTTTACGTCTTCTGCTGTAAATGGATTTCCGTTTTGCCAAACTACTCCTTCTTTAAGCTTTATTACATATATGTTGTTTCCTGTTTTAGCACATTCCTTTGCCAAACAAGGTGCTATTTCATAGTTTTGGGTCAGTGTAAAAAGTGGTTCAAATATCAAAGTGTCTATGTTTAATATTTCTTTATTTGACGTAATAAGCGGATTCATTGTATCGTAGTTGGTAAGTGCTAGTCTTATGTCTTTTATTATATTTTCTTCTGCCACCGTATTAGGTTCTTCTGTATTGTTTTGTTGCGTATTTTGAGTCTTATAAATTCGGTAACCAGCATATACAATTATCCCTATTGCAAATATTATAAATATGTATTTAAATACATTGCTTAATTTCATATTTTGTCCTCTCTTTATTTTCTTATATGCTTATAATACATTAAATGTCTGATTTTTTCAATAGTTGTGGGAATTTTATTTCTAAAAAATACAAAAGGGGTATGTTTTTGTCATACCCCCATATTTATTAAATTAAATTGATTTTTATTTTCTAGACTCCACTATAAGTTTCATCCCTGTTCTTTCTTCCCCTTCAACTTCTACTTCTGCAAATGCTGGAATGCAAATTAAGTCAACTCCTGCTGGTGCTACAAATCCTCTAGCTATTGCTACTGCCTTTACTGCCTGATTTAGAGCTCCTGCTCCAATTGCTTGCATTTCTGCTTTGTTTGATTCTTTTACCAACCCAGCGATTGCTCCTGCTACTGAATTTGGATTTGATTTTGATGAGATCTTTAAAACTTCCATTTTTTTCCTCCTAATATTTTATTTTTCTGTATGTTTAAGTACAGTTATATTTATATAATATTCGGAGTCATTTGTCTATATAAAATTGGTAATTTCTTACAGTTTTCATCGTGCGTTTTCTGCAATTTTCGTCATTTATTTCCTTGCTACTCTAGTAATTTTGTTTACTCGACAATTTTCGTCATTAATCTCGAAAATACAGCCATTCAATTTTGCTTCTCCTGACGCAACTTTATATTTTTCGGGAAGCGTTGTTTCAAATCTTTTTATAGATGCATCTATATCCATTCCTATTACAGATTTTACTGGACCTGTCATTCCTATATCTGTGATATAGGCTGTTCCCTTTTCTAATATTGTCTCATCAGCAGTTTGTACATGTGTATGTGTTCCAAAAATTGCTGTTACTTTTCCATCTAGATAATAACCCATTGCAATTTTTTCTGCTGTTGCTTCAGCATGAAAATCTAATATTATTATGTCTGCTTTGTCTTTTACTTTTTCTAAAATACTTTGCATTCTTGTAAATGGATTTTCTGATTGAACATTCATATCTGTTCTTCCTATTAAGTTTACAACACAGATTTTCTTGCCTTTGCATTCATATATTCCATAACCTTTTCCTGGAACTTTTGACACGTAGTTTGCTGGTCGTATTAAAATTTTGTCATCTATAAAGCCAAATATATCTTTTTTGCCCCAAGTGTGATTTCCCATTGTTATTACATCTATATGTAATGCTTTTAGCTCATTAAATATTTTATTTGTAATTCCCATTCCATCTGCTGAGTTTTCAGCATTTACTATTACAAAGTCTATTTTTTCTTCTTCTCTTATTTTAGGTAAAAGTTCTTTTAGTTTTCTTACTCCACTTTCTCCTACCAAGTCACCTATTGCTAATATTTTCAATTCTTTTCTTCCTTTCATTTGTTCTAGTTTTCCTAGAAATCTCTTATCTAGTATAGCATATTTTTTAGGATATGCCAAGAGGTGCTGTTGTAAAGGGTAATAAAAAATAATCTAAATCGCAGAGTTCGTCTGCAATTTAGATTATTTTATTGTTTTTATGGCTTTTTCGGCTAGCTTGTCTTTGTCAAATTTGTTAGCTATTAGTATTACGATAATAGCTACAAGCACTATCGCCAAGTACATTACTATGCTTTTTTTCCAATCTCCCACTGCTAAGTTTGCACCAGCAAGTGTCGATGATATTACTGATGGAAATCTAGCAAATACTGATATTAGCACAAATTTCACAGGATTAATTGGTAACAGTCCTGCAATGTAAACTAGCAAGTCTTTGGGTGTTCCTGGAAGTAAGAACAATATAAACATTATCATTTCTATTTTATTTGGATTTTTAAATAGCTTGCTATTTTCTATTTTCGCAACTTTTTCTTTATCGCAAAAGTTGTATACAAACCTTTTTCCATACTTTCTTACTAAGAAAAATATTATTGTAGATATTATCCCTGCCGATACCATTATAAAAACCGTTCCCCATATTGGGCCATAGCACATTCCCGCCAGTATTTCTATTGGTTCTCCTGGGATGATTATTAGAAATATTTGTGCCACTTGCAAAGCAAATAACATTAATAGTCCTAATATTCCTGAGCTTGATACTTTTTCCTTAAATGCTAGTTGTCCTTCCTTTGTTGATAGTTCCCTCATTACAGGAAACATGTATATTATTATTCCTACAATTATTGCTATTGCTAGTATTGTCATTGTTAGTTTAAATACTTTTACTTTTTGTTTTTCCATTTTGCAGTAATCTCCTAAAATTCTTTACTCCAAAATTATACCACTCTTTTCTTCTATTGTACAGGTTTACTTGTTATCACTTATCATTTTATTTTTGAATATTACTGCTGATAGTATTACAAACACTATTGTATACACGCTAAAAATTAGTATGTTTTGAATTGTTATGCTCTTTATATTGTTGTTTAGTATTCCTTTGATTATTATCAAGGCTGAATCAAATGGAAGTATTTCACATATTTTGCTATATGTACTTCCTAATAATTCTTTTGGAAAGTACATTCCACTGGTAAAGCAAACTAATTGAACAACTATACTTGAAACACCTGACGCAGCTTTATCTGACACAAGGCTTCCTATTAATATTCCTATCGCTAGAAATAATATTGCTATAATTATTGATACTAATATTGTCCAAAGTATATTTATGCTAAAGGGTAGTCCTAAGATTAGTGCCATTACAAAAGTCCCTACGCCTTGCAATAATATTATTGGAATAAATGAAATCATGTACCCTAATATGTATTCTATTGGCTTCATTGGACTTATTCCAAGTCTTATTAACAACGATGTTTTTCTGTCTTTTGCAATGAGTGTTGATGCAAATAGTGTTATAAATGAAAAGCTAAATATTAGTACACCTGGAGTAAAATTTTCTAGTTTGTACGCTTCATTTGGTATATTAAATTGTTGAAATATAAATAGTAAAAATAGAGGTAAAATTATTGCAAATACTATGCTTAATGGATCTCTTATTATTTCTTTAAAATTTCTTTTTGCAAAGTTTAGTATTCTCATTATTCTCTACCTCCTGTTGCTATTTTAACAAAAGCTTCTTCAAAATTATTTGTTCCTGCTTTTTGCATAAGTTCTTTTACTGTTCCTACTGCAATTAGATTTCCCTTATCCATTATTCCTACTCTATCAGATAAACTTTCTGCCTCTTCCATATAATGAGTTGTTAATATTATTGTTATTTTTCCTTTTAGTGACTCTATCACTGCCCATAGCTCTCTTCTTGCAAGTACATCAAGTCCAAGTGTTGGTTCGTCTAAGAATAATACTTTCGGATCATTTATTAAAGAAATTGCTATTGATAATTTTCTTTGCCATCCTCCTGATAAAGTTTTTGCCTTTTGTTTTAATACTTCTTGTAATTTAAATGTTTTTACTAATTCATCTATTTTTTCGTTTTTGTTTTTTATTTTATAAACTCCTGCCATAAAATCCAAGTTTTCTTTTACTGTCAGATTAGGCGCAATAGCTGTTTCCTGTGGAGAAACATTTACTATTTCTTTTATTTTCACACTGTCTTTTGCTATGTCATAGCCAGCTATTTTAATTTCTCCTTCTGTCGGAAGTATTAGTGTTGAGAGCATTTTTATTGTTGTAGTTTTTCCTGCACCATTTGTTCCTAATAAAGCAAATAATTCTCCTTCTTTAATTGTTAAGTTGATGTTGTTTACTGCTATTTTTTCTTTATATTTTTTTGTTAAGTTTGTTATTTGAATCATGTTATTTATCTCCTTTCGGAATAAATTTTTCTATCGCAGGTTCTAAACTTTCTGCTTTTACTATTGCCATTCCTCTATTTTTATCGCATAATACCACTACTGAATCTCCTGGTTTAATGTCGAACATATCTCTTGCTTCTTTTGGTATTACTATTTGTCCTTTTTCTCCTACTTTGCTGATTCCCACAAATTTATTTTTATCCATTTCCGCCTCCATATTTTTGTTATACTTTTCATACTTATTATACTAGTAACACATAAAAAAAGCAATAGCTTTTTGTACTGAACCCAAAAAGTTGGACAGT
>HF994432.1 GCA_000434195.1 Clostridium sp. CAG:780
CTGTCCAACTTTTTGGGTTCAGTACAAAATTATCATTATGCTTTCTTTAATGTAAAAGGCAAAGACTTAAAAGAATTTGAAAACAATAGAGCAATTGAAAGTTATTATTTAACAAAAGCAAATGGATATGCAAAGGTAAAAGAAAGCAAAAATGATTATAAACCATATGCTTATATAATGGAACTAGATGAAACAGCTTTTTCAAATTTAGGAATAAAATTGATAGAAGGTAGGTTCCCAGAGCAAGAAGACGAAATAGTAATACCAAAACATCTAAGAACCAACGGTGGAGTGGAATATAAAGTAGGAGATGTAATAACTCTAGAAGTAGGAGATAGAACATCAGAGGGAAGTAAACTTGATCAATCCAACCCATACCATGATGACGAAAAAATAGAAAATGCAAAGGCAAAAACACACAAAATAGTTGGTAGAACAGAAAGACCTTCAAGAGGAGTAGAACCATATACTGCACCAGGTTATACGTTCATTACAAGAATAACTGAAAAAGGACAAGGAGAAGAAGAATATAATTTATATGCAAGATATACAAAAAAGGCTTTGAAAAATCAGTATAGAACAACCGCAAATATTCTAGGAATAGATGAAGAACTTATGGAGAAAACAAAATGCGGACAAATAGTTGAAGATCTAAATGAAGAAGGCAAGGTAGTGAAAGAACTAGAAAAGGCTAGATACAATTGGAATCCAAATACCACATTAATAAAATTAGAAACACTAACTTTTGGGGAAAGTACAATGAGAGCGTTATATTGTACGGCGGGAGTAGTAGTAGCAATAATTATAGGAACATCAGTATTTTGTATAAAAAATAGTTTTGATATATCAATAACAGAAAAAACAAGACAATATGGAATGCTTGCAAGTGTAGGAGCAACAAAAAAGCAAATAAAGAAAAATGTCTACTTTGAAGCTTTGATATTATCTATTATAGGAATTCCATTAGGAATACTATGTGGACTATTAGCTGCATTTATATTAATTCATATTACAAACTACTTCCTAGACGAGATGGGAGACATACATCTAATATTCGGAACATCATTTATAGCAATAGCAATGTCTATATTATTAGGAATAATTACAATATATTTATCTGCAAGAAAAAGCGCAAAAAGAGCAAGCAAAACCAGCCCAATATCAGCAATAAGAAGTAACAATGATATAAAAATAAAAGCTAATAAAATAAGAAGTCCTAAAATAGTAAGAAAAATATTTGGAATAGGTGGAGAAGTATCTTACAAAAACTTAAAGAGAAACAAGAAAAAATATAGAACAACAGTAGTATCAATAATAGTTTGTGTATCAGTGTTTATTGCTTTATATTCTTTTATAAACTTAGCATATAGAACTACAAAAGTAGAATATGGAGAACTAAACCACAATATTGCAATATATTTTGAAAAAAGTGATGATGCCCAAAAGATGGCTCAAAAGATAACATCATTAGAAAATATAGATGAAATTTGTGTAGAACAAACAGCTGTGTATAATATTAAAGATCCAAAATACACAAAGAAATATTTAAAAGATGTAAATCTTACAGATGATGAAAAAGAAGTAAAAAGTGTAAGAGTATGTTCAGTTGGAGAGCAAGAGTATAAAGAATATTTAAAGAAACTAAACTTAAAATATGAAGATGCAAAGGATAAAGCGATTTTAATAAATAATAAGTTTACCTTAATTGATGATGAAAGTACAAATGGCAAAACAGAAGAAGTAGAAGTCTATGACTACAAAGTAGGAGATGTTTTGCAAGGAGAAACGCAAAAAACAGAGTATGTTATATTAGATCAAAGCGAAAGTTTAATAAATATGGAAGAAAAAATAACAAAAGGTGAAGAAAAAAATATTCAAATAATTAAAGTGACAAATGAAAGACCTTTAGGATTTGAAAATATGCTAACTAGCGAATTTATTATAGTTAGTGATGAATGTATCAAAGACTTCACCCCATATGGAAGTATAGGAATATATATAAAATCATCAAATCCAGATAAATTACAAGAAGACATAGAAAAAACGTTGACAGGATATAAAGGTGGATATAGTTTAAACAATATAGCAAGATCTGAGAAAAACCAAAAATCATTATTCGCACTAGTTTCAATATTCTTATATGGATTTATAGCTGTAATTGCACTAATTGGAATAACTAACATATTTAACACAATAACAACAAATATGGAATTAAGAAGTAGAGAATTTGCAATGTTGAAAAGTATTGGAATGACTACGAAAGAATTTAATAAAATGATAAGATTAGAAAGTTTCTTCTATGGAATGAAATCATTATTAATAGGAATTCCAATAGGAACAGTGCTATCATACTTAATATTTAAAGCTCTATCATCAGGCTCATTGATGTTAAAATATGAATTGCCAATAGTAGGAATATTAATAAGTATAATATCAGTATTTTTACTAATATTCTGCATAATGAAGTACTCGATAAACAAAATAAACAAACAAAATACAATAGAAACGATAAGAAACGAGAACATATAGCAACGATAGGGACTGGAAAAGTCCCTATTTTTAATGTATAATATCAATGGAGGAAGATAAGATGCAAATATTATTAGTAGAAGATAATGAAACAATAGCAAAAGCTTTAACATATACATTAGAACAACAAAAATATAATGTACTTCATACAACAAGTATAGAAGAAACGAAAAAAATGTTTAAGGATAAAATTGACTTAATAATACTAGATGTTGCTTTGCCTGATGGAAACGGATTTGATTTATATCAAAATACAATAAAAGAGCTAAACATACCAACAATATTCTTAACAGCGAGAGATGATGAAATTGATATAGTAAAAGGTTTAGAGCTAGGAGCAGAAGATTATATTACAAAGCCATTTGGAACAAAAGAACTTTTGACAAGAATAAAAAAGATTTTATTAAGGCAGAAAAAGAACACAATATTAACAGTACAAGACATTAGCTTTGACATAGACAAAATGGTTGTATATAAAAACAATGAGCCGATTGAGCTAACGAGTCTTGAACTAAAAATATTACATATGTTGTTCTTGAATTTAAATAAAGTTGTAAAAAGAGATGACATTATAGAGAAAATATGGGAATGGACAGGCAACGATGTCAATGATAATACAGTAACAGTTTATTTAAAAAGAATAAGAGAGAAATTACAAACAGATATTATAATAACAATCAAAGGAATGGGATATAGAATAGATGAAAAATAAGATTGGTTATGGTAAAACGCTGACAATAAGTATTATAATAGCATTTATATTTATACTTACAAATGTAATTATAAATTGTGTGGCTTACAGAACATACACGAAAAACTTTAATGATAAGATAGATTTGATAATTGGAGAAACCATAAAAGAGAATCCGGATATAGATAAAGATACACTGATAAAAATATTAAATAATGAAAACAACAAATCGGACGATGTTCTGAAAAAGTATGGAATAAATCTAAATGAAGATTCAGCAATATTAGAAAATGATAAAAAATTTTATGAGTTTACATTATTAAGTACAGCAATTACAGTAATATTTATATTAGTAGTATTGATAGTATTTGCAGAATATAATAGAAGAAGGAACAAAAAAATAAAGCAAATAACTGATTACATAGAGCAAATAAACCAAAAGAATTATAAGCTAGACATAGAAGAAAATTCAGAAGGAGAACTTTCTATATTAAAAAATGAAATATACAAAACAACTGTAATGCTTAATGAAATAGCAGATAACGAAACGAAGGATAAAGAAAATCTAAAGGAATCTTTATCAGATATTTCGCATCAATTAAAAACTCCTTTGACTTCAATAATAATTATACTAGACAATATATTAGACAATCCAGATATGGAACAAACAGTTAGAGAAGATTTTATAAAAGATATAAAAAGAGAGATAACTAACATTCAATTCTTAGTGGCAAACTTACTAAAATTATCAAAATTAGATGCGAACTCAGTACAATTTATAAACAAAGAAGTGAAAGTAGAAGAAATAATCCAAAATGTAGTAAAAAATGTATCAAGTATATGTGATTTGAAGAATATAAAAATAAATATTACAGGCGATTCAAAAGCTAAAATTGTATGTGATGAAAGATGGCAAATAGAAGCAATAACAAACATTGTAAAAAATGCTGCCGAACATTCAAAAACAGATTCGGAAATAGATATTAGCTATGAACAAAACAAAGTATATACTAAAATAGTGATAAAGGACTATGGTGTAGGGATAAATAGTAAAGATTTAAAACACATATTCCAAAGATTCTACAAAAGCAAGAATTCTGCAAAAGACAGTATTGGAATAGGACTTCCACTTGCAAAATCAATAATAGAAAGAAATAATGTATATATAGAAGTTACATCAGAAGAAGGAAAAGGAACAACCTTTACAATTAAATATTTAAAATAATAATTGATACGAATAAATAAAACTTACAATGCAAAAAATAAATCTAACTTGCAGATGAGAATCTGATAAGTTAGATGTTTTTTTGTATAAAAATTTTTTAATTAAATATATAATTTA
>HF994433.1 GCA_000434195.1 Clostridium sp. CAG:780
CTTTTTGTCTAACATTTTGGGTTCACTTCAAATATAAAACGCTCGACTTTTTACGTGGGAATCCCTTCTATTTATCTTATTGTTGATCAGGAATAAAGAAATCTACAACACCATAGATTAAAGCACCAATTATAGCTGCAACCCAAGAAATTGAATATCCAGCAACAAAATACTGTGTTACATATAAAACGGCTACTGCTAAAATGAATCCTACAAATCCTTTTCCGAATGCACTAGCATGTAAGCCAGTAAAGGTTGCTAGTAGGTAGTCTACTACAGTTAGAATAACTGCTGCTAAGGCTAAAGCCCAAACATTACTTATTGTAAAACCTGGTGTAAAAAAGGCTGTTATTGCAAGAATAATTGCAGAAGTTACAAATCTTAAAATAACTTGACCAAAAGTATTAGGACGAGCAGAACTTCTTGTGTTAATATTATTGTTATCCATAAAAAAACCTCCCCATAATGTAATTTAATCATATTATTTGCAAAAAAAATAAATTTATTCATTCAAAAAATGAATAAATAAAATATAAAAGCTAAAAATAAATAAAAAATGTTGGGAAGTTTTTTATATGTTAGCAACTTTTATTAGATCGATTGTAATTTATATAATTGTATTAATAGTAATGAGATTAATGGGAAAAAGAGAAATTGGACAGATGCAACCGTTCGAACTCGCAATATCAATAATGATAGCAGACCTGGCATCAATTCCAATGACAGAAATAGGAATACCAATATCAAATGGAATAATACCAATACTAGGACTTTTATTGATGCATTTGATTATTTCGGTCCTAAACTTAAAGAGTAGTAGAATGAGAGAATTAATCTGTGGTAAACCAACAATATTAATATGCAAGGGAAGAATCGACGAAGAAAAATTAAAAAAAGAAAGATTCACTTTAAACGAATTGGAAGAAAAATTAAGAAGCAATAATGTTATGAACATTGGAGATGTTGAATACGCAATACTTGAAACTAGTGGAGATATATCAGTAGTACAAAAGCCAAACAAAAGAGCAGCAACACCGGAAGACTTTGATATTATGCCAGAATTTGAAGGAATGGCATATAACCTTGTAATAGACGGAAAAGTAATGACAAAGAATTTACAACAAATTGGCAAAAATTATGAATGGCTAAAAAAACAAACAAACAAATTTCAAATGATGCCAGAAGAAGCTTTGATAGTAACAGTAAACGCAAAAGGTGATTTCTATTGCCAAAAGAAACTTAGCAAAAAAGAACTAAAAGAAAATAAAAAAACAGATGGCAATTTTTAGTCAGAGGAGGGAAAATGCAGAAAGAAATAATAATTGTATTGATAATTATTGTGATAATAATTGCTGCACATGTGCTAACGCAAAACTACACAAAAAGTTGCGTAAAAGAAATGGATATAAAATTGAGCGAGATAGACGAATATGCAAGAAGATTAGAAAAAGAGGAGGAAACGGACAAGGAAGAATTAGCAAATAAAATAGAAAGAATGCAACAAGAATGGAGAAAAATGAATAGAAATCTAGCTTTTTATATAGAACATGATGAACTGGAAAAAGTAAATACATCGTTGACACTTATGAAAGGCTATTTGGAAATGGAAGACTATAGCCAAGGAGTGCCAGAACTTGAGAACTGTATTTACATTTTGTATCACATCCAAGACAAACAATCACTAAAAATAATAAACTTATTTTAAAAAATTAGCCAAGACAAACAATCTTGGCTAAAAATTTATTTTTGACAAATCGAATTTTATCTCTTTTTCAGACAAATAATTTAAGATTCCTGAGTCAGAAACAAAATTAAACTTTAAAAAATAACTAACTAAATTTTGAGTTTTGCAACTAAAATCTTTATTAACTTCATTAATACCATATTTTCCATCTCCTATTATAGGCAATCCGATATGAGCCAAATGAGCTCTTATTTGGTGAGTCCTGCCCGTGTGCAATACAACATCCAAAATACTAGAGTTGGTTCCCTTATCAGAAGAGATAAGGGAGTATTCGGTTATGATACTTAAATAACCTTTCTTTGGACTGTCGCTAATATATACAAGCGACTTTTTTGTATCCTTAAATAAATATGCATTTAATATTTTGTGACGTTCCTTTGGAATACCATAAACCCTACAAACATAATGCTTCTCAATTTCATGATTTTTAAACTTTTTAAGCATGATGTCTAAAGCTTGAGAGCTTTTTGCAAAAATGGTCAAACCAGAGGTATTTCTATCTAATCTATGACAAGGTAAAACTTCAAAACCGT
The DNA here is from genome assembly GCA_000434195.1 of Clostridium sp. CAG:780. Taxonomy (GTDB): domain Bacteria; phylum Bacillota; class Clostridia; order TANB77; family CAG-508; genus CAG-245. The sequence goes on from HF994433.1 coordinate 2,278, forward strand.
ACATTTTGCTTAAAGATGAAGTTAAAGAATTTGGACCAGTCACTTCTAATCCGATAGGCTTATTTACAACTAAAATATTATCGTCTTCATAAACCGTGTCTATGCAAACTTTGCCAAACAAAGCATCATCAGAAATATAGACAGAGACTGTATCTCCCGAATAAAGAGTCACATTTTCATTAATTCTAACATTGTTCACTCTAATATCCTTCTTTCTAAGAGCTTTATAAATAGAATTAATGCTTAAATTTGGAAACTCCTTTAACAACACACTATTCAATTTTTTACCATTATTTTTATTATCTATAATTAACGTTTTCATAATCTAAATTATACCGTAAATGTTACAAAAAAGCAAATTTATTCAACTGGCATAATTTCAAATCTTCTTTCAAAATCCTTTGTGTCATCATAAGCCATATAAACAGAAGACGTGTTCTTTCTCAAAAATTCTATTATCTCATACACATCAATCCAAATTTGATTATAACCTTCCTTTTGAACTTCATTAAAAATTAATTGCATTCCAAAATGTAAGTGAGGAATATTAATGTTATTTACATTTTCTTTTGCACTATAACCTGTCATACCAAGATAGCCGATAACATCTCCAGCAGATACAATTTGACCTTCTGCTAAATCTTTGGCATAAGGATGATCCTTTCTAAGATGAGCATAGTAGTAATATCGTTTCTTATCAAAACTTCTAATACCGACACGCCATCCGCCATACTGATTCCAACCCAAAGATTCAACATAGCCGGACTCTACGGCAATGACCGGAGTGCCAATACTTCCAAGAAGGTCATTTCCTAAATGGACTCTTTTATACCCATAAGACCTAGCACTGCCAAAATCTTTATAATGGCTGAAACTATAATTTTTGGCAATAGGCAAAAAGGCTTTTAAACCATATTTTTTAGTATAAAACTTATTTCCAGAGCTGTCACTTGTCTCGACTTCATACTCACCAATAAATTCATGAAAAATAGCATCATAACTTTGATAAAAATACTTATATAATTTCATATTAGAAGTCAACTCTTCCATGGTTTTGCCTGAATTAAGCTCAGATACTAATTTATCCAAATCGGATTGTTTAAACAATTTTAAATTACCACCATACTTGCATCCTAAATAAGACATAAGCTCAATCCAATTTAGTTTAATAGTGCTATCTTGAGAATGTGAAGAAATATCTAAATCAGATAATTTCCTAAGTAAAGTAGCAGAACCATTGAACTCAACCCATTTAATATAACTATTAGAAGATTTTTCGGAATCTTTTGCAATATCTTCTACATTAACATTTGCAAAATCGGTTAAAGAGTTCTCCTCAATATCATTAACAGAAGGCTTCATTGCATTACTAAATCCAAAATAAACAAGAAGTAGTGATATGAAAATAATAAATGAAAAAAGCAAAAATCTTTTCAAAAGATTTAACTTGACAGACTTAATAAACACAAAATTCACCTCTATAAAAATATATTATAGAAAATGAATAATATTACAAAAACAAAAATACTTAAAAGCAAAACTTTTAAGCCAGAGTTTTTAATTGAATATGTTATTCAATTAAAACTAACTATCTCTATATATAGCACAACTGTAAGGAAAAAGTCAATAGCTTAAAACAAAGAATTATAAAACTGTGGAATGGTGAAAAGTGAGAAAATCTTAGAAGGCAAAAGGACTGCGCTTCTGAGATTTTTTATTGAATAACATATTTAATAAAAAAATCTTAGAATCATTGTAAAATCAAAAGACGCAAGGAGAGAATACAGTCAAGCTAAAACAAATGAAGAAACAGATTTAGATAGTGCGTCAAGATGGATATAAAATTAAAAAAATAAAAAAACTTAGGAGGAAAAATCATGTTAAAAAACAAAAAGGGAATAACCCTAATCGCATTAGTAGTAACGATAGTAGTACTTTTAATACTAGCAGGGATAAGCATAAGCTTAATTGTAGATAAAAATGGAATAATACAAAAAAGTAAAGATGCAAGAAGGATAGCGAGTGAATCAGCAAAAAATGAATTAGATAACATGAACAGGTTAATAGAAGAAATGAATGAGGTTGCTCCAGAATGGAGTGGAAAAACAACAAAATTGCCAGAATTCAAAAATAATGAAACAACTAATAAATTTGATTGGTATATATACAATGAACCACAGATGAAGTTTTTTGCGAACTTTGTAAATCAAACGTTAACAGCACAAGACGAAAAATTAATGTCTGATAAAAACGTAACAGTGGAAGATATTGCTATTACAGAAGAAACAACAATATATTTAATGAATGATTTGGACTTAGGTGCAAGATTTGATGAAAATGGAAAATTAACACTAGGAGTTGAATGGGTACCGGTTGGAAAAGATATTACAAACAAATTGTTAGGAACATTTGAGGGAAATAACCATTATATAAAAGGTGTATATGTAAATTCAGACACTAAATTCTGCGGTATATTTGGAAATGCAAATACTATAAAAAATTTAACTGTAAAAAATAGCTATATAGAAGGAAGCAACTGTACAGGTGGAATTGCTGGTGCTGTAAGAGGTGGAAAAGTAGAAAATTGTCATAACATGAATACAACTGTTGTATTAAAAGAAGGAGGAAGGAATGCTGCAGGTATAGTAGGTCAAAGTTCTGCTAATATTGAGAATTGTACTAATACAGGAACTATATATGCTTATGGAAGATACACCAACGACTATACACAAGCAGGAGGAATAGTTGGAAT
>HF994434.1 GCA_000434195.1 Clostridium sp. CAG:780
TTCTAATCCTTGAAATCCGCCTTCCCTTTCTGTTATTGCTTTATCCTCTTCTCCTAATACAAACGGAATGTCATGTTCTTCTAGAATTTTTTTAGCCTCTTCAAGGTTAAGTCCTAAATCGCTTATTGTTTTTGCCTTTTCAGTTCTCTCTATTTTTGTTTTTAATTTTCCCCTTGATTCATAATCATCGTCCCTAACGTTTTCTAATTCCTTTTTTAGAGCATTTAATTGTATTTCTTTTATTTCTTTTATCATTATGTTTTTACTCTCCTTTTTATAGAAGTTCGCTTTTTTATTTTTCTTTGAATATTTCTTTTATTTCTTTCATATGTTCTAATGTCGTTATATATCCTTGGTTATAACAATAATCTATCTTCTTAATATTAAATACATTTGCTTCTGGTAAGTCCAATGTTATTGCGTAATCACTGCTTGCTACTTCCGAGGCAGTTCTTTGATCAAATAACAAATCAACAGATTTTAGTGCTACTTCAAATAAATTCTTTGGATCGTAAAATTTCTCTGAGCTGAATCTTATTGATAACACTTTGTCTGCTCCTAGTTTTCTTACTTCATGAGTTGGAAGATTATCAAATATTCCTCCATCTACGAATTTATGTCCTTTAAATACTGTTGGGGCAAACACTCCCGGATAGCTTGCACTAGCTCGTACAGCCTTTCCTAGTGGAATGTCATTTATGTATTCTATTTGTTTCGTTTCGTCTTGCGTTTCTTGGTTTGTAAATACATATTTTTTACTTTCTGTTATTTCTGTGGTTGGCATACAAATCGGCATTTTTATATCTTTTATGTTTTTTAAACCTTTTAATTCAGCACATTCTGCTATTGCCTGTTCAATCCTTTCTCCTGAAAGTAGTCCATAACCCATAAAATTTCTTTTACTCTTTACATTTGACCAGTAATACTTTGGATCTATTTTCATTATGTCTTTTGCAAAATATTTAAATAATCTAAGCATTTCGTCTGTTGAATAATCCATAGCATAGAGTGCAGAAACAATACTTCCTATACTTGTTCCTCCTACACAGTCTATTTCAATTCCATTTTCTTTTAGTGCTTTTATTGCGCCTATATGTCCAGCTCCTTTTATTCCTCCACCTGCTAAAGCTAAACCAATTTTCATAGATTACCTCAATCCTTTCTATTCTAATATTTTACTATCAATTTATCAAATTTAGTTTGTATATATTTTTCTAGCTTTTCCATAAATACATTTGATTCAATTTCTTTTTTTGACACCATATCTAGCCCTTTTTCCCAACTTGCTGTAAGTTTAGGATTTAACATATCTGGCATTGCATTATATACTATGTCATATATTATTTCTCCTTTTTGTGTCGGAGTAATAATCTGAGTTTTATCATTTATTTGTATATATTGTATCTTTTCTAATTTTTTTATTATTTCAGCTCTTGTCGCACTTGTTCCAATTCCTGCACCTTTTATTTGCTCTCTTAATTCTTCATCTTCTATTAACTTTCCTGCATTCTCCATTGCTAAAATTATAGAACCTGAATTGTATCTTGTAGGTGGATTTGTCTGCGCTTCTTTTGTTTCATAATTTACAACTTCTATTTCCTGCCCTTTTTTTATTTGAGCAAACACTTCTAGGTTGTCTTTTTCTTCATTGTTTTCCACTTTTTCTGCAGAATCTGTGGATTCTTTTAGTGTATTCTTATTTTTTAGTACTTCTAAATATCCCTGATTTAAACAAACTTTTCCACTCGCACTAAATTCTTCCTGGTGTTCTTTGTTTTCTACTTGAATTGTGATTGACACTTTGTTAAATTCAGCAGGAGGATAGAATATTGCTAAAAATCTTTTCACTATAAGTTTATATACTTCTTTTTGTAAGTCTGGTAATTTCTCATAGTTCTCATATCCTTGTCCTGTTGGAATTATTGCATAATGATCTGTTATTTTACTATCATTTACATATTTAGTTTTTATTAAATTGGTTGAGTATTTTTCATCAGCCATCTTCTTTATATAACCTTGGATTTCTTCATTTTTAAATCCTTTAGCTATTCCATTTAAGTTTTTGCTTATTACTTTTGCAACTGCTGTTGATAGCACTCTCGCATCTGTTCTTGGATAAGTAACAAGCTTTTTCTCATATAAATTTTGTATTATCTCTAATGTTTCATCTGGTTTGATTTTAAATCTTTTTGTACACTCATTTTGAATTTCGGCTAGGTTAAATAGTAATGGTGCATTTTCTTTTTGTCTTGACTTCTTTACTTCTTTTACTATTGCCTTTTTGTTACTTAGCTCTATTATGAAGTTCTTAGCATCTTTTTCTTTTTTAAATCCTGTTTCATTATAAAGTTTCACAGACTCTTTTTGAGAAGAATTTTCCGTAACTTTCCATTCTGCTGTAAAACTGCTGTCTTTTGGTCCAAATTCTCCTACTATTTTATAATATGGAACCTTTACAAAATTTCTTATTTCTCTTTCCCTTGATACTACCATACCTAAAACACAAGTCATTACTCTACCTACCGATATGGAGATTCTATTTTCTTGCAATTTGCTTGCAGCTCTTTTGCCATATATGATTGTCAATAGTCTTGAAAAGTTAATTCCTATTAAATAATCTTCCTTTGCTCTTAAATATGCGCTGTCTGCTAAGCTATCATATTCTGTAAGTTCCTTGGCTTCTCTTATTCCCTTTTTTATTTCTTCCTCTGTCTGCGAGTCAATCCAAACCCTTTTCCTGTCTTTTCCTTTCACTCCTATCATTTGTTCTACTAGTCTATATATGTACTCCCCTTCTCTTCCAGAGTCAGTTGCAACATATATTGTAGAAACATCTTCTCTATTTAATAACATTTGTATTGTGTTGAATTGCTTTTGTACATTTGGAATTACTTCATATTTATATTCTTTTGGCATAAATGGTAATGTGTCCAGTCTCCAAAGTTTCATTTTTTCATCATATTTCTCTGGATATGACATTGTTACTAAGTGTCCAACACACCATGTTATTATCCAATTCTCTGCCTCTAAGTAACCGTCTCTTCTAGTAGTATTCACGTTTAACACTTTTGCAAATTCTTGTGCTACTGACGGCTTTTCTGTAATTAAAATATTTTTAGACATTTTCCTGCTCTTTCTATATTTCTATTATATCCATCTCTGATGTAAAGTTATTATTTCCATATGCAAATACTAGACGAATCTTTCCATCTTGACCAATAAAGAATGTAGATATATTTTGTATTTGATATATCTCATCATTTAGGTCTCTTGTGTATGTTTGATATCCTGATATTTGAATTTTGTTTGCTTCTTTTATTGATTTTGTTATTTCTGTATTTATCTTTTTTGAGACTTCACTTATACTAATTTGCTTTTGCGCTAATAGTTCTTCAAATTTGATTTTTCTTCCTGTTTTCAAATCATAATTATATGTTTGCACAATTATTCTTTGCGCACTTGTTCCTTCTTTTAATGTTGATTTTATTATTACTGACAATATATCTCCATTTATATAACCTGTATATGTTATGCTGTATATCGTATAAACTTTTGAATTTTTTAGAATATCCATTGCTTTGTTTGCAAATATGGTTTGTGTTATTGCATTAAATTCATTTCCAACATCGTTTTTAATGTTGATTACTGGTATATGCATGTCAACTTCATATTTGTCTTCTTTGTTTTCTTCAAGTTCATATGTTGTATATACAATAGGTTTATTTTCTACAAGTTTTGGTATGTTGCTAGTGTCATAGCCATTAAATTCCACACTATTATTAAATAAATTGTTAAATTCTTTTTTTAGTTCTTCTTGCGTTTTTTCTTCTGTCGTATTAGGATTTTTGGATGTATTATCATTCTTTTTTAGCGCTATGCTTAATACTATTGCTATTATTATTGCAACTGTGCAAGCTATTGCTATCATTGTAATAATTAGTTTTTTATTCATATATCATTTTCCTTTATTTATCTTTTTTCGTATTATATCACGAGCAATATAAAATTTCAATTAATTTGCGAGTCTATTTTTGGAAATATTTGTCGATGGATTTTACTTGATTTTTGCTGTTTTATATGCTATAATCATAATTGATGGTGCATTATTCTAGTAATGCTTTCTATTATGAGGGTGGGGCTAAAAATCCACTAAAGGGCACATCGTTGAAGTTCCTTGTTTGTGCGCGAAATGCCAGTTTTGCGTGTTTGCAGGGAGTAAGATTCTAGGGAAATGTGTAATGGCATACATATTCCAACCCTATTATCGCGGAGGCTTAAAAAGAACTACATTTTAAGTGTAACCTATGTTTTAATACATAGCGTAGCCTGTCTTGAGTGACAGCATTGGGATTATATTCATCTTTGTATATGAAATTTCTGTTGCAAAAGGGACTAATCTTAGAAAAGTATTTCAAGGAAAACTTCTAGAATGTTTGTTTCATTAGAAGCATAAAATTATAGGGATTAAGGTACGGATTTAAGTGGCAATCTGGCATTCCTGACACCGGAATATTTGCTTTAAAAGGAAACTGCTTTATAGCAATGTAAAGTAGCAAATAGAGAAATTCGGCTAGACCTCAAACCGTAAAATTTACTTATAATTTTACCATCTAAATCATTTTTTTAGAAAGATAGAAATTAATGGATTCAGAAAATAAAGAAGTAAATTCAAAAAAATCAAATAAAGACACAAAAAAGTCTGCTAACAACTCTAATGTAAAATGGATTGTTAGCGTTTTTGTTATGACATTTATTTTGTCAATCGCCTTTTCATTTATATCAACTAACGCAATCAGTAATTTATCTCTTTTCCCAGCGATTTTAATTTTGTTGTTGGTAATTATTATTGGTATAGTGTTTGATATTATTGCAGTTGCAGTTACTGTTGCGGATGAAGATGAGTTTCACGCTAAGGCTAGTAAAAGAGTTACAGGTGCAAAAACTTCTGTAAAACTTATTCGTAATTCAGCAAAAGTTGCTAACTTTGGTTCAGATATAGTCGGCGATATTTGTGGAGTTTTAAGTGGTTCAATAAGTGCTTTGATTGCATTAAAGATTGGTTCAATATATAACTTGTCTGTGGATTTGCAGTTTATCATAAGTGCTCTTGTCGCTTCGGTCACAGTAGGTGGAAAAGCCATTGGTAAAAATATTGCTGCAGAACATTCTACAAAGATTGTTCATGCTGTTGCAAATGTTTTAAATAAATTACATTTAAACAAAAAATAAAATCCAAATTGTTAAACTTTTGTTTAACAATTTGGGTTCTTTTTTTAGTCTGGGTATCTCATGCTTCTGTATTCTATTTTTAGTATCATTTTCCATACAGGATTGTTTAATGGGTATTCTCTATGTAATCCTGATAAATTAAGCTTTTTGCTTCTATTTATTTTATTATCTGTCAAGTTTTGTATGTATCCTTCTTTTCCTAGTGCGTCAAGCTCTTCATTTGTATATAATCCATATGGATATGTAAATACTTTTAGAAGGTTTGGATCTTGTAAGTTGTTTCTTAAATTATCATATGCTTGGTTTGTTTGTTTTACTAAATCTTCAGGCGATACTTCGTTATATTTACAATGTGTTAGTCCGTGAGAATATATAGAAATTAGCCCACTATCATGCATTTCTTTGGCTTGTTCCCATGTGTAATACCCTGGTGTTCCAACACAATCATCTATTACAAAAGACGTCATTGGTATGTTATACTTTTTTGCTATTTTATACGCATTTTCATATATTCCAGTATAGCCATCATCAAAAGTGACTATGTAGCTTCTTTTATATATTGCTTTTTTACCTTCTTTATATTCTACTAAGTCTTGATACGTAATTGGTTTATACCCTAATCTTGTTAAACCAGTAAGTTGCTTTTCAAAGGTTTCTGTTGTTGTTTGCATATAGTCATATTCTATTTGACTCTTATCATTGACAATGTCATGATATACAAATACTGGTATTTTTAGATTTTTCTCTCCTATGTAGTATGTTTTGTTTACTGTGATTGCCTCATAAGTTATAAGGCTTATGATTAATATTACTATTGCTATCAATATTGATAGTAATATTTTTTTAGTTCTACTCATTTTTTGTGCACTTTGCTCTGCTGTTTTCATTTTTTTGCCTTTCCTCCTCATGTTTATCAGGTTGGAACACGTTGTTTCCAACCTGCACCTTTATGTTTGATTTAGATTACATTGCTATTAATATTAGAAGAACCATTGATATATATAGAAAAGCACATATCGAAAGTCCTATAATTCCTGTAATTAATCCTGCTTTTCCTAGTTTGCTTCCCATTTCTCTTGCTGTTTTTGCTCCAAATACTATTGCTAATATTCCTGTTGGAATACATATATACCAAAATAGTCCAAATACTATTGATACTATTCCTAATGTTAATGCTGCAACACTCATTCCTGTTCTACTCTTTTCTTTTACTTCACCAGCCATTTTATTCTCCTCCTTTTATTTCTAGCTTTGATATTTCTTCTAGATTGTCTAGTTTATTTACTTTTATCATAGATTCTGATACTGTATACAAATTATCTTCAATCCATAATCCTCTTAGTAATTTGCTATTATAATAATATGGTTTGTAATTTGTTGTTTTGTCGTGATTAATTATTCCTTTTAAATTGAATCCATCTGTCAAGTTTATATTATAAACAAAATAACCTTCTGAGGTGTATTCTTCTTTGTAGTTTTTATAACTATTTACCAAAGTTTCAATATTTTCTCCATTTGATGTACTTATTTCTACATCACTTGGATAGTTGTTTACTGGAATTGCTATTATTCCTTTTTCTTTTGAAAATAATAGTGCTTTGTGATTTGTTAGAACTGCTGATGTTGCTCTTCTATCCCCTATTATTGTTTGTGAAATTTGAATTGGATTATTTACGTCTGATACATCAAATAACGCCATCTTCATTCCTATTATTGTTACTGATGTACTTGTAATTCTTCCATAAATATTTCTATTTACTTTTTCTTCTGTTTGCATTCCTATTCCTATGATATGATTTTCATCATATGGATGTAGATATGTGCTATATCCCGGAATTTTTAATTTTCCTAACACTTTAGGATTTGCCGGATCTTTTAAGTCTATTACATACAATGGATCAGTGTTTTTGTATGTTACCATGTAAGCTTTTTCTCCAACGAATCTTGTAGAATACATTTTTTCGCCTTCTGATAGATAATCTGTTTCACCTATTTGTTTTAGCTTATTATCAAACACGGCTACTCTTGATCCTTTTGTTGTATATAGCCCTACTCTTAGATTTCCTTCATATTCATCTAGCGAGAATTGGTTTATTGTTGTTCCTTCTACTTTTACTCTGTTGCTGTATTGAATATCTCCATCATCTTTGATTTTAAATTTATAAATATTGGTGTAATCGCCATACGAATAACTATCGTATTCCTCTACCATGTAATTCATAAATCCTATTATTCCACCTGGTCCAAATAGGTGCTTTAATGGTTCTTTTACATTTGCTTTATTTTCATAGTCTTCATTTAGAAGATATATATTTTCTTCTGAAATGTATGCATTTTCAATGTCAAACAAATACGATTTTACTTTTACTTCATCATTTTTATCTAAGTCTAGTTTTGAGATAATTGTTTGTTTATTTGATTTTACGTCCTTCAAATATTTTATATCATCTAATTTTATTTCTTTGTGATTATTGTTTTCGATATATTCTCTTACTATGTTGTCGCCTACTTTTCTTAGCCTTTCTGATGATATAACATATAGTTTTCCATTTATGCATCTTGATGTGTAATATCTTGCTAGCAATGTATATTCTTTTACTAGTTTTGGATTTGATTTTGTAGTTATGTCATATACTGTTACCATTGTGTTGCTTTTTGCATGGTTCAAATATTGTGTTGATATTACTATTAGCTTTTCTTTGTACAACATCAAATCTTCTGGCACATAATCTGTATCTGTATATATTTCTTTTTCTATTTTAATGTTTGTTGGATCTTGAACATTTGTTATTATTACTTTGTTTTCTGATATTGAATATATGTAATCTCCATCTGTTTTTGTAATGTCTGCTTCATCTACATTTTCTACTTGTAAATTTGTAGTTGAATGTTCTTTTGTAGATGAGGATGTTGTTGTATTGCTTTCGGTTGTAGAGTCTAGTGAAGTATCTCCATAAAACGGAATATAAGCCTTGTCATATCTGCCTGATGAAACATTTAAATCTAAGATTCCATATAATGGCATTGCAAAAAGTTTAAAATATCCATCCGAACTGTAGTTATTGTACCCTTCATATATTTTCATTAATTGTTTCTCAGACTTTACTGATAGTAGCTCTTTCTTGTTCATTTGACTAAATATTATGGCAATTATAACGATTGCTATAATTAATACTATTGGTATTAATAGTTTCTTTTTATTTTTCATACCTCATCCTCCTTTGGACAAAATTATATTATATGCTTTACTTTTTTTCAATAGTTTTGTTTAATTTCATTTGATATAGTTATTATTGTCCATTCAAAAAATAATAGCAACGCA
>HF994435.1 GCA_000434195.1 Clostridium sp. CAG:780
CAAAGAAATAATATCTAACAATTCGAATATTTATACAAGTGACCGAAGAAATGCTTATCAAATAGTAAGATTAAGAGCAATGAACACAAAATCTTTAGATATAAAAAAGAGATTACAAGAATTACTAGAAAGTGAGGAATAACAATGCCAGAAAAAGAAACAAGAGAACAAAAATATAGAAGAATAAATGATTTATATAATAAATTCTCGTTCTTATTCTTTCAGACGAGTCACGAAGCTGGATGGCAAGACGAACTAAATAGTACTATTGTAGAACTTAGACGAGAATTAAGAAATTTTTAAGGAGGAAACGAATGAACAGAGAAGATTTGAAGAGCTACAGACATAATCAAGAATGGATTAAAGGAAGAATAGAGTATATAGAACAGTATAAAACAAGCATAAATAGACTAAACAGTGTGTTGTCAGATATGCCGAAAGGAAGTAGAGAAGTTCAAGATAGTGAAGCGGAAAAATTAGCAGTATTAATGGACAGCATAAATGATTTGCTCGATAAAGTAAACGAAGTAAATAAAAGACAAACACAGATTTTAGAACAATTAGACAAGGTAAAACAACCTTACAGGAATATATTAGATAAATATTACATACAAGGGAAAAGCTTAGTAGTTATTGCAGTAGAAATGGATTACAATTATGAACACATAAAAAGATTGCATGGAATAGCTTTAAATATTTTTGATAATATAAAATGATGCTACCAAATGCTACTGAATGCTACCACAAAAAGTGCTATAATAGTATCGTGGATACATAAGTAAGACTATATAAACAGGAAGGACTAACAAAAAGTTGGTCCTTTTGACATTTTTCGACAACATTTGCAAAATAGATCATATATAATATCTCTGAGAAAGGAGGTGTTATATATGGAAATCATAGATAAAAGAAAAATAGAAGATTATAAAAGTCTAT
>HF994436.1 GCA_000434195.1 Clostridium sp. CAG:780
AAATAAGTGTGACATATGTTTGACAAACCTACAACGAAAATCAATGAAACAAAAAAAAGTACTTGTAAAAAAATATATGTTGTGATAGTATAAGCATAAGGTAAATATCTATATAAAATATAGAATTTACAACCAAAGTAAAAAAAGTAAAAATCTATAAAATATGTAGATATTTATTGAAAAAAACAAATAAAAGAACAGAAAAAAGAAATACTAAAGAAGGAGGAAGAATAGAAATGGGAAAATTTTTAAAAGATAAAAAACGGAATGAATATATAGATATTTATTGAAAAAACAAATAAAAGAACAGAAAAAGGAAATACTAAAGAAGGAGGAAAAATAGAAATGGGAAAATTTTTAAAAGATAAAAAACGGAATCACGCTAATAGCTTTGGTTGTAACAATAGTAGTACTTTTGATATTAGCGGGAGTAACAATAAGTTTATTACTAGATGAAAATGGAATAATCAAGAAATCAAAAGAAGGAAGAAGAGAATACGAAACATCAAAAACAAATGAGCAAAAGCAAATGAGTGATGCGAATGATTGGATAGACGAAATAGTAACAGGAAAAGGAAAAAAGCTAACAGGAGAAGATTATACAACAGACTATACAAAACCATATTTACCAAGCAGTGAATTTAGTGTACTAGAAGGAACAACATTAGCAAATGGATTAGTAGTAAAAGATAAACAAGGGAATGAGTATGTGTGGGTAGAAGTACCAACAAATATATATGACAATGAAGCATATAATAAAGAAACAACTGCAGGAGATAAAAAGCCAGCAAGTAAAGAAGAGACAGAAAAAATAGAATACTGTTTAAAGAAATATGCACGTGCATATAGAGCAGATGGATATGCAGATGAATATATAGAAGACTCAATACCGGGATGGTTTGCAGGAAAAACAGCATATGATAATGCAAAGAAAACAATGTTAGCAAGTGTATATGAAAACGGTGGATTTTATGTAGGAAGATATGAAGCAGGGATAAGTGAATTTAGACCTTCAAATAAAAATGAACCAACAGAAGTACCATCATCAAAACAAAATATGATTCCATATACAAATATAACAAGAACAGAAGCAAAAAAGTTAGCTGAAAAGGTAAATTCAGGAGGCTATACATCAAGCTTAATGTTCGGAATTCAATGGGACTTAATGTTAGCATTTATGCAAAACAAAGGTGGAGTAGATGAAAGTACTCTAACAACAGATAGTACAAATATAGGAAATTATAGAAATAATAAATGGAGTATAACCAATGATAAAGCAAAGTATTATGCAGATGGAACATGGAATAATGGTTCATACACAAAAGGAGAAGAGGGAGCAGTATTATTAACAACAGGAGCAAGTGATTCATTTGCAAAAATGAACATATATGATGTAGCAGGGAATGTATTTGAGTGGACGCTAGAATGCAAATTGC
>HF994437.1 GCA_000434195.1 Clostridium sp. CAG:780
CACTGGAATTAGAGAAGGAAAAGAACTTGGCAGGGCTGAAGGAGAAAAAATTGGAGAACAAAAAGGAGAACAAAAGAATAAAATTGAAGTAATAAAAAGAATGCTAAATGCAAATCTTGGTATTGATTTAATAAAAGAGTGTACCAATGCAACAGATGAAGAAATAGAAGAAGCAAAAATATCGAAAAAATAAATTTATAAAAATAAAGAGCCTAAATAAATTTGACATTTTTGAAAATTATATATAATATATAGATAAATTTATTGAAAAGGTGGTACAAAGATGAATAATGAAATGTATGAAATAATAAAAAATAAAAAGGGATTTATAGCAGCGCTAGATCAAAGCGGTGGTAGCAGTAGCAAAACATTAAAAGCATATGGAATCGATGAAAGTGAATACAACACAGAAGAAGAGATGTTTGACCTAATACACGAAATGAGAAAAAGAGTATTCACAAGCAAAGCATTTACAAATGAACACATAATAGGAGCAATACTATTTGAAAAAACAATGCTTTCAAAAGTAAATGACGAGTATACAGCAGATTACTTATGGAATGAGAAGAGAATAGTATCTTTCTTAAAGGTAGACAAAGGATTAGCAGAACAAGCAAATGGTGTAAAGCTAATGAAAGAAATACCAACACTTGCAGAAGAACTAAGAGAAGCAAGAGAGAAAAATGTATTTGGAACAAAAATGAGATCAGTAATATACGAGGCAAATGAAGAAGGAATAAGAGCAGTAGTAAAACAACAATTTGAATTTGCAAAACAAATATGTGATGCAGGATTAGTTCCAATAATAGAGCCAGAAGTTGATATAAATGCTCCAGAAAAAGAAAAATGTGAAGAAATATTAAAATCAGAAGTAAAGAAACAATTAGATAGCTGGAATGAAGAAGACAAAATAATGTTTAAATTTACAATACCAACAGTAGCAAATCATTATCTTGACTTATATGATTATAGCTGTGTTGTAAGAATAGTTGCACTATCTGGTGGATATGATGTGGATAAAGCGGTAGAATTACTTGCTCAAAACAATAGAATGATAGCAAGTTTCTCAAGAGCACTATTACAAGACTTAAATGTACATCAAACACAAGAAGAATTTGACGCAAAATTAAATAATGTAATTGTAAAAATATATAATGCATCAATAAGCTAAAATAAAGAGACGATTCAAAAGCAAAAAAGAATCGTCTTTTTTTTATACATTATGTCCAGAAATACTTGAAAACTATTTGTTTTTGGTATAAAATGATAACTGTCTAGAAAGACTAAAATAGAATAAATTTATCTAAAGAGGAGGAAAAATTTTATGTCAGTTAAAGTTGGAATCAATGGCTTTGGAAGAATAGGAAAACTAGCACTTCAAGCAGCATTAGAAAATGACGAAGTAGAGGTAGTTGCAGTAAATGACCCATTTATAGCAGCAGACTACATGGCATACATGGTAAAATATGACTCAATGCACGGAAGATTTAAAGGAGAAATAAAATCAGAAGAAGGAAAATTAATTGTTAATGGAAAAACAGTAAATGTTTATAACGAGATGGATCCAAACAATATTCCTTGGGGAGAAAATGGAGTAGAATATGTACTAGAATGTTCTGGAGTATTTACTACAACAGAAAAAGCTCAAGCTCACTTAAATGCAGGAGCAAAAAAGGTTGTAATAAGTGCACCATCAAAAGATGCTCCAATGTTTGTTATGGGAGTTAACGAAGATAAATATGATCCAAGTATGAACATAGTATCAAACGCATCTTGTACAACAAACTGTTTAGCACCACTTGCTAAAGTTATAAACGATAACTTTGGAATAAAAGAAGGACTAATGACAACAGTTCACTCAATCACAGCTACACAAAAAACAGTTGATGGAGCTTCTAAAAAAGATTGGAGAGGCGGACGTGCTGCAGGTGGAAATATAATACCATCTTCAACAGGAGCAGCAAAAGCTGTTGGAAAAGTAATTCCAGAATTAAGTGGAAAACTTACAGGAATGGCATTCAGAGTACCAACAATGGACGTATCAGTTGTTGACTTAACATGTAATCTAGAAAGACCAACAACATACGAAGAAATATGCGCAGTTGTAAAGAAAGCATCAGAAGGAAGCATGAAAGGAATAGTTGAATATGTTGACGAAGATGTTGTATCTTCTGACTTCTTAACAGATTCTCATACATCAATATTTGATGCAAAAGCTGGAATCATGTTAACAGATACATTTGTAAAATTAGTTGCTTGGTATGACAATGAGTGGGGATATGCAAATAAATTAGTAGACTTAGCAGCACATATGGCAAAAGTTGATCATAAATAAAAAATAAGAGTAAAGGAGTTGGAGAATTTTCTCCAACCCCTAAGCTCATAAAAAGCTAGATATTAGAAATTTGTGGAAATTTCTAATATGTGTCTTTAAAAAACAGGAGGATTAAATATGAATAAAAAAACCATAAGAGATATTGATTTAAAAGATAAGAAAGTATTAGTAAGATGTGACTTCAATGTCCCATTAGATGAAAACTTTAACATAACAGATAATAGAAGAATAGTAGGAGCATTACCAACAATAAAATATCTATTAGATAATAATTGTAAAGTAATACTATGTTCTCATTTAGGAAGACCAAAGGGAGAAGTAAAAAAAGAATTCTCTTTAGCACCAGTTCAAAAAGAACTATCAAGATTATTAGGAATAGAAGTAAAATTAGCAGATGATATAATAGGAAAGAGTGCTAAAAATTTAACAGAAAATATGAAAAACGGAGAAGTGGTTCTATTAGAAAACGTTAGATTTGATGCAAGAGAAGAAGCAAATGATAGAGAATTTGCAAAAGAACTTGCAAGCATGGCAGAAGTATATGTAAATGATGCTTTTGGAACAGCACATAGAGCACATAGCTCAACAGCAGGAGTAGCAGAATTTTTACCAGCAGTAGCAGGATTTCTAATGGAAAAAGAAATAAACTTCTTAGGAACAACTTTAGAAAATCCAGAAAGACCATTTATGTCTATATTAGGGGGCAAAAAAGTTTCTGACAAGATAGGAGTTATAGACAATCTATTAGAAAAAGTGGACACGCTATTAATAGGTGGAGGAATGGCATACACATTTGTAAAAGCAATGGGTGGAAAAATTGGAAATTCAATATGTGAAGATGACAAACTTGAATTAGCATTAAGCCTATTAGAAAAAGCAAAACAAAAAGGCGTAAAATTAATGTTGCCAGTAGATACTAGAACAGGAAAAGAATTTGACAAAAATACAGAAAGCGGTATAGCAAAAATCAACGAAATACCAGATGGATGGCAAGGATTTGATATAGGAGATGAAACAATAAAACTATACGAAGATGAACTTGCAAAAGCAAAAACAGTAGTATGGAATGGACCTTTGGGAGCATTTGAGCTTGATCAATTTGCAGTAGGAACAAATTCAATAGCAAAATTCTTAGGAAATCTAGAAGGGGTAACAACAATAATAGGTGGAGGAGACTCTGCAGCAGCCATTGAAAAATTAGGAATAAGTGATAAATTTACACATATCTCAACAGGAGGAGGAGCATCTTTAGAATTCTTAGAGGGCAAGAAACTTCCAGGAGTAGAATGTTTATTAGATAAATAGAAAGGATTGAAATATTTGACAGAAGAGCTAGTAGATGTGTTCGACGAATATGGAGTTAGAACACAGGAAACACTATCGAAAGATGAAGCAATAGAACGAGGAAAACTAATAAAAGCATTCCAAATTTGGATATTAAACAATAAAAATGAGGTACTTATGCAAACGCGAAGTGGCGGAAAAACACAAGACGCAGGAATGTTGGACTTGTGCTCTGGACATGTGAAAAGTGGAGAAACAGAGCGTCAGGCGGTTGTAAGGGAAATCATAGAAGAACTAGGACCAGAAGCAATAAAGTCAAAAGAATTCTATCAAATAGAAAAAGTGGGAAGTGCAAGAATGGACCTAAGAAAATATGGAAGACAAGGAAACTATATCGTGCCATGGTATTACTTAAAATTGGACAGACAAATACCAGAGGAAGATTTAGAACTTCAAGAAGATGAAGTACAAAGCGTACAGTGGATTCCATATGAACAAGTAAAGAAAATGATAAGAGATAATACAGGAAATATCAGAATACCATATCTTAAAGAAACAGCTAGATTATTTGGACAGTTAGACGTTTTTGCATATGAAAAACATAAAGATAATAAAGAAGTTGGAGAGAGATAAAATGAGAGAAAAAATAATAGCAGGAAACTGGAAAATGAATATGCTTCCAAATGAAGCAATAGATTTTATAACAGGATTAACACCTTGTGCTAACAAAACAAAGCACACGGTAATTCTGTGTGTTCCATATACAGATTTATTCTATTCATTATTAACAGCTCAAGAAACCAATATTCATATAGGCGCACAAAACGTACACTGGGCAGAAAAAGGAGCTTTTACAGGAGAGGTTTCGGCACAAATGCTTAGCTCTATAAGAACAGAATATGTAATAATAGGACATTCTGAAAGAAGACAATATTTTTCTGAAACAGATGAAATAGTAAATCAAAAAATAAAAATAGCATTAGAAAACAGCCTAAAACCAATAGTTTGTGTAGGAGAAACTCTTGAACAAAAAGAGCAAGGAGAAACAGAGAAAATAATAACAAAACAAGTAGAATTAGCTTTGGCGGGACTAAATGAAGAACAAGTAAAACAGATAATTATTGCATATGAACCAATATGGGCGATAGGTACTGGAAAAACTGCAACTTCAGAAGATGCTAACAACAGCATAAAGGCAATAAGAAACAAAATAAAAGAGTTGTACGGAGAAGCAATCTCAGAAAATATAAGCATATTATATGGGGGAAGTGTAAAATCTTCAAACGCAAAAGAATTATTCGAGACTTCTGACATAGATGGAGCATTAATTGGAGGAGCAAGTTTGAAGTTAGATGAGTTCGAGAAGATAATTAACTATGACAAATAAATTTTAGAGGAAGAAGGAAAATAAAAATGGATAAAAGATTAACAATGTTAATGATATTAGATGGTTTTGGTATTAACGAAAAAGAACAAGGAAATGCTGTAAAGTTAGCTAAAACTCCTAATATTGACAAGCTAATGAAAACTTGTAAAACTACTGTAATGAATGCGAGTGGTTTAGCAGTTGGATTACCAGAAGGACAAATGGGAAATTCAGAAGTTGGACATACAAATATAGGAGCAGGAAGAATAGTATATCAAGAGCTAACAAAAATAACGAAGTCAATCGAAGATGGAGATTTTTTCAGCATACCAGAATTTAATAAAGCAATAGAAAATTGTAAAAAATACAATTCAAAATTACACATCATGGGACTTCTATCAGATGGTGGAGTACACAGCCACATTCGTCATTTGTTTGGATTACTTGAATTTGCAAAAAGAAAAGACTTTGAGAATGTATATGTACATTGCTTTATGGATGGAAGAGACACACCACCTGCATCAGGAGAAACTTATATAGCTCAATTAGAAGAGAAAATGAAAGAAAAAGGAATTGGAAAGATAGCAACTGTATCAGGAAGATTCTACAGCATGGACAGAGACAAGAGATGGCAAAGAATACAAAAATCATATGATGCTCTAGTAAATGGAAAAGGTCTTACAGCAACATCAGCTATGCAAGCAGTTGAAGCATCATATCAAAAAGAAGTATTTGATGAATTCATTGAGCCAACTGTAATATGCAATGGAACAGAACCAGTAGCAACAATAGGCAAACATGATTCTGTAATATTCTTCAACTTTAGACCAGATAGAGCAAGAGAAATAACCAGAACATTGGTAGATCCAGAATTTAACGAGTTCAAAACAAAAAAAGATTTAAATTTATTCTTTGTATGCATGACACCATATGACGAGACATTGCCAAACGTAGAAATAGCGTTTAAAAAAGAACAATTAAAAAACACATTTGGAGAAGTAGTAAGCAAACATGGATTGACACAATTAAGAATTGCGGAAACAGAAAAATATGCTCATGTAACATTCTTCTTTAATGGTGGAGAAGAAAAACAATATCCAGGAGAAGATAGAATATTAGTACCATCACCAAAAGTTGAAACATATGATATGAAACCAGAAATGAGTGCTTTAGAGGTTACAGAAAAAGTACTAGAAGCAATCAATTCTAAAAAATATGATACAGTAATATTAAACTACGCAAATCCAGACATGGTAGGACATACAGGAAGTCTAGAAGCTGCAATAAAAGCAGTAGAAACAATAGATGGATGTGTAGGAAGAGTTGTAGAAGCAATTAATAATCAAAATGGAGTTCTAATAATAACTGCAGACCATGGAAATTGCGAGCAAATGATAGATTACAAAACGGGAGAACCACATACGGCTCATACAACAAATAAAGTGCCATTAATATTGGTTGGTATAGATAATGTAACTCTAAGAGAAGGAAAACTATCTGATTTAGCACCAACAATGTTACAAATAATGGGAATAGAAAAACCAGAGGAAATGACAGGAGAAAGTATAATAGAAAAATAAGAGGGATAAAGTATGTCAGCAAACTCTAATATAACAGACTTATATGAGAGAATAAGAAAAGAACTATTTTATATGATACCAGAAAAGTGGGAAAGAATATATTTATATGCAAGTGTAGTACAAAGAGGAAATAATAGAGAAACAGGGGAAATGTTTTTCTATTATTTTCCTAAAAGCTTAATAAAGAAAAATCCAGTAAATGTATATCAAGTTCCACAAAGATTTAACATAGACGAAAATGAATATATAAAAATAGCTAATAGATTATATGAGATGATAAAAAAGCTTAGAAAATACTGTATTAAATACGAGGAAAACGATTGGAGCAATATAACAATCATCGTAAGAGATACAAATTTTATAGTTGAATATAATGACGACAAATTAAGAAATTCTAAATATACTAGTGATGACAGAATGGCAATTTGGCAGTATAAATATTTAGAATATCCAATGGAGAAATTCAATAAAGAGCAAAGAGCGATTATAAAAGAATATTTGGAAGAAGAACAGCAGGGATTGCATAAAACAAAAGAATATTCAGAAAGTTTTTATCAACAGCATTTACACAATAGTATACAATATGATATAAATAAAGAAGAATACATAAATGTTGATGAAATGAATAACAATCCAGATCAGAAGAAAGAACCTGAAAAGGAGATCGTTATCAGAAATCAATTATTAAAATATTCAAAGTAATAAAAAATAAAAAGGAATGGTACAAAAAATGGCAAAAGAGAAAAGTTTTTATATATATAAACTAATAGTAGTGTTAGTCTTTGCGCTAGCAGTATGGTTTGTGCTAAAAACAGCTACTAATTATATAAAAGATGATATAGTAGGAAAAACAAATCTAGTTATAAACAACAGCAATACAACAAAAAATCTAAAAAATGATGTTATAGTAGAAAATGGAGTGGTATATGTTTCAACAAAAGATATTGCCAACTTCTTTGATGACCACATATTTTATGATAATAAATATGACCAAATAATCACAACATCAGAAACAAAAGTAGCAACATTAAAACTAAATGAAAACAAAGCAAAGGTAAATGGTTCAACAGTAGATTTAGTAGCTTCGGCTAAAAAAATAGGAGAACAATTCTATTTACCATTCTCAGAGATAAGCGAAAGTGTATACAATGTGGAAACAACATATATAAAAGATACAAATACGGTAGTCTTAGTTTCTTTAGACAGAGAACTAACATATGCAAATAGCAGTAAGAAAAACTCTGTAAAAAGCAATCCAACAATGTTCTCAAAAACAGTGGATAAAATAGAAAAAGGAGACAATGTGACAGTTATACTAAGCAAAAATGGAGACGAAAACGGTTGGACAAAAGTCACAACAGAAAATGGAAAAATTGGGTATGTAAAAACTACAACACTTGCAAATACAAAGAAAATAAGAGATAATCTAGAAATGGGAAAGCAAATTCAAGGTAATGTAAGTTTAGTATGGGAATACTTCTCAAAATATGCAAAAGCTCCACAAAGAACAGAAAAAATAGATGGAGTAAATGTTGTAGCTCCTACATTTTTCTCACTAGCAGATTCTGAAAAAGGAGCTATTGTAGCAAATGTTGGACAGGCAGGACAAAACTACATTAACTGGGCTCATAGCAATGGTTATAGAGTATGGCCTTGGGTTGCAAACGAAGCTACAAATAAAGCGGATAAAGACCTAACATCAGAAATATTAAATGATTATAAATTAAGAGAAAAATTAATAAATAGTATAGTTTCAGCAGTTGAAATGTACAATTTAGATGGAATAAATTTAGATTTTGAAAATATGTACGAATCAGACAAAGACGCATATTCAAGATTAGTGATAGAATTAGCTCCTCGTTTAAAAGAGCTTGGAAAAGTACTATCCGTAGACGTAACAGCGCCAGACGGATCACCAGACTGGTCTTTGTGCTTCAACAGAAATGTAATAGGAGATGTCGCAGACTATGTAATATTTATGGCATATGACCAACATAACCAATCATCAACAGAAGCAGGAACAGTTGCTGGATGCGATTGGGTAGAAGCAAATATTAATAAATTTTTGGGACAAGAAGGTGTAAAACCAGAAAAAATAATACTTGCAATGCCATTCTACACAAGAGTTTGGAACGTTACAGATGGCGGACTATCAAGCAGTGCAGTAGACATGAAATCGCAATCAACATTAATTCCAGGCGATGCAAAAATAACTTGGGATGATTCTCTAAAACAGAATTTAGCAGAATATGAAAAAAATGGAAGAACATATAAAGTGTGGATGGAAGATGCAAAATCTCTAAAATGCAAATTAGATTTAGTAAAGAAATATAGTTTGGCAGGTGGAGCATTCTGGAGAAAAGACCAAGAAACAAGCGACGTTTGGAAAGTAATAAATGAAAACTTATAAATCTAAAAGACAACAAACAGTATAACTTAATAACAGAATTGTAATTATATTATTTTGAGCACAAACTTGTGTGGGGACCGACAAGGTAGCAAATGTAAAAAAATCGGCAAAGCCTTGCCGGTTCTTTTTTTGACATTTGCTAAATATATTAATCATAGGTGATTCGTATGAAGGAAAAGTGTGTATATTTTAAAATAGATCAAATACCAAAACAAAATTTAAAATATAAAATAATGGATGTATTGAACATATTCGAGAAAAAAGAAGATGAACAAAAAATTGTATATACATTATACAAATCAAACAAAAATTATATAAAAAAGATAAATTCAAAAATAAATAAAATCAATGAACCAATAATTTTAGCAAAAGAAATAAAAGAAAATGCAAAAAAGGAAGAATATAAAAATACAAAAATATACAGTATAGTAAAAAAATTGGAAGAAGACAAAAAACTATTAAGTGACTTTGCAGAAGAAATATTAAAAAATATAATAGAAAAGCAGAAGCAAGTAGCGGAGCAACAAAGCATATACATATTAGCCAAAGAAAATAATCTTCAAAGAAAAAATCAAATAACAAATTTGCTTGCTAAATACAAAGCAGTGAATATAATTACACCCAATATACGAGAATTTAAAAAACTAGAAGAAAATCTAGAGGAAAGCTCTGAAACATTTGCAGTACTCAACAATAAAAAGAAAAGCCTAACACGAGCTCAATATATAATAAACGTAGATTTTAACGAGAAAGAAATATTAGAATACAATATAAACAGAACAGCTACAATAATTAATTTAAATAAAGGGAAATTGCATCTTAACAATTTTGACGGTTACGTTATAAATAATATAGAAATAAATAGCGAAAACCAAAAGTTTGACGTAAAAGATTTATACTTAGCAAATATAATAAGCGCTAAGCAAATCCAAGATATAATAGAATCAGGAAAATACAAATTGATAGGAAACAACGGTTACATTTTCTAATCCTATTTATAAACCTTTCAAAATTTTTTTAATTAAATATATAATTTAA
>HF994438.1:0-1052 GCA_000434195.1 Clostridium sp. CAG:780
ATGTTGAGAGCTTTTTGAAGTTCCATCCAAAGACAGAGATTATATTAAATGTCGACAACGACCATTTGGATTATTTTAAGGACTTAGAGCATATAAAAAATGCTTTTGTTAAGTTTGTAAAATTGTTACCAAGTGATGGTTTATTAGTATTAAATGCAGACGATTCTAACTCGGTTGATTTGTATAAAAATACTGATGCAAAGATTGTAACTTTTGGAATTAATAGCGAGAAATCTAATTTTACTGCTAAAAATATTACATTTGATAATAATGGATTTCCACTTTTTGATGTATATAGAAATAACACTTTTTATAAGAGCATCAAACTTTCTGTTCCAGGAATGCACAATGTTTACAATGCTCTTGCTTGTATTGCTACTTGTCATGAATACGGAATTGATAAAGAAACTATAAAGAATGGACTTTTAAAATACACTGGTGCTCATAGAAGGTTTGAGTTTGTAGGAAATAGCAATGGTGCTTCTATTTATGATGATTATGGTCATCATCCAACTGAGATTAAGGCAGTTTACGAAGCAATGAAGAAGAAAAAGTACAATAGGTCTTGGGTTGTTTTCCAACCTCACACTTATAGCAGGACTAAGAATTTATTAAATGACTTTGCTAGCGCATTGGTTGGTTTCGACAATATCATAATTACTGACATTTATGCAGCAAGAGAAACAAACACTGTTGGTGTTTCTCCTCAAGATTTGGTAAATCAAATTAATCTTAATAGAATAGGCAAACCTGCTATTTATATGTCTGATTTTGAGGACATTGCTAAATATATTAGAGACAGGGTTATGCCT
This sequence comes from Clostridium sp. CAG:780, assembly GCA_000434195.1. GTDB lineage: Bacteria > Bacillota > Clostridia > TANB77 > CAG-508 > CAG-245. Next base: position 813 of record HF994438.1, read on the forward strand.
AGCGATATAGTGTTAACTATCGGTGCTGGTACTGTCACAAATATTGGTCCAATGATTGTTAATAAATAAAATTGACGCTTCCAATAATGGAAGCGTTTTTGTTTAATATAACTCTACTATTGCGTGAAGAGTTTTTTCATCTTCTGACTTTATTGTTACTATGTGTTTGTTTTCTTCTTTTGTGTATAAACAAACTATTTTATCTCCTAACTTTATTTGCCTTTTATACATTATTTCTAT
>HF994438.1:1067-3917 GCA_000434195.1 Clostridium sp. CAG:780
CATTATTTCTATGTTGTTAAAAATATTGTTTTCATATACTTCATCTGGCAAAGTTTCGTATGCATAATTCAAATAATTTATATTATGAACATGTGCATTCATGTCTATATCTCCCCTTAATACTGAACAATCTTTTTCCAAGATTACTGTATTCGGTTCTGTTAATTTATCTATTTTTCTCTCTTCAAAAACTGATTTTTCTTCTGGATTATAATCCTTTTCTATTTCAGGTGTTATTTCTGCAATTTTTCCACGTTTTGTATCTATCATTGCCCATTTTGAAGTTGCTATAACAGCTAGTTTTCCATCTTCATCATACATTTCGTAATCCCTATATGTAAATATTTTGTTTATATCTCTTACCCAAGTATGCGTTTCAACCTCTGTGTTGTATTTAGGTCTTGATAGAACTTTAATTTTCCACGCTAGAATTACCCAGCCCCTGCCCGTTCTCTCTACATCACTATAACCACATTTTATAGAGTCTGAGTGCATTCCGCCTGCATTTTCTAGTATTTTTATTATAGCTCTGTTATTTATTTCATTGTTTTTATAAATGTCTGTAAATCCTATTCTATATTTGCATTTATATACTGCCATTTTTGTTCCTCTTTTCTTAGTATCATTTACGCATTATATTCTATTTCTTTGATTGTGTCAAATTAAAATTCTGGTACATACTCTTCTTCATGCTTTCCCAAGTCTTGCATATATCCATTTTCTATATTTAGCAAGTACAAATATTTTTCTATTTCCGAGTATTCTTTTTTTGTTAGTTTTCTGTTTATCTTTTCATCTTCTTTTGCTTTATATGTTGGAAAGTATTGTGCCATTACACTTACATATGCCTTTGTTTCTACATTTTCTTTTAGCCATTTCAAAATATGTTTAGAATTTTGTATATAGTTTGGAAGTACTAGATGTCTGATTATTACTCCCTTTTTTATAAGTCCGTTTTCGTCAAATTCTGGCTTTCCAACTTGCTTTATCATTTCTAGTATTGCTGTTGTTGCTATTTCAAAGTAATTTGGTGCTTTTGAATATTTGATTGCAAGTTCATTATAGTAATATTTTAAGTCTGGTAAATAAACATCTATAAATCCATTTAAAGCCTGTATTGTTTCCACATTTTCATAACCGTTTGTGTTATATATCACTGGTAATGTAAGTCCTTTTTTCTTTGCAATTTTTAGTGCTTCTATTATTTGATATGCATACATTGTTGGAGTAACTAGATTTATATTATTTGCTCCATTTTCTTGTTGCTTTAAAAATATATTCGCTAATTCTTCTATTGTTATTTCGTAGCCTTTTCTTTCTTGACTGATTTTATAATTTTGACAGTATATGCAATTTAAGTTACAGCCTGAAAAGAATACTGTCCCTGAACCGTTTTTTCCACTTATACAAGGTTCTTCAAAATAATGTAAAGAATATAGATCTATTTTTATTTTATCATTACATCCGCATTTTCCTATTTGCCCTTTTAGTCTATTTGCTTTGCATCTAAACGGACATATTTCGCATTTTTCTAATTGTTCTAGCATTGCTCCACCTCTTTTCGCATATATATTTTACTATCATTTGCTTGATTTAGCAATATTTGAATATATATTTTATAATTTAGTTCGCTTACAGCGAACGTTTCTGTTAACATTTTACTATAAAATAAGACTGATAACATTTGTTATCAATCTATTTTTTAATCAATATAAGACATCCTCGTTAATTTATTCTAATATTTCAATATTAACAGTAGATGGAATGATTAAATTTTGTTCCATGTAGTTTTTTACAATTTCATTTTTTACATAAATAGTACAATTTTTGATATTTTCGATACCATCAAATATTCTTTTATTTACATCTATCCCTGTCATGTCAGTTGGTAAAAATTTTATTCTAGCTAAATTGCCACAATTAACAAATATACATCCACTAAGTTTTTTAACACTATTAGGAATTGTTATATTTTGTATTTTGGTTTCTCTAAATGCATTATATCCTATACTCTCAATTTTATTTGGTAATTTTACATTTTCTAAATTTATATCATATAAAAATGCATAATCTCCTATATTTGTAACCGTGTTTGCTATGCTTAATTTTTCCAAACCGCTTGCTCCACAAAATGCATAATTTCCTATGCTCGTTATGCCATCACATATAATAAGTTCTTTAACATATGGCATAATACAAGTATTAGTTGCTCCTTTCATATACATTACCGATTGAAGGAACCAGCCAAATGCACCAGTTATATTTGTCCCTTCTGCAGTCCCTAAATCACCTATTGGTCCATTGCCTTCGACAACAAGTCTATATTCATCGCCCTCTTCAAATGTAAAAATATCTCCTGTTTCACGCCATGTAAATCCGTCTGGCTTTACTCTATTTCCTGTTTTGTAGAATTTTGCTACTACATCACCTTCCGCTTTTTCCCCTTTGTTTATCTGGTTACTCCAAACTCCATTCGTATATGTCCAAGCCACTTCCCAATCTTCTCCATAATTATTTGTAATTGGTTTTGCTTTTTCAACTTTTCCTTCATCTACATTAAATTTGTGTTCTGTATCACTAAATAATACATTTAATGTATCATCCCCATTTGTTGTTACATCTGTCTTTCCTATTCCCACAGACAAATCCAATTCTGTTTGTAATTCTTCTGCTGTGACAGTGTCTCCAAGTTTTTTTAATGTTGCTGAAACATATGCCATTTCTACCTTTTCTTTTTCATCTGATTCTATTGCATTATTTTTTGCATCTTTTGATTTTGCAATTATTCCATTATTGTCTAATACTAAATTTATGCTGACACCTGCTAGTATTAAAAGCACAACTATTGTT
>HF994439.1:0-2865 GCA_000434195.1 Clostridium sp. CAG:780
AATGGAGCGATTATAGGGAAAAAAGTTCAAGATGATGGAAACGCAATATTTAATAATTTATATTATTTAAATACAATAGGATTATATGCAATAAACAATAATCAGGCATATGAGTCTGACACAGTAAAAGCAGTAGAGGACGATATAAAAACATATGAAGAATTTTTAGAATGGATAAAAACTAAATAATTAAAATAACATATTTAATAAAAAATGAAAACACAGCTTTGGATTTGTATTATAAATCCAAAGCTTTTTATATGCAAAAAATAAAATCATTATAATTCTTTAAAAAACAAATTCTACTTGACAAAACAGCAACATATTGATAATATAAGAACAATAACATAGGAGGCAACAATGATTTTTTACCCAAAAAGTTACTTTAATAAAATAGTGGATATAGATGTCAACTTTTTTATAGAAAAAAACATAAAAGCAGTATTATTAGACATAGATAATACCATACTAGATAAAAGACACAATATGGTACAAGGACTAGAAGACTGGGTAAAAACACTAAAAGAAAACGATATAAAAATTTGCATACTATCAAATACAAACAAAAAAAAGAAAGCACAAAATTTGTCAGATAAGTTGGATGTGCCATTTATATATTTTGCAAAAAAACCATTAAAATTTGGGTTCAAAAAAGCAAAAAAGATATTAGAAATAGAAGATAACAAAACGATTGCTGTAATAGGAGATCAAGTGTTGACAGATGTATTTGGAGCAAATAGATGTAAAATGTATTCTATATTAGTAAAGCCACTAAAAAAAGAAGATATTTTTGTTACGAAAATAAATAGATTAATAGAAAAGCAAATACTAAAAAGCTATTTCAAACAAATAAACCAAAGTGAAAAATAAAAAGAGGTATTTTAATGTATATTAACAACATAAATATATTATATTATTTATTAATAGGAATAATAGGCCTTGGAGTGGGGCAATTTGTATCTTGGTGTACAGTACGTATGCCAGACTACAGCAAAGTATTCGTAAAAGACTTTTTTTCATTATACTTAAAAAATGAAAAGCCTAAATACATATATATGACAGTAACTGCAGTAATCTTTATAGGGCTACTATATTTATATGGATTTCAATTAAAAACACTGGCATATATGATACTATTTCCAATGTTACTATGTGCCTTTGTGATAGACTATAGGCTAAAAATAATTCCAAATAGACTAAACCTTACAATATTTGAAGTTGGTTTAGTATACACATTTTTAGAGGGAATAATAAACATCAACATAGCGATTGATATGCTACTAGGAATGGTAGCTGGTGCAGGAATTTTCTTGTTTATAACACTGGTTGGAGGACTGATAGCAGGAAAAGAAGCAATGGGCTTTGGTGATGTGAAATTGATGGGGGGATTAGGATTATTCTTTGGATGGAGAACCATAATAATTATTTCTCTTATAGCATTCTTACTAGGAGCAATAGTGGGCATAGCACTAATGTTAAGGAAGAAAAAGAAAAGCGATGAATACATCCCATTTGGACCATTTATAGTAATATCAGCAGTAATAGCAATGTTTGTACCGTTTAAATTACTACTAATAGCAACTTTAAACATATTTACGCTAGGAACATACAGCAGGTAATGTATCAATAAATAAAACAAAGAAATGAGTGAGATATCTATGAATAACAATATTCGTTGGTTAAGAGATAGAATAAAAATGTTAAATTTACAAGGAATAATAATATCAAATCCTATAAATGTAAAATATTTAACAGGAATTGATGCAGAAGGAACATTTTTAATTACGCCAAAAGAAAATATCTATATAACAGATGGAAGATATATAGAAGAAGTAAACAATGTTATAACATTAAATGATGAAATAGTTGTATATGATGCAAAAGATTTATCTAAAGATGACTATGAAAACTTTTTCTTGTTCTGCGAAAATGTAGGATTTGAAGAAGAGTATGTAACATATGCGACATACAAAAAGATTATGCATAGATATAAAATTAACAACTTAGAAGAAACAGAGGGGATAATAGAAAAGCAAAGAATGATAAAAGACCAAGAAGAGATAGATATCATTCAACAAGCTTGTAAAATTACAGACGACTGTTTTACACACCTAAAAAGTTATATAAAAATAGGATTAACTGAAAAACAAATAGCGAAGGAAATAAGTGACTTCTTTATGAAAAATGGAGCTGATGACTTAGCATTTGAAACAGTTGTAGCGTCTGGAAAGAATTCATCAAAGCCACACGCAGTACCAACTGATAAGGCTATTGAATTTGGTGATCCAATAACAATAGATATGGGATGTAAATACAAAGGATATTGTTCAGATATGACAAGAACAATATTTGCAGGAGAAGTACCAGAAGAAATAAAACCAGTATATGAATTAGTGCTAAAAAATCAGAAGCAAATAACAAACGAAATGAAAGAAGGCGTCAACCTAAAATTACTAAGCAGAATGGTTGAAAGTGATTTTAAACTAAGAGGATATGATTTAATACACGCATTAGGACATGGAGTAGGATTAGAAGTGCACGAACTTCCATATGCTAGCACAAGAATAGATTTTAATTTGAAAAACAATATGGTTCTTACAAATGAACCAGGAATATATATTCCAAACAAATTTGGAGTAAGAATAGAAGATACAATAGTAATCGATAGAGCAGTAGCTATAAGCTTAACAAAATCAGAAAGAGATTATGTAATAGTAGATAAAAAATGAACAAATACTTGATTTTAAGGCAAAAATGTAGTATCATAGTATAGTCAGATAAAAAATAATAAAAAAGTAATAAAAAATTTGAAAGGGGTAATAATAATGGCAAGTGTATATATGGCAGGAGATTTTAGAAATGGAA
>HF994439.1:2959-10419 GCA_000434195.1 Clostridium sp. CAG:780
GGGATCAGCTTTTGTTAGAACAAAGTTAAAAAACGTAATAACAGGAGCAGTTATAGAAAAAACATTTAACCCATCTGAAAAATATCCAGGAGCAGAAATCGAAAAGAAAGATATGCAATATCTATACAACGATGAAAACTTATATTATTTCATGGATAATGAAACATATGAGCAAATTCCATTAAACAAAGAACAAATAGGAGATGCGTTAAAATTCATAAAAGAAAATATGAATGTAAAAATGTTATCATACAAAGGAAACATATTCGCAGTAGAGCCACCAATGTTTGTTGAACTAGAAGTTACATATACAGAACCAGGATTTGCTGGAAACACAACTACAACATCTGGAAAACCAGCAACATTAGAGAATGGTTACGAATTAACAGTACCAATGTTCATAAACATAGGAGATGTTGTTAAAATAGACACAAGAACTGGCGAATATATGGAAAGAGTTTAATTTGCTAGAAAGGGAAAGTCAATGTCAAAATTAAGTAATGAATATCTAAAAATTATAGAGGATATAGAAAAACATATTTCTAATAAAGAAGAAAGCAAATATGTTACTAAAAAAATAGGAGAGCTAACAGCATTATATATGGATTTAATAGAAAAATCCATAAATGCAAATTTAGATAGAATAGAAGAAATTGAAGAGCAATTAGATAAAGTACAAGAAACAGTTAGCTTAATCAAAAAAGATATATATGAAGATGAAGACTATGATTTTGAAATAGTTTGCCCATATTGCAACCATGAATTTGTTGCAGATGTGGAAGATGAACTTAAAGAAGAAATTGAATGCCCAGAATGTCACAATATAATAGAACTTGATTGGGACGAAGAAGAAGGCTGTGGCGGTTGTTGTTCTTCTTGTGGAATCTGCGATGAAGAAGATGAAGAAGAAAACGACGAAAACGATGATATGTAAAAAATAAAATTATAAAAACATCCCCTCAGAGAAAATCTGAGGGGGTTATTTTAGTCTTCTTTACTGATTTTTGCATATTTTCTTAACTTAGCATAAGCTAGACAATTTACGCTACCAGCAGGAAATCTACCAGTTAAATCTTTTCTTCCAGCAGGAACGCCGGTTAAAAGTTCAATACCTTGTTCAATAGTAGAAATTGCATAAATATGGAATTTCTTATCTTTAACAGCAGAGATGACCTCGTCTGATAAATTTAGATTTTTTTCGTTAGATTTAGGAATCATAACTCCGTGTGAGCCGTCAAGACCACGCATTTTACATATCTCAAAAAATCCTTGTATCTTTTCATTAACTCCGCCGATTGGCTGAATTTCGCCTTTTTGATTAACAGAGCCGGTAACTGCGATTGATTGATTAATTGGAATTCCAGACAAGCTAGAAAGTATAGCGTAAAGCTCTGTACTAGAAGCACTGTCTCCATCAACACCATTATATAATTGCTCAAAACAAAGACTAGCAGTTAACGAAAGTGGCATGTCTTGTGCAAACATTTCGCCTAAATAACCAGAAAGAATAAGAATTCCTTTTGAGTGAGATGAACCAGACATATCAACTTCTCTTTCGATATTTATAATTCCGTTTTTACCAACATAAGTATTAGCAGTAATTTTTACAGGCAATCCGAAAGAATAGTTACCAAGATTCATAACAGTAAGACCATTAATTTGACCAACTTTAAATCCAGATGTATCAATCATAAGAGTGTTAGAGTTAATCATCTCGAAATATTTTTCGTTATATTTTTGCTCTCTTTCATCTCTTTGAGATAGGGCAAGTTCAATGGTTTTTCCAGTAATAATTTTTTCTTTATTTAGTCTAGCCAATGTTCCAGCTTCGCCGATGACTTGTGTAATTTCACCAAATCTTGTAGAAAGTTTAGCTTGGTCATCTGCAAGTTTAGAAGCATATTCTATAACCCTTGCCATTGCACTTTTATCAAGAGGAGGCAACTCTTCGGTTGCACAGAAACCGTGAATTACGCGAGCTAATTTGTTCATATTATCCAATGTTAAAGGAGCATCATCTTCAAACTCAACTTTTATCTTAAATAGTTTCTTAAAATCTGTATCGACAGAGATAAGAGTTTGATAAAGAAGTTCGTCACCAATTAAAATAACCTTTAAATTTAGAGGAATAGGCTCAGGCTTTAAAGAAACCATAACCATAGAAGTATGTTGCTCTACAGAATTTTCTATTCCAAGTTCTTTTGTTCTAAGAACCTTCTTCAAAGTTTCATAACATAATTGATTAGAAACGATGTCTCTGGCTTGCATTACAAGATAACCACCATTAGCGTTATGAAGAAGTCCAGGTTTCAACATTGTGTAATCAGTTCTTAAACTTCCATAACAATTCTCATATTCTAATCTACCAAATAAGTTAGGGTATGAGTAGTTAGAATCCATTATAACAGGGGCTCCGTCTAAATTGCTATTATCGATAAACAAGTTTACTCTATAATTTAACCAAGGTCTTTGAATTTCTGGACGTTGCATATTTTGAGGGGTGTTTGTTTTAGAATCATCTTTTACTAAGAATGCGTTTACATTCTTTAAAATATCTTTCTTGACATCATCCAAAAACTTAGTTATCTTTTTATTTCTCTTGAAATTAGATTTTATAAAATTAATATGAGCGTTTACAGTTAAAAGAGCAACATTAGATTGCCATTCATTAATTTTTTGGTCAGCTTCTGATTGGATTGATTTGATTTGAGAAATTGCTTCCATTACGTGTTGTTGAACAATAGAAGATTTATCTTCAAACTCTTTTTTAGTTGCATCATCTAATTTTTCAAACTCTTCTTCTTCAATAGTTTTGCCGTTTAGAACAGGCATCATGTAGATTCCGTTATTTGCAGATTTTACCTGAAAGCCATATTGTGCAGAAGTTTGATTTAATTTCTCTATTAAAGCAGATCTTTTTAAATCATATTCTTGTTTAATAAGAGCTTTTTCTTTTTCAAAATCTTCATTATTAAATGTGTCGCGGATATCTCTTGTAATATCTTTTACAAACTTGTCCATAGCTTCCTTAAATTCTTTACCTTGACCGGCAGAAAGGGAAATAGCAACTGGCTCGTTTGGATTATCAAAATTGTAAACATAGCACCAATCTTGTGGAACTTTTTTCTTCTTAGAAATAGAGTCAAGAAAATGCTTAGTGTACATGGTTTTCCCAACACCGCTAGGTCCTTCAACATAAAGGTTATAACCATTAATATCCACATTTAATCCAAACTCTAAAGCTTTGATACCTCTATCTTGACCGATTCCGCCTTGAATTGGTTCTAAGCTTTCTGTTGTATCAAACTTAAATAGATTTGGGTTACATGTGGATTTTAAACTCCTGTATGAAAGTTCAAATTCGTTTTTCATTAGTAATTTCCTCCTAAAATTTATCTTATTATTGTATATATTAAAGCTTATATGTCATAAGCAAAGCATCATATGTATTGTCGTAATATTTTTTTCTTAAACCGACTTCATTAAAATTATACTTTTTATAAAAATTAATTGCAATAGTATTTTGAGTATTTACTTCTAAATTTAGCAATTTAATATTATTTTCTTTGCAAATAGCAAGTAAATGATTAAGCATAGAAGATGCAATCCCACAATGTCGCATATCTTTTCTTGTTACAATATTCATTAATTCAGCTTCATCTAAAATAATTTTTATTCCTGCAAAACCCACAATAGTATTATCTTTATTTTTAGCAACAATATACCTTGAATTGCTAGACGAAAGCTCACTAAGTAAAATATCATAGCTCCAAAATTCGTCAAAATCAGATTGCAAAAAATTTTTTAGATTTTCTAAATCTGCAAAAGTCATATTTGATATACTAATCTCCATATTTAGCCCTTTCTGCTTGAGATTTTCTTAAATAAAGAGGCGATATGTGATTAGAAGCTCCATAATCTCCTTTTAAATATTTATTATAGGCACATTCTGCAAGCGAAATACTAGATTGAATATTATCGCCAGAAAACTTAGCGTTTGGAAACTTTTGCAAAATTAAATCTTTATGAATCATACTACCATTTCCAATAAATGTGATTGAATCAGAAGTAAGGTCACTAATTTTGTTTAAAGTAATATCAATACTTTCTGCAATGTTTTCTCCAACTTGCTCCATGTTGTAAAATAGAGCTGAATAAACATTATTGTTTTTGCAATCTATAATAGGGCAAATATAGCCAGGCTTGTTAATGTTGTACGCTAAAGACTCAAGGGAAGTAACACCTACAACAGGAATGTATTTGACATCAGCAAAAGCTTTAATTGTAGCAATACCAATTCTGATTCCGGTAAAAGATCCAGGGCCTAGACAGCAAGCTAATAGATTGATGTCACTTAAAAAAAGATGTGCCTCTTTTAAAGCTTCGTCAATCATAGGCATAAGCTTTTGAGAATGAGTCTTTTCATCATTGTTATTCTTTGAAACTATAATATTAAAATTCTTATTTTCATCTACTTCTGTAATAGAAACAGAACAATTAGAAGATGAAGTATCAACTGCTAGTATTTTCATGTTTAAAACTCCTTGATAATTAGTTTTCTAAAATTAATATTTTCTAAATCACGGTCAAAAGTAATCTTTGTAAAACCATGACCAAGCATATCTTCTATCATTTCGCCCCACTCAAAAATACAAATGCCATTACCTAAATATTCTTCTCCACCCATAGCATAAAATTCATCTATATCGGAAAGTCTATATAAATCAAAATGGTAAATATTCATATTGTCTGAATGATATTCATTTACAATAGTAAAAGTAGGACTTGAGATTTCGTTTTCAAGACCAAAATGTTTTAAAATTCCTTCTGTAAATTTTGTTTTGCCAGAGCCTAAATCTCCAGACAAAATAATAACAGAATTTTTATTCAAATGTTCTGCAAATTTATTTGCAAAATTAATAGTATCTTCTTCTGAATATGAAATAAATTCTTGCATAATTCCTCCACAAATATTATCTGTCCATATTTTATATTAATATGTAAGAATTTGCAAGTAAATTGTAGAAAAACCTTGTATAAAATCATTGACAACACTTGCTAATCGATTATATAATTAGTTATGTAACTAAAAAGGAGAAAATATGGAAGACAGAAAAAAATACATTAGAAATTTTAGCATAATAGCTCATATAGATCATGGAAAATCTACGTTGGCAGACAGACTGATAGAGATGACAGGTGTTCTGTCTAAGAGAGAAATGGAAGAACAAATACTAGACAACATGGATATAGAAAGAGAACGTGGAATAACAATAAAATCTCAAGCAGTAAGAATGAAATATAAGGCTAAAGATGGAAACATATATGAACTTAATTTAATAGACACTCCTGGACATGTTGATTTCAACTACGAAGTATCAAGAAGTCTGGCAGCATGTGATGGCGCAATACTTGTTGTAGATGCGAGTCAAGGCGTTGAAGCACAAACGCTGGCAAATGTGTATTTGGCAATAGATAACAATCTAGAAATATTGCCAGTAATAAACAAGGTGGACTTGCCAAATGCTAGACCGGATGAAATAAAAAATGAGATAGAGGATATAATAGGATTACCAGCTCAAGACGCACCTTGCATATCAGCCAAAACCGGATTGAATGTAGATGAAGTATTAGAAAGAATAGTGACGGACTTGCCGGCACCAACAGGAGACGAAAATGCGCCACTTCAAGCCTTAATATTTGATTCAATCTATGACAATTATCAAGGAGCTATTGCATATGTGAGAATTAAAAATGGCACTGTGAGAGTTGGAGACAAAATAAGATTGATGGCATCTGACAAAACATTCACAGTAACAGAGGTTGGATACTTCGAGCCAGGAACCTATTTGCCGGCAGACAAGCTTGAAGCGGGAGAGGTTGGATATATAGCAGCAAGCATAAAAAGCTTATCAGACATAAGAGTTGGAGACACTATAACGCTGGACCAAAATCCAGCACAAGAACCGTTGCCTGGATACAAAAAAGTAAATCCTATGGTATATTGTGGATTATATCCTGTTGATGGTAGCGATTATGAGAATTTAAAAGTTGCGTTAGAAAAATTAAAGCTGAATGATGCAGCGCTAGAATATGAACCTGAAACATCAGCAGCTTTAGGATTTGGATTTAGATGCGGATTCTTAGGATTGCTACACTTAGAGATAATCGAAGAAAGACTTGATAGAGAATTTAATTTAAGTTTGATTACAACTTCCCCATCGGTTATATATAAAGTGTACAAAACAGATGGAACGATGTGTGAAATATACAATCCATCAGATTTACCACCAACAGACGAAATTTCTAGAATAGAGGAACCGTTTGTAGAAGCGGAAATTTTGACACCAAAAGAATATGTTGGAAACTTGATGGAGATTTGTCAAAATAGAAGAGGAATATATATCGACATGAAATATTTAGATCCAACCAGAGTAACGTTGGTATATGAACTTCCACTAAATGAAATAATATATGACTTTTTTGACAGCTTGAAATCAAAAACAAAAGGGTACGCTTCATTTGATTATGAATTAAAAGAATATAAAACTTCAAACTTGGTTAAGCTGGATATATTGGTAAATGGAGAAAATGTGGATGCGCTTTCGTTTATAGTCCATAGAGACAATAGCTACGAGAGAGGCAAGAAGATGATTGAAAAATTAAAAACTGTAATACCAAGGCAGTTGTTTGCAATTCCACTTCAAGCGGCGATTGGCGGAAAAATTATAGCAAGAGAAACAATTTCGGCTATGAGAAAAGATGTTTTAGCAAAATGTTATGGTGGGGATGTAACAAGAAAGAAAAAACTACTAGAAAAACAAAAACGAGGCAAGAAAAAAATGCGTGAGATTGGAAATGTACAAATACCACAAGAGGCATTTTTATCTGTATTAAAATTAGATGATTAATGAAGAGGTGAAAATCTATGAATGAACAAGCAGAGAAATTTATCGAAAATGTATTAAAAAACAATATAGTAGAAACAATTATTACAATAGCAATTAGTATTCTATTATATAGTATAATAAAAAAGTTGATGAACAAGAATCAAAAGAATAAAGTATTGAAAGAAAAAATTGGTAAAAAACAGAGAACGTATATCAGAGTTCTAAATAGTGTAATAAAATATGCTTTTTTAATAGTAACAATATTGATAGTCTTACAGATAAATGGAGTTAATGTAAACTCTATGCTTGCTGGAATAGGAATTATTGGTGCTGTTGTGGGTATTGCACTTCAAGATGCACTAAAAGATATAATCATGGGAATTAATATAATAGTAGATGATTATTTCTCTGTGGGAGATTACATTAAATATAAAGGACAAGAGGGAAAAGTTGTAGGATTTGGATTAAAGACAACTAAGATGCTACTAAATGATAGTAACAATATTCTATCTATAAGTAACAGAAACATATCTGAGATAGAAAAGGTATCAAACTTTATATTTGTAAGCA
>HF994440.1 GCA_000434195.1 Clostridium sp. CAG:780
TAAATCCATAAGGAGAACATGAAGGTTCTCCTCACTTTTTTTATGTAAAAAACATAGTATATAACATAATCAATAAAAATAAAACTTTAGAGAGGAAGGATATATATGAGTTATTACATAATAGAAGGTGGAAAAAAGCTTGAAGGTGAAGTAAAAATATCAGGTTCTAAAAACGCATCATTACCAATAATTGCAGCAACAATACTAAATGGCAAAAAAAGCAAGATCTACAATGTGCCAAACATCCATGATATGCAAATAACATTAAAAATATTGAAATATATAGGTTGCAAAGTAAGTAAGAATAATGATAAAATAGAGATAGATTCAAGATACATAAAAAAGAAAGAAATACCAGAACATCTAATGCGAGAAATGAGATCAACAGTAATACTTGCAGGAGCAATACTTAGCAGGTTTAAAGAAGTAACATTCTCATATCCGGGTGGATGCGATATTGGAGCCAGACCGATAGATTTACATTTAAAAGCATTTAAAAAATTAGGAATAAATATTGACGAAGAATATGGATTTATTAAGTGTAGTTGTGATAAAATAGTAGGTGCAAATATAGACTTAGATTTTCCAAGCGTAGGAGCAACAGAAAATATTATTCTGGCATCTGTGTTAGCAGAAGGAAAAACAGTAATCACAAATGCAGCAAGAGAACCAGAAATAGTAGACTTAGTAAAAATGCTAAATAAAATGGGAGCAAAAATTACAGGAGAAGGCACAAATGTAATAGAGATAGAAGGGGTTAAGAAACTTCAAGAAGTACAATATAGAGTAATGCCTGACAGGATAGAAGCGGGAACATTTTTGTGTGCAGGAGCAATTACAGGAGGAAGAGTAACAATAAAAAATGCAATGCCAGAACAGCTAGTACCAATAATGTCAAAGTTAGAAGAAGCTGGATGCAAAATAACAGTAGACAAAGATAAAGTCGAACTAAAGGCACCGCAAAGATTAAAGGCGGTAGAAATAAAGACAATGCCGTATCCAGGGTTCCCAACAGATATGCAATCAATATTTGGAAGTGTATTATCAGTAGCAAAGGGAACATCAGTAATAACAGAAAACATATTTGAAAATAGATTTAAATATCTATCAGAATTGCAAAGAATGGGAGCAAAAAACAAACAAAAAGGAAATGTTGCAATAATAACAGGTGTAAGAAAATTATCTGCTGCAAGTGTAAAATGTACAGATTTGAGAGGCGGAGTTGCAACAGTTTTAGCAGGATTACAAGCAAAAGGAAGGACAAAAGTTACAAATATAGAATATATATTAAGAGGGTATGAAAACTTAGACAAAAAACTTAATAAATTAGGAGCAAATATACAAATAGAAGAAGGTGATTAAATGAACAAAAAACCAAAGAAAACTACTAAAAATTTGTATGACTTTGATTATGAATCAAAAAAAGAAAAAAAGATAAAAAAGAAGAAAGCAGATAAAAAATCTGCTTCAAAAGCTGAGCAAAGTGGACAAGCTGAAAAAAAGAAAAAATATGAAGATGAAATAATCATAGGTGTAACAAGGCTTCCTGACAAAAAAGATATACACAACAAAAAAGAAAAAAAGGCAAAAACAACAATAATACCAAAGAAAATAATACCTAAAAGCAAAAAGACAAAAGAAATAAAAAACACAAAACCAAACAACGCAAAGCCAAAGAGCAAGAAAATAAAAGTGTTGATAATATCAATATTAGTATTAATAGCGATTATAGCAGCAATGTTATCTCCACTATTTAATATAAAAAACATTCAAGTAGTAGGAAATACAATATTATCATCAGAAGAAATAATAAGTATTTCTGGAATCAAAACAGAAGAAAATATGTTCAAAGTGATGAAATTAAAAACAATAGACAGAATAAAAGAAAATGCTTACATAAATGAAGTTGCAATACATAAAAAATTGCCAAACACAATAGAAATTCAAGTTAAAGAAAGAAAGCCAAGTTTTATGTTAGAATATGGCAATGGATATGTTTATTTAAGCAACCAAGGTTATATGTTAGAAATATCAAGCATAAAAAAAGATATTCCAACAATTTTAGGAACAACAACATCAAAAGAAAATTATAAACCTGGAAATAGGCTAAATAAAGACGACTTGGAAAAATTGGGAACAGTCATAAAAATAATGGCAGTTGCTAAAACACATAACATAGAAAATTTGATAACAACAATAGATATTAGCAATTCGGACAATTATACATTAAGACTAGAACAAGAGAAAAAGACTGTATATTTAGGAGATTGCAGTTATTTAGAAACAAGAATGTCGTCACTAATGAGCATATTAGAAAATGAAAAAGACATAGAAGGAGAAATATTCATAAACATGAATATAAACACACGTAAGCCTTATTTTAGAGAAAGTATTTAACAAGGAGTGAGAAAATTGAACAAAAAGCAAATAGCAATAACATTAGGAATAATGTGTTTAATATTAACAATGACAATCGTAATTCAAATAAAAGCAGCTAATAATGCAAATAAATTAGTTTCGCCATCTTTCTCAAATAACGATTTGAGAAACCAAGTGCTAAAATGGAAAGAAAGATATGATAGCACATATGCAACTCTACAATCAGCAGAAAAAAAGCTAGAAAGTGTAAGACAAACTGCAAGTGAAAACACGGATGGCTCAGCTGAAAAAGAAGAACAATTAAAGAAAAACAACATACTTTTAGGATTAACAGACGTAACAGGAGAAGGAATTATAGTAACAATAAAAGATAACAACAATGTTTCGACAGACAGCACTATAATAGATCCTAGTTACTACTTAGTTCATTATGGCTATCTTCTAAAAATAGTGAATGAATTAAAAAATGCGGGAGCAGAAGCAATATCAATAAATGACCAAAGATTAGTGTCAACTTCTTCAATTACATGTGATGGAAATGTAATAAGTGTAAACGGAGAAAAAATAAGCTCACCATTTATAATCAAAGCAATAGGAAATGCGTCATTCATGAATTCGGCACTTTCAAGACCAGGCGGAACAGTAGAATACTATAATAGCTATACACCAACATCAATCAAACAATCAAATAATGTAACAATAAAAAAATATACTGGAGTAATAAATTCAAAATATATTCAATATGCAGAATAAGAGGTGATAAAACTTGAAAATGAAATTTGATAAAGGAACAATAACAATGTCAATCAGCATACTAATAATGTGCATTTTGCTAGTGAGCGTAATGTGCATACAATTCAAGACAGTTGAACAAGTAAATGAAACAGACATTGAAAATATGAGAGAAGCGGAATTAAGAGAGCAAATATCAACATGGAAAAGCAAATATGAAGAGGTCAATGAAAAACTTACAGAGACCAACTCTAAAATTGAAGAATACAATGCAAAAATAGAATCAAATGATGAAGCCTCTGAACTCTTGGATGAAGAATTGAAAAAATCAAACCTATTACTAGGAACAACCAATGTAGTAGGAGAAGGTGTTGTTGTAACACTTACAGACAACCAAGAAAGACAAATACAAGCAGATAATTTAGTAGAGTTAATTAATGAACTAAGATTTGCAGGGGCAGAAGCAATATCAATAAATGGTGTAAGAATTTTAAGTATGACAGACATTGTTGATATAGATTCATATATATTAATAAAACCAAGACAAAGATTGATTTCACCTTATGTTGTAAAAGCAATAGGAAATCAAACATACTTAACAAGTACATTATGTATGAAAAACAGTGGATTTATAGACAGTTACAAGAACAGTGGAAAAACTGTAACACTAGAAAAACAAAGAAACATAAAAATACCAAAATATTCAGAAAACATAGATATAAAATATATGAAGGAGGTTGCAGGAGAATGATATTAGTAGCAATAATATTAGGATGCGTAATAGGAGCATTAATAGGACTATTTGCACCAATGGTGTCATACACTTATTCAGGATATCTAGCCATAGCAATAATAGCTGCATTGGACTCAGTATTTGGAGGAATATTAGCAACATTAAAAAAGAACTTTAACCTAACAATATTCATAACAGGATTCTTTGGAAATGCTATACTTGCAATATTACTTACAATATTAGGACAAAAGTTAAATGTGGACATATATCTTGCAGCAATAGTAGTATTTGTAGGAAGAATATTTACCAACTTAGCTATCATACGTAGATACTATGTTGATAAATTTATGAAAAAAATGGAAGACAAAAAAGGAAAAAATAAAGCAGATGAGAATACAGAAAAAGTGACACAATAATACATAAAAAATAATAAAAAAACAAATTACAATAGTTTTGGAAATTTTGTTACAAAAATATTACAAAATTATGACAAAACTATTGACTTTTTTTGCAAAATATAATATTCTTATCTAAAATAAAAAGCAATAAAAATGGAGGAGTTAGTTTTGGCAATCGGTGATATAATTGTGGGTATAGACATTGGATCCTCGAAGGTTAGCTTAGTTGTAGGAGAAGTCAACAATTTTAACCAAATAGAACTTGTCTATACGGTTGAACATAAGTGTAAAGGTATTAAAAAAACAAAGATAATAGATGAAGATGAAATAGCCAATGCTATCATAAAATCGATACAAGATGCAGAAAAAGAAGCTGAAATCAAAATCAACTCTGCTTACTTAACAATATCAGGAAAATATGTAACAATAGTACAAAATAGTATTACAAAAAATATAAAAGATAAATTTTCAGGAGTATCTGCAAAAGACGTATCTTCTGCATTACTTCAAGTAAGAGATATCGATGTACCAGAAGGACAAAATATAATCGATATAGTAACTGATAAATTTATATTAGATGATGGAAGAATAGTTGAAGATCCAGTAGGAAACCTAGTATCAGAATTCACAATAAATGCACAAGTTATATTAGGAGACAAAGACTATATCAAACAATTATCTAATATATGTAAAAAAGCAGACATAGACATAGACGGAATAATACCAGTAACACTAGCAGAAAGAAATTTAATATTAGACAATAACGAATTAAATGATAATGTAATGATAATAGATATAGGAGCCGGAAATACAGAAATAGGAGTATTTGAGGGAACAGCCTTCAAATATACAAACACAATACCACTAGGAGGAGACAATATAACAAAAGATATCCAAATGGTATTAAATATTTCTGATACGGAAGCTGAAAAATTAAAAAGACAATATGGATTAGCAATGAAATCATACATAGATAATGACAACGAAATTGTTTTGAATTCGGTAGAAGACTCAAAAAATAAAGTTATTAAAAGTTCAGAGCTAATAGAAATAATAGAAGCAAGAATCGAAGAAATATTTACACTAATAAATAGAGACATAACAAACCAAGGAATAAAACCTAGAATAAATAATGTAATATTAACAGGTCAAGGAATTACCAACATAAGCAAAAGCGATGTGGCAGGAAAAGTAATTCTAAACATACCAGTGAAATTCGCAACAGGAAGATTAATCAGTACTGTAAGACCTGAATATAGAACAGCATATTCATTAGTAAGATATATAGCTGCAAGACCATTTGCAAAAAGTGTATCAAGTAGCATAGACTCAAATTCTAATGAAAACTTTTTCACAAAAGTAATAGATAGAATAAAAGAATTTTTCTATTCATAAAACATAAGAAATAAAAAATCAAACAATAAAAAATAGGGAGGAATAAACTTTATGATGATGGATAGCGTAGATGAAAACACAATGTTAGACGGAACAGCAACAATAAAAGTAATAGGAGTTGGAGGAGCTGGAACAAATGCAGTAAACAGAATGGTTGATTCTGGAATAAAAGGAGTAGAATTTATAGCTGTAAACACAGATAGACAAGCATTACTTCTATCAAAAGCTGCATCAAAAATTCAAATAGGAGAAAAAATAACAAGAGGATTAGGAGCTGGAGCAAATCCTGACATTGGAGCTCAAGCAGCTGAAGAAAGCAAAGCTGAAATAACAGAAGCTTTAAGAGGAGCAGATATGGTATTCGTAACTGCCGGAATGGGCGGAGGAACAGGAACAGGAGCTGCACCAATAGTTGCATCTTGCGCAAAAGAAATGGGAATACTAACAATAGGTGTTGTTACAAAACCATTTACATTTGAAGGAAAGAAAAGATTAACACAAGCTGATAGAGGAATCGAAAGCTTAAAAGGAAAAGTAGACACACTAGTTGTTATACCAAACGACAAACTACTACAAATAATAGATAGAAAAACATCAATAGTAGAAGCTTTTAAAATGGCTGATGACGTACTAAGACAAGGTGTACAAGGTATATCAGACTTAATTGCAATACCAGGACTTGTAAACCTAGACTTTGCAGATGTAAAAACAATAATGCTTAACACAGGAATGGCTCACATGGGAATTGGTAGAGCATCTGGAGAAAACAGAGCAGAAGACGCAGCAAAACAAGCTATCCAAAGTCCACTACTAGAGACTTCAATAGAAGGAGCTAGAGGAGTAATAATAAACATTACAGGTGGAAGCAATTTAGGACTACACGAAGTAAACACAGCAGCTGAATTAGTACAAAGAAGTGTAGATCCAGAAGCTAACATTATATTTGGTGCTGTAATTGATGAAAGCCTAGATGAAGATATAGTAATCACAGTTATAGCAACAGGATTTGAAAAAGAAGATGACAAAGTTCCAAGCCTAAGTGATATAACAAGCAAATCTTGGTCACCAAAGCCAATGACTAGTTCATCAGTAGAATCAACAAATTCAAATGGAGATTTAGACATTCCAACCTTTTTAAGAAAAAATAAAGGAAAATAATGAAAAAATATAAGTAAAAAAGAAGAAATAATCGCAATAATGTAGATTATTTCTTTTTTTCGCGTTCATAATACGACAGCATTTTAAAAAAATAAAAAGTATAATAATAAGTGCAAATTAATTAAGAAAAGGATGAAATAAATTGACCATATACTTAGATATAATCTTATGCGAAAATTTATTGATGAACTACATTATACTATTTGCAACATATGTAATAATAAAGCCAAAAACCAAACATCCACAAATAAGAATGATTCTATCAAGCTTGTTGGGAAGTATATATGCCATAATTATATACTTGAACATATTATCAATTTATACAAACTTACTAGCAAAGATTACTTTATCGGTGGTCATGGTCTACATAGCCTTTGCTCCACCTAATGTAAAACAACTTTTAAAACAAATATTGATATTTTATTTAGTATCATTCATATTTGGGGGATGCACATTTGCTTTAATATATTTTCTAAAGCCAGAAAATGTAGAAATGAAGAATGGAGTATTTGTTGGAATGTATCCAATCAGAGTTGGGTTGATAGCCGGAGTTATAGCTTTTATCATAACACAAATAGCATTCAAAATTAATAAAAGCAAATTAAATAACAAAAACACTTTTATAGAAATAGAATTATACAACAAAAATAAAATGACAAAAGCAAGAGCGTTACTGGATTCGGGAAATATGTTAAAAGAACCGATAAGCCAGAAGCCTGTAATTGTAGTAGAAAAGGCAATATTAAGCAAGATAATACCAGAAGAAGTTCTGAATTATATAGAAAGGATGGTGGGAGGTGATGACCAAGAAAGAAATGAAATGCAAGAATATTTATCTAAAATAAGAATGGTGCCATTTATGTCTTTAGGAAAAGAGAATGGAATGCTAATAGGAATAAGATTGGATAAAATAAAAATTAATACAGAAGATATAAGATTAGAAAAAGAAAATATAATTGCGGGAATATATGAAAAGAAACTCACAAAAGACAATAAATATAATGCACTAATAGGACTTAATTTATTGGAAGGAGAACAGGAAAATGAACCTATTACAAATATTAAAAAATAGTGCGAGCATAATATATGCTAAATATTTAAAGAATAACGAAATTGAAAACATGCCTATATTTTATATAGGAGGAAGTCAAACATTACCTCCACCTTTAAATGCGGAAGAAGAAGCAAAAGCTCTAAAAAAGTTGGCGCAAGGAGATAAAGAAACACGACAACTACTAGTGGAAAGAAATTTAAGACTAGTTGTATACATAGCCAAAAAGTTTGAAAATACAGGAACAGGTATAGAAGATTTGATATCAATAGGAACAATTGGACTAATGAAAGCAATTAATACATACGATACAAGCAAAAACATCAAACTTGCCACATATGCGTCGCGATGCATAGAAAATGAAATTCTTATGTATTTAAGAAGAAGCAATAAAATAAGAGGAGAAATCTCAATAGATGAACCGTTAAACCAAGATGGAGATGGAAATGAACTATTATTATCTGATATATTAGGTACTGATAATGATAGTGTATCAAGGGGACTGGAGGATGAGGTAGATAAAAAACTATTAAAATCTGCAATAGAAAAACTAAATACAAGAGAAAAGAACATCATGGAATTACGATTTGGATTTATTACCGGAAATGAAAAAACACAAAAAGAAGTAGCGGACATGATGGGAATATCGCAAAGCTATATATCAAGATTAGAAAAGAAAATAATAAGCAAAATGAAAAAAGAAATAATGAGCAAAACAGGATAAAACAGTATAGAACCTCCATTTTTGGAAATAATGTAATTAGCATTAAGTTCCAAAGGAGGTTTTATTTTGGTAAACAAGGTAGAAATATGTGGTGTGAACACCGCAAAATTGCCTGTGCTATCAAACGAAGAAAAAACTGAACTTTTAAAAAGAATAAAAAATGGAGATCAAAAAGCAAGAGAAGAATTTGTCAATGGCAATTTAAAATTAGTATTAAGCGTTATAAAAAGATTTTATGGAAGAGGAGAAAACCTAGACGATTTATTTCAAATTGGGTGCATAGGATTAATTAAAGCAATGGACAATTTCGACTTAAGCCAAAATGTACAATTTTCAACATATGCAGTACCGATGATAATAGGAGAAATAAGAAGATATTTAAGAGATAACAATATGGTTAGAGTAAGTAGGTCGGTGAGAGACTTGGCATACAAAGTTCTTGCTATACGAGAAAGAATCCAAAAGGAAGAACAAAGAGAAGCAAACACGGAAGAAATAGCAAGAGAACTTGGAGTTGAAAAAGAAGAAATTGCTTTTTGCTTGGATGCAATTCAAGATCCAATATCTTTACAAGAACCAGTATATGGAGACGACACAGAAAAGATTTTTGTGATGGACCAGATAAAAGACAAAAAGAATAGTGATGAGATGTGGGCGGAAAACATTACTATAAAAGAAGCAATGAAAAAGTTGAGAGATAAAGAAAAGAT
>HF994441.1 GCA_000434195.1 Clostridium sp. CAG:780
ATAGCTTTGGTTGTAACAATAGTAGTACTTCTGATATTAGCAGGAGTAAGTATTAGTTTAATATTAGACGAAAATGGAATAATAAAAAAGAGTAAAGAAGCAAGAGAAAAATATCAAGAAGCGTCAAGAAAAGAACAGGAATTTTTTGATAGTGTTGAAAACTCTTTTTCAGATTCAACAATAGAAGTTAAAAAATTTTCACAACAAAACGAAAAAGTTACAAGCTTCTTGAACGATGCTGATAATACATATACTGATGATAATTTTGTAAACTTTTCAATTGTGCAAAATCATGCTAAAAGATCAGAAATATATGATGATCCATTAGGATATACAATAGCAGTTGAAAAAGAAGGAACTATTCACATTGAAGACGAAACAAATGCCTCTGTAAACATAAGTGAAAATGTAAGTGTAGGAAATTACACAATCTATGATTTGATACCAAACAATATTTATAAATGGTATATAGAATCTGACGGTAAGATAACTCAAAAAGGGAGAATAATGCCAACAGGGAAAATAAGGATGATTTATGACCCTGTAACTAAAACTGATGAGTCTGACAATATTAGAGATATTGGTGGCTGGGATTGCGACGGAGGAACAGTTAAATACGGTATAATATATCGTGGAGAAAATCCGGAAATGTTAGCAAGCGCTACAAAAGAAAAATTACAAAATATATGGAATGTAACTAACGAAATTGACCTACATGCGAATAATGGAACACAAAGACTATTCGACAGTATTGAGTATTCTCCATATCAGCTATCAAACTCTTCATGTGTGCAAAATTTAACTCTCGAAAGTGATTATTCAACAAAACTAGCAAATGCACTTGTAAAAGTTATGGAAAATACAGTAAATGGAAAAGTTACATATATTCATTGCTGGGCTGGAGCAGACAGAACGGGCACAATTTGTTGGATGCTAGAAGGATTACTAGGAGTTTCAAGTAAAGACTGTTCTATTGATTATGAGCTAACAAGCTTTTCTGGAAGAGAAGCAAGATTGCGTACAGATGAGTTTAAGAGTGCAATGGACTACGTTACTTCCATAGGACACGTTAACGATATGAAAGATGGGATACTACGCTGGTGCGAAAAATCAGGAATAAGTATTGATTTAATAAATAACTTTAGAAAAGCAATGTCTACAGGAGTACCAGAAGATTTAACTTACAATAATAGTGATACAAACGCTAATATAATCACAAAAGCAACAACATCAGATTTAAAAACAATATTTAATGGAACTGGATATGAAGATGGCAAATACTGTAGCACTAATGATATTAACACTTACAGCCCAGATAGTAACTTCTTTGCAACAGGAATAATGTATTTTGCTACACCAATTAGCTTAGCCAACAAAACAGGAGGAGGAACAATATATATAAAAGGTGCAGAGTTTACAGAAGAATCACATTGCAGATTACAACTAGCTTGGAGAGGAACTACAATTTACAATGCTGGACAAATGTCAACTCTTTCGGGAATAGAAAGATATTTTACAGTAACAAAGATTTCGGACAAATATTATAGTCTTACTCCAAAAGTTACAGAATTAGCCAGTGCACTATCAATTTCTTCAATTATTACAGGCTTTAGAATATCACTTCCAGGAAGTGGAGCAAATGTTATCATATCATATAATGAAATTAATTAATAAAAATTAACCACGCTTATAAAGTGTGGTTTAAATTATATAAGAACAAATGTTTTAAAAGTATTGAATTTTGTATGCCGAAAATATATAATAACTTTCGAATATAAAACGAAAGGAATATGTATGAACAAAGAAGAAATAATAGAAGGATTAAACGATAAGCAACAAGAAGCAGTACTAGCGACAGAAGGACCTTGCCTAGTAATAGCTGGTGCTGGAAGCGGAAAAACAAAAGTATTAACCCATAAAATTGCATATGAAATAGCAAATGGAGTAAAACCTTGGAATATACTAGCAATAACATTTACAAATAAAGCAGCAAATGAGATGAAGGAAAGAATAGAAAAACTAATTGGAGATGCAGCAAAAGACCTATGGATGGGAACTTTTCACTCTATTTGTGTAAAGATTTTAAGAAGATACATAGACAGAATTGGGTACAAAACAGATTTCGTAATATTTGATACATCAGACCAAAAAACTCTAATAAAAGAATGTATAAAAGCTCTAAAAGTAGACGACAAGCTATTTACAGACAGAGGAGTACCTACAGAAATAAGTAATGGCAAAAACGAAATGTTAGAGCCAAAAGCTTATGGAGTGAAATATGCTGGAGATTTTAGAAGAGAAAAAATTGCAGAATTATATG
>HF994442.1:0-3238 GCA_000434195.1 Clostridium sp. CAG:780
TGCTGCTGTTGGCTCGTTTATAATTCTTAATACTTCAAGTCCTGCTATTTTTCCTGCATCTTTTGTTGCTTGTCTTTGGCTGTCTGAGAAATATGCTGGTACTGTAATAACAGCTTGTGTAACTTTTTGTCCTAGATAATTTTCTGCATCTGTTTTTAACTTTTGTAATATCATTGCAGATATTTCTTGTGGTGAGAATTCTTCTCCCTCTATTTTTACTTTTTCTGCTGTTCCCATTTTTCTTTTTATTGAAATAACTGTGTTATCTGGATTTGTAACAGCTTGACGTTTTGCTATTTGTCCTACTAATCTTTCTCCATTTTTTGAGAATGCAACTACAGATGGTGTTGTTCTATTTCCTTCTGCGTTAGGAATAACAACTGGCTCTCCTCCTTCCATAACTGCAACACATGAATTTGTTGTTCCTAAGTCAATTCCTATAATTTTTCCCATAATAAAATTCCTCCTTAAATTTATATACAATTTATTTTTTCTTTCTTTGGTTTTGAGGTTCTAAAAATAAATTTCTTTATTATTATTATTCCCTCTATTTATAATTTTAAAATTATTAACTTATTAATTTGCTACTATAACCATAGAATGTCTTATTACTCTATTACCTATCATATAGCCTTTTCTGTATTCTTGAGCAACTATTTTTTCTCCAAGGTTTTCATCTTGAATCATACTAACTGCTTCGTGAAGTTCTGGGTCAAAAGGTTGACCAACCGCTTCTATTTCTTTTACTCCATTTGCTGAAAGCACGTCTTTAAATTGTTTTAATACTAGTTCTATTCCCTTTTTGTATTCTTCGTCTTTGCTTTCCGCTTCTGCTGCTTTTTCTAAGTTGTCTATTACTGGAAGTAATGCAGATATTATATCTCCCATTATAGAAGCATATAATCCTTCTCTTTCTTTTGCACTTCTTTTCTTTAAATTGTCAAACTCTGCAATTAGCCTTGTGTGTCTATCTTTGATGTCTTCAAGTTCTTCTTTTGCTTTTGCTAATTCTTCGTTTGGTTCTTTTTTAGTGTCTTTTTCGTTTTCCTCTATATCTACTTTTTCTTCTTTATCCATCCTTGTTCTCCTTTCCTTCTCCTAACATTTTATCTTCATTTAATTTCTGACTAATATATTTCATAGCAGAAATTACTTTCGAATAATCCATTCTCGTTGGCCCTATTATTGCAATAGTTCCTAAATCTTTGCCATCTTTTTTATGTTTAAATGTTACAATACTAAAATCTTTTAATGCTTCATCTGCGTTTTCATCACCTATATAAACATTTATCTCATCTTGATCATTTCCACTATTTAGTACATTCATTAATTGTTTGGTTTTATCTGAGTCTAGTATGTTTACAAAGTTCTTTGCAAGATCTAAACTTTTAAATTCTGGTAATTCAAATGATTTATCTGCGCCTTCCATATATACTGGTACATCATCATTTATTGCCTTTTTTATTTGTTCTAGTATTGGCTTTACAACATTTAATAGACTCTTCATTTCTGTATGCATATATTCTTCCATTGGTTTGTCTATTTCTGTTATTGGCTTTCCTTTTAACTTGTTGTTAAACAAATATGTTATTGTTTCAACTTGTTCTTGTGTTATATCTTCATCAAATTTTATTATTGTTTCTTTTATAAGTCCACTACCTGTTAATATAACTGCCATCAATAATCTTGAACCTAATAGAACAAATTTTATTTCTTCTATATCTTGTGCCTTTGGACCAATTCCAACCGAAGTATAATGTGTTATTTCCGATAATGTTGATGTTGTAATTTTTGTTAAATCTTCTATTTGATTTACTTTACTTTCTAGTTGGTTTTGAATATATTTTATTTCTTGTCTGCTTATGCTATTGTAATTTATAAGTTCATCAACATAGTATCTGTATCCCTTTGCTGATGGAACTCTACCTGCAGATGTGTGAGGTTTTTCTAGTAGTCCAATCTTTTCTAGCTCTGCCATATCGTTTCTAATTGTAGCACTACTAAAGTCTATTTTTTGTTTATCTACAAGGGCTTTAGAACTTACTGGTTCTGCTGTTTCTATGTATTCTTCCACAATAGCTTGCAATACTTTTTTCTTTCTATTGTCTAACATATTTTCACCTCTTTTTAGCACTTTATACATCAGAGTGCTAAACTGTGTATATAATACATCCATATTTAGCAAATGTCAATAGAGATTGCTAATTTAATTGTGAATTTTTTGTGAACTACTAAAAACCTAATATTTTTATTAAATTTTCCCTTAATCTATTGACATTGCAAGGATTGGTAGCATATAATACAAATCAGTAAAGGCATTTTAGGAGGAACTTACTTTTATGAATTACAGCTTAGACTATAATAATATGTCTGATGAAGAATTAATCAATTCAATACGTGCTGATGATAAAAAAGCTTTAGAGTTTTTGATTTGCAAATATAAGGATTTAGTTAATTCGAAAGTTAATAAATATTTTATAATTGGTGCCGAGAAAGAAGATATTATACAAGAGGGCTTAATCGGCTTATATAAAGCAATTAAGGACTATAAAGAGGACAAGCAAAATTCTTTCAAATCTTTTGCTAATCTATGCATCGAACGTCAATTAATCACTGCTATTAAATCATCTAATAGGCAAAAACACATGCCACTTAATTCTTATTTGTCATTGAATATGCCTGCATACGAGGATTCCGATGGCAACGCTGATACAGAAGTTATGGAAATATTAGATGCTAATATTATAGAAGATCCTTTGGACACTATAACAAAAAAAGAATATATGTCAAATGTTGAAAGTGTGATAGATACTTCTCTAAGTGATTTTGAGAAGAAGGTTCTTAATAGATACATTCAAGGAGAGTCTTATGTAAAGATTGCTCAAAAGCTAGATGCTCCTGTTAAATCTGTCGATAATGCTATTCAACGTATTAGAAAAAAGACTGTTAAAAATTTAAATAATATAAATTAAAAATAATTGTCAGCTTGTTTTAGATAAGCTGGCAATTATTTTATGAAAAAGCGCTTGATATTGTTTGGTAATTATGCTAAAATAGTTTATGTACTCGCTACCATAGCTCAGTAGGTAGAGCGCAGCCTTGGTAAGGCTGAGGTCACCAGTTCAATTCTGGTTGGTAGCTCCATTTTTATATGCGGGTATAATTTAGTGGTAGAATGCCATGCTTCCGACCTGGTCGCGCGAGTTCGATTCTCGCTACCCGCTCCATTTGAAATCAA
>HF994442.1:3245-8712 GCA_000434195.1 Clostridium sp. CAG:780
ACCCGCTCCATTTGAAATCAACTTACGGACTTAACTGTTCGTGAGTCGTTTTATAATAAAAACATCAAAAGAAATATGGCGTTCTTGGAATACGTATTAAAAAACTGTAAAATTTCAATATGTGTGTATAATAAATATAGGAAATGAATAGCCTCAGCGAATGCGGTTACCACTATATAAAAAAACAACAACACATTCTCATAGAGGAATGTGTTGTTGTTTTTATTTCTTATCTATTAATATCTATGTAACTTAATTGGTATTTGTATCAATCGTCAATAAAGAACAGTTGTAAATAAATTTCTTTTTATAGATGCAGTGCTTTTTTGGGGCACTCATCTATGCATTTCATACATAATATGCATTCTGTTCCATTTTCTCTGTTTCTTGCATTATCAGTCATGTCCACGTTCATTGGGCAGTTTTTTTTGCACTTGTTACAAGACACACATTTTTCTTTGTCGCACTTCACTCTCAATATTGAGAAATAGCTTGATGGTTTTAGAAAAACTGTTATCGGACATATATATTTACAAAACGCCCTATTGTCTTTAAATGCAAATGCCAAAATTATTCCTATTAAATAGTATAAAATATTTCCTATTATAAATGACCACAACATTATTGTGCTTTTATTTTCCACGTTTAGTAGAAATAGCGCACTTACAAATATTAACGATATTGCAAAGGTTATGTATCTTATGAATCCTAGTTTTTTTCTTTTTTCTTTTGGCACTTTGTAAGGCAATAAATCTAACACCATTCCTGTCCAACAGGCATATCCACACCATCCTCTTCCAAAGAATATTGGTCCACATATTTTTGCTACCAGATAGTGAATTACTGCCGCTTCGAATACACCCAAAAACAAGTAATACCAAAATCCCTCTATTTGCATATTTTCATTACAGATAATTCCTAAATACACTAGCATATATAGTCCTACTGCAAATTGTACTATGCTTCTAGCATATTTTATCTTGTGAGAATATAAGTATATTCCTGTTGCCAAGCAGGTTCCTATGTAGGAGAAATTAAACAAGTAAAATTTGTTTTTTGTCGTACATGTTAATGTTACTGCAACTGTTTCGAATATTAGCCATAAGATTATTACTGGCCAATTACTTTTTATCCATTTCTTCATTTTATCATTCCTTATTTTATTATTTTTAGAGTTTCTGCCAAAGCCATTATTTTGTCTACAAAGCATACCAAAAAAGCCTCTTTACTTCTTGGAACTTTTGTTATTGTTAATGGCCACATATGTGTTTCGATTATTTTAGTTGTTTCTTCATTTGCGTCACACATTTCTCTTGCGTTTTTACTTGCTGTTAGCGGATGTCTGTATCCATGCCATCTATGTAATTTGTCTTTTTCGTGCCAATCATATAAAAATAAATCATGTAAGAATGCTCCTACTATTAAGTTTTTGTAGTTAAATTTTATGTTGAATCTCTTTTCTAATTTTTTGGCCCAAAGTAGACTATAATATGCCACATTTCTAGAATGTTTATATACCGTAGTTTTTCCATGTTGATAATATAGTGATTCTAGTTTGCACACTTGTTTATAATTTTTTATGTTCTTCAAGTTGGTGCACAATTCTCTTTCTATTATATTTACCATTTAACTCATTCCTTTTTGTTCTAATATTATTGTACCACTTATATAACATTCTTTCAATATGAAAATATTGTAATTTAGTAACTTGTGTGCATATTGTATATTTCTGCTTGTATTTCTGAAATGCCTTTTTCAATGTATTGATTTAATCGCGTATTTTGAATTTTTAGTTTTTTATATGCTGTGAGTATATCTGCGTATACTTCTTCTTTTGTTTTAACTTCTTTTTTTGGTAACATTTTTTCCAGAGTTGTCATTAACGTTACATTATCTGCTTCAATGTAGCCTCCATAAGTTGCGTCTAATCCTCTTGCAGAGCCACTTCCTGTTGTCGTTATTTTTGAATCACTTATATATATTTTAGAATCTGTCCCTGTTGAAAACACAGCATTGCTTCCTTCGGCGTTTGTTGATATAGTCGCATTTTTTAGAGTTTCCTTTAATGTTAATTTGTTAAATCTTGACATTAACTACATATTGTTCTTTTCTAAGTCTACTTGCTATTACATCTGCAATTTTAAGTTCATCTTCTATAATTAAAATTCTCATATCATCACCTATTCGTTATAATAGCACAAAAGCAGAGATTTATCAATTATCTCTGCTTTGCTAATCTTATGACCCTGTTGATTTGTATTTTTTTAGTCCTATTTTCCAGACTACATAACAAGGAATTGTAAAGAGCATTGAAGCTATTGGCGCTAGCATGTAAAGTTTGTTGTCCGTTCGTCCTATTACATACAATAGTGGATAATAATTTACTAGTGCTAATGGTATTATAAATGTGAAGAATTTTTTAACCCATTCTTTGTATATGTCTAGTGGATATTGAGCCAGGTCTCTTCCTCCATCTGTAAATATGTTCATTATTTCCAAGCTTTGCGTTGTAAAGAATGTAATTCCCGCTTTTAAAATGAACAAGGCCGAATATAATATAAATGTACCAATTATCATTAGTATTAGTGTTATCAAGATGTCTGGCCTTACCAACTCTGGCTTACTAATTAGCAAATATACGAATAATATTATTGCCATGATTGACCTTCCCACTCTTTCAAATGATATGTTTGATCCAAGTACTTGTAATATAATATTTCTTGGTCGTACTAATATTCTATCAAACTCTCCATTTCCGGAGTATTTTGTCAAATCTATCAAATGCTCTAAAAAAACATTCTGACAACGAATATCCCAGAAATGATACGATAAAGCATATCATTACGTCATTAATCGTGTATCCTGCTATATCTCCAAACTTGTTAAACAAGAATGTTATTGATACAAATGCAAATACTGTTGTTCCTGTTTTTGCCAACAATGATATTATAAATGTTTTTTTGTACGCAAGTGCTATTTTTAATTGCATCGCTAAATATTTTAAATATAATTTCATCTCTCTACCCTCCTTGTACTACTACTTTTGCTATTTGTTTGTTTATAATTCTTTTACCAATGTATGTAAGTAATATAATCCAACATACTTGTAATATCAGTATTTTTATTATCTCTCCTGCCGAGCTAATATATCCATTGTATATGTTGAATGTTACATTTTGCATGTAGTAGAATGGTGTGAATTTTAAGATGTTTATTATAAATTCTGGCATAAATGGTATTGGAATAAGTCCTCCTGACGCAAAGTCCATCACTAATCCAAACATAGTTTTTATTCCATTTGATGTTACCGTTTTTAGTATTACTCCATACATTATCATTATAAAAGATATCATTACTAGTACGGATAAAATCATTGCTATTATGCTTAAAACTAAGGATAACGCACTCTTTGGTGCCATTATTTGATATTGTCCTAAAAACGGCATCATAGCAACTATTAATATTGGTAGGGCTCTTAGAGATACCATTGCTGTTTTCTTTGCTAAGCTCTTGGCGTGCCATATTGAATATAAACTAATTGGTTTCACTAGCTCTGTTGCAATATCTCCAAGTCTGCATTGTTCCTCTATTTCCTTGTCTATATTCCATATGTTAAAGAACGCAAAGAATGCTTGTTGCAACCATATATATGTTGTCATTTGTCTTACCGAAAAGTCGCTGGCGCTTCCATCTTTTAGAAATGCTGTATATAGCATTATGTACATTCCTGCCCATACAAACTGTGTGCACGAACCCGCTATCGCTGCTACTTTGTATTGGATCTCATTCAAAAATTTTATTTTGAAGTATGATACATATATCCTTATCATTCGTGTTAGCTTTTTTATTCTTTCCATTACTCAAATATCTCCTTTCCTAAATTCGATATTCTCTGTAAAGATTTGCAACAACGTCGTCTATTGGAGTATTGCTTACATCTAAGTCTTGCACTTCGACTATATTTGATAAGAATACGATTGCATCTGCCAGTTTCATTTGGTGTTCATCAACTTCGATTTTGGCTTCGTTTTGGTTCTTTTCTAATAACCTCATTCCAAGAGGTAGTTCTGTTATTTTTCCTTTGTATTTGATGTTTAGCTCTTTTTTGCTATATCTTTTCATTAAGCTGTTTAGGCTTCCATCTAGTAGTAATTGTCCTTTTCCTATTAATATTATTCTTTTAGTTAGTGCTTCTAAGTCTCCTGTGTCATGTGTTGTAAGAATTATTGTTGTGTTTTTCTCTTTGTTTATCTTTTTTATAAATTCTCTGACTGCGATTTTTGATGTGCTATCAAGTCCTATTGTTGGCTCATCTAAGAATACTATTTTGGGTTCGTGCAAAAATGCTGCTGCAATTTCGCATCTCATTCTTTGTCCCAGGCTTAGCTGTCTTGTTGGTCTTTTCATTATTTCTTTGATGTTCAACATTTCTGTTAGCATGTCTCTTTGCTGTATGTATTTTTCATCTGGTATATTATATATTTCTCTTAGTAATTCAAAAGAGTCTTCTACCGGTACGTCCCACCATAGTGCTGACCTGTTTCCAAATACTACACCTATGTCTTTTACATAGTCTTGTCTCTGCTTGTATGGAATTAAGCCATTTATTCTACATTCTCCTGATTCTGGTGTTAATATTCCACACATTATTTTTATTGTGGTTGATTTTCCTGCCCCGTTTGGTCCTATGTAGCCGACCATTTCTCCTTCGTTTATTTTAAACGATATATCGTTTAGCGCTTTTACTTCTTTATAGTCTCTTTTAAAATAACTCTTAAATGCATTTCCTAATCCTGCGTTTCTTTGTGCTACTTTGTACGTTTTAGTGATGTGTTCTAATTCAATCATAAAATTGCCCCTTTCTTTCTACTTTTAATTGTTAGAAACCAATTTTTTAATTAAATTACTAGTACTTTTTTAGCTTTGCCCTCCTTTTACAAAATTTCGCAACGGAAAAAATACCAAATATAAAGATATATACCCCTTATCTTTACATTTGGCATTATATGATTTTTCTTTCCCTTCGTTGTAGTCCTTTACTTGTTTTTATAGTATTTCTTGACTTGCTTAAATCATATAATCCTATAAAATAGAGTTTGACTTCTGTGTTCGGAATGGGAACAGGTTCTCTCTATAATCGATGTCGTTTATTTTACTACGATTTTATAGCTTTGTCAAGAAAATTTTAATAATTTAGATGATTTCACACATTTATACTGTACCACGCTCTTCTATCAACCTTAATGGTTCTGATAAATCAGATTCTTGCCAAATTGGCATTACTTTTGTATAGTATTCATTTTCGGCAATTTTTACTTTTAATATTTTATATCCTAATCCTATATATTCTTCATAACCAGATATTACCGAGTCTGATATATACACATTTACAACTCGAACAAATATTGGCTCTTCATTGTTGTCTACTTTATTTTTGTCTACGATGCAGAATATTACTCCTAGAATT
>HF994443.1 GCA_000434195.1 Clostridium sp. CAG:780
ATAACAAAAGACGAAATAAGTCCATCTTATATAGATTTTTCAAATCCAAAGCATATAGAAATAGAAGATAAATACGCTGCATCCTTACTGATAGTGGACTTTTACAGAGAACAACGTGAATTAATTTTCAAAACAATTATCGATGTAAATGTTAACATAAACATGTCAATGTTTTATGAAAAGAAAGATACATATAAAATATTAAAGGACTTAACATATAATATTGGTAATGTTTCAGTTGATTTAGAAAATAGTAACAAAAATAGACAGGATATAGATTTAGTAGAATTTACATATGACGATGCAAAATATATTAGGAGACAATTACAAATAGAAAATGAAGATTTTTATTTTTTGTATGTATATATAACAACATATGCAGAAAATTTAAAAGAATTAAAAAATAATATTGAAAAAATAGAAGGAATATTACAAAGTAAAGGAATAAAAACGAAAAAAGCATATTTTAGACAAGAGCAAGCATTTATTTCAACATTGCCATTGATGATTAATCATAAAGATGTAAAAGAAGCGACAAGAAGAAATATATTAACAAATGGCTTAGTTGCAACATATCCTTTTATATCATCATCTATTTTTGATAAAAAAGGAATATTAATCGGAAAAAATATTTATAATAATTCATTAATTTTTATAGATAGATATAATGAAAATAAATATAAAAATGCAAATATGTGTGTGTTTGGAACAAGCGGAGCAGGCAAATCTTATTATATAAAATTAAATATACTAAGATACAGGCTTTTGGGAATCAGTCAATATATAATAGATCCAGAAAGAGAATATACAAATTTGGCTAATGCGCTGAAAGGAACACTTTTAAAAATAGGACCAAATTCAGATACATATATTAATATTTTTGATATTAGAAGAGAAAGCATAGAAAATGGAGAAAAGGGATTTTTAGCAAGTAAAATTATTAAATTAATTGGATTTTTTAACTTGATTTTTGGAGAATTAAATGAAGAAGAAAAAGGATTAATTGAAGAAAAGATAATTATTACTTATAAGAAAAAAGGAATTAATTTTAATGATAAAACATTATATAAAAATATTGATAAAAAAATATTTAAAAATTCACAAGATATGCCTTTATTAGAGGACTTTTATAATGAACTAGGAAAAGATGAGAGAACAAAAAAATTCCAAATAAAATTAATTCCATTTGTAAAAGGGTCATTAAGCTTTTTTAATAATTATACAAATGTAAAAATAAATAATAAATTAATTGTAGCAGATGTATATGAATTAGGAGAAGAAAATTTAAAATATGGAATGTATCTTTTTACTGAATTGTTCTGGGACAAGATTAAAGAAAATAGAAAAGAAAAAAAGGCTATATATTTAGATGAAATTTGGAGATTAATTGGAGTAACATCAAATAAAGAAGTTGCGGGATTTGTGTATAAAATATTTAAAACAATAAGAAAATACGGAGGAAGCGCTGTAGCTGTAACACAGGATATTTCTGATTTATTTAGTTTAGAAGATGGGAGATTTGGGACAAGTATTTTAAATAATTCAAGTATAAAAAGTTTTTTTGCGCTTGAAGAAGAAAATATTAAAATATTAAAAAAATATTCTAATATTTCAGAAAAAGAGGAAATAGAAATAAAAACACTAAAAAGAGGAGAAGCGCTACTTTTTGTGGGGGATAATCACGTACTAGCAGAAATCAAAAGTTTTCCATATGAAGATGAAATAATTAATAAGGGAGAGGAGAAAATAAAAAATGAATGAGCTTTTTGTAGATCAAAATTTAGAAAATAATTTAACAGAAGAAAAAAAACAGACAAACTTTTTGCAAAGTAATATAGGAAAAGCTGTAAACGCAGGCTTAAATATACGGACTTAGGTGTTTATTGCCAGACTTAATTGAAGATGAAATAATAGAAATAAAAGATAGTTTTATAGAAAATGGATTTAAAGAAGGGATAAAAACTGCCGTAGATTCAGCTATTAATTTAGGAAAAAGCGCAATGGGAATAGTCACGGGAAGATTTGAAAACGTAAATCAGATGCAGACAGCTGTAAAAACAGG
Organism: Clostridium sp. CAG:780; assembly: GCA_000434195.1. Lineage (GTDB taxonomy): Bacteria > Bacillota > Clostridia > TANB77 > CAG-508 > CAG-245. The sequence goes on from HF994443.1 coordinate 2,063, forward strand.
AGGAATAATTGACGGAATATCAAGTGTGCTAAACTATACAATTAACAAAATTGTAGACAGAGGAAAAATACCATATAGTGTTGGGAATATTATTAAAAGAGGGAAAAATGCAATATTAAATAATATAACAAAAAATATAGAAAATGAATTTGAAAACCAGGTTGACAACATAGAAAAATTAAATAAATACATAGGAAATTGGAAGAATTACTATCAAAATAGAGATTTTGAGGGAATGCAAAGAGAATATGAAAAAATTAGAGATAAAATAAAAGAAGTTGCCCCAATAGAAAAGACAATAAACAGTGCTAGAGAAGTTCAAAACTTACATAAATTAATAAAAAATAATGGACAAAATTTTAATTTAACACAGGATCAACTTGAGCTAGTAAAAGTACTGTAAAAATACCTAAAAAACTAGAAAAAATAGCATTTTTTACTTGCAAAAATTTACGCGTTTTAGTATAATACAAGCATAGAGAATTTACAGAAAAGAGGTAAATATATGGACTCAAAAGACATAGAAAACAGAGATGGCAAAATAATAGAAAGAGACATCGAAGCAGAGATGAAAACTGCGTATATTGATTATGCAATGAGTGTAATTGTTTCTAGAGCTTTGCCTGATGTAAGAGACGGTCTAAAACCAGTACACAGAAGAATTTTATATACGATGTATGAGGATGGATTAACATCTGATAAACCATATAGAAAGTCAGCTACTACTGTTGGTGACGTGCTTGGTAGATACCATCCACACGGAGATGCTTCAGTATATGATGCAATGGTTAGAATGGCACAAACTTTCTCGCTAAGATATCCATTAGTAGATGGACATGGAAACTTTGGATCAATAGATGGAGATGGTGCTGCTGCTTACCGTTACACAGAAGCAAGAATGTCAAAAATAGCAGAAACTATGCTAACAGACATAGAAAAAAATACAGTAAAATTCATACCAAACTTTGATGATAGACTTCAAGAACCAGCTGTATTACCAGCAAAAATACCAGCATTACTAGTAAATGGATCATCAGGAATTGCAGTAGGAATGGCAACCAATATTCCGCCACATAACCTAACAGAAGTTATTAATGGAATAATCAAAATAATAGATGAAGATGAAGTAACAGACGAACAATTAATGCAAATAATAAAAGGTCCAGACTTCCCAACAGGAGGTGTTATACTAGGAAGAGAAGCAATAAAACAAGCATATACAACAGGTAGAGGAAAAATAACAGTAAGAGCAGAAGCAGAAATAGAAGAATCAAGTAATGGAAAACAAAAAATAATTGTTACATCATTACCATACCAAGTAAATAAAGCAAAATTAATTGAAAACATTGCTAACCTAGTAAAAGAAAAAAGAATAGAAGGAATAGCTGAACTAAGAGATGAATCTGACAGAGAAAACGCTGTAAGAATTCATATAGGATTAAAGAAAGATGCAAATGCAAGAGTTGTACTAAATCAATTATACAAAAATACTCAAATGCAAGATACTTTTGGAATTATAATGTTAGCTCTTGTTGATGGAGAACCAAAAGTATTAACATTAAGACAATGTTTAGATCATTATATTGATCACAGAAAACATGTAATATTGAGAAGAACGCAATTTGACTTAGATAAAGCACTTGCTAGAGCCCATATATTAGAAGGATTAAAAATAGCATTAGACAATATTGATGAGGTAATAAATATAATTAGATCATCATATGACGATGCAAAAGAAAAATTGATGCAAAGATTTGGTCTTTCTGAGATACAAGCTCAAGCAATTCTAGACATGAGATTAAAAACGCTATCAGGTTTGCAAAGAGAAAAAATAGAAGACGAGTATAATGAATTAATGAAATTAATTGCTCATTTAAGAGAAATATTAGGAAGTGAAAAACTAGTATTCCAAGTAATAAAAGAGGAATTAATTGAAGTTAAAGAAAAATACGGAGATGAAAGACTTACAAAAATAGTTGCAGCAGAAGGAGAGCTAAACGAAGAAGATCTTATAAAAGAAGAGCAAATGGTTGTTGCATTTACACACTTTGGTTATATAAAAAGAATGCCAATAGATACATATAAGAGCCAAAGAAGAGGTGGAAAAGGAATAACAGGTATAGCTACAAGAGAAGAAGACTTTGTTAAACAAATATTCACAACGTCTACTCATGATACAGTTTTATTCTTTAGTAATAAAGGAAAACTATATAGACTAAGAGGATATGAGATTCCTGAGGCAGGAAGAACGGCAAAAGGAACAGCAATAGTTAATTTATTAAGCCTAGATGCAGGAGAAAAAATATCAGCAATTATTCCAATTTCTAATTTTGAAGATGGCAAATATCTTTTGATGGCAACAAGAAATGGATTAATTAAAAAGACAGCACTACAAGAATATAATTCAACAAGAAAAACAGGATTACTTGCTATTACTTTAAAAGACGATGATGAACTAATAGATGTAAGATTAACAGATGGAGAAGACAATGTAGTTCTTGTAACAAGCAAAGGTATGTGTATAACATTTGATGAAAAAGATGTTAGACCTGTTGGAAGATCTGCACAAGGAGTTCTAGGAATAAGACTTGACGAAGATGACTTTGTAATAGGAATGGAGTCAATTCTTGCAGATAATAAAAAAGCAACATTGTTAGCAATTACAGAAAATGGATTCGGAAAAAGAACAGAACTTGATGAATATAGAGTACAAAATAGAGGAGGAAAAGGTGTAATAACATACAAAATTACTCCAAAAACAGGAAATATAGTAGGAATAAGAGTTACAAACGAAGATGATGATGCAATGCTAATAACAAATTCTGGTACAATAATAAGAATTAAAGTAAAAGATGTAAGTATTCTAGGAAGAGCTACGCAAGGTGTTACATTAATGAGAACAAGCGAAAATGAAAAAGTGGTAAGCATTGAGACTTTAGCACCAGAAGAAGAATAAAACAAAGAGAAGAGAGAGTAGATTTTCTACTTTCTTTTTTCTTATTTATGGAGAAAAAGGTTACATAAATAAAATAGATAAAAA
>HF994444.1 GCA_000434195.1 Clostridium sp. CAG:780
GGAAAAGAACTTGGAAGAGCCGAAGGAGAACAAAAGGAAAAAATTGAAGTAATAAAAAGAATGCTAAACGATAATTTAAACATAGAAATGATAAAAAAATATACAAATGCAACAGATGAAGAAATAGAAGAAGCAAAAATAAAGCTAAAATAAAGCAAAAAGCTAACTAATTTACAAAAAAACTTCGCCAATTTAGGCGAAGATTTTTTTTGCTCTATCTATATCATCTTGTGTTGCCACTCTTACTCCTTCGAGAGGATAAGACAACCCTAGATTTGTCCATTTAAATTTACCCATATCGTGGTAGGCAAGGAAATCTACCTTATCAACAGTTTTTAAAGAAGAGATAAATTCTTTTAATTTAAGTAAATCTTCTTCTTTATCTGTATAACCAGGAACGATAACCTGTCTAATCCACATATGTTTACCTTTGGAGTCTAAATACTTAGCAAATTCTAATTCTTTCTGATTAGAAACACCAGTTAGGTCTTTACAAATCTCATCATTAATACACTTTATATCAAGTAAGAATAAATCTGTTAAATCAATTAATTTATCGACCTTATCTGTGATGCTTATTACACCAGATGTATCAATAGCAGTGGAAAATCCTTTTTTCTTTAATCCTTCAAATAAAGCAATTAAGAAATCAATATGAAGCAAGGGTTCACCACCACTAACTGTAACTCCGCCACCAGAAGGAATTATATAATTTTTATATCTTTCGATTTTGTCCAAAACTTCTCTAACTGAATAGATAGTGCCACCTTGATGAGTCCAAGTATCTCTATTTTGACAATATTTACATTGAAGATTACAACCTTGTGTAAATATTACAAATCGAATACCTGGACCATCAACAGCACCGAAAGTTTCGAACGAATGAATAGGGCAGTTTATTGAGTCTATATCTTGCATTGTATTTTGGTCCTTTCAAAACTAAATTTTTTCGTGAATTGTTCTGTTTATAACATCTAATTGTTGTTCTCTTGTTAACTTTACAAAGTTTACTGCATAACCAGAAACACGAATTGTAAGTTGAGGATATTTTTCTGGATGTTCCATTGCATCTACAAGTAAAGCTCTATCAAAAACGTTTACATTAATATGATGTCCTGACTGTATAAAATAACCATCTAACATACTTACTAAATTGCTGATTTTTGTTTCTTCATCTTTTCCAAGAGTACCAGGAGTAATTGAGAATGTGAAAGATATTCCGTCTTCTGAATACTCATAAGGTAGTTTTGCGATAGTATTCATTACTGCTAAGGCACCGTTTGTATCTCTGCCGTGAAGAGGGTTTGCACCAGGTCCGAATGGAGCTCCAGCTCTTCTTCCATCAGGAGTGTTTCCTGTATTTTTACCATATACAACATTTGACGTAATAGTAAGAATTGACTGTGTTGGCTTAGAATTTCTATAAGTTATATGGCCTTCTAATTTCTTCATGAAGTTCTTTACTAAATTAACAGCAATTTCGTCAACTCTATCGTCGTCATTTCCGTATTTAGGGAAATCGCCTTCAATTTCATAATCTGTTGCAAGGCCATCTTCATTTCTAATAACTCTTACCTTAGCATATTTAATAGCTGATAAAGAGTCGACAGCTACTGAAAGACCAGCTATTCCACAAGCCATAGTACGAAGTATAGTTCTATCGTGAAGAGCCATTTCTAGAGCTTCATAAGAATATTTATCGTGCATATAGTGAATAGCATTTAAGGCCTTTATATAAATTTTAGCAACATAATCAAGCATTTGGTCATATTTAGCCACAACTTCATCATAATCTAAATATTCAGATGTGATAGGAGCATACATTGGTGTAACTTGTTTACCGGTGATTTCGTCTTTACCACCATTGATAGCATAAAGTAAAGCTTTTGCTATATTAGCTCTTGCACCAAAAAATTGCATTTGCTTTCCAATTCTCATAGCAGATACACAACAAGCAATACCATAATCATCTCCTAATGATGCTCTCATCAAGTCATCATTTTCATATTGAATAGAAGAAGTACCTATTGATATTTTTGCACAGTAATCTTTAAATGATTTTGGTAAATTCTTTGACCATAGAACTGTTAGATTTGGTTCAGGAGCAGATCCTAAGTTTTCTAAAGTATGCAAAATTCTGAATGAATTTTTTGTAACCAAAGTTCTTCCATCAATTCCCATACCACCAATACTTTCAGTAACCCATACAGGGTCTCCACTAAATAAAGCATTATATTCAGGAGCTCTTAAGAATCTAACCATTCTTAGCTTTATAACAAATTGATCTATCAATTCTTGAACTTGAGATTCTGTTATTGCACCAGAGTTTAAATCTCTTTCAAAATATATATCTAAGAAAGTAGAAGTTCTACCAAGAGACATAGCTGCACCATTTTGGTCTTTGATAGCTCCTAAGTATCCGAAATATAACCATTGAACAGCCTCTTTAGAATTAGAAGCTGGAAGAGATATATCAAAGCCATATTTTTCAGCCATTTTCTTTAAATCTTCAAGTGCCTTAATCTGTTCTGCAATTTCTTCTCTGTCACGAATCACTTCCTCTGTGAATTCGTCAACATTTAAAATGTCTAATTCTTCTTTCTTTTCGGCAATTAAAGCATCAACTCCATATAGAGCAACTCGTCTGTAATCTCCTATTATACGGCCACGTCCATATCCGTCAGGAAGACCAGTCAAAAGATGATGAGTTCTTGCAGCACGAATATCAGGAGTATAAACATCAAAAACACCATCATTATGAGTTTTTCTTAAGTTGTGATAAATATATTCAACATCGTCATCAACCTTATAGCCATAAGCTTGGCAAGATTTCTCGACAATTCTAATACCACCATTTGGCATAATAGATCTTTTTAAAGGGGAATCAGTTTGAAAACCAACAATTTCCTCTAAGTCTTTATCTAAGTAACCAGCATTATATCTGTTAATTCCAGAAGGAGTACTTGTATCAATATCCAAAACTTCATGTTCTTTTTCTAATTTGAACAAATCTAATACTTCATCCCATAATTTTTTAGTTTTAGGAGTTGACCCTTCTAAAAAATCTTCATTTCCAATATATGGGGTGTAATTTTTTTGAATAAAATCTCTAACATTGATTTCATTACACCATTTTCCTTTTTCAAAATTTTCCCATTGTTTAAATTGCATAAAAATTTACCTCCTATCAAAAAATATGTCAATAATAATATTACCAAAACAAAAAATAAAAATCAATGAAAAAAATGTAAAAAGACACAAAAAAAACCTGTGACAATTTTGTTGTCAACAGGTATAATAAATTATTAATCGTCACTTTCTGCGATTGCTTTTGAAACTTTATAAATCAGTTTTTGTCTTTCAGGCGAACATTTCTTTAAAAGATTGCTAAACTCATTTGCTAGATATGTATCATTAGCATCTGAAGTTCCAGATAAAATGTAACCTTCAGATACTCCTAAAATAGTGCAAAATTGAGACAATCTTTTTAAGTTAATATGAGAACTACCTCTTTCTACTCTACTAATAAATGCTACTGAAAGATTAGTTTTTTCTGCTAATTCTTGTTGAGTTAAACGTGCTCTTAAACGAGCGTCTTTTAATCTAGAACCAATAATAGTATAATCTACTGCCATAATTTTCACCTCTTATTTTTGATACTATAAATATAACATTTATGCTAAGTTTTGAACAGAAACTAGAAAGTATAACTATTTTACTATAAAGTAAAACAACGTGCAATAAATACTTTCAAAATAAACTAACGATTTGAAAAACAAAAATAAATTGGATATTTACTTTAATAAAATAAAGTGATACAATAAACAAAAAAAGGAGGAAAATCATGAAAGATATATTAAAAAAATCAGGAATAAGCTCAATAATTGTAGCAATAGTTTTTGCAATACTAGGAATAATCATGCTTGCACATCCAGAAGGCGTGGAAAAAACAATAACAACAATATTAGCAATAATTGTATTACTTATAGGAGTGGAAAAAATAATCAGCTATTTTGCATTTAAGGGAAATGGCGATTTATACAATTATGAATTTCTAATAGGAATAGTTGCAATATTACTTAGCATAGCAATGTTCATTTATTCAGAAATATTTACAACAATATTTAGAGTTATCATAGGAATATGGATTGCATACGAAGGAATTATGAAGATGGGAATATCACTAAAATTAAAAGGTGTAGGAGTAAACTTCTGGATCCCCATGTTAATATTATCATTAATAACACTAATTGCTGGACTTTATATAATATGCAATAAATCAACAATAATAGTAGCAACAGCAGTAATAATGATTGTATATTCAGTAATAGAAATTATAGATGAAACAATATTCATGAAAAATGTAGATAAATTATTGTAAGCTTAGGAGAAACAAATGAGCAATTTCGAGGAAAAACAAAAATTGATAGATAAAAACATAGTTTTAGTACGCCAAAGCATTATAAGAGCAGAGGACAGGTTTGAACAAATAGAAAAAAGCAACATAGAGAATAAGGAAATAAGCCTAAAAATGATAGGCAACATTATTAAGAAAAGACGCGAAGTACTAACAAAATTAGAAACAATAAATAACCAGGAAAATCAACTAATAGAAATAAAAGATCAGAGCTTTATTAAAAAAATAATCAACAAAGTAATACATTTTTTAGAGAAAAATAAAAGTATGCAAAAATGTTAAATAAGTGGTCAATTACATGACCACTTATTTATTTTATAGAACAGCTCCTAAAATCAATATGCCAATATTATCATTGTAAATTTGATTAAACTGAGAAAGAGGAAGAGGATTTTCTCCCAAACCAGCTTCAATAGTGTGACCGGGGCGTCTGTATTGTTGTAAAAACCAATCTTTATATCCTGCAAAGCTAGATTCATAAGGAACATTAGCTAGAGTATATCCACTAACTCTTGCAAACTTTTGCCCTATTGAATAAGCTTCCTTAGGAGCATAGTCTTGAAATTGCCAGTAAATTTCTTTTCCTTGTGTGTGATAAGTTAAAATAAGCCTAAAATTATGAGCTAAAGTAAAATCGTAAACGGCTAGAGCTTCAGGCTCGGTTAAAGGCCCAAAACCAACAAAATCACGAGGAGCAGGAGAAGTATACCCTTGTGCAAATTTTATTTTTTTAGCATTCTCCCAACCAGCAGGAAATTGTAAATTTAAATCCACACCCTTGATGTTAGCTTTCCAACCATTAGGAAAAGGAATATCTGGATACTTACTAGCAATATATCTTGCATAAATATAAGCATTAGAAGTAGAAGAAATATTGCCATTAAGCAAATCAACACCATCAGGATTAACCAAAGGAATAAGATAAATAGTAGTACTATTTAATAAGTTTTTAACATTATATCCAGAAATACTTGAATTTTGATAATAAGCAATACACATATTCTCTAAAAATTTCATTAAAAGAGTAGTAGTAATATACTCATTGGCGTGAGTTGATGCTAAATAACAAACCTGCTTTGAGCCAAAACCTAATTTAACGGAATAAATAGGCTTACCCAGAACACTGTATCCAATCGTATATAATTTTAAAAATGGGTATTTAAAAATTAACGCATCCAAATCTTTTTTTAAAATAGAAGAATTATATTTAACAGAAGGATTAACAATCATAAATATAGTATGATGTAAAACATCATACCCTCCTTTCATCTGAATTTATTAATATTATATTTTTAATGGAAAGTTTTAGAACAATCATTTGTAAAAACAGAGCAGTTTACTCAAGAACTGCTCTATTAAAAAGTCGAAATTTGCCATACGATTTTGCTGGACAAAGTAATACTTACGGAGTATAATTAAGCGGGAGCTAACGATGAAGGAAAAAAGAAAAAATAAATTAAAACAATCAATAATATCAGTAATAATTATATTAGTAGCATTACTCGCTGGAAATATAGTAGCAGAAGATAAAATACAAGAAAATACAAATGAAACTGTGCAAACAAATACAGAAAACAATAGCAACATAAACATAGAAGAAATTCCGCAGTATTCTGGGACAACAGTTATAACTATAAATAATGATGTGCCATATTTCGAAGAAAAAGATATTAGTACAACAGACTTTGAGTATTATTCAAATCTTGATGAACTAAATAGAGCAGGAGTTGCATTCGCAAATATCTGTAAATTTACAATGCCACCTGCAGGAACTAAAAGAGAAGGACTTTCGTACAAGCCAACAGGTTGGAGTCAATATCTATATGGAGAAAACAATAGCAAGCATTTATATGAAAGATGCCATTTGATTGCTTGGCAATTAGGCAATGAGAATAATAATAAAAAGAATCTAATAACAGGTACATCACAGATGAATAGTGCAATGATAGAATACGAAAATATAGTTGCAAATTGGGTAAAGCAAAAAAATAAAGAAAACAAGGATTATCATGTTTTATATAGAGTAACACCTATCTATAAAGGAGACAACAAGCTTGCGTCAGGAGTTGAAATAGAGGCGAAATCTGTGGAAGAAGAAGGAGTAAGTTTTAACAAATTTGTATATAATGTACAAGACAATTTTGAAATAAACTACAGCACAGGAGAAGCAAAACTAATACAATAAATATTAAGGAGAAGGTATTTGGAATTAAACTTAAACAAAATGATTGATAAAATAAAACAAAGTGATTTTGTGGAGAAGTTTATAAAAGAGTTAAGTAAAGAACTAAAAAATGGAGAAATGAAAATGGAATTTAATTTGACAGAAGACGAAGAACTAGAATATGAAAGAGAAGAATTTAAATTCTTACAAGATTATTTTCAACAAGAATTATCGGATACTAGCAGTGGAGAAATATACATTGTAACTGATAAATACGAAAACGACGAATATCATAGATATAAAGTAACACAGTACAAAAACAACCTAGAATGTAAGTACATTGCATTTGCAAAAGATCTACCAGAAAATGTGCAATTAAGGGATGTTGTTAGAAAAGTAGATGACAAATATATTTATGACCAAGAAGCTACACAATATGTGAAAGAGTCTTTAAACAATATTAAACAAAATATAATAAATAATAGATAATTGACGAAATTTGTAAAAAAACATTGATAAAAATTTGATTCCGTGTTATCCTATAAAAAGATTAAAAACAAGGAGAAATAAAATGGCAAAAACGAAAGTAAAAAATATAGTAATAATGACAATATTAATGATCTTAGTTATGGTATCAACAGTAAAGGCTACAAACAATAGCATAGCAAGTGAAATAGATATGAATAATAAAGAAGAAGTTTCTAACACAATAAGGGACTTAGTTCTTACAATAGGCTCGGAAGGAATGCAGAAAAATTTGCTATCAGAAGCGATAAATATGTATACAGAAGTAACTAAAACATATTCAAACGAAGAAATAGCAGGTATGATAGAAGAGCACAAAGATGAGCTAACACAAAACAGAATAAAAAGCGAAGATATAGACAGTATGGTCAAAGTATTAAATAGCTTTGACACAGAAAAAATGAAAAAAGTTTTAGAAACATTGGATGCAGATAAAATTGCAGAAAAAATAGCAAATGGAGAGAGTACACAAGATATAATAAAAGAAATAACAGCTAGTCTATCAACAACAGAGAAAATTGGATTAGCAGTGGATGTAATATTATCAGCACGTATAATGAAAACAATACTAATTATTATAATAGCAATATTTGTATATAGAACACTCTTAAGATGTATAATATATAAAAAAGCAAAGAGACAAGCATGGGCGCCATTTGTACCAATATATAGAAACATAGTAATGCTAAAAATATGCAATATGAGCCCTTGGTGGTTGCTACTATTATTAGTTCCAGTAATAGGATGGATAATATTGTGGATTGTTCATGTGGCAAGCAGATTTATGCTAGCAGAAGGATTCGGAAGAGGCCCAATATTTGCCTTTGGACTATGGCTATTAGCACCAATATTTGAAACTGTATTAGTATTTGCTAGAAAAATAAAATATATAGGTTTTGAAGAAATAGAAGAATAAAAATAAGAGTCAGCTAGTGCTGGCTCTATTTAGTTGTTGCTTTTTTATTCGGTTTTTCAGTTTTTGTTAAATCAGAAGTACAATGAGGACACCTTGTAGCTTTATATTTAATTTCAGTCAAACAATAAGGACAAACTTTGGTCTCTGGCTCTACTGCAACTGGAGCTTCTTTTTTCTGTAACTTTCCTTTTTTATCAATTTTCTTTACTAATTTTTCGTTAAGCTCTTTTAATTTTGCTGGTTGGTGTATTTTATTAATATACTTTACAACCAAGAAAATAGAAAAAGAGATAATTAAAAAATTAACAATAGCGGTAATGAAATTTCCATATTTAATAGAAACATCTCCAACTGTAAACATCATATTGGAAAAGTCTATTTTTCCAGTAATCATGGAAATACAAGGCATAATAATATCTTCAACAAGAGAAGAAACTATTTTTTGGAATGCTGCACCAATAACAACACCAATAGCCAAATCCATAACATTTCCTTTCATAGCAAACTGCTTAAACTCTTTTAACATATAAATCATCCTTTCGAAATAAACTAAAAATAGAATACTATAAAAAAGCGTCAAAGTCAAACAAATAAAGAATAAAACTGACAAAATTGTATAAAATATAAGAGCAATATATTGAAAAAAATAACAGAAAATGATATAATACAACCTGTTAAAATAAGGAAAGGAAAGATGATATATGAAAACTTTAAGAAAAACCAAAATCGTATGTACAATAGGACCTGCAAGTGACAACAAACTTGAAGAATTAATTGATGCGGGATTAAACGTAGCAAGAATAAACTATTCTCATGGAGGATGGGCAGAGCAAAAAGAAAGAACAGAAAAAATCTTAAAGATAAGAGAAGAGAAAGATTTACCGATTGCATTGATATTGGACATGCAAGGACCAGAAATAAGAACAGGAATGTTAGAAACAGGAAAAACGGCAAAAGTTCAACTAGAAGATGGACAAAAATTTGTATTAGTAAATGATGATATAATAGGAAACAAAGACAGAGTATCAGTAAGCTATAAAGACCTATACAAAGATGTAAGTATTGGTGCAAAAGTATTAATAGATGATGGTGCAGTAGAATTAAAAGTAGACGAAATAGATGGAAAAGATATTGTTTGTACAGTAGTACATGGAAATATGTTAGGAAGTAGAAAAACTGTAAACTTACCAGGAACAGCAGTACGTCTACCAGCTCTAAAACAAAAAGATATAGAAGACTTAAAGACAGCTTGTGAACATGGTTATGACTATGTTGCAATGTCATTTACAAGAGGAAAAGACGACATTGAGCAAGTAAGAAAAGTATTGGATGATAATGGTGGAAAAGATATAAAAATAATAACAAAAGTTGAAAACACAGAAGGATTAGAGCATATGGATGAAATCGTTGAACAAGCTGATGTTCAGATGATAGCACGTGGAGACATGGCAACAGAAACAGACTTTACAGAACCACCAATTATGCAAAAGAAATTCATTAAATTATGTAACAAACATAATAAACCAGCAATTACAGCAACACAAATGCTAGAATCAATGACACATCAACCACTTCCAACAAGAGCAGAAGCAAGTGACGTAGCAAATGCCGTATTTGATAGAACAAGTGCAATAATGTTGTCTGGAGAATGTGCAATGGGAGAATATCCAGTAGAATGTGTAAAAACAATGGTAAAAATAGCAACAAGAGTTGAAAAAGAAATAAGATACTGGAGAAGATTTGACATTAGCGAGGATATAGAACTTAAAAACTTAGAAGAGCACGTAGCATATGCAACATGTGTAACAGCAAAAAATATGAAAGCTGACGCAATAGTATGTTATACAAACACAGGAGACTCTGCTAGAAACCTTGCAGGACTTGGAGCAGCTTGCCCAATACTTGCAATAACAGATAACAAAAAGACATTCAATCAATTATCAATAGTATGGAATGTTACACCAATATATATTGAACCAAAAGCAACAATAGATGATACAATAGAAGCAGGACTTGCAAAATTCGAGCAACAAGGAATTCTAGAAAAAGGAGATTTAGTAATCTTAGCAGGTGGTTACAAAATTGTTCAAAATTCAGATTCAGAAATAAACAAAACACTAGGTGGAATTTACAAAATATAGTGCCAAAAAGGCGCAAGTATTGACCTTTATGGAAAAATGTGGTATAATAAAAGAGTGTTAAAAATAAAGTTGATAATAAAAATAGAAATATAAGGAGAATGAATTATGGAAAATAAATTATATGTTTTTGGACATAAAAAACCAGATACAGACTCAATAGCATCAACAATAGTATTTGCAAACCTACAAAAAGAATTAGGAAAAAATGCTGTTGCATACAGATTAGGAGATATAAGCAAAGAAACTCAATATGCTTTAAACACATTCAAAGTAGAAGCACCAGAGTTACTAGAAAAAGTTGAAGAAAATAGCGAAGTAGCACTAGTAGACCACAACGAATTTGCACAAAGTGTTGAAGGAATAGAAAAGGCAAAAATAAAAATGGTTGTAGACCATCATAAAGTAAAATTCGAAACAACAGAGCCATTATATTGTATAGAAGAGCCTGTTGGATGTACATCAACAATATTATACAAGTTATATAAGCAAAATGATGTAGAAATCGAACCAAAAATGGCTGGATTGATGCTTAGTGCAATAGTTTCAGATACATTATTATTCAAATCACCAACATGTACAGAGGAAGATAAAACAATAGCTAAAAAATTAGCTGAAATTGCAAATGTGGATTTAGAATCATATGGTAAAGAAATGCTAAAAGCAGGAACAGACATAAGTGAATTTACACCATTCCAAGTAATAAACATAGATTCAAAAGAATTTAATGATAAAAATGCAAAATTCGAAATTTCACAAATTAATGCAGTAGATTTAGACTCTGTATTTAGCAGACAAGCTGAATTAGAAGAAGCAATTAACAAAGAAATAAAAGAGAAAAACTTAGACTTCTATATGTTTGCTGCAACAGATATATTAAATGCTAATTCAAAAATTATAGCTATGGGTAACAAAGCTGGAACAGTAGAAAAAGCATTTGGTGTAAACCTAGATAACAATACTGCAATGTTAAACAACGTTGTATCAAGAAAAAAACAAATGTTACCAAACATTTTAAATAATTTAGACTAATCAGAGGCCCCTTACTAAAAAAGTACGGGGATTTTTGACGGAAAATCAATGAATAATATGAACTGATAACAAGATAAAATTGTTATCAGTTTTTTTGTGTTGTAACTGTTTAAGATACAGAAACTTCTTTTTTCGATTTAGAACTTTAATATCTTCTAAAAATCAACAAAACTTGCACAAGAGTGTCGAAACTTGGCATACGGTTTTTCTGGACAAACCAGTAGTTCCAAGGTATAATGGGCTTGTCGCGACAATATAATATGTAAACTAAAATTTGCAAATTAATCTAAAGAAAAGTTTTGTCTAAAAATACCCCAGAAGATAGCATATGTTAAAGGAGGACATGCTTATGCAAATAAAAGAAGAACAAAACAAAGAATTCAAATTACTAAAGCCGAAAATGGACGTTGTTTTCCAAAGTCTATTTAATCAAGAACATGAGGATATAACAAAAAGTTTTGTAGAAGCACTATTAGAAGAAAAAATAAATTCGATTGTAATCAATGATTCAAAAGAATTAATAAGAGAGAAACCGGAAGAAAAATTAGGAATATTAGACCTGGAATTAGATATAAATAATAAAGAAAAAGTAGATGTTGAAATACAATTAATAAAAAATGATGAAGTAATACCTAGATTATTGTTTTATTGGGCAAGACTATATACTAAACAAATACATAAAGGAGATCCGTATACAAAAGCAAAAAAAGTAGTAATAATAGCAATAGTAGATTTTGAAATAAATATAACTAAGGAGTTAAATAAAATGGAGACTGTATGGAATTTTAGAGAGAAAGAAAAATCTGAAAAAGTATTGACAGATCTGTTTGAAATACGTATAATAAGCCTAAAGAGAGCAAGAGAAGCATATCAGAAGGACAAAAATAGCAAAAAGAACCAATGGGTAATGTTTCTTGAGGACTCAAACTCCAAGGAGGTAAAAGAAATTATGGAAAATAATGAAGATGTAAAAAAAGCAGTAGTTACAGTTAGAAAAATGACTGAAGATGAAAAATTAGAAAAAATAGCAGAATTAAGGGAAAAGGCCATAAAAGACGAAAAAGCAATATATAATACTGGAATAAGAGAAGGGAAAGAACTCGGAAGAGAAGAAGGAGAACGAAGAAACAAAATAGAAGTAATAAAAAGGATGTTAAAAGATAATATAGATATAGCATTAATAAAGAAATATGCTGATGCAACTGACGAAGAAATAGACGAAGCAAAAGCTAACAAATAAAAACCGATATGAAATAATTAGTATTACTAGCAAAAAACGCTTTGAATTTAGAAATAAGTTCAAAGCGTTCTTATATGAAAAGATTAAAAATGGAATATATAATTCGCTACAAAAATCTTGCTTCTTGGAGCAAATTAATATATACTAAGAACATAAAATCCTATAAAACAAGGAGAAAAAGATGTCAGAAGTAAAATGGACCAACGAGCAATTAAATGCAATAACTAAAAAAGATTCAAACATATTAGTAGCAGCTGCTGCACGGAAGTGGAAAGACAGCTGTATTAGTCGAGCGAATTATAAGAAGAATAATAGAAGATAAAATCGATATAGATAAAATTTTAGTAGTTACATTCACGAATGCAGCTGCTGCAGAAATGAGAGAAAAAATACTAGAAGCAATTTACAAAAAGATAGAAGAAAATCCAGAAGATGAGAATCTTCAAAAACAGGTAATACTTTTAAACAAAGCAAGTATTTCTACTATACACTCATTTTGTTTAGATGTAATAAAAAACAATTTTTATGAGATAGATGTCTCTGCAAATACAAGAATTGCAGACGACTCGGAAATATTACTTTTACAACAAGAAGTAATTGATGACTTATTTGAAGAAAAATATGAAGAAGAAGATTCAAATTTTATAAAACTAATAAAGACATACACGAAATATAATCAAGATGAAGTATTAAAGGATTTACTTTTAAGAGTCTATTCATATATTCAGGCATCTCCATTTCCAGAAGAATGGCTAGAAGAACAAATAGAAAAACTTAACATAGAAGATGGCACAAACTTTTCGGATACTGTATGGGGAAAAATAATAACAGAAAACGCAAATCAGATATTAGAGGATTCAATATTAAAATTGCAGAATATTAGAACTAAAATGACATGCTTTCCTGAACTAGATAAATTTACAGCAAAAATAGAAGATGACATAGACAAATATACATATATACAAAATAATTTATCTGACTGGGATACGGCAGTAGAGGCAATAAATACATTAAAAAATGCTATGTGGACCAAAGATCAGAAGATAACAAATGATTTAAAAGATGAAGCAAAAGATGTAAGAGAAAGCACAAAAGATGAATTCAAGAAAGTAAAGAAATTGATGAATTGTTCATCAGAAGAAGCAGTGCAAGATATAAAATATATGTATCCAATATTAAAAATGCTAAAAGATTTAATATTAGAATTTTCTCAAAAATTCTATCAGAGAAAAAGAGAAAAAAATATTATGGATTTTAGCGATATGGAACATTTAGCTCTAAAGATACTTGTAAAAAAAGATGAGAATGGAAATATTGTAAAATCAGAAATAGCAAAAAAATATGAAAACAAATTTGAAGAGATTGCTATTGACGAATATCAAGACAGTAACTTAGTTCAAGAATACATTTTAACAAGTGTATCAAGAGGAAATAATATTTTTATGGTTGGAGATGTAAAGCAAAGTATTTATAAATTTAGACAAGCAAGACCAAAGTTATTTCTAGATAAATATGATAGTTACAAATTAGATCCAGTAAATGGAGAAGATAGAAAAATTCAACTATTTAAGAACTTTAGAAGTAGAAGTAATATACTAGACTTTACGAATTTAGTATTTGAAGACATAATGAGTAGAGAGCTAGGAAACATAGAATATAATCAAGATGAATATTTAAATCTAGGAGCAAATTTTGAAGAAATACAAAATCAAGATTATAAAACAGAACTAGAGATATTAGACTTATCAGAAGAAAATGATGACATTTGGAAAACAGATGAAGAAGAAACAGAAGAAGAACAGGAAAAAGTAGAAGATGTGGTCCTAGAAGCAAGATTTGTAGCTAGAAAAATAAAAGAACTAATAGATAGTAAGTATCAAATTATAGACAAAAAAACGGGAAGAAGAGATATTCAATATAAAGACATAGCAATACTTCTACGAACATCATCAGGAGTTGCAAATGTGTATGAAAAGGAAATATCGGAATTAGAAATTCCTGTATATAGTGATAGTTCAAGCCAATATTTGCAGTCAGTAGAAATAGAAACAATAATGTCATTGTTAAGAATAATAAACAATCCAATGCAAGATATTCCACTTGTAACAGTTATGCGTTCGCCGATAGGAAACTTTACAGACAATGAGCTAATAGAAATACGAATGGCGGACAGAAACTCAAGTTTTTATGAAGCACTTTTAAAGTCAGATTTAGAAAAAGCTCATAGATTTTTAAATCTGTTAAAAGAACTTAGAGAAGATGAAGAATATATGACATTAGACGAATGGATTTGGAACATATATACAAAAACAGGTTATATGAACTATGTGAATTTAATGCCAAATGGAGCCTTGAGAGTGTCTAATTTAAGAATGCTATTCGAAAGAGCAAAACAATACGAAGAAGCTAGCTTTAAAGGACTTTACAATTTTATCAATTTCATAGATAAAATAAAATTCAATCAAGAAGACTTAAAAGCTGCTAAAATAATAGGCGAGAACGAAAATGTTGTTAGAATAATGACAATACACAAGAGTAAAGGATTAGAATTTCCAGTTGTCATACTTGCTGGAGTGGGCAAACAATTCAACTTCAGGGACTTAAATGGAAAAATACTATTAGATCAAGATTTAGGAATGGGACCACAATACATAGATTCAGATAGATATATAGAATTTAAAACATTGGCAAAAAAAGCATTAGCAATAAAGGCAAAAAATGAAGCAATATCAGAGGAAATGAGAATTTTATATGTTGCATTAACAAGGGCAAAAGAAAAGCTAATAATTGTGGGAAGACAAAAAGATGTAAATAAGAAAATGTCAGAAAAACAAAAATTGTTGGAGATATACTCTACAATAGATGGCAATAAGATAAATCCATATCTATTGCAAAAATATAAAACATATTTAGACTGGTTAGAACTAATCTATTTAAAAGAAGGAGTAGCAAACACAAAAAATCTATTTACTGTGAATATAAACAAAAGAGAGAAAACTTCTGTGAAAATAGAGAATGAAGTAGAGGATATTTCTAAAAAAATAATTGAAGAATCAAATAAGAATAATGATGAACAAGAAAAAGAAAAGATAAAAGAAATCTTAAACTGGCAATACAAACATCAAAGTATTGAGGGAATACCAACAAAAACATCTGTAAGTAAATTAAAAGAGAAAAGAGAACAAGAAGTACAAATAACGCAAGAGCCAAAATTCATAAATGAAGAAGTAAAAACAAAACTTACAGGAGCACAAAAAGGAACTTTAATACATTTATGTCTGCAAAAAATGAAAGAAACAGAAGAATACAATTTAGAAAAAATAACTGAATTGATAGAGGAATTAAAAGATAAAGAAATAATAACAGAAATTGAAGTGCAAAACATAGATAAAGAAAAATTACTGGAATATACAAATTCGCAACTTTGGACAGAATTAAAACAAGCAAAAGAAATACACAAAGAACATCCATTTTACATTAATATAAAGGCAAGTAGAATATATAATCAAATAAATAAGGAAGATGATGAAGAAATATTAGTTCAAGGTGTAATTGACTTATTCTTTATTGACAAAGATGATAAATTGATACTGGTAGACTATAAAACAGATTATGTTCAAAACGAAAATGAATTAGTAGAAGAATACAAAGGACAGCTTGACCTTTATAAGGAAGCTTTAGAACAATCTTTAGATAAAAAGGTAGATAAAATGTGCATATATAGTGTGTATTTGAACAAGTTAATAGAAATTTGAATATGATAAAATTTTGCGTAAATATTTTTGAAACTCTTAGTGTTACTATATTATATTTTGAGAAGGTCGAATTGAAAATGATTGAGCCTAGGAGTTCTTAATAAAGTTTTACGGAAAGAGTTCAGGTGGATTCAGTTATGAATCCATACGTGGAAGGGTGCCGTAAAACTCATTTAGAAATCCTTGCGAAATTGTTTGAACGAGAACTTTGAAAAATATAATATATAACACTAAGAAAGAATAGAAATAAAATTAAAATGCAAATAGTATTACACGAAAGGAGCAATTATGCGTTTAGACAAATTTTTAAAAGTATCAAGAATAATAAAAAGAAGAACAGTTGCAAATGAAGCGGCAGACTGTGGTAGAATATATGTAAACGGAAAAGCAGTAAAACCAAGTTATGAAGTAAAAGTAAATGATATAATAGAAACAAAATTTGGCGATAAAACAACAAAATTTAAAATCATATGTATACCAACAGTACAAGGTAAAAATATGCCAAAATTAGTAGAAGAAATAGAATAGCAAGAGCAAGGAAGAAATTCCTTGCTTTTATATTGAAAAAAATCCCTGTGCGTGATAGAATATGACATATGTTAAAGAAAAATTGGAGGAATATATATGGCAGAATTTGTACATTTGCATGTGCATAGTGAATTCAGTTTACTAGATGGAGCAAATAGAATAAAAGACTTACCAGTAAGAGCAAAAGAACTTGGAATGAAGGCAATGGCTATAACTGACCACGGTGTTATGTTTGGAGTAATTGACTTTTACAAAGCTTGTATGGCAAATGGAATAAAACCTATCATAGGATGTGAAGTATATGTTGCTCCAAGAAAAAGGACTGACAAAGATCCAAATATAGATGCAAGATACAATCACTTAATTCTTCTTGCAAAAGATAACGAAGGATATAAAAATTTAACAAAGTTAGTATCAATAGGATTTACAGAAGGATTTTATTACAAACCTCGTATAGATAAAGAAGTATTAGAAAAATATCATGAAGGCTTAATATGTTGTAGTGCATGTTTAGCAGGAGAAATACCACAGGCAATATTAAAAGGCGATATGGATGAAGCAGAAAAAGCAGCAATGTGGTTTAAAAATATATTTGGAGAAGACTACTATTTAGAGATACAAAATAATGGAATAAATGAACAAGTTTTAGTAAATCAAAAGCTAGTAGAATTATCACATAAGCTAGACATACCATTAGTTGCAACAAATGATTCACATTATCTAAAAAAAGAAGATGCATACAACCACGAGATATTGCTATGCATACAAACAGGCAAAAAGATTACAGATGATGACAGAATGAGATTTGAAACAGATGAACTTTATATAAAATCACCGAAAGAAATGAGTGATTATTTCTCGGGCGTGCCAGAAGCAATAGAGAACACAGTAAAAATAGCAGACAAATGCAATGTAACATTTGAGTTTGGACATACAATACTTCCAAACTATGATGTGCCAGCAGAATATGCAACTCACTATGATTACTTGAAGAAATTATGCGATGATGGAATAAAAAATAGATATGGAGAAAATCCATCACAAGAAATAATAGATAGAGAAAATTATGAACTAGAAGTAATCAAAAAAATGGGGTATGTAGATTATTTCTTAATCGTGTGGGATTACATACATTATGCTAAAACTCAAAATATACCAGTAGGACCAGGAAGAGGCTCTGGTGCAGGATCGATTGTAGCATATGCCATAGAAATAACTGACATAGATCCAATAAAATATGGATTAATATTTGAAAGATTCTTAAATCCAGAGAGAATAAGTATGCCTGATTTTGACGTTGACTTCTGTTACGAAAGAAGACAGGAAGTAATAGACTATGTTGGCAGAAAGTACGGTCAAGACCATGTTTCTCAGATAATAACATTTGGAACAATGTCTGCAAGAATGGTAATTAGAGATGTAGCAAGAGTGTTGGATGTTCCATATGCAAATGCTGACAAACTTGCAAAAATGATACCAAATGAAATTCATATAACAATAAAAAAAGCACTAGAACAAAACAAAGAATTGGCAGACGAATATGAAAACAATCCAGAAACAAAAAGATTGTTAGATATTGCAATGGCATTAGAAGGAATGCCAAGACAGGCTTCAACTCATGCTTGTGGAATTGTTATAACAAAAGATCCAGTTGTAACATATGTTCCTTTATATGAAAGAGATGGAGTAGTTTCAACTCAATATATAATGACAACACTAGAAGAACTTGGACTTCTAAAGATGGACTTCTTAGGATTAAGAACTTTGACAGTTATACAAGATACAATAGATCTTGTAAAAAAGGACAAAGGAATAGATGTAGAGTTTGATGCAAATATGAACGATCCAAAAGTCTTTAAGCAATGGCAAGAAGGAACTTCAATGGGAATATTCCAGTTTGAAAGCCAAGGAATGACTAACTTTATGAAGGAGCTTAAGCCAGACTGTCTAGAAGATATAATAGCCGGAGTTTCTTTGTACAGACCAGGACCAATGGACCAGATTCCAAGATATATAGCAAACAAAAAAGATCCAGAACATGCAGTATATACACATCCATCGTTAAAACCAATATTAAAAGTTACATATGGATGTATGGTTTATCAAGAACAAGTTATGCAAATAGTTAGAGATTTGGCTGGATATTCGTTAGGAAGAGCTGATCTAGTTCGTCGTGCTATGGGAAAGAAAAAGCTAGATGTAATGGCAAAAGAAAGAGAAATTTTCATAAACGGACAAGTTGATGAAAATGGAAATGTCATAGTTCCAGGTTGCGTAAGAAATGGAATAGACGAGGTATCAGCAAATAAAATATTCGATGAGATGGCAGAATTCGCAAAATATGCATTTAACAAGTCACACGCAGCTTGCTATGCAGTAGTTGCATACAGAACAGCATATCTAAAAACATATTATCCAAATGAATTTATGGCAGCAATGTTAAACAGCTTTTTAGGAAATTTAGACAAAATACCAGAATATATAGATGAATGTAGAAAGCTAAACATTGATATTTTAAAACCAGACATCAATAAAAGCTTTACAAAATTCACAGTAGATGATGGAAAAATCAGGTTTGGTCTAGGAAGTATAAAAAATGTAGGAATAGCAGCAGTTGATGCAATAGTTCATAATAGAGAAAAAGATGGCGAATATAAGAGCTTTACAGACTTCTGTGAAAGAATGGAAGGGGAAGCTGTTAATAAAAAGTGCATAGAAAGTTTAATAAAAGCAGGAGCTTTTGATAACTTTGCAGAAACTAGAAGTACGCTAATGGCTTCGTTTGAAGATATATTAGATACAATAAGTGGAATGTCAAAAAAGAATATACAAGGACAAGTATCAATGTTTGACTTTGGAAAAACAGAAGAGTCAAATGATATGGAAAAACTAAAATATAATTATACAACATTAAAAGAATACACTGATCAAGAATTATTATCAATGGAAAAAGAAATGCTTGGAATATACATATCAGGACATCCTCTTGAAAAATATAGAGAACAAATTGCAAAACAAGCTAATATAAATACTTTACAAATCAGAGAGTTTGAACAACTATCACAGGCAGAAATGGAAAATCCAGAACTATTAGATAATAGAGGACAAATTAAACTGCTACAGGACGGTCAATTTGTTAAATTTGCAGGGATAATAACATCAATCAAAAAGAAATATACTAAAAATAATAAGATAATGGCATTTGCAACGTTAGAAGATTTATATGGTAGCATAGAAGTAATAATATTTGAGAATTGTTATCTACAATGCTCAAACGAGTTGATAGATGAGAATATAGTATTAGTAGAAGGTAGATTAAGTATTAGAGAAGATGAAGATACAAAAATAGTTGCAAGAGAAATAAAAAAATTCGAAGATACAAAATCAAAAAGCTTGTATATAAATATAACAAAGTTATCTGAAGAAAAGAAAAATCAATTAAGAGGAGCATTGAAATTCTTTACAGGAGATAAAAATAATGTGCCAGTTGTAATAATAAATGGGGAAAGAAATGATCCTGCTGGTGGACTATATGTGACAAAAGATATTCTAGAAGAACTTCAGGAAATAGTTGGACAGGAAAACGCAAAAATACAATAATGTCGAAACGTGCTTGGCGGTAAAAATATGTAAAATCATAGAAAGACCTAAAATATTAGATTTTTAGCTAACATTTTAGGCCTTTTTTGCATTCCAAAAATTTTTTAATTAAATATATAATTTAATAAAA
>HF994445.1 GCA_000434195.1 Clostridium sp. CAG:780
TTTTGTGATTTTATTATAAAACATTTTGTTCTATCTTTCAACCACTATTTAACTTTTTTATTAAATATGTTATTCAATTAAAAATCTTAGAAGTGAAATCCGTTTGCCTTCTAAGATTTTCTCGTTTTTCACTATTCCGCAGTTTTATAATTCTTTGTTTTAGCCTATTGACTTTTTCCTTACAGTTGTGCTATATATAAGATTAGTTAGTTTTAATTGAATAACATATTCAATTAAAAAATTTTCGTTTATATTCTCTAGAGTCTTTAAGTTCTTACTTTTAGGCTTTTATTTTTTGTTTTTTATGTACTTTTCCCTTTTTTTGTGCTATACTGTTTGTATTGAGTATTTTAAGTGATAACTGATTTTGAAGGAATTAGTGCCTTCATATCATTCAGTCTTTTTAATTAAACACGAAAGGAATGAAATTATAATGAAAATTGGAATAGTAGGATTACCAAATGTAGGGAAAAGTACTTTGTTTAATGCAATTACTAATGCTGGAGCAGAATGTGCTAATTACCCTTTTTGTACAATAGAACCAAATGTTGGTGTTGTACCTGTACCAGATGAAAGATTAGATAATTTAGCAAAAATATATAACCCTCAAAAGGTAACTCACGCAATAATAGAATTTGTTGATATTGCTGGTCTTGTTAAAGGTGCTAGCAAAGGTGAAGGTTTGGGTAACAAGTTTTTATCTCATATTAGAGAAACTGATGCTATCTGCCAAGTTGTAAGATGCTTTGAGGATTCAAACATTGTTCACGTTGATGGTAGCATTAATCCAGTTAGAGATATTGAAACTATTAACCTAGAATTGGTTTTTGCTGATTTAGATACTGTTGAAAAAAGAATTGATAGAGCTAGTAAATTGATTAAAGGCGATAAAAAGTATCAATTTGAATTTGACACTTGGAAAAAGGTTAGAGAAGCTTTACAAAATGGAAAGCCAGCTAGAAGTCTTGATTATTCTGATGAGGAATTAGAAGTTATTAAGGACGCTTTCTTACTAACAATGAAACCTATTTTATATGTAGCAAATGTTTCAGAGGAGCAGTTATCTAATCCTGATGATGAGAATGTAAAAAAGGTTAAAGATTACGCAAAAGAAGATAAAGCCGAGGTTATTACTCTTTGTGTTAAAATAGAAGAAGAATTGTCTGCTCTTGATGGAGATGACAAAAAAGAAATGTTAGAAGCGCTTGGTCTTGACGAGTCTGGACTAGATAAAGTTATAAAAGCAAGTTATGATTTGTTAGGATTAATGTCTTTCTTAACTGCAGGAGAACCAGAAGTTAGAGCTTGGACCATAAAAAAAGGAACTAAAGCTCCTCAAGCTGCTGGAAAAATTCACTCTGATATTGAAAGAGGATTTATTAGAGCAGAAATCGTTTCTTATAATGATTTAATGAGAGAAGGTTCTCTAAACGCTGCTAAGGAAAAGGGACTTATGCGTTCTGAGGGAAAAGAATATATTATGCAAGATGGAGATATTGTTTTATTTAAATTTAATGTATAGGCGGTTAATTATATGGCATTTGATGGAATTGTAACAAGAGCTGTTGTCTCTGAATTAAATGGCTGTTTACTAAATGGAAAAATAAATAAAATCTTTGAGCCTAATAAAAATGAAATTTTATTAGGCATTTATTCTTGTGGTAAAAATTATGCTCTAAATATTTGCATTAATCCTGTAAATTATAGAGTTCATCTTACTACCCACTCTAAACCTAATCCACAAAATGTTTTTAATTTCTGTATGGTTTTAAGAAAGCATTTAACTGGTGGCACTATTAAGAAAATTTATATGAATGGGCTTGAAAGAATTATTTACATAGATGTAGATTGTTACAATGACTTTAACGATTTGGTTACTAAAACTATTGTAATTGAACTTATGGGAAAACATAGTAATGTAATTTTACTAAATTCCGATAATACTATTATTGATAGTTTGCGTCATCTTGATAAACTTGATAATTCGCTTAGAGATATTCTTCCTGGCTATAAATACTTAGTATTAGATAGTTCTAAGCAAGATTTTGCAAGTTCTACTTTTGATGATTTTTATAAAATCTTGCAAAATACAGAAAGTATTGCTACTGCCCTTTCTAACTATTATACTGGGTTTAGTAAAGCGGGAATTTCGTATATTCTTTCCGATTTAGATATAAATACCGAAAAAATTTCTCTTGATGACTATAAAAGATTATATAAGTATTTAAAAGACATCATATCTGGTAACCCTCTTCTTTGTTATAAGATTGATGGGAAAAAGGATGATTTCTATGTAAAATTGCAAAATTCTGACAATTTTCAGGTCAACTTTTTTATTGATGATTTTTATTTTGGCAAAGAAGAAAAAGAAAAGTTTTCTTCTTATCAAAACGATTTACTACGTCTTATTTTAAATCGTTTAAAAAGATTGGAAGATAAACTAAGTACAGCAAATCAATCTTTAAATGAATGTTCTAAGATGGAAGATTATAGACTATACGGAGAGCTAATTACTGCTAACTTGTACAGAATACAAAACTATAATCAGACTTCTATAACTTTAGAAAATTATTATAAAAACAATGAGCCAATAGATATAAAGTTAGATGGTAGCATCTCCCCTTCTGCTAATGCAAAGAAGTTTTTTAAAAAATATAAGAAATTGCAGAATACATATTCAATAGTT
Source organism: Clostridium sp. CAG:780 (assembly GCA_000434195.1). Classification (GTDB taxonomy): domain Bacteria; phylum Bacillota; class Clostridia; order TANB77; family CAG-508; genus CAG-245. The sequence goes on from HF994445.1 coordinate 2,687, forward strand.
CAAAAACAGAAAGAGCTGATTACTGCTGAAATCGAATATTTAGATAGTATTGTCTATGAAATAAATAATTGCCAAACTCTACAGGCTTTAGAGTCAGTTTTAAAATTTTGTTTTTCCGTTTTATACTACACATCGCTTGGCTGCGGTTTATTTTTTTGCTCTTAATTCCTTAAAGAATTGTTGCAAGATTGTTTTGCATTCTTCTTGCATAATTCCTGTTTCAATTTGTACAGTGTGATTAAATTTATAGTCTGATAATAAGTTTAATACAGATCCACATGCTCCCGTTTTTTCGTCCATTGTTCCTATTACTACTTTATCAAGTCTAGATTGTATTAGGCTTCCTGCACACATACTACAAGGTTCTAGGGTTACATACATAGTACATCCCGTTAGTCTCCATGTTTGCAATTTTTTGCACGCTTTCTGTATTGCTATTATTTCTGCATGTTTTGTTGGGTCTGTTTTTGTTTCTTTTAAGTTGTGCCCTCTTGCGATTATTTTGCCATCTTTTACTATTATTGCTCCTACTGGAATTTCTTCTTTTTTATACGATTTTTGAGCCTCTTTTAGAGCTTCTTTCATAAATTTTATTTTCTCGTCCATTTGTCTTCTCCTCTATTTTATATTAACATATATTTTTTTCTTTATCAAATTTAGTTTTATTATTGATAATTTTTTTACATTATGCAATAATGATTATAGATTTTAAGTGTTATACTTATGAAAGGGGATTTTAGATGAAAAAGATTTTTAGAACTTTTTTTATCACTTTGTTTGCTTTTGTCTTGTTTTCTCTTGGCAAATGTGCTTTTGCAAGTTCTATTGATAAGATTTCAATGGACATTTATGTTGATAGCTCTGGTAATGCCCATGTTACTGAAGTCTGGGATTGCCGTCCTACTCAGGGTACAGAGGTTTATCATCCTTATTACAACTTAGGACGTTCTGAGATTAAGAATCTTTCTGTTAGCGAAGGTTCTACAGTTTATACTACTTTGTCTTCTTGGAACACTTCTGCTTCTTTGTCAAGTAAGGCAAATAAATGTGGTATAAATAAAATTTCAAATGGAGTTGAACTTTGTTGGGGAATTGGCGACTATAGTTCTCATAAATATACTGTAAAGTATGTTATTACTAACTTTGTTGCTGAATTGTCTGATAGTCAAATGATTTATTGGACTTTGATTCCTTATGATTTTTCAAATCCTATTGGAAGTGTTTATATTAAGATTTATACCGATTCTCCTATCGCTGATGATATTGATGTCTGGGGATATGGAAATTATGGTGGAACAGCTTATGTTTATGATGGATATATTGAAATGCAATCAGATGGTCGATTGGCTTCTAGCGAATATATGACCATTTTAGTAAAGTTTCCTTTAGGAACTTTTAATACTACTAATGAATTAGATTATGATTTTAATCATTATCTTGATATGGCTCAAGAAGGTGCAACTTCTTATAAAGGTAGCAGTTCTTCTGAATTCAAGTCTTTTATTATTGGCTTATTGAATTTCTTGCCTTATTTGTTGTTTTTTATAATCGCCATTGGTTCTTCTATTATAGGATATCATAAGACTGATGCTGGATTCGACCGTGAGGGCAAGAAAGCTATTAAGCGTGATGATTCTTATTTTAGAGATATTCCTTGCAACGGAGATATTTATAGAGCTTTTTGTATTGGTTCTATGTATGGAATTATAAAGAAAAAGACGGATTTGTTGGGTGCTGTTCTTTTGAAATGGCTTAAAGAAGGTCTTGTTAGAGTTGAAAAACGCGAGAAAAATGGTATTTTTAGCAAAGAGAATAGCGTTATAATTTTAAATGAGGGTAATCCTGATACAATTACTTTTCCTAAAGAAAGAGAATTGTTTGACATGATTTATGAGGCTAGCAAGGATGGTATTCTTGAAGGTAAAGAGTTAGAGAAATGGTGTAGTGCACACTACGAAAGAATTTTAGATTGGTTTGATTCTGTATACACTAAACAAAAGAAAGCTTTACAGAACGAGGGATTGATTATTCCTACCAAGAAAAAAGTCTTTGGCTTGATTTCTTACAAATCTTTTGACGCTACAGAAGCTCTTCGCTCAGAAGCATCTAATCTTGCTGGATTAAAACATTATTTGTTAGATTATACTTTAATTCATGATAGAGAAGCTATTGAAGTTCATTTGTTTGAGGATTATTTAATTTTCGCTCAAATTATGGGAATTGCTAAAAAGGTGGCTAAACAATTTAAGGATTTATATCCTGATGTTATTACAGAATCGCATTTTGATTCATATGATACTTTTATATTTATTCATAATTGTTCATATAACGGCGTTTCGCAAGCTTCTGCTGCTAGATCGAGAGCTGAGAATTATTCTTCTGGTGGTGGAGGATTCTCTTCTGGCGGAGGAGGCGGTGGCTCCTTCGGTGGTGGAGGCGGTGGCGGAGGTTTCCGTTAAACCGAAATATAAATTTGGGAGCATTTAGTGCTCCTTTTTTTTATTTTTTTGTTTTATATTTTTATTTTTATGGTATAATAAGTGTAAATTTTATTGAGAGGATTTGTTTTATGGCTAAACACGTTGCAAAGCACGCTAAATCAATTTCTAAAAGTAAAAAGAAGTTTAATTTTTTTACTTTTATTTTGATTGTTGTTTTTATTGGATTGCTTGTTTTTTCTGCCTTTAAAATTTTTAATTGGTCAAAGGATTCAACTAGTATTAGCAACGAAATTGCCGATATTTCTAATATTGTTTCTGTTCAAGAAAGTGTAGGAGAAGAAACTATTGTCGAGTCTACTGAAGATAAGGCTAATCCTTATTGGGATTATATTAAGATGAATTTGATTGACGTGGATTTTTCGGAGCTAAGCAGTATTAATAGTGATGTTTGTGGCTGGATTCAAGTTAATGGAACAAATATTAATTATCCGTTTGTCCAGACGAATAATAATGATTATTATTTAACTCATTCTTTTTATAAGGATACTAATGAGGCTGGCTGGGTGTTTTTAGATTACAGAAATAATATTCAATCACTTCATCAAAATACTATTATTTACGCACACTCAAGAATAGATACTACTATGTTCGGTTCTTTAAAGAAATTATTAAATAGTAATTGGTATAATGATAAAGATAATCATATTATAAAACTATCTACAAAAAATCAAAATACCCTATGGCAGGTATTTAGTGTATATCATATTCCTACTACGAGTGATTATTTAAAGATAGATTTTGATTCACCAGAACAGTTCTCTAATTTTGCTAAAATGTTACAAGATAGAAGTGTCTATAGCTTTAATACTTCTGTTGGTGGTAACGATAAAATTCTTACTCTTTCTACTTGTTATAGTAATGGTGAAAAGATGGTTATGCATGCTAAATTAATTAAATATTCAAATAAATAAAATAACTCTCGTAACAACTAAATGTTACGAGAGTTTGCTAATAAATCAATAGTTCATTGATTTATTCAGAGGTTTCGTCATGTTCGTCCTGCCAATTTGAATTCGGATTGTACACGAGGAAGTATTCCGGATGCGGGTTTCTTGTATATCCCGCTTCGATGAGTAGATTCACAAAGTCGTTGATGATGGTTTTTACCATGATCAAGTATGTTCTGCCAAACTCATCACATACCATGACCGTTTTCTTGTTAATCACGATATACGTGCCCACATTTTTTTCGTCGCCCTCAGGGACAAATACTTGTACCATATCATATACGGTGTATTTTATTTCTTCGATATATTCAGTTTTTGTTATCTCAGTAATCCTGAGGCCTTGCGTGGTTTCAACGGGTTTGATGCCTTTGCGTTGTGCTATCTCGTGGCACATTTCGTAGGTTTCGTTTTGGTTCTCTTCGTTTGCAATTTTTTGCAACCAAAAGTAGATTGCCGGGCGCTTTTCGTTTCCGCTAAACGGTACCTTGAATTCTTTCTCCTTGTACCCTGCATCTTTTAAAATGCTGGGAATCTCACTTCTATACGGAGTTACATAGATAGTTCCATGCTCGTCAGAATATGCGATTTGACCATTGTTCTGGCATGTCACAAGTGGAGTTGTCTGGTTGTCCGTCATGAACGAAAACATGTCCACATCGTTCATGTCCTTGAGCTTCGTGTGCCGAATCGGCTCCATAAACATATGCCTTACCTCTTTCTGCCACAATTCGTGGCTGTTTTTATTGCATACTTCTTAGAAGTACGGTAGCCTTTTGGGGCTTACATTTATATTATATCATATTATGTAAATTTTTACAATTCCTCCTTTTCGATTCCTCCATCTTAAGCAACGCAAAAAATATAACCATAGCTTTGCTATGGCTCTATTTTTTGGTGTGCCAAAAGGGAATCGAACCCCCGACCTCTCCCTTAGGAGGGGAGCGCTCTATCCTACTGAGCTATTGACACATTTCCTTTATTATAATATCATTCTGCTTGACATAAGTCAATATTTTTTAACGTTTTCTCTTTATATTCCGGCTTTTTTGTGCTATAATAGTTTTTGTTTATTAAGGAGATTTAATTATGAAACATATTTTGAGTTATATGCGTAAGGCTATTGAAGATTATAATATGATAGAAGATGGAGATAAAATTGCAGTTGCTTTGTCTGGTGGCAAGGATTCTATTACTATGCTTAAAGCTTTAAAGAATCTTCAGATTTTTTATCCAAAAAAGTTTGAGCTAATTGCTATTAGTGTAAATCCAGGTTTTGAGTTTTTTGACTCTGCTTTTTTACAAGAGACTTGTGATGATATTGGCGTTCCTTTTTTTGAAGAGAAGTATGATATTAAAACTATTGTTTTTGAGGATAGAAAAGAGAAAAATCCTTGTTCTTTGTGTGCAAATTTAAGAAGAGGAATTCTTAATTCTGCTGCTAAACGTGAGCATTGTAATAAACTTGCTTTAGGTCATAATTTAGATGATGTTTTAGAAACTTTTTTAATGAATTTGTTTTTTGCAGGTAGCTTGTCTACTTTTGCGCCTGTTACTTATATGGACAGGTCTGGTATGACTGTTATTAGACCTTTAGTTTATACTCCTGAAAAAGAAACTAAGAGATTTGTTAGAAAAAATAATATCTCTGTTATGCCTAAGGTTTGTCCTATGGATGGACATTCTACAAGAGAAGATATGAAAAATTTAATTGTTTCTCTTTCTGTAAAAAATCCATATGTTAAAGCTAGTATTATTGGTGCAATTAAACGAAATAATATTAATGGTTGGAAAGATGTTGCAAAACACGAAAAAAATAATGGCTAGGATTTCTCCTGCCATTGTTTTTTTATTGTCCTAATGTTTTTACTTTTTCTGCAAGTTCTTTTAAGCTCTTTTCTGCATCTTCCATATTGTTTTCTTTTATTCCTATATAGAATTTTATTTTTGGTTCTGTTCCTGATGGTCTAACGCAACACCAAGCATCATTGTTTAGATCAAAGTATAATACGTTTGATGTTGGTAGATTTGTATTTTCTACACTTCCTGTTTCTAGGTCTTTTATTGTTCCTTGTTTGTAATCTCTGAATTTTAAGACTTTATATTTTCCTAATTGAGTTATTGGATTTTGTCTAATGTTTTCCATTATTTGTTTTATTTCGTCAGCACCACTTACTCCTTCTTTTGTTACTGAAACAGTAAGCTCTTTGTAATATCCATATTTTTCGTATATATTCATCATTTGATCCCATAGAGTATAGCCTTTTGTTTTGTAATATGCTGCTGCTTCACATAGAGCCATTACTGCTGCTATTCCGTCTTTGTCTCTTGCGTGTGTTCCTACCAAGCATCCGTAGCTTTCTTCAAATCCAAACATATATGTATTTTCTCCGGTTTGTTCAAATAATCTCATTTGCTCTCCTATATATTTGAATCCTGTTAATACTTCAACTAGTTTTAAGTTATATTCTTTTGCTATTGCATCTGCTAAGTTTGATGATACTATTGTTTTTATAAGAGCTCCATTTGCTGGTATCTCTCCTCTTTCTTGCTTTTGTGAAAGCTCATATTCTGCAATTAGCAAACCTGACATATTTCCTGTGAATGAATGATATTCTCCTGTTTTTGAGTCCTTTGCATATACTCCTAATCTATCTGCATCTGGGTCATTTGCTAGAACGACATCTGCATTTACTTTTTGGGCTAATTCTAACGCTAACTTGAAAGCTCTTTCATCTTCTGGATTTGGATAATCTACTGTTGGAAAATCTCCATCTGGTTTCTCTTGCTCTGGTACTACATAAACATTTTCAAATCCTATTTCTTTTAATATTCTTTGAACTGGTACATTTCCTGCTCCGTGTAGAGGTGTATATACTATGTTTACATCTTTTTGAACTTTTTTAATTGTGTCTAGATTTAATACTAGATTTTTTAGTGTTTCTATATACTTGTCATCCATTTCTTTTCCGATTACATTATATAATCCTTTTTCAATAGCTTCTTCCTTTGTAATTTTCTTTATTGTAGAAAAATCTTCTATTCTATTTACTTCTGTTATTATTCCTTTATCGTGTGGTGGAACTATTTGAGCTCCATCTTCCCAATATACTTTATATCCGTTGTATTTTGGTGGATTATGGCTTGCTGTTATCATTACTCCTGCAATGCAGTTTAGCTCTCTTACTGCAAATGATAATTCTGGAACCGGTCTTAGCTCTTCAAATACATATGTTTTTATTCCATTTGCATTTAGGCATAACGCAGTATATTCACTAAATTCTTTTGACATATGTCTTGAGTCATATGATATTGCAACTCCCTTGTTTTCTGGATTGTTTTTGTTTATATAATTTGCTAATCCTTGAGTTGCTTTTGTAACAGTATATTTATTCATTCTGTTACTTCCATTTCCGATTACTCCTCTTAATCCCGCTGTTCCAAATTCTAGTTCTTTGTAAAATCTGTCTTCAATTTCTGCATTGTTTCCTTCTATACTTTTTAATTCTTCTTTGGTTTCTTCATCTATTGATGGATCATTTAACCATTTATTATATTTATCTAAATAATTCATTCTTTCCTCCTCTATTACAAAATAAGAGTTTAAATTTGTATAACCAAACTTTAAACTCTTATATTTTAATTATACATTTTTATGAAAGTCGTTGTATAATTTTCTTGCAGTTTCTGGGCTATCTACTCCCTCTGCATTTTTAACAGGCGCAAATTCCTCTTCTCTTTTTACTCTTAGTATTGCCATATCGTCTAATGATTCAAATGCGTCAAATAAGAAAGATTCGAATTTATATGCATTTGGTTTGTCTGATGTTACTAAATTTCCATCTTTGTCTAAGTATTTTGCTTTTTTGAAAGCACTATGATATGGTAATGTATTTTTGCTTATTTCTTCAATTGCTTTTACATTGAATAAGTTACAAAGTATATGTGATTCACCATATATTAAGTTTCCTTTTTCGTCTGTTGCTTCTGCCATTTCTTCTGAAATTTCGCTATATTCTACAACACTTGGTTTTCCATCTCTCTTGCAGAATACTCCTACTTTTTCGTGTGGTCCTGCTTTTACAACGCTTTTTCCTGCTGCTAATACTTTTTTCTCTATTGCAAATCCTAGGAATACTGGGTCTATCATATTAACTAAGACATTGTCTACTCCGCCTATGAATGCCCATTCTATTCCTCTAGTTTTCATATCATATAATATTCCATTTCTGTTCATCGATAGGAATATTCCACCATGTCCATCTGCAGCCATTTTTATTAGTCCATCTTCTCCAATTAGGATTTTACCTTCTGTGTCGATCATTGGTAATTCTCCTTGTTTGAAGAATACTACTTTATCTTTTGGATATCCAAAGAATTTATTTTTCTCAAAAAAGCTTTCTGTTGCTTCATTATTTTCATTACTTGTCATTATGTACCAAACACAATATTCTCCGTATTTTTCTTGTGCTTTTTTTAGTGTATCACATAAGATTTCGAATATTGGCTTATGTGAGTCTAATCCTATATCAAATGTTCCTTTTGGTCCATTATGTCCTAATCTTGTTCCTTGTCCACCAGCCATTGTTACTGCTGCTAGTTTTCCGGCTTTTATCTCTTTTAATCCTATTTCTTCATAGTGTTTTAGTTCTTCTTCTGACAATGCACTTTTATCTGTATAGTCTATTGGTTTTATTTTTGATGCAGAAAAATCTACTGTATGTCCTATTCTTTTGTATAATTCTTCAACTTGGTTGAAATCTAATGTTAATATTTCGTCTAATAATTTTGCTTTTTTGCTTTCATCTAGTTTGTCGTATTGACTTAGTAGCTGCTCTTGGTTGTACTTTTTTACTAATTTTTCAGCAGCCAAGTATTTCTCTTCCATTTTGTTCTCCTTTCATTTTTTGGTTATTAATACTTATGCTATCATAATATAACAATAGAACAAAATAGTCAACGTTTCTAGCAAAAAAATTGCCAGCCAAGTTTTCTTGGCTGACTTTTACTAATTTATTTTCTTTACGTTTATAAATTTTACTTGGTTTGATATATATTCTGGATTATCATATTGTATATTTTCGTCTGCAAGTTCTGTTGATAGATATTTTTTGTTGTCGTCTGCAAATATTGTTACAACCGGTTTTTCCATCTTTTCGTTTAGTAAAATTGCTCCAATTGTATACGCTCCACTTGAGATTCCAACTCCAAGTCCTATCTCTTTGCTTAGTTTTCTTGACATGTTTATTGCATCATCGTCTTCTACTCCAATGACTCCTTCTATTAGTTTGGGATCCACTATACTTGGTAAGAAGTCATCTGCTATTCCACTGATTTTGCTGTGTCCAGATACTTTTCCGCCAGATAATATTGGCATGTTATTTGGCTCTACACAATATGTTTTTATGTTTTTATCAAGTTCTTTCATTCTTTTTGCAACTCCTGCAAATGTTCCACCTGAACCTATTCCTGCTATAAATGCTCCCACTTTGTCTCCTACTTCTTGTTCGATTTCTTTTCCAACTCCTTCATAATGAGAGTTTACGTTGTCCATGTTTTCGAATTGTAGTGTTTCAAAAGCTCCATTTTCTTGTGCAAATTTATGGCAGTTTGCTAATGCAATGTTGAATGCATCGTGTTCATCGTAGTTTAGATGAAGTGTTGCCCCATATAACTTTAATAGTTGTTTTCTTTCTTCTGTTGCAAATCCTGGCATGAATATGTGTACATCAAATCCTAAGATTTTTCCTATTGCTGCAATTCCTAATCCAAAGTTTCCACTACTTGCTTCTGCAATAGCTTGTCCTGGTTTTAGTTTTCCTGAGTTTATTGCTTTTTTTAGTATGTAATATGCTGCTCTGTCTTTGATGCTACCAGTTAAGTTATATGATTCTAACTTGGCAAAAAACTTGTCTCTCCTTCCTTTATAAAGATATTCGATTTCTAACATTGGCGTGTTTCCAATCGGTAAACTTAAATCCTCCATTTCTTTTCACCAATTCTTTCTTTTGACACTAATATGTATATACTAATGTCACAATTTTCTACTTCCATTTTAATTAAAATGAGTAAGATTTTCAAAATTGTGCAGATATGATGTGTATTTATTCGCACAATTTCGTAATGATATTATACATATATATATTTATTTTGTCAACATTTAATATGAACGCATCAGCAACAAGGCTGATGCGTTGAGTCCGGATTTTCTTTTGTTTTTTTATTTTCTTTTGTTCAGTTTTATATTAATTAGCAATAACCATGCTATTAATATATTCTTGTTTGTCTTTTTCTCCTGCTGTGTTTAAGATTTTGTCGTGTTTTTCTATTATTTCTTTTACTTTGCTTTCATATTTTGTAATGTCATAACAGTTTATTATCGAAAGTTCTTTGTTTTTAAGTTCTTCACTGTTGTTTTCTAGTATTTTTTCTATTTGTTGATTTATTTGTTCTATATATTCAATGTTGCCATTTACTATTATTTCATCATTGTTTTTTATTATATTTTTTATTATCTCTTCATTTATTTCTTTTGCTTTCCAATCTATTTTTAGTATTCTTTCTTTGTTCTTTATCCTTAGTTTGTCTAATAATGTTTGAATTTTTTCTTCTAGATTTGTTTCTGTTATTGTGGTAATCGTGATTCCTTTATTGATTTTTTTATCTATATTTGGTAATAACATTGTTACTAAATGCCAATCACTAATATAGAAACTACAAACTTTTTTTATTTTTTTATCAAGTTGTGTCATGTTTACCTCCAATCTCTTTCTATGGTAAATTTTACCATCTTTACATTTGTGTGTCAATATTATTACAAAACAATCGTGTGTCAAATTTCGACAGTTCTAAGAGTTTTCGCGTTTATTCTATTTTTTATTTTATATTTTTACAATTTTATTACATTTTTATTACGTTTGTCTTTAATCTTTTTTTACCATTTATGTATATTTTTAATTTTTTTAGTAAATACTTTTATTATAAATTTAGTATATTTAATGAGGTGAGTGTTTTGTATGAATAAATCAATTTTTTATAGAGTTTTGTTGGTTATATTATTATTGATTGTTTTTGTTTGTTTTTCTGCGTATTCTTATGTGACTGCCGTTTCTAATGGTATTGCCGATAGTGTTTTTAGATTACATGTTATTGCTAACAGCGATTCGGACGAAGATCAGGCATTAAAACTAAAGGTTAGAGATTCTTTATTAGAATATATGAATTCTTTGTGTAGTTCTACTTCTTCTAAGGAAGAGGCTATGCGTATTGCAAATGAGAATATTGATGATTTCACTAAAATTGCTCAGGATGTAATTTATCAAAATGGATACAATTATTCTGTTGATGTTTCTGTTGGTTCTTGCGATTTTCCAACAAAAGAATATGGAGATGTTTCTCTCCCTGCCGGAACTTACGATGCTCTAAGGGTAAAAATCGGTTCTGCTAGTGGTCATAATTGGTGGTGTGTAATGTTCCCTCCTCTTTGTTTTGTTGATGTTTCTTCTGGTATTGTTCCAGATGATTCCAAAGAGATTCTTCATGATACCATGTCTGACGAGGAATATGACTTGGTAACTAGCTCTGACAGCGATTCTGAGTTGACTTTTAAATTTAAATTGGTAGAGTTTTTTGAAAATTTTAGATTAAAATTAGCAAGTAATTAATGTTTTTTCTTGTAAATCCTTCTATTTTGTGGTATATATATATTTAGACTAAAATTATATATATCAATAGGGGGATTTTATTTTGGAAAAATTAGTTATAAATGGACCATCTAGACTACAAGGAGATGTTACTATAAGTGGCGCAAAAAACGCAGCTGTTGCTATTATTCCTGCTACTTTGTTAATTGATGGCGTATGCACTTTGGAAAATGTTCCAAATATTAGTGATGTAAAGATTTCTTGCTCTATTTTGGAGAAGTTGGGTGCTAAAGTTACTTGGCTTTCTGAACATTCAATTAAGATTGATTCTAGACATATTAAAAGTACTTCTGCTCCTTTGGATATGACAAGCAAGTTTAGAGCTTCTTATTATTTGATTGGCTCTTTGCTTAGTCGTTGCCATAAAGCTGAGGTTGGCCTTCCTGGTGGTTGTAAATTAGGTGCTCGCCCTATTGACCAACATATTAAAGGATTTGAAGCTCTTGGCGCTTCTGTTAATACTACTCAAGGTAAGATTGTTGCAAGCGCTACTCATTTAATTGGAACTTCTATTTATATGGATACTGTTTCTGTTGGCGCAACTATTAATGTTATGCTTGCTTCTGTATTAGCAGATGGGACAACTACGATTGATAACGCTGCCAAAGAGCCTCATGTTGTTGATGTTGCCAACTTTTTAAATGCTATGGGAGCTGATATTCATGGTGCTGGTACTGATATGATAAAAATTAATGGTGTTTCTAAGTTACATGGAAATGCTACTTATTCTATTGTTCCAGATCAAATAGAGGCTGGTACTTTTATGCTTGCAGCAGTTGCTTCTAAGGGTGATGTTGTTATTCATAATTGTATTCCTGAACATTTAGATTGTTTAACAGCTAAGATTTTGGAAATGGGCGGAGAAGTTGAAGAATCTGGCGATTCTATTCATGTTTGGTGTAATTCTCGTCCTAATAAGACAAATATTAAGACTTCACCTTATCCTGGTTTTCCTACGGATTTGCAACCTCAAGCAGGTGTAGTTTTAGCTGTTGCTGATGGTACAAGTATTATTAATGAAAGTATTTGGGAATCTCGTTTTCAATATACTACTGAGTTGAATAATATGGGGGCTAATATTACAGCTCAAGGTAAGACTGCTGTTTTTGAAGGTGTTGATTGTCTTCTTGGTGCTCCTGTTTATGCTTCTGATTTAAGAGCTGGTGCTGCTTTGATTATCGCTGGTATTATTGCAAGTGGTGAGACACAATTATTTAATTTGGATCATATTGATAGAGGTTATGAAAATATTGAAGAGAAATTTAGAAATCTTGGAGCTAATATCAAAAGAGTAAAAGAGTAGGTAATATACATGTTTAAGTTTTGTAGTTTATTTAGTGGTAGTACAGGAAATAGTTTGTTAGTTGAAACTGATAATTCTAAAATATTGGTAGATGCTGGAGAAAGTGCAAAGAAAATTGTCAATGCACTTTCTCTTGTTGACGTTGATATATCAGATATTGACGCTATTATTGTTACTCATGAGCATTCTGACCATGTAAAAAGTTTGGGAACTCTTTCTAATAAATATAATATTCCTGTTTATGCTAATTTAAATACTTGGAACGCTATGCCTGAGCAAAAAAATAAGGTCTTAGCTGACAATCAAAATGTGTTTGTTACAAATCAAGATTTTGAAATTAAGGATTTGAAAATTCATCCTTTTGCTATTTCTCATGATGCTGCCGAACCTTGTGGTTTTAATATTTATAATAAGAAGAAAAAAATTAGCGTTGCAACTGATTTAGGTCATGTTTCTCCTGAGTTGCTTGCAAATTTAGAAAAGAGTGCTTTTGTTTTATTAGAGGCTAATTATGACCCTGAAATTTTAAAGTATTCTAGATATCCTTATTCTTTGAAGCAACGTATTGCTGGTCCAAATGGTCATTTGTCTAATAATAATTCTGGTGAAATTGTTTCTCATCTTATGAAGTCTGGTTTGACTAATGTTATGCTTGGCCATTTAAGCAAGGAAAACAATTTTCCAGAGCTTGCTTATAAGACTGTTGTTGAAGAAATTATTAGTAATAAACGTGATGAATCAAGTATCCATGTTGGTGTTGCACGTCGAGATGGCCCTAGTGGTGTAATTGATATTGCGTAGAGGAGTTTTATATGTTACATATTAATGTTATTTGTGTCGGAAAAATTAAAGAGGCTTTTTTTAGAGATTCTATTGACGAGTATTCTAAGAGGCTTTCAAGATTTTGTGATTTAAAAATCACTGAGCTTCCTGATGAAAAAATTCCTGAAAAATGTAGTTTAAAGGTTGAAGAAGCTATTAAAGAAAAAGAAGGACAAAATATTTTATTACATTTAAAGAAAGATTCTTATTCTATTGCTCTTGACTTAAAGGGTGTAGAATTTGATTCTGTGTCTTTTTCGCATAAAATAGAGGAACTTTCTTCTATTAATAGCTCTATCACATTTATAATTGGTGGAAGTTTGGGACTTTCTCCTGCTGTTTTAAATGCTTGTTCTTCTAAGATATGTTTTTCAAAGATGACATTTCCTCATCAATTAATTCGTATTTTCTTGCTTGAACAACTTTATAGAGCTTTTAAAATATCAAATAATGAAACTTATCATAAGTAGAGCCTTTTGGCTTTATTTTTTTAGAATAAAAAATTCCATATTAGTGCAGATGTTACTATTCCTACAAAGTCTGCAATTAAAGCTGCTGCAAGTACAAATCTTGTTTTCTTGACTCCTATACTACTTGTGTAGACGGCAATGGTGTAAAATGTAGTTTCTGTTGATCCCATAATTGTTGAAGTTATTAACCCTATTCTACTATCTACTCCATATGTTGTCATGATGTCTGTTGCAACTGCCAATGATGCACTTCCAGATATTGGTCTTAATAGCGCTAAGGGTATTACTTGGCTTGGAAATCCTATTTTGTTTGTCACTATTGATATTACTTGAGTTGCAATATCTAGTATTCCGGAGCTTCTTAACACTCCTATTGCCAGAAATAATCCCAATAATGTTGGAAATATTTTTATTACTATTTCCATCCCTTCTTTTGCTCCATCAACGAAAATGTCATATATTCGTTTTTTGTCGATTATTCCATATACAATTATTATGATAATGACTGCCGGTATCGCCATGGTAGATATATAATTTATTATTTTCATGCTTAGCCTCTTTCGTTAGAATTTTTTCATTAACATTTTACTTGCTATTATTCCCGCCACGTCGGCTGCAATGGTTGCAATCCACACTGGAACTATTATTTGACTTGGATTTACCGAACCTAATGACGCTCTTACCGCTATTACTGTAGATGGAATTAGTTGTATTGATGCTGTGTTTAGCACAATAAACATGGCCATTGAGTCTGTTATTCTGTCTTTTTGCGGATTTTTTTCCTGCATTGTTTGCATCGCTTTTAATCCTAGTGGAGTTGCAGCATTTCCTATTCCCAATAGGTTTGCTATGATGTTTATTGTTATTTCTTTGTATTCTTTATCTTCTTTTTTCATTTTAGGAAACAGTATTTTCATTAAGGGCGATATAATTTTGGTTAGTTTTTTCATTAATGATGTTTCTTGTACAATTTTCATTAGGCCATTCCATAAGCACATTGTTCCAAATAATTTTAATATTAAATCCACAGTTTGCGCACAAGATGTGAATATTGAGTTATTAAATTCTTCTATATTTCCATTTAGAATTGCATATATAAATGATATTATTAAAAAGGCCGGCCAGATTTTATTTAACATTTCTCTTTACCTCCTTAAATTTATATTCTCTTTTGCTTTTTATATTCTTGTATTTTTACTATAAGTAAATTTTTTCGTTTTTTGTAACATATTTCCAATAGTCGGAAAGTCTTATGTATCAAAGCAAAGCTTTGTTTTGAAATTTTTTAAAGGGTTTTTTTATCAATTTTACTTGTAATTTAACCTGTTTTATGTTATTATAATTGTATAATTATGTCGAATTTAGGAGGAAAATGTAAATGAAATCAACCGGTATTATAAGACGTGTAGATGAATTAGGAAGAATTGTTATTCCTATTGAGTTAAGAAATAAATTAAAAATAGCTGAAAAGGATCCTATAGAAATCTATGTTGATGGTTCTTCTATTGTCCTAAAAAAACTTGAAGAAACTTGCGTTTTCTGTGGAAGTACAAAAAATGTAAAAAAATACAAAGATAAATTAGTATGTGATAAATGTATTAAGAGTATTGTAAAATTAAGTGAAACTGATGAGGATTAATTATAAAATGTAAAAACAATAGCTTTTGTGGCTATTGTTTTTTGATTATATAAATCTTTTATATATAGTATCTTTTGGTACTTTGTTATTTTTAGCAATTTGTTTTATTGCGTCTTTTTTTGACAGTCCTTTTTTTGTATATATTTCAAATTGTTCTTCTATGCTTAATTGATTTATATTTTCTATTTCTATTTGCTTTTCTGTTTTTGCATGATTTTCGAATAATATTATATACTCACCTTTTACCTCTTCGAGAGTTTCTAGTACTTCTTCTATTGTTCCCCTAGTAAATGTTTCATGAATTTTTGTTAGTTCTTTTGCGAGCACAACTTCAATATTCCCTAGTCTTTGCTCCATTTCTTGTAATGTTTTTATTAGTCTATGTGGTGCTTCATAAAATATTATTGTTTTATTTTGTTTTTGTATATCTTCAAATTTTTCGTTTCTAAGTTTTTTATCCAATGGTAAAAATCCATAAAATGCAAATTCTTTTGTTCCAAGCCCTGATGCTATTAGCGCATTTATTAGAGCACATGCTCCCGGTATAGGAATTACTTCTATTTGCTCTTTTATCGCTTCTTTTACGACTTCTTCTCCTGGGTCAGATATTCCTGGAGTTCCCGCATCAGTTATGAGTCCAATGCTTTTTCCTTCTTGCAAAATCCTTATAAGTTCTGCTGTTTTTGTATCTTCGTTATGCCTATGGTAGCTTATCATGGGTTTCGATATTTCTAAGTAGTTTAACAATTTTAAAGAGTGTCTTGTATCTTCTGCAGCTATTACGTCCACTTCCTTTAATATTTCAACTGCTCTATAAGTTATGTCTTTTAAATTTCCTATTGGCGTTGCTATTAAATATAATTTTCCTATCATTTTTTATTCTCCTATATTATAGATTTCTTTTATTTCTTTTGTGTATTCTCCATTTTCTTCATATATATATAATGGTTCTAAAATTTTAAAGAATTTTTTAGCACCTTTTATTCCTTTTATTAAAATTAGTGATGCTTCTGTTTTTTTATTTGAATATACTGTTTTGATCTCTTTTGGTTCTATTTTGTTTTCTCTCATTTTTTGGATTATATCAGGCATTCTCTCTGGTTTATGAACTATGTATATTTCGCCTTTATCTTTTAAAAGATTTGATGCCATCTTTATAAAATCTGATAAAGTTGCTTTTACTTCATGTCTTGAAATTATTTTGCTATCTACTTCGTTTATTTTTCCAGTACCTTTTTCTTTGTATGGCGGATTCATGACAACTACATCAAATTTGTTTTTTTCTAGTAGCTTATCTTCAAATATTTTATTTATATCTGTATTTAATATTTTGAATTTATCTTCTAGTTTGTTAAGTTTAATACTTCTATTTGCCATTTCAGCAACCTCTTTTTGTATTTCCACTCCCACTATTTCTTTTAGTTCTGTTTTTTTACAGAGTAATAGTCCTATTATCCCTGTTCCAGTTCCTAAATCCACTACTTTGCTTCCTTTTTTTATGTTTTTTGCAAAGTCTGATAGAATCACACTATCTATTCCAAAACAAAAACCTTTGGTGTTTTGAATTATTTTAAGTCCTTTATATTGCAAGTCGTCTATTCTTTCATTTTCTTTTAAATTTTCTTTCATTTCTTGTCTCTTTTCTATCAACTTTTATTTTGTACTCTAATATTATATATTAAATATTGAATTATGTAAATAGTGAGGTTTTATATGCAGAAAAATTTTAATAATAATTTTAATAATAATTTGCCATTTTGTAATAATTTTTGTTGTGGCAACTGTCAAAAGCCTTGTTGTTGCAACAAAAAAGAAAGCTTTATCAGCTCTCTTTTTTGTGTTGAAAAATTTTTGTGTTGTTTTCAAGATTCTTGCACCATCGTAAAATTTATCAATTTTTTTAGATAATTTTATGTTATTATGTTATCTTTGGTTTTTTGTTGCACTTTTTTACTCCTCTCTGATAAAAATTTTTTCGAATGATACTTCCCCATCATTAAATTTTTTGTTCTCTTCTCCCTCTATTAAAATTTTTATTGAATTTACTTCTGTTAGTTCTGTTAGTGTGTTTACTATACTTTCAATAGTCTTTTCTTCTGCTTCCTTGCCTTCTCTGTTTAAGAATTCCCTAGAGAAATTTAGATTAAGTGTATCTCCTTCTAATGTAGCTCCTAGTAATTTTGTCCCTTCTGGCATCGTTTTTTCAAGATTTTCATTTTTAGGTCCTTCTATTAGAAAATTTATTAGCACATTGTATGGTTCATTTATTAAATCTTTTACATCTATCATTCTAGCTTCTGGCGTAACTTCTCTGGTTTTCTTGTTGAGAAAGTATAATGATATAATTGTCTTTCTCTCTTGTTCTTCTGATATTTCCTCTTGTGGTTCATATTGAATTGTTTTTGCTTTTTTATTCTTGACAATCATTAAAATGCCTATTATTACTGCAATTATTACTATAATAATTATTGTTTTTAACACTTTATTTTTCATACTATCACTTTCCTTCCTTTTTTTGTTTCTTGATAGTATGTCTATGCTCTTTTTATTAAAATAGAACTATTTTTTATGTTTATAAAATTTGACAAATTCCTTTTTTCCGTATAAAATTAGTGGAAGTTTATTTTTTAAGGAGATATATTTTTATATGAATAGATTATTACATGTAGGCCTTGATGTTGGCTCTACTACTGTAAAAATAGCTGTAATGGATGAGAATTTAAATATTCTATATACAAGCTATCAAAGACATTTTTCAGACACCAAGAATACTGTATGTTCTGTTTTGGAAGATTTAGCTAATCGTTTTTCTGATAGTGAATTCACAATAGCTTTAACTGGTTCTGGTGCAATGTCTGCAGCAAATTTCTTGGACGTCGCTTTTGTTCAAGAAGTTGTTGCTTGTAAAAGAGCTGTTGAAGCTTATATTCCGCAGACAGATGTTGTTATTGAACTTGGTGGAGAAGATGCAAAAATTATATATTTTGGTAAATCAATCGAGCAACGTATGAATGGTACTTGTGCCGGTGGTACTGGTGCTTTTATTGACCAAATGGCATCTTTATTAAATACTGATGCTGAAGGATTAAATAATTTAGCTAAAAATCATACTATTATTTATCCTATTGCCTCTCGCTGTGGAGTTTTTGCAAAGACTGATGTACAACCTTTATTAAATGAGGGTGCTGCTAAGGAAGATATTGCTGCTTCTATATTTCAAGCAGTTGTTAATCAAACTATTAGCGGTCTTGCTTGTGGTAGACCTTTGCGTGGTAATATAGCATTTTTAGGTGGTCCGTTAAATTATTTATCAGAATTAAAAAATAGATTTATTGAGACATTAAACTTGACCGAAAGTCAAGTTATATCACCTGCTGAGGCTCATTTGTTAGTAGCAAAAGGAGCTGCCCTTGATTCAGTTTCTTTGAAACCAATTTCTGTGGAGAAATTAAGATCAAAAATAGAAATGTTAAAAAATTCACACGATTCAACAACAAATCCATTAAAGCCTTTGTTTGTAACAGATTCGGAATATACTGAATTTAAAGAACGCCATAATAAAGATGTCGTTCCAAAGGGCGATCTTTCAACATATAGTGGAGACTGCTTTGTTGGTATAGATGCTGGATCTACGACTACAAAATTAGTTGTTACTGATACAGAAGGTAAATTGCTATATTCTCTTTACTCTGGCAATGAAGGAAATCCTTTAAATAGCGTTATGAAAATGCTAAAAGAACTATATTCTGTATTGCCTGAAAGTGCAACTATACGATATAGCGGAGTTACAGGCTATGGAGAAAATTTAATTAAAACAGCTTTAAATGTTGATTTAAATGAGATCGAAACAATAGCCCATTATACTGCTGCAAAGCGTTTTATGCCAAATGTTACAAGCATTGTTGACATTGGCGGTCAAGATATGAAATATATTAAAATGAAGAATCATACTATAGATAATATTATGCTAAATGAAGCTTGTTCTTCTGGTTGTGGTTCTTTTATAGAAACATTTGCAAAGAGCTTGGGTTTAACTATTGAAGAGTTCGTTGATGCCGCTATTTCGGCTAGAAATCCAGTTGATTTAGGCTCAAGATGTACGGTATTTATGAATTCTAAGATTAAACAGTCACAAAAAGAAGGTTATAGTGTTGGCGATATTTCTGCTGGACTTTCTTATTCTGTTATAAAAAATGCTCTCTATAAAGTTATGAAAATCAGAGATTTAAAGACTTTAGGAGCTCATATAGTCGTTCAAGGTGGTACTTTTTATAACGACGCTGTGCTTCGTGCTTTTGAACTTTTAGTTGGCAGAAATGTTGTAAGGCCTGATATTGCTGGTCTTATGGGTGCATACGGTGTTGCTCTTTTGGCACAAGAACAGTATGAAGCTAATAAAGATATGGAGTATAAATCAACTCTAGCTAGTTTAGATGAAATTAACTCATTAAAAATTGAGTCATCACACATTCGTTGTAATGGCTGTGAAAACCACTGTCTTCTTACTATTAATAAGTTTAGTAATGGTTCTAAACATATTTCTGGTAATAGATGTGAAAAAGGCGCTGGAATTGTTTTAAAAGATAATGAATTACCTAATTTAGTAAAGTATAAATATCAAAGGATATTTAATTATATACCTTTAGATGAGGATCATTCACCTCGTGGAACTATTGGTATCCCTAGGGTTTTAAATATGTATGAAGATTATCCTTTTTGGTTTACTTTCTTAACTAATCTTGGATTTAGAGTAATCTTATCTGAGAAAAGTAATAGAAAAACTTACGAAAAAGGTATGGAATCAATGCCTTCAGAATCTGTATGTTATCCTGCCAAGCTTTCGCATGGCCATATAATAAGTCTTATAAAACAAGGAATAAATACGATTTTTTACCCTTGTATGCCTTATTCTAGAAAGGAATACAAATCAGCTGATAATCGTTATAATTGCCCTATTGTAATCTCTTATTCTGAGGTTTTAAAGAACAATGTAGAAGAATTAAAAGATAAAAATATTACCTTTTTAAATCCTTTTCTACCTTTTGACCAAAAGAATTTAGTTGAAACAATTTTAGCTCTTCCAGAGTTTAAAAGATATAATTTTACAAAGAAAGAGCTTACTGTTGCCGCTAGATTAGCTGAACAAGAATATCAAAAATGCAGAGCTGATATACATGCAGAAGGTCAGAAAGCCGTAGAGTTTTTAGAGAAAAATCATAAAAAAGGAATTGTTCTTGCTGGTAGACCTTATCATATTGATCCCGAAATTAATCACGGTATTGATACATTAATCACTAGCCTTGGTCTTGGAGTTATTACTGCTGACAGTATTTCAGATAAAACAGAACCTAAAGCTCCTCTAAGAGTTGTTAATCAATGGGTATTTCATGCCAGACTATATGCTGCTGCTGATTATGTTGGAAGGCACGACAATCTAGAGCTTGTTCAACTTAATTCTTTCGGATGCGGTGTTGACGCTGTAACAACTGATCAAGTAGAAGAAATTTTATCTAGTTACAATAAAATGTACACTTTAATAAAAATAGATGAAGTAAACAATCTAGGTGCCGTTAGAATCCGTATTCGTTCTCTATTGGCAAGTATGCAAAAACGTCAAAAAGAACAAGAAAATTCTAAGGCAGACGGCGATTATACGGTAAAGAAAAAGATTTTTACAAAGGATATGAAAGATTACAAAATATTATTTCCTTTAATGGCTCCAATTCATTTCGAATTAATGGAATCTGCTGTTTCTTCTTGTGGATATAATATAGAACTTTTAAGACACTGTGACGAGCATACTGTTGAAACCGGGTTAAAATATGTTAATAATGACGCTTGTTATCCATCTATTTTAGTAACAGGACAAATGATTGAAGCTCTTGAATCTGGCAAATATGATGTTAATAAAACTGCTTTAATGATGTCACAAACTGGTGGCGGTTGTAGAGCTACTAACTATATAGGATTTATTAGGAAAGCTCTAAAAGATGCAGGTTTTGCCAATGTACCAGTTATATCTTTTAATGTTGTTGGTATGGAAAAAATGCCTGGTTTTAAACTAACTCCTGAAATGATTGAAAAGCTATTAAAAGCTGTAATCTACGGAGATTTATTACAAAAAATGCTTACTAAAAACAGAGCCTATGAAGTAAATAAAGGAGAAAGCAAAAAGTTATTTGATAAATGGATGGACGAGTGTAAAAAGCTTGTCGTAAACTCAACTTTGTCACAGTTCAAAAAGAGTATTTATTCTATTGTAGAGGATTTTGAAAAAATAGAATTAGATACGTCTATTGAAAAACCTAAGGTTGGAATCGTTGGCGAAGTATTAATAAAATATCATCCTTTTGGAAATAATTTTGTAGCTGAGAAGTTAGAGCAAGAAGGCGCAGAAGTAATTCTTCCTGATTTTGTTGGATTTGTTAAATTTATGGCAACTCATAAAATTACTTTTAACACATTAATAAAAACAGATAAATATAAATCAAAATTATTTAAAATTGCAATAAATTTGATTGATTTACTAGAAAAAGATGAGAGAATTGCTTTACATAATTCTAAAAAAGGGTATTTACAACCTTGCGATATTTGGGAATTAGAAGATAAAGTAAAAAATATATTATCTATTGGTAATCAGACAGGCGAAGGCTGGTTCTTAACTGCAGAAATGATAGAATATATTGAGAACGGAATTACTAATATAGTGTGTGTTCAGCCATTTGCTTGCCTTCCAAATCATGTTGTAGGAAAAGGTGTTATAAAAACAATAAGAGATGAATACCCTTATGCCAACATCTCTCCTATTGATTATGATCCTGGTGCAAGTGAAGCAAATCAGACAAATAGAATAAAATTATTAATGGCTGTTGCAAAAGATAATCTTGCTAAACAAAATAAAGAAAAAAATATTTTAATAAAGGAAAATATTCAAAAGAAAAATAAGAAAAAAATATTAAAATAAAAATTCACGGAAAAAATATTAATTATTTTTTCCGTTTTTTATTTTTTAATTATTTTTTATTAATTCGTTTTTTTATTTTTTTATAATTATTT
>HF994446.1 GCA_000434195.1 Clostridium sp. CAG:780
TAGTTAGTTTTAATTGAATAACATATTCAATTAAAAAATTTATTTGGTTGTATTTATTACTGATAAAGGAGTTTGAAAGTATTTTTCCTTTCAAACTCCTCTGTTTTTTTATTTTGCCATATCCCCTGAAAGTGCTGTTATTTTTGATATATTTATGAATTTTTTAATCTGCAAATGTTGGATTTCCGTCTTTGCCTACTTTCCACTGTTTCCAGTCTGTTGGGTATGCTCCTGTATCGTCTTTGTATGAGTTTAGTAGTTCTACAATTTGCTCTGCTGTCTTTCCTTCTACGTCTATTGCTCCTTCTTCAGTAGTTTCATTATTTGCTTTCTGTGAAGATTTATAATAGCAAGAATTCATTGTTTTAGCTCCTATTGTATTTCCACCCGATTTTATTGTCATCTTTCCGAAATTATAACTGTTATTAATTGTTGTTCCTCCTAATCCATTTGTTGTATTTCCTATTATTTTTCCTATGTTATAGCAATTATTCACAGTAGTCTCAGCATATACAAATGCCGTTATTCCTGCTGCTCGACTATTTAAAGATTGAATTTTTCCACTATTATAAGAATTTGTTATTTTTACCTGCCATCGAGCTTGTCCCACTATTCCTCCTGTATCATATTTTTCTCCTATAACTCTTCCAGCATTGTAACAATTAGTTATTTCTCCAGAACTACCACCTACTATTCCCCCTACTCGATCATTTAAAGAATATACTTCTCCTGTATTTATGCAATTTATAATTAATAATGTTGCATTTGTATCGCAAACATTTCCTCCAATTCCACCGGTAAATCCTTTCCCATGTATGGTAGCTTTATTGTAACAATTATATATATATGCCACACCATTTCCAACTACTCCTCCAGCACTTTTTTCAGTAGAAGTTATACTTCCTGATACAGTTAAATTTTTTATTGTTGCATTCCAAACGCCACCAAAACATCCTGCATCTTTAGCTGTTTTTATATAAAAGTTTTTTATTTCATTATTTCTACCATCAAATACTCCACAAAATCTGTTTCCTTTGTTTTCCGCATATTCTCCTATCGGAGTAAATCCTACACAATTCTCTTCTGTTTTTGTTAATTCTGTTCTAATATCTTCTATTGTTCCATCTTGATTTAAATCCCCAAACTTCGTTGTAGTGCTATCATTGTAAGAAAACTTTGAATTAAAGTTTAATGTTCTCATTAATATAATATTTTTTCCCGACATTGTATTTTTACTTATATTCAGTTCTGTGTTTCCTCCATTTGTCATTATAGATAATACTACTAAATCTTCTATGCAATTTATCTCATATGGCTTTTCTTCGCTTCCGTCACATTTTCCACCTTTGGTTATATCGCCAGCATATTTTTCTTTTACCACTTCTTGTGGCTCACTTACATTTCCATCTTCGTCTATTTCATAATATCTGTTTGAATTTGTAAAAAGTACTTCTATTGTTCCTACTGCATCGCTTACTTCTGTCGGCATTTTTCCTGCTTCTTCTTTTAGTGCTGGTTCAAATACATCGTATGTTATTGAACCGTTTTTACTTCTCATCATTGTTAGCATTTTTGCTCTTTCCACTATACTTTTCTCGTTATCTATTTCGGCTAGTGTTTTTGCATTTTTTGTTTCTTTTAATAC
>HF994447.1 GCA_000434195.1 Clostridium sp. CAG:780
GCTTGCAATATTTTTAGAAATTCATTTTTTGGAATATGAAGTTTACTCCTTCTTCATCTGAAATCTCTTGATGCCAGAAATCATTTATAGCTTGGAATGTAGCTTGTTGTCTTGGAGTTAAGTCAATTTTTATTTCTTGGAATAAGAAGTTTTTTATTTTTGTCCAAGTGCTAATTTTGCTTGGTACTGCTGCATCGAATTGATTTGGTATGATATTATCATTATTTGGTATTTCCATTTTTATTTCCTCCTTTGTAGGCAAAGTTATTATTATCTAATATACTTATACTATAAAATTAAAATTTTATCAAGTCTTTTTGCAAAATTTTTTTATTTTTCTGTTTTTATTTCTAATAATTTTTCTTTTAATTGACCTTCTATATTTTGTAATTCTACTTCTGCTTCTTTTCTCTTTTCTCTTCCAGCTTCATGAATTGCAATTAATTGGTCTAACGTGTCTATAATGTCTTGGTTTGTTTTTTGAAGTGTTTCAACGTCTACTATTGCTCTTTCTGATTCTTGTGCTATTTCTATTGTTCCTTGTTTTAATGTTTCGCTATTTTTCTTTAGCATTTCGTTTGTCACGTCTGCTACAGCTTTTTGAGCATCTAATGCTGATTTAGCATGCGTTATTCCTAATGCTATTACTATTTGATTTTTCCAAAGTGGAATTGTGTTTATTAAAGAGCTTTGTATTTTTTCTACTAACTCACTATCATTATTTTGTATTAATCTGATTTGTGGAGCCATTTGAATGGATATAATTCTTGTTGTTTTTAAATCATATAGTTTTTTCTCAAATCTATTGATTGTTGCCATCATATCGTTTACAGCTTGTACATCAGTTTGGTCATTGCTTTCTTGTGCAATTCTTTGTAATTCTGGTAAAACTGTTTCTTTTAATTCTTGTATTTTTCTTTCTCCTGCAATTATATATAAAGATAATTGTTTGAAGTATTCTAGATTTTTCTCATACATTGAATCATATACTGCTATGTCTTTTAACATTTGAAGTTTATGGTTTTCTAATTGTTTTTCTATTTTGCCTATATTTACCTCAACTTTATTGTATCTTGTTATTAGTTTTTCTAATTCTTTTTTTGCAGAGTGGAATACTTTTGCAATTCCTGTATATTCTTTTCTTGGAATATCACTGTCAAATTGTTTGATTTCTACTACTAAGTCTGATAATAAATCTCCAACTTCTCCAGTACTTCTTGTTTTTACATTGTCTAATACTGAATCTGAAAATTTTGATATGTTATTTTGTGCAGATGATCCATATTGTAATATTTCTGTTGTGTTTTTAGGATCTATTTTTGCAACAAATTCGTCTATTGCTTTTTTCTCTTCTTCTGGTAGTTCATTGTAATTTAATGATTTTTCTACCTCTTCTTCTGTAACTTTCTTTTCTTGAATTAAGCTGTTTTCAACTTTGCTTGTATCGATGTTTGATACTACTTTTAATTCTAAATTTTCCATAATAAAATTTCTCCTTTTTTATTTTCTTAATTATGGTTTAAGATTACCATTATTGACCTAAATATGAAATCATTTCGTCATACATTTTCATTTTTAAGCTTGATACTGTACTTGTTATACTTTGTGGAATTCCCGAAACATTTACTTTTGTTACGTCATAGTTTCCACCAGTGATACCTGTTCTAAATCCATATCTTGACCAAGCAATTTGTCCAATATCTTTATCTTCAAATGCTTTGAAGAACTCGTTTCCTGTTTCATTAAATGTTGCTATACAATGTGAGTTCCATATTGTAGGAGTTGGGTATAATATTCTGATTTTGTCTTTTACTTGCTCCCATCCATCAGGATTTGAGTTTGCAAAATCTATTACACTTTTCTCATAGTCAACTATCATTGGCTTTCCACCGACACCTGTTTTTAAATATAATTCAAATAGGTCTGCTGGTGTGTTATTCATATAGCCTGATTTTATATAAAATTCCTTTAAGTTTTGTAAATTAGCTTGTAGGTTTTCTTCTGTTACAGTTCCACCACACATTATTGATAGCAATAATCCATAGTATGTTGCTCCTGGTGAAGATGTAACCGGGTCTGTTGAGTCTATGTTGATTGTTCCATATAACATGTCAACTCCTATGTCAGACCATTTCTTTCCTTCCAATATATATGATATTAGTTTGTTCATATCTGTTATATAGTAAACATTATCTTTTTGTGTTACTATATTTTCTTTTATTAATGCATCTACAACTGTATCCCAACTATAAATGACTATTGGAGTATTTAGGGTAAGTCCTCCTTCTAGTATTCTATCCCTTTGTGCCTCTCCTTTTGATGTATCTGCGCTTACTTTAAAATAATCGTAGAATCTTTGGTCAGAGCAAAACATTGCATCATATTTGCTTCCATCTTTTCTAAGTAGTGGATCTTTTACTATTTTTCCATTGCTCCAAGAATCGTATGTTACTTTTAGTCCATATTTTTGTTTCATTATATTGTTTACCTCTTCATCTGCTAGGAAATTTTCTTTTCCTCCACCTGTTGCTACAAATACTTGCTTTAGATTACTATCTAATATTCCATCTTTATTGTTTTTTAATGTTGTCACAGCTACTATTACAATTATTAATACAATTAATATTGCAAGTCCTAAAATAGCTTGTTTTTTTCTGTCCATTATTGCACCTCCTTATCCTTTTTTTCTATATTAAAATCTATTTCGTCTAAGAATCCATCTGCCTTTAACATTGACTCAAATACTTTTAATTCTGCATCTGTATCTACCATTTCTGTTTGATATATGTTGCTTAATTGTTCTTCAAATGCATCTTTTATTTTTGCAATCATGTTCTCAACTGATGACATGAATTTCTTGCTTTCTTTTGTGGTTAGCTTTTGATTTTCTATCTCATCATATCTTTCTAGTATTTTTATGGTTACCGGCAAATAGTAGTTTAAAAAGTTTCGGACTTTTTTTAGTTTTTCCGGCTTCTTTTCTACTGTTTCTATAATTTTATTTGATGTTATATAAATAGATTTTACATTTTGAACTAACTGAGAACTTTCTAATTGTTTAGAGATATTTTGCATTTTTATTATTGATTCTTTTGCTTGCTTTATTGCTAGTTTATCTTCTGCTTCAACGTTGTCTGATATATCTACTTTCTTTTTGTCCCTAAAAAGTAGTATTCCAGCGCCATATGCAGCAACTCCTATTGCAGCCGATGGCAAAGCACCAATTCCACATGCCAAATATGGTACTGCAAAAAATGTTCCTCCTAATAAACAAGAATAAATATATTCCTTTTTCAATTTTGTTCCTCCTCTAATTGTAGCTTCTAACTTTTTTAAATGCTTCTAGTAAGTTAGTTCTACCGTCAAATACTTTTGCATTACTTAGTTTTGCTATATCATCCAACTGACTTGCAGATGCGCTTCCAAACATTATACTATATACAGGAATATCTCTTCCCATGTTTGTGTATAATTTTTTTACATCATAAAAATTTCCTTTGTTTGATACTCCGTCCGTCATTAATATTATAGAAAGATTGTATTTGTCCATGTTTTCTGTTTTTAAAATGTTTAGAGCTTCTGATGTTGCTAGATAAATGTTTGTCATTCCTGTTGGTTCTTCATTTTCTATGTTTTCAATTAGCTCTTGTGTTTGCACACCGTTTTCTATGTTCCATTTATTTTTTATTTCTTGATTAAATGTTATAACTGATATTTTGTCTTTGCTAGAGAATTGAAGCATGTTTTTAGATGCCTCTTCTTCTGTTAGGATATATTTCATAGCAGATACTAATTGTTGCTCTCCCTCTCCTGACATACTTCCTGAATAGTCTAAACAAAATACCGTATGTGTTGGCTTTCTTAGTTCAGATTGATATAGTGCTAATGCCTTTTTTATTACTGCAGTACTTGGATATTTTACAGGGACCAAGTATTTAGTTGTATCAATTCCCCAATTTGGATTGAATATTGTTTTATCTGCATTCGGATTTACTCCACCATACCAAACTCTTCTACCTGTTTTTAGTAATTCTTGTTGTCCTTCTTCACTTAAAATATAAGATTGTAATTTTTCAAATATTTCTAGTTTGTCTTTGTTAGAATTGTCAATATATGCTAGTGGCGAATCCGATATAGATACACCATCTTTTGCATAAATTATGTACAATGGTTCTCTTCCTTGTTCTTCTAGCTTTTTGTTAATGTTGATAATTGAAGTTTCATATGTTACTACTGCCTCATAATCTCCTTTTATAAACATCTCTTCCAAAAACTCTTCGCTTCCTGATGTTCTTGTTACTCCTGAGAATAAGTTTTTTACATTTTCTCTTAGTTCTACATTGTCTAGGTCTTCTACTTTTAGTATTTCTGGATTTCCAGCAAGTGTAGCTAAAAATCCTAAATATGCTGTTGCTCCAGTGTTTGTTTGCGTTGCAGACGACATACTAAATTTCAATTTTCCGTTTTGTATTTCT
The DNA here is from genome assembly GCA_000434195.1 of Clostridium sp. CAG:780. Taxonomy (GTDB): domain Bacteria; phylum Bacillota; class Clostridia; order TANB77; family CAG-508; genus CAG-245. The sequence continues at coordinate 4,476 of HF994447.1, forward strand.
GTTAAAATATCTTTTGTGCTAACTTCTTTGTCTATGAATCCTAGTTCTTTTGCTTTAGATTTTTTTATTCCAAATACTACTGGATTTATGCTTGTTGATTTTGAATTTTTTACTGATACCGACTTATCTAACATATATAGCCAAATAGAATTAGATGTCCAAACTGCATCATATTGTTCTTTGTTGTTTAGCTTTTCCATTATATCTATTGTACCAGCGTAGTCTATACTTAGTTTTATATTGTTTTTTCTCGCAAATTCTTGCAGTGTTTGCTCCAAATCTGCATTTTCTGAACTAGAAATTAATCTAAATGTTTTGCCTCTTGTAATATGTTTATTTGAATCCCTTGATTTGTTTGTTACATTTTGTGCTACTATAAGTATTAGTATCACTATAATCGCAATTAACCATCCTTTTTTTGTGCCTTTTTTCACATTTCATCCCCCTTTCGTTAGTTGTATTATATCATTATTAAAATATCTTTGTAAATATTTATAGCACAAAAATACTATTGCATTTTTTTATTGCAATAGTACTTTTTTATTATCTTTCTTCTTCTCTTTTTGCTATTTCTGTTTTGTATTTTTCTGTTAATCTTCCTACTAATTCTGGGTGTATTTTTTCATATGAGAATCTTGCATTTGGATTATTTGACATCTTTCTTTCTAGTTTATCTAGCAATCCTTCATGTCCAAATAATTGCGCCATATTAGCGTATTCTGCTATTTTTCTTGGAGTTGCATATAATCCTGGGTGTTTTTCGTCATCTTTTGCCATTACCTCATACGGTATTAATTCTTTGCCAGCACGAGCTGCTCCGAAATTTCTATGATGTCCTTCTATTATATATAATATTCCATCTACGCTTACTGTTTCTATTGGGCTGTCTGGGTAATAACCATTTTTCTCAATCAGTTGTGTCATCTCGTCTATATCTTTACCAAACATTCCAGGTCTAAGAGTATCCATTTCATCTTGTTTAGGAATAAATACTTTTGGACTTGCCCAATTTCTCGCAAAGTCTTCGCCTTTTTGGAATCTGTCCGAACATTCAAGAATAACATCCGCAATAGAATCTGGGCTTGAATATGAAGTATCTATAACTACACTGTAATTTTCTTCATCTGATATATCAACTCCATATACTTTTTTATATCTTTTTATTTCTCCTGTTCTTCTATCTTCTCTTTCTTTTATTGCTTCTTCTAGAGAAGTGTATCTATCTTCTTTTCCTCTGCTCTTGTCATTAAACAATCTTTCTCCTGCAATTCTTGGGTTAGCAGTTAGTCTTACGTCAAAAGAGCCTTGAACATTTGAAAAAGCAAGTCTAGAATCAATTATCCATGCTTCATCTGGATGACTTTCGCTATTTATTTCTATTCCTTCTTTTTTCATTTCTTCATCTATTGTATGGTCTATTACACTTCTAATATCCTCAAATTCAGAACTGTTATTCGCGTCCTCTATTGTAAAATGAGATAAATCAATTTTCTTTTCTGATAAGCTTGCTATTGTTTTTGAAATTACTCTTCTATTTTCAGCATTCTCAAATAAAGCTTTTATTTCTGGACGTTTTGCTATTTCTTCCCTTTTTGGATTGTCAAAGTTTATAATTAACTCAACCACTGATGTAAAATATTTTCTAAATTCGTCTCCTGTTGATTTCATATGAATTTTTTCAGGTTCATAGCCCTCTTGTATTAATTTTTGTTTTAATGCTTTTGCTACTGTTCCTTTTCCGCTTACAGGTTCTCCTGATAGTGTTATTATTTTATTTTTTATTTCTTCCATTTTATCGGCCTTTCTTTTTTATATTAATTGTCAACTACTTCCATTTTACAACTTTTTCCCTATTATGTCAATCTTTTTCTATTTGTCTACATACACCGTGCTTCCTTGTTTTATTTTTATTCCTGCTTTTGGTAGTTGTGATTTTATTTTTTCATATTCGTCATCTAGATTTGTTTTTAAGCTTTCTTTTGTTTCTATTAGTAGTCCTTCTTCTTCCAATGTTTTTTTAGCTTCTTTTCTTGTTAATCCTATTAAGTTTGGCACTTCAACTTCTCCTTTTTCCTCTTCATCTTGATTATCTTTTTTTATTTCTAAGTATGGCAAAACTTCTCCTAAGACTTGTGAAGCTATTGGTGCTGCAACACCACCTCCTTGGTGGCCACCTTCTCCTGTTGGATTGTATAGTGTTATTAGGATTGCAACTTCTGGATTTGATATTGGCGCAACTCCTATAAAAGACGTTACGTATTTTCCTGTGTTTACTCCATCTTCTGATGTTCCTGTTTTTCCACCTATTGCATATCCTTTTACCTGAGCATTTTTTCCCGTTCCTTCTGCAACAACACTTTCCATCATACTTAACATTTTTTTGGCAGTGTCTTCTGATATCACTCTATCTTTTTTTACTGTTTCTATGTTTTTTACTTCTCCAGTTTGACTGTTTATTATTTGTTTCACGATTCTAGGTTGTGTGTAAATTCCACCATTTGCTATTGTTGAAACCATTGTTATCATTTGTATTGGTGTCACTTCAAATCTTTGACCAAATGCTATTGTTCCTAACTCAACTGGTCCTACTTTCGATTCTTTTAAAAAAATGCTTCCCGCTTCTCCTGGTAGATCTATTCCTGTTCTACCTAAGAATCCATATTTTCTTAAGTATTCATAGTATTTTGTAACTCCTATCCTTCCTCCTAACCCTATAAATACAGGATTGCATGAGTTCATTAATGCTTGCCTTAAACTTTCTGGTCCATGTGGTCTATAATATCTCCAACATTTCATTTTAACTCCTGCAACTTCTATATACCCAGTACAACAAAATTCACCTTCTTTGTCGGTTGAGGCTACTATTCCTTCTTCTAAAGCTGTTGAAGCTGTCACTAATTTGAATGTTGAACCTGGTTCATAAGTATCTGATATTGCCTTGTTTCTCCACATTGCTTGTAGTGCATTCGACCTTTCTGTTGCTGTCATGTTAGACCAATTTGTTTTTAATTCTTCATTGTTTATTGTGTATGGATCATTTAAATTGAAATCTGGATAACTGGCTATTGCTAGAATGTCTCCATTTTGAGGATTCATTAGCAATATGTTTCCACCATCTGTGCACACATTGTCAATACATGCTTCTTTTAGATACTTTTCTGCTATTCCCTGTATTGTTGCATCTATGCTTAGGACTAAATCGTTTCCTTGTTTTGCCGGCTCATAAGCCTCTGATGTATCTGTTATATCAATTCCTTTTGCATCTGTCATTTTTAGAATTTTTCCTTTTTCGCCTTTTAGCTCGTTATCATATTTTGCTTCTATTCCTGCCAATCCCTGATTGTCGCTACCACAAAATCCTATTATTTGCGAAGCTAAGTTGTTATATGGGTAAAATCTTTTTGTGTCTTCATCTATGTTTATTCCTGAAGTTATATTGTTTGTCTCCATCCACAGTCTGAGTTCTTTCGTCTGATTTTTATCAACTTTTTTTGCAATGGTTTCTATTGCTGTTTTTTTGCTCACTTTTTTTAGTACGTCTTCATATTTCAGATTAAATAGTTGTGTCAATTCTGTTGCTACTTTTTCTTTTTCACTACTTAGAATGTTTACAGGATTGACTGTTATTGTTTCAACACTGCTGCTTGTTGCCAATGCCACCTTTCCGCTCGAGTCATAAATAGTTCCTCTTTTAGGATTTATGTTTCTATTAAGTGTTTGCTGTAAATAAGCCATTTGCTGTAACTTTTCGCCCTCGAAAAATTGTATATATCCAACTCTTGTTGCTAAGCCTAAAAATATTATTGTTGAACAAATAAGTGCAAATCTCATTCTTCTTTTCCTTGATACTTCCCCTTTTTTGTTCATTTGACTTCTATTTATTTTGTTTTGTTTTAATAGCTTTCTTTCTGCTTTGTGCTTTTTTTGCTTTCTTTTTCTAAGAAGCATTTTATTAAGACGACTATCTTTTCTGCTTTTTAGTTCTTTTTGTTTTAGCTTTCTTATATTTGTTTTTTTCATTTCAATCACCTAATCTATGTTTATTCGACTCGGCTGATTTTATTAATAAAAAATACTGAACCCAATTATTTGAGTTCAGTATAACTTTATTTTCTGCTTGCTTCTTTCCATCTGTCTATTTTTATGTCTCTGTATATATCCATTACATCTCTGTATTTTGAATATTCATCTTCCCATACCATTGATGGAATTTTTGAGAAGGCATCTGATACTTTTTCTGCTTCTGATAGAAATATTACTTTTTCTTGTGGCGACATTCTATTGTATTTTTTTGAAAATACATATAGTTTGTCTAAGTTTTCATTTGCTTTTACAAACGAATAAAAGTCTTTTATTTCTATTCCGGCCATTTTCAACTGCATTACAGCAAATGCAATTAATGAAATTATGACTATTACTAATATTACAATAACTGCAACTGCTTCCAATCTTACTACCTTCCTTTTGTTTTTATTGCTGTGTAAAGATGCTTTCGAATTCTTCTCCTGTTATTTTTTCTTTCTCTAACAATACTTTTGCTACTGCATGTAATTTGTCTTCATTTGCTTTTAATATTTCTATTGCTTTTGCGTAGCAACTGTCTATTATTCTCTTCATTTCTTCATCTATAATTCCAGCTGTTTCTTCTGAATAAGTTTTCTCTTGTGCAAAGTCTCTGCCTAAGAATACTTCTTGTTGGTCTGATCCAAGTGTTATTGTTCCTAATCTCTTGCTCATACCATATTTTGTAACCATTGCATTTGCTATTTTTGTAGCTCTTTCTATATCATTGCTTGCGCCTGTTGATATATCATCTAACATTAAATCTTCTGATGCTCTACCACCAAGTAGTGAAATTATTTGCTCTATCATTTCTGTTTTAGACATAAATGATTTGTCCTCTGTTGGTTGATACATTGTGTATCCTCCAGCCATTCCTCTTGGTACTATTGATATTTCATGTACTGCATCTTGTGTTGGTAAAAATCTGCTTACTACAGCATGACCTGCTTCGTGATATGCAACTAGTTTTTTCTCTTTTTCGCTTCTAACTCTTGTTGTCTTTTCTGGTCCCATTGTTACTTTTACCATTGCATCTTCTATTTCTCTTTCTCTGATTTCCTTTAAGTTTCTTCTTGCTGCAAGTAATGCTGCTTCATTTAATACATTTTCCAAATCAGCTCCAGAGAATCCTGCTGTATTTTTTGCTATTATTTTTAAGTCTACATCTTCTGCTAATTTCTTTTTTCTGCTATGAACTTCTAGTATTTGCTCTCTTGCTCTAACGTCTGGAAGTGATACTACTATTTGTCTATCAAATCTTCCTGGTCTTAGTAAAGCTTTATCTAATACGTCTGGTCTGTTTGTTGCAGCTAGAACTATAACACCTTCATTTGCTGCAAATCCATCCATTTCTACTAGTAATTGGTTTAATGTTTGCTCTCTCTCGTCATGTCCTCCTCCAAGACCTGCACCTCTTTGGCGTCCAACTGCATCTATCTCATCTATGAATATTATACAAGGAGCTTTTCTTTTTGCTTCCTCAAATAAATCTCTAACTCTTGATGCACCAACACCAACAAACATTTCTACGAAGTCTGAACCACTTATGATAAAGAATGGTACTCCTGCTTCTCCTGCTACTGCCTTTGCAAGAAGTGTTTTACCAGTTCCTGGCTGTCCTACAAGTAAAACTCCCTTTGGTATATGCGCGCCCATTTCTGTGAATTTTGCTGGATGTTTTAAGAATTCAACTATTTCTTCTAATTCTTCTTTTTCTTCATCAACACCTGCAACATCATCAAACATTACTCTGTTTTTATCTGTTGGGTTTAACATTCTAGCTTTGCTTTTGCCAAATGTCATTGTTTTGTTTCCACCTTGGCCATTTGCTGTTCCCATCATGAATATCCAGAATATTATAAATATTAAAAGTATTCCTATTGGTGTTAAGAATGTTAATATTAATGCCCATACTGATTCTGATTTTTCTGTTACAGCTACTTGACCATTTTTCATGTGGTCTTGTAGATTTTCCATTAGGTTATCTACACTTGGAATATTTACCTTTTTTTCGCCATTATCATTTTTTAATTTAACTATGGCTGAGCCTCCGCCTGCTTCTAACTCTATTTTATCTACTTGCCCAGCTTCTATTTTTGCTACTAATTCTGAGTATGTTAATTTGCTGTTTGCATTTTCTACTATTGTTGAGATTGATACTATGATTATTATTCCGATTATTAGCCATACAGCCAATGTTTTTAAACTGTTCTTCAAAATTGTTCCTCCTCTTTGCTGAAATCTTTTGTTTCAGTCTTTTATTTTTGTTTAATCTATTGCAATATATCACATAAAAACGATTATTTCAATACTTTAAGTAAAAGTTTATGTTACAAAATTTTAACATTTTTTGTTAATTACTACGGAAAGTACATTTTACACTTTTTCAAAATAAACCTTTCTGTTTTGTATTGATATCTTCAAATTCTTATTTGGTGTTAAGTACTTGTTTCCTATATTATTCCCACATAATTTTATAATATCCTCTATGTGTTTTTTCTCTATTCCTTTTGTTGTTTTAAATAGTCTTTTTATAGTATACATTATTATTCTTGCTTTTATTATAGAATCTAATAAATTAAATTTTTTAAGGTCTATTGTTATTTTATCATTTTCTTCCTCTAGCACAATTTCATTGTATTTTTCTAATGTCACTTTTTCCATATATTGTTCTTCATCTGTAATCAAATCTGATAATCTGTCTAATGTTTCTACAATATTAGGATTAAATTCTTTTTTTATGTAAGGAATTAACTCATTTCTAATTCTATTCCTTGTATATTTGTTATCCAAGTTTGTTTTGTCATATTTTTCATCTAATTTTTGATCTTTGCAATATTGTTCTATTTCTGCTCTTTCGCATTTTATTATTGGTCTTATGTATTTTCCTTCTCTATCAGGTTTTATTCCACATAATCCAGTAATTCCGCTTCCTCTTAACAAATGCATTAGTACTGTTTCAGCATTGTCATTTAGATTATGAGCTATCGCTATTTTATTTGCATTTATTTCTTGAGCCACTTGATCAAAAAACTTATATCTTTCTTTTCTTCCTGCTTCTTCTGTGCCAATCTTTTCTTCTTCAGCAATTTTCACTACATCTAAATATTTTACAAAGCATCTTATTTCATTTTTTTTGCAATATTCTTGCACATATTCTGTTTCTGCTTTTGCTTCTTGTCTTATCATATGGTTTAGATGGACTACTGCTATTTCTTTTATTTTTAGCTCATTTTTTAAAGCTAATAAATTGTCGATAAGGCACATTGAATCAGGCCCTCCTGATACAGCAACCAGTACTGTATCATTTGGGCTTATTAAATTATATTTTTTTATTGTGTTTAATATTTTTTCTCTTATTTCAATTTGTCTTTCTGCCATAAAATTTGCCTTTCTTTATGTTCTATATTTTTCTAAATTTGCAAATTTAGTATATTTTCCAAGCCAAGCAAGATCTACTGTTCCTGTTGAACCAGCTCTTTGTTTTGCAATTATAACTTCTGCTATATTCTTCTTTTCTGAGTCTTCATTATAATAGTCATCTCTATACAAGAACATAACAATGTCGGCATCTTGCTCAATAGAACCAGATTCACGCAAGTCAGAAAGCATTGGTCTATGGTCAGGTCTTGCTTCAACCGCTCTTGATAGCTGTGATAAAGCTATTACTGGAACTTCTATTTCTTTTGCAAGTATTTTTAATGATCTACTTATTTCTGCTATTTCTTGCTCTCTGCTTGAAGTCTTTCCACTTCCTTGGATTAGTTGTAAGTAGTCTATTATTACTAGTCCAATGTTCTTTTCTAGTTTTAGTTTCCTACATTTTGCACGAATCTCCATTACAGATATACCTGGCGTATCATCTATATAGATTGGAGCTTGTGATAGCTCTCCAGATGTTTCTGCTAGCTTTCCTAGTTCCTCATCATTTAGCTCTCCTGTTCTTACATTGTTGCTATCTACTAATGCTTCACTACATAGAATTCTGTTTCCAACCTGCTCTTTTGACATTTCCAAGCTGAATATTGCTACTGGCACATTAGCTCTTGTTGCTGCATATGAACCTATATTTAATGCAAATGCTGATTTTCCCATTGCAGGTCTTGCGGCAATTAGTATTAATTCTGAACCGTGAAGTCCAGCTGTTTTCTTATCTAACTCTGCAAAACCCGTTGGAACACCTGTTATATGTTCTTTTTGGTTATATAGTTCTTCTAGCTTTGTAAAAGATTCTACTAATACATCTTTAATAGTAGTATATCCTTTTTGGCTCTTTTTTTGCATTACATCAAATATTTTTTTCTCTGCGTGGTCAACTATGTTTTCTACATCATCTTCTTGTGCATAACCACTGCTTAAAATCTCGTTTGCTGCTCTAATTAGATTTCTTAATAATGATTTTTCTTCTACTATTTTTATATATCTATCCACATTGGCTGTTGTTGGCACTTTTTCTGGAAGTTCTACTATGTATTCTAATCCTCCAACCGCATCTAGTTTTCCCATTGAAGAAAGCTCTGCTTTTAAAGTGATGATGTCTATTGGCTCCGCCTTGTTATATATGTTTAATATTGCTGTATATATTTGCTTATTGTCTTCTCTATAAAAATCTTCTGGCTTTAATCTTTCTATTGCAGCATACACAGCTTCTTGGTCTGTTAACATACTTCCTATTACAGCTTGCTCTGCTTCTATATCGTGTGGTGGTACTTTGCCTAGTTCCATTCTTTTCCTCCTTTGATATAATTATTCTGCTATTATATCAACCTTTAATTTTCCTGTTACACCTTCATATAATTTTATATCAACAGTAATTGTTCCTAGTGTTTTTACTGTTTCATTTAAGTTTATTTTCTTTTTATCTATATCTATTTGATAGTCTTTTTTTAATCCATCAGAAATTTCTTTGCTGGTTACTCCTCCAAAGATCTTTCCATTTTCTCCAGCTTTTACTTTTATTTTAAGCATTATTCCTTTTAGTTTTGTTGCTAAAGCTTCTGCTTCTTTCTTTTGAACATCTTTTTTAAATTGGTTTGAATCTTGTCTTGCTTTTAGTTTGCTCATATTTTCGTTGTTTGCTTCTAATGCTAATTTTTTAGGAAATAAGTAATTTCTTGCATATCCATCACTTGCTTCTATTATTTGGTCTTTTTTACCAACACCTTTTATATCATTTAATAAAATAACCTTCATATCTATTTCCTCCTTATTTTTATATCACTATTTTACTATTTTATTGGGCATTTGTACACATTTATTGCACATTTTGCTAAAAAAGTTTATAAAAGACATATCTTTTCTTGATATGTCTTTTGTTTTTATGATACTTCTGTAAAATATTCATTAATTCTATTGATTAATTCTTGTTTTACTTCTTCTAGTGTCATTCCTTCTAACTGAGCTCCTGCAACAGTTATATGTCCTCCACCACCTAGTTTTTCTAGTATTAGTTGAACATTTATATCTCCTATTGATCTACCACTAATGCAAACTTTTTCTCCTAATTTTCCTATTACAAATGATGCTGTAATATTGCTAATTGTTAGTAGTTCGTCTGCTGCTTTTGCACATGTGATATTTGCATCAGTATCTTCTTTGTCATATACAGATATTGCTATTGTCTCATCCATGATTTCTGCTTTTGCTACTATCTCTGATATTTTGTTATATGTTTCTAAATTACTTTGGAACCATTTTTTTACTCTTATAATGTCTACACCACATTTTCTTAAAAAGGCTGCTGCTTCAAATGTTCTAACACCTGTTTTAAATGTAAAGTTTTTAGTATCCATCATTATACCAGCATATAGTGCTTCTACTTCTATCTTCTCTAGCTTAATTGTTTTTTCTGCATACTCAACAAGTTCTGTTACAAGCTCACAAGTTGATGATGCATATACTTCGTGGAAGGTTAATATTGCATTTTCTATATAATCTGTTCCTCTTCTATGATGATCAATTACTGCAATTTTATCTGTTTTTGTAAGCAATTCTGGTGCTTCCACATAATTCTTTTTGTCTGTATCTACAACTATTAGTAAAGATTCTTGATTTATTTTGTTACTTGCTGTGCTTCTATCTACTATAATGTTTTTGTACTCATCTATTTCTTTTATTTCGTTCATAAAGTTTTCTAAACTCGTTCCATTTGTTTCATTAACTATATAAACTTCTTTACCAATGTTTTTTGCTATTCTATATAATCCTAAACTTGCACCCATTGCGTCAATATCGCTATTTGCGTGTCCCATTATGATTATATTGCTTGCTCCATTCATTATTTCTTCTAACGCTTGTGAAACAATTCTTGCTTTTACTCTTGTCCTTTTTTCTACTTCTTGTGTTCTTCCACCAAAGAAATAATATTTTCCATTTTGTTTTATTATTGCTTGGTCTCCACCTCTTCCAAGTGCTATATCAACAACTGCTTTTACTGATTGGTATTTTTCTAGATTATTGTCGCCCTCTTCTGATATTGCTATGCTTAATGTTGATTGGATATTTTCATCAGTTTTTATCTCTTTTATTTCATCTAAAATTTCAAATTTTTCTTCTCTCATTTTTTCCATTTCAGATTGACTAAATATACATACATAAGTATCTCTTTCTGATTTTATAGCTAATCCATTGTATTTATTTATCCAAGCATATATCTTTTTCTCTATTCCAGAAGTAAGTTTTAATTTTTCTTCTTCTGTCGCTCTTTGCATTAATTCTTCGTAGTTGTCTATTACAATTATTCCAACACAAGCTTGTATGTCGTTGTATTTTTGTAATAAGTCCACATAGTTGGTTTCATCTAGGAAATATATTGTTGACATATATTCTTTTGAATTTTTATGTTCTTTATCTTTTATTTTTGTGTATTCTCCTATTATTTTATAAGTTTTATTTCCTATTTTCATTCTCTCGCAAATCGAGGTTTCTTCAACTTTTTCGCCTTTTTCTATTTTGATTTTTAGTTCTTTTATTATATCGTTTAAAAATGTTCCGATATCTACATTTGCGAATTCTTTTACGAAGTTGCTACTCTTCCATACTATTTCTCCATTTGTTTTCATTATGATTAATGGAAATGGCGAGTTTATTATTGTACTTTGAGCCGCTTTGTCCACATTTAATGTTAATTCATTAATGTGTTCTGATATTTCTGCTTTTCTTTTTTTATTTGACCAAATTGTATATATAACAACTAATATATATAGTATTATTGATGGTATTATAGCTCTTGGTTCTACAATACTTAGAACAATTAATATTATTGCTATTACTACTAAATATATTTTTGTTCTAGATACTAATTTATCTAAATTCATTTTATTTATTGGCATATTTTTATCCTTCCAAATTTTTATAACATATATATTTTACATTATTTTGGCCAATTTGTCAATTTTTTAAAATCTCCAAAATATGTCAAAATACGCCACTTATATTATTTCTAATATAAATAGCGTATTTTTATTTTATCTTAGTACATATTTTTTTATTAAAACTACTCCTGTTGTTAGTATTGTTAGTACTACTATTGCTATTCCTGTATATCTTGCTACTTCTCCTGTTTGTACTGTTACCATTACTGGTGCATCGTCTATATCATCTTCGCCTTTCTTGTTATTGTCAGGTGTTGAATCTATATCAGGGCTTCCATATTCGTTATAGTCTTTGCTAATTTCTGCCCAGTTGTCCATTACTCCCATGTTGTCTTCGCCATTTATCCAAGTTAGCAATACTTCTACTTCTGTTGTGTCTCCTGGTTTTAATAGTACATCTTTGCATTGATCTGTTGTTATTGTTTTTTCGTCTACTTTTTTCCATAGTGGGTTATCTTCTTCTAAGAATTTTAATCCATCTGGAATGTAGTCTTTTATTTCTTTTACATATCCTGCGATTGTACCTTCATTTTTTACTCTGATTTTAAATCTGAATTTTACTATTACATTGTTTATTTTGCTCTTCTTCAAATCTACTTTTGCTACTGCTTCTGGGTCATCTTCAGCTGTATGTCCTGTTTCTGTTACTTTTTCTTGTCCATCTTCTATTACAATTGATTGTGTTACCCATTTTCTTAATGATAAATCAAAGTATTGTACTTTTACTTTTTCGATGTCTTGGTCATCTTCTCCTTCAATCCATTCATCCGGTGTTGAATCTCTATCTTTTACATCGTTTTCGTCTTCATCACATTCTTTTGATATTTGAGCTTTGTTTATTACTATTCTGTCAGAAGTTGCTGGTTCTACTACTTTGAACGCTACTTTTACATCTTTGTAGTCTAATGTGTCCATTGTAGTTGGATCAAATGCTTTTATTAGATTTTCACCAGCTGTTTTTTCTTGTTCTATTGATAGATAATCTGTTACGATCGATTGTGCATCTTCAACTTTTGTTGTCTCCATTCCATCTTTGTCTAACATAACCCATCTATATTTTGTATTTGTTTCATTTTCTGGTAAGAATTCTAGTCCTTCTGGTATATCATCTTTTACTTCTTGTGCATATCCTGCAACGCTTCCCTCATTGTATACTCTTATTGTATATTCTACTATGTTGCCATTTGATACTAGAACTGGCTCTTTTGAATGTTCATATTTAGCTGTTGTTCCGCTTCCATCTTTTAATGGTGTGACATCAACTTTTGGCTCTCTATCTTTGATTTGTGTGTCGTTAACTGCTGTTATGAATTTTCTTAATGATAGGTCAAATTCTTCTAATAGTAATTTTTCGAAGTCGTCATCGTCTTCCTGTCCTGGTACATAGTCTTTGTTTATTTCACTATCTTTGTAGTTTTCTAGTTCTGTTCCAGTTGGTACTGTTACTTGGTTTGGATTTGAATCTCTTTCATCTCCTGAAGCATGACCTTTTACTTCTATTCTATTTGAGTTTTCACACTTGCTTATTTCTGCGATGTTTGTTATTTTCTTTGGCATATTGTCAGTTGCCACTACTTTACATACTACTTTTACTTCTTTATATGATAATGTGTCTCCATCAAATGCTGGTATTTTTTCGTCTTTTAATTTGTCTGATTTTATTGTTACAGCATCTGATACATTTTGTGTCTCATTTCCATTTGCATCATACATTTTCCAATTATTTGCTATGTTTGTTTGATTGTCTTTTATAAATTCTAATTGTTTTGGTAAATAGTCTGTAATTTCTGTTGCATATCCTTCACTATCGCCTTCGTTATATACTCTTATTGTATATTCTACTACATCTCCTAAATATGCACTTAATGGTTTCTTTGAATGGTTGTAAGTTGCTGTTGTGCCATTTCCCTTTAGTGTACTTAGGTCAACTTGTGGAATTCTATCTGTTATTTCTTTGCTGTTTATTTTTGTAACAAATTTTCTTAAAGCTAAGTCAAAATCTTTTAATCTTATTTGTTCAATATCTTGATCATCTTCCCCTTCGTTCCAAACGTCAGGTGTTGAATCTCTGTCATTTCCTGTATCTTCAGCTATTTGAGCATGATTTACTATTGTATTTTTTGATGAATTTGGTTCTATTACTTTAAATGCAACTTTTACATCTCTGTAATCTAATGTTGTTTTTGTCATTTCAAATGCTTTTAATAAGTTGTTTCTACCAGTTGCATCTTCTTGAGCTTTTGATAGATAATCTGTTGTTATTGTTGTTGCTTTGCTTGCATCTGTTGTTTCGTTTCCATCTGCATCATACATTTTCCATCTATATTCTATGTTTGTAGCGTTTTCTGGTAAGAACTCTAATCCTGCTGGTATATCATCTCTTACTATTTCAGCATATCCATTTGCTTCGCCTTCATTGTATATTCTTATAGTGTATTCAACTATATCAGAATTTTCTACAACTACTGGATTCTTTTCTGGGCTGATTTGATATGTGTATTTTGCTGTTGTTCCTGTTCCTTTTAATGGTGTTACATCTACTTGTGGTGCTCTATTTGTTATTTCTGTGTCATTTACTTTTGTTATAAATTTCTTTAAAGATAAGTCGAATTCTTTTAATAGTAATTTTTCAAAGTCATCATCATCTTCTTGTCCTGGTATATAGTCTGGATCTGTTGGATCTTGTCTATTTATTTCTTGGTCTTTATAGCTTGGTAAATCTGCTGGAATTTGAACATTTTTTACACTTGAATCTCTTTCGCCTGTAGTTGGGCTTGTTATTACATTTCCTTCTTCATCTTTGCATCCTGTTATTTCTGCAATGTTTGTTATTTTCTTTGGCATATTTGCTGTTGATACTACTTTACATCTGATTTGTACATCTTTATAATCCAATTTTGTTCCATCAAATGCTGCTAATTTATTTTCTTCTGGTGTTTCACTTGTTGTTCCATCTGCATTTGATAAATAATTTGTTTTTAGTCTATGTGTATTTTCAGTATCGTATTTCCATCCGTATTTTAGATTTATTTCATCATCTAAAATATATTCTAGTTGGTCTGGTAAGTAGTCTGTAATTTCTGTTGCATATCCAGCAAGTTCTCCTTCGTTATAGACTCTTATTGTATATGTTACAATGTCTCCAATGTCTACTTTTACAGGTGTTTTTAGTTGTTTATATATTGCTGTATTAGCTGTTCCATTTTTTAGTTCTTCTAATCCTTCTACATTTGGAACTCTACTTGTTAATCCTAATTCTTCGATTTTTTGTCCATTTATTTTTGTTATGAATTTTCTTAAGCTTAGGTCAAATGTTTTCTTTTCCTCTAATCTTGCAGCAACTACATCTTCAAAGTATTGAGTGTCTTCATTTACTAAAACTACTGGTTGTTCTACTTCTGGATTCTCTGCTGATAGATACCATGCTTTTCTTACTTTGTAAGAACCATTAATTTGCATTTTTAATTGTGTTATGTTTGAACTTGTTGGCACCATCAAATAGAATTCTTGTCCTTCTAGTTCTTTTATTGTTTTGTTTGTTGCTTCAATATTTCCGTTTGAATTTTTTATTCCTATTGTTGGTGTTATTGTTCCATCATTATATGTTGCTGTTACATCATAATCTATGTCTAGTTGTTTGTTTATAATGTATGGTCCTGCAACATAATTGTCTCCTATTGTTTGAATTTTTCCATCTGAGTTGTCTTGTATTGTTATAGGTTTTGCGTCTGATGCAATTACTGGACTTGAATAGTTTGCATCTGCATTTTTTACATAATATGATAATAGTGCTTTTGTTGCATTAAATCTATCTCTATCTATATTGAATAATGAGTCAAAAGCTTCTCCTTCTTTTGCTATTTTTAATCCAGCACTTTCGATATGGAATCTATCGTTAGCATCAGGGTTTGTGAAATTCCAAACTGCTAATTGTTGAATTGCGTCTATGTCGTCATCTATCATTGTATCATATAATTCGTCAGGTATTGCTCCATTTAAGAATGCTGTTCTTGCTTGTGTGCTGTCTTCTTGAGTATTTTCTGGCATTATATATAAATGATCTAATACCCACATCAACTTATTGTAATTTTCTCCTGTTGGTAAAACATCTTTATATGGGCTTGGTATTGCACTTAGATTTTTTAAATCATATTTTTTAGTATATGTTACTATTTTTTCTTGATATCCTGTTTCTGCATCATCTGATCCAAATCCAATTCCACCTTTTATACAGTATATTGTTCTGCTTTTATCTGGTATTTTATTTGTTGTGTCTGTTGATTTATATGTTGCTATTTTGTAGATTGGTAGGTCTCCTTGTTTATATCCATAACCAGAGCTACGATATAGTTCTATTCCTAAATATGCAGGCACTGTCAAATCGTTAGCAGCTTTTACAAAATTAAACATTCCAAAAGTTGCCATTGTGCTAATGGTCAATACTAAACTTAGTACTGCTTTTTTCAATTTTCTAAATCTTTCCATATCTCTCCATCCTTTTACTATCATAGTTATTTTAATTTTAATAAATTATACAATTAAAGTCAATAACAAAATTTTCTATATTGATTTTTTTCTTCTGTCTACTACATATGTACTTCCTGGAATTGTTTTTGATAAGTGTTTTACTTGTGCTCCTGCTTCTCCAATTTCTAGTGTATTGTGGAATCTGTCCGAATCTACTTCTACTGCTCCGATTGATATTGAAGTTAACGGAAATTCTTCTAGTATTCCTTTTCTATTTGGTACTTCTACAAATCCTCTTTCTATGTCTTCTTTACTATAATACTTTTTCACATTTTTATCAAATGTTATTATTATATTTTGACAAATTTTTTCGTAGTCCTCATCTTCTACTATTGCTATAAAATCATCTCCACCGATGTGTCCCACAAAATTGTTGTCTTCTTCTTTTGAATGCACATTGTTTGTTATTGTTCTTGCTGTGAATTTTATAAGTTCATCTCCTTGTGCAAAGCCATATGTATCGTTGTACGCTTTGAAGTTGTCCAAATCTATATATAGCATTACAAAGAATTCTTTTTTCAGCAATCTTCTTTTCATTTCTGCTTGTATTTGAACATTTCCTGGTAGATTTGTTAATGGACTTACTTTTCTATTTATGTGTAATAAATCTATTATGTTTTTTATCGTATAGAACAAGTATTCAAAATCTATCGGTTTTTTTATAAAATATGTTGCCGCTTCTCTTAAAACTTCAATTCTGTGGTCTCTATCTATGTTTGCTGTTATTACTATTACTGGTGTTATAGAATTATCATCATTATTTCTGATTTTTCTACATACGATTGCTGCGTCTTCTTTTATTGTGTCCTCATTTATTATTATTAATGCTGGAATATCTTTTAATGCTACATCTATATTTTCTGTTCTTATTTGTTTGAACTTAAAATCTTTTGAGCTCGAAAAATCTTCCATTAATTTCTTTTTTAAATTTTCATCATCATCAATGAGATAGATATTTTGCATTGGTTTCCTCCTTGTATTAGTAGTTGTAAATTCCTTTAAACTCTGTAACTTGCTCATTTACGCTGTATGCATGTACAGTTACATTTGATTGTCCTTTTTCTACTTTTTGTCTCCATTCAAAAGTTTTTGTGTTTAGTGATGTATTAGGATCTGTTTTGTATTCTTGTTGATTAATATAATATGAAATCATTCTAAGTCCTTCTTCATCTGTTGCTTTTATAATTATGTATGAAGGATCATTTGGATCTGGTGTTACTTCTATAACTGGTTTATTTACACCTTTTACTTCTTGTTCTTTTGTTGCATAATTTTGTGCTTTATCTACTGCTTCTATTTTTAAAGTATGTTGTCCTGGTCTTGCTTGTATTGTTCTTTCTATTAATGTTGGGTTATCTGGATTTGCTGTAATTTTTACTTCATCGTTATCGCCATATTTATATACAACATAGTCTAGTGCAGTGTCATCGGTTATTGTTATTTTTATGTCTGCATTTACTGAATCAATTTTTATCACAGGTTCTGTAACATCTTTTGCTTCTTGTATATAGTTTTTAACAAACTTTGATTGTTTTCCTTTTGAGTTTATTATTGTTATATTAAGTCTGCTTTCTCCGGTTGGTATATTTATCGTTTGTTTTAATTCTGTATTGTTTCTACCAAATATTACTTTTTCTGTTGAGTCGTTCCACGAATATACCATGGTTCTTATTCCAGATTCACATTTTGCAATTATTGTTACTTCATTTCCACTTCTTTGAGTTGTAACTTCTGGTTCTTTGTTTAGCTGAGCTTCTTTTGCACTTTGCATCATAGCATATACAGTATTTCCAACTAAAGCTAGTCCAAATATAAGAATTAATATAGCAAATACTTTTACAATGCTAGAAGTTCCAATAGGTTTATTTGAATGTACCTTTGGTTTTTTTGCTTTATAATTGCGATTATTATCTTCTGTCATAAGAATTTGATTCATTATATTTACCTTCCTTATTTTTACAGTCTTTTACATTTGAATTATAGCATAATGGAATTTTAAAGTAAATAAATTTTCCAATATTTTTTACGGTTTTTTGAATTTGCTTAGATATATTTCAATTGTGTTACAATTTTGCTTTAAAATTTACAAAATATTGATTTTTCTTTCATATTAATATACAATATTTTTATTAATATCTTAGGAGGATTTATGAATTACAAAAATAAAAAAAATGTTCAAATAGAAAATAAAGGGACCCACCTAAAGTGGTTTGTTGTAATTTTCGCTTTTTTTATCATTTTATTAATATCACGACTGTTTATTTTACAGTTTGTTGATAGTGCTTCTTTAAAGGAAAAAGCGTACAAGCAATCAACAGCAAATAAAGTTATTAGTCCAAAGAGAGGAACAATTTACGATTCTACTGGAAAGGCTCTTGCCGTAAGTACAGATGTGGATACAATCAGTGTCAATCCTTCCCTTATTGTAGTAAAAAACAAGCAAGAAGAAACAAATGCTTTAAAAGAGAAAGTTGCCACTGCTTTGGCTCAAATATTCGAATTGGATTATAATGATGTTTTAGTCAAAGTTACAAGTACAAATTCTGTTGAGACAATCGTAAAAAAGGTTGATTTGAATAAAGTAGAAGAATTGAAACAATGGATGAAGGACAATGATTGCTATGCTGGAATTAATATAGACAAAGATACTAAAAGGTCTTATCCTTACAACAATCTTGCTTCCAATTTAATAGGATTCTGTGGAAGTGACAATAACGGATTGTCTGGAATTGAGTACAATTTAGATTCTCAATTAACTGGTACTCCTGGAAAGCTTGTTACTGCAACAGATGTTACTCAAGAAGCAATCCCAGATAGTGACAAACAATATATAGCTCCTGAAAATGGAAGTAATATTACTCTATCTATTGATGCTAATATTCAAGCTATTGTCGAAAAGTATTTGAAGCAAGCTGTTGATGAAAATAATTGTAAAAATGGTGGTTCTATGGTTTTAATGGATCCTTCAACTGGTGATATTTTAGCAATGGCTACTTACCCAGATTATAATTTAAATACTCCATTTGAGCCAAATGAGTCTTTATCTAAAAATTGGGATAATTTGACTAGTGAGGAAAAGAGTAATAGTTTATACAAGATGTATAGTAATAAAGTGGTTAATGAGACTTTTGAACCAGGTTCTATTTTTAAGGTTCTTATGGCTTCTATCGCATTAGAGGAAAACATTACGGAAACTGACATTGCGGGCGATTTTTATTGTTCTGGAGTCATGACTGTTGCTGATAAGAATATAGAGTGTGCTAGAAGATCTGGCCATGGCTCACAATCTTTAAGAAATGCACTAGAAAATTCTTGCAACCCAGCTCTTATTCAGTTAGGTCAACGTATTGGAGTCAAAACTTTATATAAATATTTTGGAGCTTTTGGTTTATTTAACAAAACAGGAATTCAAACTGCTGGTGAATCTTCAAGTCAATTCCATCCAATAGATTCTGTTGGCCCAGTTGAACTTGCGACAATGTCTTTTGGCCAAAGATTCACAATAACACCTCTTCAAATGATTACAGCTGCATGTGCAATAGCTAATGACGGGGTTTTGGTAAAACCTAGACTTATCACAAAGGTAGAAAATCCAGATACTGGCGTTGTTACAACCACAGATGTTGAAGAAGTAAGACAAGTAATATCTCCTGAAACTGCTGCTAGAGTTCGTAGCATGATGCAATCCGTTGTTACTGACGGTGGTGGTCAATCAGGTGCTGTAAAAGGATATAGCATTGGTGGAAAAACAGGTACATCAGAGCCAAATCCTAATCATCCAGAGGATGGATATGTTGCTTCTTTCTTGGCAATAGCTCCTGTTGAAAACACAAAAGTTGTTGCACTAATGTCGTTATATGGACCTCAAGGAAGATCTCACTTTGGTGGAGAGATTTCAGCACCAGTCGTTTCTCAAGTTTTAAGCGAAGTTTTACCTTATTTAGGTATTCCTTCTAATGATACTTCTTCTGAATCTACTGGAATTAAGATTCCAGATTTAAGAAACAAAACAGTTGATGAAGCAAAACAGTTGTTAAAAGATTTAGGAATTACCTGTTTAACTTCTGCTTCTTCAAGTGAAATTGTAACTTCACAAACTCCAAAAGCCGGAACTTCTATATCTCCAAATGGAGTTGTAAGAATTTACACAGCAGAGCATAATTCTTCTGTTTCAACTACTGTTCCTGATTTAAAAGGAAAGAGTTTAACACAAGCAACTTCTGCTTTAAAGAATAGAAACTTAAACATTCAAGCAACCGGTAGTGGCACTGTTGTTTCTCAAGATTTAGCAGTTGATTCTTCTGTTGAAGAAGGTACGATTGTAAGAGTTACTCTTCAAAAAGTTACAAGCGATTTGCATTGATGTCAGAGCCCAGTTGCTTCATTTTCAAAAAGAAAAAAATAACAGAGTACAGCGTACTCCATTTAGAAAAAATCATGGATTTTAGATTAATCCATGATTTTATTTTATTGAATTTTTCGTTTTTGTGCATAATAGCAGAAAAATGCCGATACTTGGTCTGGTAATATTTTTGCAAATACTCGTCCCAACCATATAAAGAAATTTGGAAAAATTAGTGTTCTATTTCTAAACATTAATCTCACTGCATATTTTGCCACATATTGGCTATCCGCTTCTGCTAAGTTAAACTTTACATCTGCCACTTTGTTAAAATTTGTTGCAACAGGTCCAGGACACAATGCACTTATTTTCACTTTGGATTTTTGCTTAAATAATTCGTGTCTTATGCTTTGTGTTAATCTTACTACATACGATTTTGTGGAATAATATGTTGCCATAAGTGGCCCTGGCATAAAACCAGCTATTGAAGCAACATTTAGTATGTGACCTTTGTCTTCTTTTACCATGTCTTGCAAAAATAGTTTTGTTAATATATGAAGAGCTACCACATTTGTGTCTATCATTTTTATTTCTTTTTCTAAATCAGTTTCTGTAAATTTTCCACAAGTTCCAAATCCTGCATCAT
Organism: Clostridium sp. CAG:780; assembly: GCA_000434195.1. Taxonomy (GTDB): domain Bacteria; phylum Bacillota; class Clostridia; order TANB77; family CAG-508; genus CAG-245. The sequence continues at coordinate 25,426 of HF994447.1, forward strand.
TTACCAATACATCTATTGTTCCATATTTTTCCTTGACGTTTTGATGCAATTTCTTGCATCCTCCTCTATCAGTTAAATCTTGTTCTCTAACGTCTACTTTTACTTGATAATCTTTTTCAAGTTCTGTTTTTAAATTTTCTAGTGCTTCTCTGCCTCTTGCAACAGCTATTATGTCATATTTTCTTTTAGCAAGTTCTCTTGCTATGTCTCTTCCTATTCCAGAAGACGCTCCTGTAACTAATGCTATCATTCTTCCTCCTAAAAACTAATTAATTTATTATATGTGTTTATTACTTTGTTGTCTGTCATTCCCGATATGTACTCTACTATTGCTTGCATGTAGTCCTCTTTTTTATTCAAATCGTATAATTTATTGTTTTTAAGTCTTCTGCTTGAATTGTTCAAACTGTCATATTCAAAGCAAAAATCTTGTAGCCAATAAGCAAATTCTTCTACTACTTCTTTATACAATTTTGATTTTGGATTTTCTATAATCTTATCTATTTTGTTATCATACACTTCTTTTAATATATTATATATTGTGTTAATAACAATTCTAAAATATTCCTCTCCTAATTCAATTTTTTCGTTTTTGTATATCTTTTCATAATTAAATTTTTTTATCTCGTTTATAAGGTTTAATCCTTGATCTGAGAAAGTCAGTCCTTTTTCGATTGAGCTATTTTTTAATAAATCTCCATTTAGATAATTTATTATGTTTGTATTGTTTAAAGTTTCATAGCCAAATTTATAAAATCCTAGCTTTTGGTTTAATTCCTCTATATCAGAATCTGTTAGTATTCCATATCTTAGTGCATCTTCTATATCTCTTCCTAGATACGAAATCTTGTCTGAAATTTTTACAATACAACCTTCCCATGTAAAAGGTGCATACTCATTTGGTTTCGTGTAATTCATTAAATCTATTGCTTCTTTTCTTGGTTTTACACTGTTTTCATCTATTTCTCCACAATGTGATATTATTCCATCTCTTACTGCATATGTTAAATTTAAGTTTTCCTTATAGCCCTCTCTATTTTCTAGAAGTTCTATATTATCTACATAGTTTAGTCCATTCTCTTCATGCCAAAACGTTTTGCCTGTATCTCTAAGCAGAATTTCATTAAGGACTCTTTCTCCTTTATGTCCAAAAGGGCTGTGTCCTAGGTCATGAGCTATTGATATTGTTTTTGTTAGTTCTGTATTTAGTCCAAATGCCGTTGCTAAAAGATAGCTTATTGATTCCACATGATTTACATGCTCTATTCTTGTACATATATGGTCATTTTCTGGCGAGAAAAATACCTGCGTTTTGTGTTTTAATCTTTTATATGCATTTGAGTATAATATTCTTGTATAATCTCTTTGAAACTCTGTTCTAAAGTCTATTTTTGCAGTATATAGTTCTTGTTTTCTTGATATCATTTGTTCCCATTTTGGATTTTCCTTGCATGCTGCCTCTGGCGCAAGTTTATTTAATTCTATTTTTTCCATATTGCCTCCTATTTTATGCAATAATTATATTATTATTGTTGTAGCAAGTCAATGTGTATTATTCTTTTTGTGGCAGGTTTATTGGATCGCACATAATATTTATATTTTTGTTCTAAGCTTTGCAAAGCAAAAACTGACAATCGTTATGATTGTCAGTTCTGGTTTTATATAAAATTTTTTTCATTCTTTTAAATTTATTGTATCGTTGGAAAATCTCCCATATTAATGGTTCCTGTATATTCTTTGTTGTCTTTTACTAGTATTATTGTTTGATCAGTATTTTCTAATACGTATTTATCGTTTATTTTTCCACCGGTCATTAATGATACGGCTATATCAAATGCCGAAATGTACGTGTTTCCTGTTATCTCAGATGTTACTTCTATTTTTTCATTATTATACATGATATATGCTTTTTCAAACTTCGTATATTTATCTGCTGTTGCAACTTTTAGCTTAATTAAGACTGCACTACTGTTTTTGCCTTTTTCTCCTACTACTGTTAATGATGGTAAACTTGTATCCACATTTGTTACTTCTACTTTTT
>HF994448.1:0-4027 GCA_000434195.1 Clostridium sp. CAG:780
ACTTTGTTAGTGCTCGCATTTTTTATTTAACTAATTTACAGTAGTTCTTCTTACCTTTTCTTAGTATCGCTCCTTTTTCAAGCATTTCTGCTGTAACTTTTAATTGAACATCTGTTACTGTTTCGTCATTCAATGTTATTCCATTTTGAGCAATTAATGTTTTTGCTTGTCCTTTTGATGTTGCAAATCCAGCTAAAACTATTGCTTCTACAATACTTGTATCTGCTTCTACTTTTACTGTTGGCATATTGTCTGTATTTCCGTTTCCGCCAAATAGTGCATTTGAAGCTTCCTCTGCTTGTTTAGCAGCTTCTTCACCATGTACTAATTTTGTAATTTCGTATGCTGCAATTTTTTTAGTTTCGTTTAGCTCGGTTCCTTCAACTGATGTAAGCTTATCTATTTCTTCCATTGGCATAAATGTAAGCATTTGTAAAACTGTCTTTACTCCACTATCATCTACATTACGCCAGTATTGATAAAATTCGTATGGAGATGTTTTTTCTGGATCTAACCATAATGCTCCTTTTTCTGTTTTGCCCATTTTCTTTCCTTCTTTTGTTGTAAGAAGTTTGAATGTTAATCCAAATGCGTCATCATGTCCAACTTTTCGAACTAGGTTTACTCCACCTATAATATTTGACCATTGATCATTTCCACCCATTTCTAGTTTACATCCATACGTTTCATACAAATGTAAGAAGTCATATGATTGCATTAGCATATAACCCATTTCAAAAAATGTCAATCCTGTTTCTAATCTATTTTTGTAGCAGTCTGCTGCAAGCATTTTATTTACTGAGAATAAAGAACCTATCTTTCTCATGAAATCTATAAAGTTTAGGTCTAATAACCAGTCTGCATTATTTACTATTATTGCTGCATTCTCTCCTTCAAAACTTATAAATTTTGATAATTGTTTTTTGCAACATTCTACATTGTGTTCAATTTCTTCTCTTCCCATCATTCTTCTCATGTCAGTTTTTCCTGATGGATCTCCTATGTTTACAGTTCCTCCACCTACTAATATAATAGGTCTGTGTCCAGCCTTTTGCATATATGAAGCTACCATCATAGATACGAAGTGCCCCACATGTAGGCTGTCTGCCGTTGGGTCAAATCCTATATAGAATGGTACATTTTCCTTATCTAATAATTTTCTCAAGTCTTCTTCGTCAGTAACTTGTTCGATGTAGCCTCTTGCTTCTAAAGTATCTAGTACATTCATATCTTTGTCCCCCTTTTTTATATAATGAATAAATTATACCATCACAATCCTTAAAAAGCAAGAGTTTTCATCTATTTTCCGATAAACATCTGAACATATATTTTGCCGTATTTTGGACTACTTACCACTCCTATTCCAGTATAGTTGAAACTGCTATTTAAAATGTTAGCTTTATGTCCTGACGAATTCATCCATGCACTTACAGCCCCGCTGTTGCTCGAATTTCCCGCAATATTTTCTCCTGCCGAATTATATGATATTTTAAAGCTCTTTAACATGTCGAATGGAGAACCATATGTCGGAGAAGTATGCGAGAAATAATTATTGTCTACCATATCTTGTGCTTTTATTCTAGCCACTCTTTGGACTTCGTCATCAACTTTTAGCGCTGATAATCCATTATTGATTCTTTGCTGATTTATTAAATTAAATACTTCTTTTTCGTCCGCATTCATATTTGTTGTTGTAGTTTGATTATTATTGTTGTTTTGCGCGTTTGATGATTTTGGGTAAATTGGTTTTACATACTTTTTACTAACCGCACCCACATAGTCTCCCTCTATTTGTACCACATACCAGTCTCCAACTCCCGCAAATACTCTGATATATTCGTTTTTATTAACTGTTGCTACTACTTTGTATTGTGTTCCAGGACCACTTCTCACATTTAATTTTGAAGCCGTAACCAAACCTGTTGCAAAATCTAACTTGTAATAATGTTGCATTCCAAATGATGTTGTTAATCCGCATAGTATTAGTGTAAAAACAGCCAATGCTGATAATCTAAAAATTATTTTCTTTTTTATTGTTATGACTCTCATAAAAAAACAATCCCCCTTTGTTAAAGGTATTACTTTACGACTGTCCTTTATGCTTGTTTCACTGTAATTTACCCAATAGGCAACCTTTATTTTTCTGCTTTAATATTTTAAATCACTCAAGAGACGTTTTCTCTCTTGAGCGGTATTATTACTTAAAATTTTATAAATCCAATGTTATTTTCTTTTGCATTTCTTAATATGTTTTCTAGTTCTTCCTTACTAGCTTCTGTTATGTCTATGGTTAAAACATGTCCTCCATTGGTTAATTCATGATATGGAGCTTCTATTTTTATTTTATCTTTTATATCAGATTCATTGTCTATATAAAAAGAATTTGTATATATATTTTTATCAGTTATTCCTTTTAAGTTTCCATATATTGCTTTATCTGTTGCAATAAATTCTTCTGCAAGCTCCTTATCTTCTGTTCCCATTAAAGAAAAGTTTAGATTGTATTTATTACTAAATTCCTCCACTTTGCTTTTCATAAAGCTAATTATCTGAATTCCTAATTTTTGCGTTTCTTTGTTATCAATTCTTTTCTTTCCTGTTAAAGCAATTAAACACTCTTCCAAGCCCATAAATCCAACTGTAAGGCTTCCTTGTTTTATTACTTTTCTAATCCTATCATCGTCTTTTGCTTTCTCAGCATCCATCCATACTCCTTGTTTTATAAAGAAAGGAAATTCATAAGCTTTTTTATTTCCTTGTGCTTCAAACCTGTCTAGTAGTTGGTCTTTTACTAAGTTTAGCTTGTCCTCCAATTCATTAAAGAATTCTTCGTATTGTTTTTCTTTCGACTTAGACATTTCTTTTAATATTGGACTGTTTTTTATTCCTATTCTTGCTAGGTTAATTGTTGTATACGATATATTTCCTCTTTGTGAAGCTATTTGTTTTCCTTCTCTATCTATAATATTTTCCATCTCTCTCATATTAGAAGAATTGTATGCAACTTCGCTGTCCGGATTATTTTCTACATAGTATTTTTTATTATATGTTGCATCTAAGAAAGAAAATGCTGGATAATTTCTTCTACTTGCTATATCTATAGCTCTCTTATATAAATCATAATTTTTATCTTCTTCGTTATAATTTATTCCTTCTTTTATTTTAAATATTACAAGTGGAGATAGTCTTTCTTTTTCATTTTCTATTCCAAAGTCTATGGCATCTAATATTTTAGTTATTACCATTCTTCCTTCTGCTGAGGTATCTGTTCCCAAATTTATTGTTGGATATATTCTTTCATTTCCATTTGTGTCTATAACGTTTGTATCATGTATAAAGGCTTCCATAGCTTGTGAAACTATTTTCTTTGTTTTCTTCATTGCTATATCGTAAGATATTCTAAATGCTCTTTTTAGCTGTTCTGATTCTCTGCTATATTTATTAAAAATTGAAATATCAAAATCTATGCTTTCAAGTTTTTCTATCTCTCTGTCAATTCCATTTGTTGCTGCAAATTTATCAAAGTCTGTATATATTAATATATCATCTATAGTTTGTTTAAATTGTTTTTTAAAGGTCTTTAGCACGCCTGGTGCCATATAATAATCAAACGCCGGAATTGATTGACATCCGTGTTGTTCTTTTTGATTTAATGTTATTACTAGAACTGCAAGTGCAGTATAAGACATTATATCTTTTGGTTCTCTTATATGTATATTTTTTGTTTCAAATCCACCATTATATATTTTCTCTAGATTTATTTGTGATGATGTAGTTGTTCCTAGTGGCATAAAATTTAAATCGTGTATATGTATTTCACCTAAGTCTTGAGCATCTGCAACCTTCTTTTTTACTATGTAAGACTTAGCAAATTCCTTTGAAATTGTACTTCCATAGTCTATCATCATTTCCATAGGGCTAACATTATTTTCTTTTTTTAATGTTAATGCTTCTAATGCTTTTAAAAACTTGTGTTGTTTCTTTTCTTCAAGAAATATTTTTCTTGACTGAGCTCTTCTTTCCCTAT
>HF994448.1:4058-6625 GCA_000434195.1 Clostridium sp. CAG:780
ACTCCGAAAATGAAGTATATACATCTTCATATCCTTCTTGCTGCAGGTATTTCTCTATTAAATCTTGGATTTCTTCAATTTTTATTCTTTCAACTCCAAGATTTCCTATTTCTTCTATTACTAGATTATATACTTTGTTTATATCTTTTTCGGAATATTTTGCTTCTTCTTCGTCAAGCGCAACACTGTCGAATCCTTTTTTTATTGCCAAGGCTATTTTGCTTCCGTCAAAATCAACTTTTTTTCCATCTCTTTTTACAACTTTAATATTTTCAAACATATTTACTCCTTGTTTGTTACAATAAGGGATGGTGCTTTTAAGCCTGCCATCCCTTGTTCATTATTTTGCTAATATTTTCTTCATTTCTTCTGCTCTTTTTACTTTTTGTGTAGTGGTTTTTATTAGAGGCTCTGTTGTTACAATTATTTCTTTTATGTGTTTGTATGTTGACAAGTTTTGATTTATTTCTTTTACTTGTTCCCAGATAATATCTCTATATTCTTCTTCCTTTTTATCAGGATATAATTGTTTCATTGTTTCTTCATTATATACTATTTTTGCAGATACTACTGGATCTTTTTCGTCTCCATCTTTTGGCATACCAAATACCATACATTCCTCTACAAAAGGTAATTTACTAATTAAAAATTCTAACTCTAATGGATATACATTCTTTCCGTTTTTTAATACTATTAAGTCTTTCTTTCTACCTGTTATGTATAAAAATCCTTCTTTGTCTATATATCCTAAATCTCCAGTATAGAACCATCCATCTTTTATAGCTTCTTTAGTTGCTTCTTCATCTTTGTAATATCCCAACATTATATTTGGACCTTTTACTATAATTTCTCCTATTCCTTCATCATTTGGATTATATATTTTTGCTTCTTCATTGCACATTACAAGTCCTGTTGCTCCAGGCTTTTTGAAGTGATCTGTTTCTGCTGATATAACTGGCGATGTTTCTGTTAATCCATATCCTTGATTTATAGATATACCAAAGTTTGAAAGTCCTATTATTGCTGGTTTATCCATTGGTGCTCCACCATAAAGGATTAATCTTAACTTTCCTCCAAGATTATCTAATATTTGTTTAAACACTTTTCTTCTAATGTCTATATGGAAGAATAGCAAGAAATTACATAGTTTGCTCATTACATTTATTAGCTTTGTTTTTCCTTGTTTTTCTATTGCCTTTGTTAATTTTTTATACATTAGTTCTAGCATTTGTGGTACTCCAACAAATACTGTAATGTGATATTCTTTTAAGTTGTCTAATATGTATTTTAGTCCATCACAGAATATTAAAGTTGCTCCACAATATAAACATCCATATATAAATGAAATCGTACATTCAAATGTATGGTGTAATGGCAAGAATGATAGTATTGAATCTGTTTCATACATCATTACAAAGTGTGGCATCGCATTTATATTTGAACAAACATTATTTTGACATAGCATTACTGCTTTCGCTACTGATGTTGTTCCAGATGTATATAGTAATACTGATAATTTATTATTATCTATTTCTATGTTATCAAATTTATTGTAGTTGTTTGCTAAACTATCTTCTCCTTTTTTCAATAAATCTTGATAATACAAAATATCTTTTTTGTTTAGATTATCCATACAAATATAGTATTTTAGATTTGTATTATTTTCTTTTTTTATCTCATCAAATGCTTCTTCATATTTTTCGTCATATATAACTGCTTCCGCTTCACTTCTAGAGATTAATGATTTTATTTCACTGTTTGGCAGTGATCTGTCTAGTGGAACAATTATCATATTTCCACACGCAACAGCCATATATGTTACACACCATTCATATCTGTTTCTTCCTATTAAAGCAACTTTTTTGCCCTCTAGTCCCATATCTAATAGAGCTGTTCCTAGTTTTGTTACATCATTTTTATAATCTTTAAATGTATGTTCAACATATTCTGGATTTTTTGCTTTTAAATCTTTTTTATATTTGAAAGCTACTTTATCTCCGTATTTCTCAACTGCTCTGTTTAATAATTCTTTATAATCTTTAACAGTCCCCATTTCGTGACCTTTAAATGTTTTCATTCTCTTTTCCATTTTATCTTATCTCCATATTAAAATTGTACTTAAACGTATGTGCTTATTTTATATCAAATCACATATAAAATCAATAGGTATCTATTAAAATTTAAAACAAGCTAACAAATTGTTTTGTTAGCTTGTTAATTTTAGATTATTAACCATCAATAAGAGTACCACCTATCCACTCTTGCATATCCTCTGTGCTCTGTTCCATCTTTTTCTATTATGAATTGTTGTGTTGATCTATAAAATTCATCTTTATTGAAATCGTTTAATTGAGTCATTAAATAATCGCATATGTTGTCTCCATAAATAAAGTTACAATTATTATAATTACTTATAATCGAACTAATATCTATTTTCTGATTATTATATATTATATAAGCCACTGTAAATGTTTGGATATTTTTTGTCTCTTTATCTTTTAATGTTACACACCAATATGGAGAAAGTTCTGCAATTCTTATCGGTTGTCTTGTTGCTAATCTCGTAA
>HF994449.1 GCA_000434195.1 Clostridium sp. CAG:780
AGAAAAACCTTATGAAATAAGTTGTATAGAGGATTTAGTAGTGTTATCCAATATGACAAATGGAAAAGGAATAAAATTAGAGAATGGCAAAGCAGTAACAATAACTTCGAAAAATGTCTTTACTAATAAATATATAATATTGACAAAAAACTTAAATTTCAAGTCTAAATATTCATATAATGATAGCACAAGAACAGATTTTGGAAACTTAAACAATGATGATACAGATGGAAACAGCTTAATTACAGAAATGACAACTGGAACAGGTTTTATACCAATAGCTGATTATGCAGGAAATTTTGATGGAAGAGAACATACAATAGCCAATATTTATATAAATGCATTAGAAGGGGACAAAACAAGCAAAGCTTTAATTAAAAATGCAACAAAAAATGCTAGTATTATGAACCTTTGTGTGACAGGAACAGTAAAATCTGAATGGCAGGCTGCTGGTATTGTAGCATATGGAGTAAATAATGGAGAAATAAAAATAATTAATTGTATCAACAAAGCCAACATTACAGGGAAAAATATGGTTGGAGGAATAGCAGCGAGCTATATGAAAATTATAGAGAATTGTACAAACTATGGAAATGTGGAGATAACAGGAAGTGAGTATCGGATATGCTGGTATTGGGGGAATAATAGGAGTCGCTAATGACTGGGGAGAAGGAGTAGAAATTAGTAATTGTATAAATTATGGTGAGATTAAGGGCGTTTGCAGACTTGGAGGAATAGTAGGAACATCAGCGGGAGGTACAAGTATTAGAAATTGTAAAAATAAAGGAAAAATAAATAATATAAATGTGTCAACATCTGCAGGAGGCATAATAGCTCTACAAAGAGGAGGTGAAATAAAATTGATAAACTCTTGTAATGAAGGAGCGGTAGTTGGAAAAAGTGCTGCAGGAGGAATAATAGGAACTGTCAGTGGACAAAGTTGGGATTCAAATCTTAGTACGTATATAAATAACTGTTATAATATTGGAAACATATCTTCGGAAAAAGTAGCTGGCGGAATAGTTGGAACGCAAGATACTGTAGCAGCTCAAAATTATTTATATATAAACAATTCATATAATGCTGGAGATGTAAAAGGAAAAGAGTTCGGAAATACTTTAGGACACATATATAATAATGCAAGAACTGATACAAAAACAGAATTTACAAACGTTTATTATCCATCAGAGCCATCAATAGGAACCGGTTCATTAACAAGCGGAGAAGCAACTTTAAAAAGTGGATCAGAAATAAAGAGCCAAACTTTTGTAGATTTACTAAATGCAAATATAGGAACAAACGCAGACTGGAAAAAATGGAAATTAGGAACAAACGGTTATCCAACGTTTCTTGAATAACAAAAAACTGATAGCAATATAAAATTGCTGTCAGTTTTTAAGTATAAACCTAAAAGTATTGCGTATTAATAATTATTATAATATAATATGGCTAGAAATGCATAAAAATTAAGGAGTGATTAAAATAGAAGAGAAAATTGATTTAGCAATGTATGTAATAAATCTAAAAATTGCAAAAGCAATAAAAGAAAATGAAGAAAAAGATTATGAAGCATTTAAAACAAAGATAGAAAAATTAACTGATGAAAAAAGAGAAATATACAAAGGAAATCAAGAGATAATAAACAAAGTACTAAACGTATATTTAGAAGAAATAAAAAAATAGTTGGAGGAAATATGGAAATAACGGACCACAAATACGATTTAACTAATGAAGAATACAATAGATGTTTACTAATGGCAGAAATGGCAACATTTATAAGAAGTGAAAGGGTCGAAGAGCCACGTTCTATATTTGTAGTAGCGCAAGCTGGGGCAGGCAAAACCGGATTAAAAAATTTCTTAATAAATGAAGCGCAAGATCAGGGAAAATTACCAAGCTATACAGAATTTAATCCTGATGAAATTGCAATCTATCATAAATATTATAGGGAAATACTACAAGAATTTCCAGACACCTCATATAAAATTTTACAAAGATTCGTGCAACCAGCATTAGACACATATTTAAGACAGAGAGCGGTAGAGTTGAGAAACAACCTTGTGCAAGAAGGAACTTTTGGAAGTAGTGAGAGCTATATAAAAATATTGGAGTTCCAAAAAAATGGAGGAGTAGCTCAGCTAGGAAAGGTGCAAGAAGATGGAACAAGAGAGCAGAGACATGTTACAGGAAACTATAAGATAGATATAAATATTTTAGCAGTTGATAGATTTGAAAGCTTATTATCTTGTTACGAAAGAGAACAATATTTTAGAGAAAATGGATTACCACCAAGAGTTGTAACTCCACAAAACCATGATTATGCATACGAAAAGCAATTAGAAACATTAAGAATGATAGAACAAAAAGGATTGTTTGATTCAATGAGAGTATTTAAAAGAGGATATTTGATAGAAAGGCCGGAACTAGTATATGTAAATGGAGATAAAAGATATCCAAGTGCAGTAAGCACGGTTATAGCTGAAAGGAATAGAAATAGAAGTGATTTATTAAGAAATCCAGAAACGTATTTCTCAAGAATACAAAGTTTAAGAGAAAGAGTAGAAAAAGATGGTATTCCAGAACAATTAGAAAGAATTGGAATGTTAGAAACTCAATTTAGAGAAGAACTTTCAAGACAAGAGGAAAGATAAAATAAAAACTAGAAAGAGATAAATAAAGTGAGCCAAAATGTTGGATAAAAATTTAACATTTTGACTCAGCATAGAATTTATTACTTCTAGTTTTTTTATTATACTAATGCAGAAGAAATATGAAAAACATCAATTTTATCTTCAAACATTTGCCTAGCTGCTTTTAAAATAGTATGATCATCATCTAATAAAATAGAATGATCATATAAAGACATTTTTTCTTTTATCTTTTCAGCCTTGATTATATTTCTGTTTTCAGAGTTATATTCGTCAAGTTCCTTAGTTAGAATTATCCAGTTTTCTTCTGGAATAAAAGGCACATATTTCTTTAACCAAACTTTTTTTTGTTTTGTTATTTTTACAGCTTTAGATAAAGAAAGTATATATAAATCAATGTTTGGAATTGAACTGATTTCTTTTAGAACATCTATAACACACTCAAGTGGTTCTAATGAAGTATATCTTTCAGCGATAACTTCAGCAACAAAGTTAGTTGGATGAATATCATAAACGGTAATAGTTCCATCCATGTCAATAAACATTGCAACATTCTTATTATCTTTACATATGTTCTTTACAGTATTTAAGAATTTTTTCATTTCGGAAACCTCCTTGCATAATTATAATATATTTTTGAATTTATTGCAATGCTAGATAATAATGTTCAAAGAGCAAAATGATAGCAGACGTAATCTAAACATAAATAAGTTTTTAATTAAATATGTAATTTAATTAAAA
>HF994450.1:0-40079 GCA_000434195.1 Clostridium sp. CAG:780
TCTATCCGGACCGCGGCAGCATACGGTTCTCGTCCCACTTTAATAATAAAATCTAAGTAGATATAAAGAACATCAACTAATTATGCAAATTTATAAAAGTATTTTAAAATATGGCAATATATGCAAACGCATATTGCCATATTTTTTTATTTAAATGTCAATGTAATATCATAATAAATCATACAAAATAAAACTTACAGTGCAAAAAATGTTGAAAAAAATCTTAATATAGGTTATAATGATATCATTATAAAAATAAAAGTTGGGGAAAAAATGATAAATTTAATTTTGAGTGGAAATGAGAAGGTATTTGATGGAGCTTTAACAGAGCTAATATCAATAACAAACAAGATTAAAGAACCAATAAATTGTTACATATTAACAATGGAAGTTACTAGAATAAAAAAAGAATATACAGCAATAAAAGATGAGCAAATAGACTTTCTAAATAAGGTTGTAAAGACTAAAAATGCAGACAACAAAATAACAAAAATAGATGTAACAGATTTATACGAAAAAGAATTTGGGAAATGCAAAAATGAAAATGCTTATTGCACACCTTATACATTACTACGATTATTTATAGATTTAATACCAAATATGCCAGAAAAAATACTATATTTAGATATTGATATGATGGCAAATAAGGATATATCAGAACTTTATAATACTGATATTACTGAATATGAATATGCAGCAGTAAGAGAAAAATACGGTTCAAAAATAATCAGACCTGATTATATAAATGCAGGGATGTTATTGATAAATATGAATAAAATAAAAGAGACCAAGCTTTTAGAAAAAGCGAGAAATTTAATTAAAACAAAGAAATTAATATTTGCAGATCAAGATGCAATATTCTGGTCAACAACTAAGAAAAAATTACTTCCAAGAAGATATAATGAACAAGCAAGATTTAACGATCCAAAAACAGTAATTTGCCATTTCTGCAAAAGAATGTTGTGGTTTCCATATCCACATACGGAGAACTACAAACAATGGCAAATAGAAGAAGTGCATAAAGTTTTAAAATGTCACACATTTGATGATGACTTAGAAGAATATGTAAAATGGAAAGAAGAATACCAAAACTCAAAAGAACATATATTAACCCAAAGTTAGGAGAAAACAATGAAAAAAGAAAAACAAGTTATACCAATATTTTTTGCAACAGACGACAAATACATACCATTCTTAGCAGTAGCGTTGCAATCTTTAATAGAAAACTCATCAGACACTAATAACTATGTAATCAAAATACTATACACAAATATAGAAGAAAATAATATGAACAATATATTAAAGTATGAGAGAGAGAATGTAAGTATTGAATTTGTTGATTTGAATTATTACATAAATAAAGTAAAAGATAAACTTTATACAAGAGATTATTACTCTAAAACAACATACTTTAGATTATTTATACCAGATTTGTATCCACAGTATGATAAGGTCTTATACTTAGATAGTGATATTGTAATATTATCTGATATAGCAGAGTTATATAATACTGATATGGAAGATAATCTAGTAGCGGCAGCACCAGATGATGTAATACAAACAATAGAAGTTTTTCAAGAATATGCTGAAAAGGTTGTGGGAGTAGCAGATTACCACAATTACTTTAATGCAGGAATACTTCTAATGAATCTAGATGCAATGAGAAGAATAAACTTTCAAGAGAAGTTTTTGTATTTATTAGGAACAGTAAAATTTTCTGTTGCACAAGATCAAGATTATCTAAACAGATTATGCAAAGGTAGAGTAAAAATACTAGAAAATACATGGGATAGAATGCCAATAGGTGGAGATACAGTAGAAAGAGATAAATTACATATAATACACTATAATTTAGCATTTAAACCTTGGCATTTTGAGGACATTTTATATAAAGAATATTTTTGGGAATATGCCCAAAAAACAGAGTACTTTGATAAGATAATGGAAATCAAGGATAATTATACAGAAGAAGAAAAATTTGAAGATATGGAATCAGACAAGAGACTAAGAGCACTAGCGCAAAAAGAATGTGATTGCGTGGGTGATGATAGAAAATATAGGAGATAGGGATGAAAGAACAAGTAATAGAAAAGGCTCAAGATAGGCTGGAAATTTTAGAGGAGATTGATAGGCTTGAACGAGAGGGTAGATTTGATGTAGATCCAGAAAAAGATCCTCCCACAATAATTCTAACACCAGAGAATGTCGACTATTTAAAAAAGAAAAGCACAAGCAAAATAAAAAGAACAGTAGCTAATAAATTTGGAGAAAGATTTTTAAACGAAATACTTAAAAATAATAGATTAATCATTAAAGAAGTAAAAGGAATAGAAAATCTTCAAAGTATAGAAACAGGCGCAATGATAACCTGTAACCACTTTAATCCATTTGACTCATTTGCAGTTGAAGAAGTTTTTAGAAGCACAAAACAATCAAAAAGTAAAAAACTATATAAAGTAATAAGAGAAGGAAATTATACAAATTTCCCTGGATTTTATGGCTTCTTATTCAGAAATGCAGATACATTACCACTAAGCTCAAATAAAAGAACAATGATAAATTTTATGAAGGCAGTTGATACAATTCTACAAAGAGGCGACTTTATATTAATTTATCCAGAACAAAGTCTATGGTGGAATTATAGAAAACCAAAGCCATTAAAAGATGGAGCATATAAAATGGCTACAAGAAACAATGTTCCAATAATTCCAATATTTATAACAATGCAAGATAGTGAAATAATTGGAGAAGATGGTTTCCCTGTTCAAGAGTATATCGTAAATATTGAAGAGCCAATTTATCCAGATACTAATAAAACAGAAAAAGAAAATACTGAAATTATGAGAGATAAAAACTATCAAGTATGGAAAAAAGTGTATGAAGATTTTTACAAGATTCCACTTGAATATAAATGTGACAAGGAAAAAATTACAGCTGATCAGGAGAATTAATGGAAGAAAAGATTATCTATTATAAAGATGAATTGAATGATGAATTTTCAGAGGCACAAATAGTTCCAAGAAAAATAGATGGAAGCTACAAATATGTACATAAAAACCCGTTATGGAATTTATGTGCATTTCTAGTGCAAAATATATTGAGTATGCCGATAAAACTTTTGTATGTTAAAACAAAATTCGGAATAAAATATGTAGGCAGGGAAAAGCTGAAAAAATACAAAAAAACAGGATATTTTATATATGGAAATCATACGCAACCATTTGCAGACACTTTTATACCGAGCCTTGCAAATTATCCAAAGAGGAACTACTTTATAGTAAATCCAGAAAATGTTTCAATGAAAGGATTAAAAACATTATCGCAAATGCTTGGAGCTATTCCAATTCCTTGTGATAAAAAAGGAATGGAACATTTCTTAGAAACAATAGAAAACAACATAGACAAACAACATTCAATTACAATTTATCCGGAAGCACATATATGGCCATATTACACAAAAATAAGACCATTTAAAGATGTTTCGTTTAAATATCCTATAAAATATAATGTACCAGCATTTTGTATAACAAATACATATCAAAAAGGAAAAAAAGACAAAATAAAAATTGTAACATACATAGATGGCCCATTTTTTGCAGATAAAAATTTAAGTATTCAAGAGCAGAAAAAAGACTTAAGAAATCAAATATATAATTGTATGGGTGAACAGAGCAAAAAAAGCAATGTTGAATATATAAAATATATTAAGGAGGAACAAAAATGAAAAAAGAAGTTATTATAACAATACTTGTAGCTGTATTATTAATAGCAGGAATGGTTGGTTATGCTCTATACAATAACCAAAAAACAAAAAAGCCAAATAACAATGAAAATAAAACAGAAAATACTGTTGTTTCGGATAAAGAAGAAAACACAGTAGCTGATGAGAATAAGGAGGAAAATAAAGTGTATAGTAAAGGTAAACATCATGCAGAAATGGTAATTAAAGATTATGGAACAATAGCATTAGAACTAGATGCAGACGTTGCACCAATAACAGTCGAAAACTTCGCACAACTTGTAAATGAAGGATTCTACAATGGATTAACATTCCATAGAATAATATCAGGATTTATGATTCAAGGTGGAGATCCACAAGGAACAGGAATGGGTGGAAGTGATAAAGAAATTAAAGGAGAATTTGCTGCTAACGGAGTAAAAAATAGCATATCACATACAAGAGGAGTAATATCAATGGCTCGTGCAACTGCATATGACAGTGCAAGCTCACAATTCTTTATAGTTCATCAAGACAGCAAATTCCTAGATGGAAACTATGCAGGATTTGGAAGAGTAACAAGCGGAATAGAAATAGTAGACAAAATATGTGCTGATACAAAGGTGGAAGACAATAACGGAACAGTATTGAAAGCAAATCAACCAATAATAGAAAAAATAACAATGATAGATTAA
Organism: Clostridium sp. CAG:780; assembly: GCA_000434195.1. GTDB lineage: Bacteria > Bacillota > Clostridia > TANB77 > CAG-508 > CAG-245. Next base: position 4,414 of record HF994450.1, read on the forward strand.
TCATTTATGGATGGAAAAATGGAGAAAACAGAAAAGGCTAAAAAGATTAAAAAAACAATAAGAAATTTAATAGTTTTTATATTATTAATAGGCTTAACATTTTATTTAATATTTAAAGACCAGAATGTGTTAGAAATATTAAATATAGCAGTAAGTGTAAAGAAAAGATATATATTAGTAGCAATAATAGCTATGTGCTTATATTTGCTTGGAGAAACGATAAATATAACAAGAATACTAAAAGAACTAGGAGAAAAATCAACATTTTTAAGAAATATAAGATACACATTAATAGGCTTCTTCTTCAGTTCAATAACACCTGCTGCTAGCGGTGGTCAACCTATGGAAATATATTATATGCACAAAGAAAAGATAGCTGTGGCAAATTCCACACTAGCATTATTAGTGCATTTAACAAGTTTTCAGATAGTAACAATTACATTAGGAATAGTAAGTACAGTAATTCATTTTGAAATAGTAAAAAGTGGACTAATATATTTGGTTATACTGGGAATACTATTAAACTCAACCGCATTAACATTGTTAGCAATATCAATATTCTCAAAAAGGCTATCAAAAGGACTAATAAATTTTGCAGTAAAAGTATTAAAATTCTTTAGAATACCAAATATAGAGAAGAAGCAAGAATCTTTAGAAAAAGAATTGGAAAAGTACCAAGAAAGTGCGGTTTATATAAAAGAACATAAAAAGCTGATGATAAAGACATTAGTAACAACTTTTATACAAGTAATAATTTATTACAGCATACCATATTGGGTATATCTTGCATTTGGATTCACGGGTTATAACTTCTTCCAAATAGTAACATTGCAAGCAATGCTATATGCGACAGTATCTGGAATACCATCTCCTGGTGCGGTAGGAGTAAGCGAAGGAGCTTTTATAGAAATATTTAAAGGAGTATTTCCGGCTACTATGATAAATAGTGCAATATTATTAAATAGAGGAGCAAGCTTTTACTTATTTGTAATCATTAGTGCGATAATAACAACTATAACAGCACTAAGAACAAAAGATTATGAAGTAAAAGAAGAATTAAATAACAACTAAGTATAAGCAAGTATCTACATATAATAAGTTACTTGCTTATTATAATAAAGGGATGTTTAATAAGAAAGAAAAGTGATAATTATGAAAAGAGAAGATAAACCTTTATATTATTTCCTTAGAAATCTGGCAAACGTTTTACTAAGAATATTATATAGGCCCAAAAAAATAGATAAAGAAAATATACCGCTGGAAGGACCAATAATCCTTGCAGGAAATCACGTAAATGCAATAGATCCGGTAATGGTAATAACATCAACGAAAAGGCTAGTACATTATATGGCAAAAGAAAGTCTTTTTAAAGGAATACATGGATGGATTTTTAAAAAAGTTGGAACAATAAAAGTACATAGAAACAAATCAAATCCGGTTGCAGTTATGGAAGCCGAAGAAATACTAAAACATGGTGGAGCAGTTGGAATATTTCCGGAGGGGACAAGAAATAGAACCAATGAAGACTTATTGAAATTTAGACATGGAGCAGTTTCAATAGCTAAAAAAACAAATAGTAAAATAGTTCCATTTGCAATAAGAGGAAAGTACAAGCTTTTTAGAAAAGGACTAAGCATAAAATTTGGTAAGCCAATAGATGTAAGTAATATGGAAATAGAAGAAGCAAATGATTATTTAAGAGGGGAAGTTCTAAAATTACTAAAAGGATAGGAAGATATGAAGTATATTTTTATAGTAAATCAAATAGCAGGAAGAGGAAAGTATAAAAAAATAGTTCCACATATAGAGAAAATATGCAAAGAGGAAAATAAAAGATATGCAATTAGATACATAACTGAAGATAAAAGTGGTGCAGATATTGCAAGAGAGTATTGTAATGCAGAACATGTAATATATGTAGTTGGTGGAGATGGAACATTAACAAGAACTCTAGCAGGAATAATTGGAACAAAAAACAAATTAGGAATAATACCGGCAGGGTCTGGAAATGATACTTATAGAACAATTAAATTACTTCCACAAGGAATAAGCAAAATAGATTTAGCTAAAATAAATGACACTTATTTTATAAATGTTGCTTGCTGTGGAATGGATGCAGAAGTTGCAAACAATATTGATAAGTTTAGAAACACAATAGTTCCAGCTAGTCAAATGTATAATGTAAGTATAATATATACTTTCTTCAATTACAGATTTAAAGAAATGAAACTAAAAACAGAAGTAAAAACAATACAAGACAAATACTCTATGATAAGTATATGTAATGGAGGTTATTATGGAGGAGGCTTCAATGTGGCACCAAAATCTAAACTTACAGACGGAATACTAGACATATATTATGCAGAAAAAATGCCAAGACTAAAAATGATACCATTACTTTTAAAAATGAAAAAGGGAAAACACGAAGGCAAAAGAAAAATGCATAAATATAGAAGCAAGCATATAGAATTAGAATTTGAACAGAAAATTACATTTAATGTTGATGGAGAAAAACTATCAGACACTAAATTTACAATAGATGTCCTTCCAGAGGCAATAGAGATATACAATGACAATGATTTTGTAAAAAGAATATTGGAAGGCAAAGAAATTAATTCAAATAAAAAATTAGTTACAAAATAGCAAAAAAATCATTGAAAAATAATTACAATAATGGTATTATGCTAATGAAATATAAGCAAAAGATATTTAATAAACTAGGAGGAAAAATATGAGTGACGAATACAAAGTCGTAGACAGTGTAGATAGTCTACAAGAGGCTTTTGAAAGAGTTAGAAAAGCACAAAAGGAATTTTCAAAATATACACAAGAACAAGTAGACAAGATATTTAAAGCAGCAGCAATAGCAGCAAACCAAGCAAGAATTCCACTTGCAAAAATGGCAGTGGAAGAAACAGGAATGGGAGTTGTAGAAGACAAAGTAATAAAGAATAATTATGCAGCTGAATATGTTTACAATAAATATAGAAATGTAAGAACCTGTGGAGTACTAGAAGAAGACAAAAACTTTGGAATTAAGAAAATAGCTGAACCAGTAGGAGTAATTGCGGCAGTAATACCAACAACAAACCCTACATCAACAGCAATATTTAAAACATTAATAGCATTAAAAACTAGAAATGGAATGATAATAAGTCCTCATCCAAGAGCAAAAAAATCTACAATAGAGGCAACAAAAATAGTACTAGAAGCGGCAATAAAAGCTGGAGCACCAAAAGACATTATTGCTTGGATTGATGTTCCATCATTAGAATTGACAAATATGCTAATGCAGTCAGCAGATATAATACTTGCAACAGGTGGACCTGGGATGGTAAAATCAGCATACTCTAGTGGAAAACCAGCATTGGGAGTTGGACCGGGAAATACACCAGCTGTAATAGATGAAAGTGCAGATATATTATTAGCAGTAAATTCAATAATACATTCAAAAACATTTGATAATGGAATGATATGTGCATCAGAACAATCAGTAATAGTTCTAGATTCAATATATGATAAAGTAAGAGATGAATTTCTAAGAAGAAATTGCTATATACTAAATCCAGAAGAAACAGAAAAAGTAAGAAAAACCATAATCATAAATGGTGCATTAAATGCAAAAATAGTAGGACAGAAAGCAACTCGTATTGCAGAGCTTGCAGGAATAAATGTTCCAGAAAACACAAAAATATTAATAGGTGAAGTTGAGAGTGTAGAAATGTCAGAAGAATTTGCAAGAGAAAAACTATCACCAGTATTAGCGATGTATAGAGCTAAAAATTTTGTGGATGCTGTGGACAAAGCATATAGACTAATAGAAGATGGCGGATTAGGACACACATCATCAATATATATAAATACCTTAACAGAACAAGAAAAACTACAAACCTTTTATAGCACAATGAAAACTTACAGAGTGTTAGTAAACACACCAGCATCACAAGGTGGAATAGGAGATATTTACAACTTTAAATTAACTCCTTCACTAACACTGGGCTGTGGAACTTGGGGAGGAAACTCGGTTTCAGAGAATGTAGGAGTAAAACATTTAATAAATGTAAAAACAGTTGCAGAGAGGAGAGAAAATATGCTTTGGTTTAGAACACCTGAGAAGGTATATATAAAGAGAGGATGCTTGCCAGTAGCCTTAGAAGAATTAAAAAATGTAATGAATAAAAAGAGAGTATTCATAGTAACAGATAGTTTCTTATACAAAAATGGATACACAAAAGTAATAACAGACAAATTAAATGAAATGGGAATAGAACATGCAACATTTTTTGATGTTCAACCAGATCCAACACTTGCCAGTGCAAAAGAAGGAGCAAAGATATTAACAGACTTTAATCCAGATTGCATAATCGCAGTTGGTGGAGGAAGCGCAATGGATGCAGCTAAAATAATGTGGGTATTATATGAGCACCCAGAAGTAGAATTCCTAGATATGGCAATGAGATTTATGGACATTAGAAAAAGAGTATACACATTCCCTAAAATGGGCGAAAAAGCTTACTTTATAGCAGTGCCAACATCAGCAGGAACAGGTTCTGAAGTTACACCATTTGCAGTAATTACAGACGAAACAACAGGAATAAAATATCCTCTAGCAGATTATGAGCTACTACCAAAGATGGCAATAGTAGACGCAAATATGATGATGAATGCACCAAAAGGACTAACATCTGCATCAGGAATAGACGCTGTAACACACTGCCTAGAAGCATATGCATCAATGATGGCAACACCATACACAGATGCACTTGCAAAAGAAGCATTAGGAAAAATATTTAAATATTTACCAAGAGCATATGAAAATGGAGCAAATGATCCAGAAGCAAGAGAAGAAATGGCAAATGCAGCAACAATGGCAGGAATGGCCTTCGCAAATGCATTCTTAGGAGTATGTCACTCAATGGCACACAAATTAGGAGCATTCCACCATATAGCACACGGAATTGCAAATGCTCTGTTAATAGACGAAGTACTAAGATACAATAGCCAAGAAGCACCTGTAAAAATGGGAACATTCCCACAATACGGATATCCAAATACACTAAGAAGATATGCAGAAATAGCAGAAAGTGTAGGAATTACAGGAAATAATGATGAAGAAAAACTAGAAAATCTAATAAAGAAAATAGATGAACTAAAAGAAACAATTGGTATAAAACCAACTATAAGAGATTATGGAGTAGATGAAAAAGACTTCTTAGCAACCTTAGACGAAATGACAGAAGACGCATTTGATGATCAATGTACTGGAACAAACCCAAGATACCCATTGATGAGCGAAATAAAAGATATGTATCTACAAGCATATTATGGTCACAAAGTAGAAGGAGGAGAAGAAAATGGAATATAATTTAAACAATGTAATAGCAGAAAGAGCAAACAAAACAATATATCAAGACAATGGAAAAACAATAAAACTATTTATAGAAAACTACTCAAAGGCAGACATACTAAACGAAGCTTTGAACTTAGCAAGAGTTGAAGAAGCAACAGACTTAAATGTACCAAAGCTAATAGAAATAGGAAAAATAGAAAATAGATGGGCCTTGGTTACAGAATATGTAGAAGGAAAACCATTAAGCCAATTAATGGAAGAACATCCAGAAAAACTAGAAGAATATTTACAATTCTTTGTAAAAATACAACTAGAAGTATTATCAAAGAAAGTACCTTTATTAAGTAGAATAAAAGATAAATTTAGAAGAAAACTAACAGAAGCAACAAACATAAGCAATGAAGTAAGATATGATTTACTACAAAGACTAGAGGGAATGAAAAACCACGCAAAATTATGTCATGGAGATTTCAACCCAAGCAATATAATAGTAAAAGAAAATGGAGAATATTGCATACTAGATTGGTCGCACGCAACACAAGGAAATGCATCAGCAGATGCAGCAAGAACATTCTTATTATTCTCAATGAAAGGACAAGACGAAATCGCAAATAGATACTTAGAAATATTTGCAAATGCAAGTGAGATAGAGAAAAACAAAATCCAAACTTGGATACCAATAGTTGCAGCAACACAAATGACAAAAGGAAAAGCGGAAGAACAAGAATTTTTAAGTAAGTGGATAGATATTGTAGAATATCAATAAAATTATAAAATTACCTGCCTAAAGCGGGTAATTTTGCTGTATATACCAAAAAATAACAGAAAAATTCAGTAAAATGGCTAGAAATGTTGTAATTTTCTGTATTTTTGATATAATATTCATAAGTTAAACATAGGAGGTAAATAAAATGTTAAAAAAGGTAGCGATTTTAACAAATGGAGGAGACGTAGCAGGGTTTAATGCTGTTATAAGAGCGATAGTAAAAACAGCAGAAGAAAATGATATAGAATGTTATGGATTTGTAGATGGATATAGAGGACTATTAAATAATGATTATATAAGATTAAGCACTAGTGGTAATAGAAACGCATCGGGAATACTTGCAAAAGGCGGATCAATAATAGGATCTTCAACAAATGCAAATCTATTTAATTATAAAGTAGTAAAAGAAAACGGAGAAATAGAATATCAAGACTTATCAGATAAATGTATTCAAAATGTTAGAGAAGATGGATTTGATTGTATATTCACACTTGGAGGAGATGGAACACAAAAATCAGCAAGAGACTTCTATCTAAAAGGACTAAACGTAATAGGAGTTCCAAAAACAATAGACAATGATGTTGCATGTACAGAAATAACATTTGGATACAATACAGCAGTATCAGTAGCAACAGAAGCATTGGATAGACTACACACAACAGGAGAAACACATCATAGAATAATGGTATTAGAAGTAATGGGAAGATATGCAGGATGGATAGCTCTAGAGTCAGCAATAGCAGGAGGAGCAGATATAGCACTTATTCCAGAAATACCATACGATATACACAAAACAGTAGATAAAATAAAAGAAAGAGCCAGAGTTGGAAAACGTTTTAGTATAGTAGTTGTAGCAGAAGGAGCAACACCAAAAGGAGGAAACATCTCAGTAGAAAATGTAAGAGACAACGGAGCAGGAGTAGATAACACAAAACTTGGTGGAGCCGGAGAAATAGTAACAAAACAATTAGAGAAATTATCAGGGTTTGAAGCAAGATGCACAGTTTTGGGATACATGCAAAGAGGTGGAACACCAACTGCATTTGATAGAGTATTATCAACAAAATATGGAGCAAAAGCAATGGAACTAGCTATGGAAGGAAAATTTGGAACAATAGCAGTTATCAAAAACGGAAAATTAGATTATGCAACACTAGAAGACGTTGTGGGACAAAACAAAGAAATAGGAGCAGTGTCAGGAAATACACCAACAAGTAATATAAGAAAAATAAAAATGGATGACGATTTAGTAAAAACAGCAAGAGACATAGGAATCTGCCTTGGAGACTAGGTAAGCCCTAATCTCAAGAAAGGAAAGAATAATATGAAAGATTTTAAACAAATAATAGCAGAAGAAATTGAAAAAGCAACAAACATAAATAAAGAAAAAATATTAGAAAACATAGGGGTGCCAAAAGATGCCTCTAATGGCGATTACGCATTCCCTTGCTTTATATTAGCAAAAGAACTAAAAAAATCGCCAGTAGCAATAGCAGAAGAAATAAAAGAGAAAATTTCACAAAACTTAGAAAATATAAAAGAAATCTCAGAAGTAAGTGCAGTAAATGGATTTTTAAACTTTAAACTAAATAAAAATCAAATTACACAAGAAGTAATTGACGAATTTGATACCGAAAAAGAGAACTTTGGAAGCCAAAAACAAGAAAAACCACAAAACATAGTAATAGACTACTCGGCACCAAACATTGCAAAGCCATTCCACATAGGACATTTACGTTCAACAGTTATTGGTCAAGCTTTATATAACATATATAAATACTTAGGATATAATGTTACATCAATAAACCATTTAGGAGATTATGGAACACAATTTGGAAAACTAATCGAAGGATATAAACGTTGGGGAGCAGAATATGACATTGAAAACAATCCGATAGACGAATTAATGCAAATATATGTAAGAATAAACAACCTTTGTAAAGAAGACGAAAGCGTGCTAGAAGAATGTAGAAACAACTTCAAAAAGCTAGAAGACGGAGATCCATACTGTGTAGAAATTTGGAAGAAATTTAGAGAATTGAGTTTAAAAGAATTTGACAAAGTGTACGATATACTAGGAGTAAAATTTGATTCTTTAAATGGAGAAGCTTTTTACTCAGACAAGATGCCAGAAATAATAGATATATTGAAAAAAGCAGGAAAATTAGAAGAATCTGAGGGCGCTCAAGTAGTAAAACTAGGAGACGACATGCCACCTTGTCTAATAATAAAATCAAATGGCTCAACAACATATGCGACAAGGGACTTAGCAGCAATAATGTATAGAGCAAGAACTTACGATTTCGACAAAGCAATATATGTAACATCATATGAACAAATTTTACACTTCAAGCAAGTATTTGCAACAGCTAAATATTTAGGATTAGACGAGAAATACACAAACGGATTAGTTCATGTTCCTTTTGGTATGATTTTATTGAAAACAGGTAAAATGTCAACAAGGGAAGGAAAAGTAATAAAACTAGAAGACTTGTTAAATGAAGCAATAGAAAAAAGTAAGGAAATAATAGAAAAGAAAAATCCAGAACTAGAAAACAAAGAAGACGTTGCAAAAAAAGTAGGAGTTGGAGCTATCATATTTAATGATTTATCAAACGGCAGAATAAAAGACGAAATATTTGACTGGGATATAATGCTAAACTTCAATGGAGAGACAGGCCCATATGTTCAATACACAACAGTAAGAGCAAAAAGCGTATTAGAAAAAGCAGGGTATATTCCAAATGTTAAAGAAGTAAATGTGGAAAAATTAAATGATAAAGATTCGCAAAAAATAATAAACCAATTATATAATTTCAACAGCATATTAAAGAACGTAACAGAAAAAGAAGAGCCATCAATACTTGCAAGATACTTAGTAGACCTTGCACAAAACTTTAGCAGTTTCTACAATAATTGTCACATAATCACAGAAGACAAAGAAATGCAAGATGCAAGATTATACATAACATATATAGTAAAAACAATTCTAGAAAAAGGACTAAATTTACTAGGAATACAAGTTCCAGAAAAAATGTAAGAGGATTCATAAATGAACAAAAATATTTTAAAACATGTAATCAGATATATATTGATAATTTGTATAATAGTCCTATGTTGTAAAATATTTGCTTTATCTAGTCAAGATGGGGGCGTTTCGGCTGGTACAAGCAGACAATTTACAGAAATCTTATTAAAAACATTGGGACTAGAATGCAATGATAGAACAATAGAAATAATAAATCCAGTAATTAGAAAAGTTGCACATTTTAGTGTGTACATGCTACTCGGATTCTTAACAATGTGCACATGCGAAACATTTAAATGGCAAAGAGTCTACAAATTTGATTTTAGCACAATGTTTGCATTTGTCTTTGCTTGCAGTGATGAATTACACCAAAGGTTAGTACCGGGAAGAAGCGGAGAATTTGCAGATGTATGTCTAGATACAGTGGGAGCAATGTTAGGAGTTTTAATAGTACTGGCAATAGCATTAATTTGTGTTCAAATAAAAAAGAAAAAGGCAAGCAAACCGAAAAAATTAGTAGAAGAAAATAGTCAGGATGAACCAAAAAGAAAAGTACTATTTATAGCAAGTACAGGTGGACACCTAAATGAGTTAATGCAACTAAAAACGCTGTTCAAAAAATATGATTATCACATAGTAACAGAAAACACAAAAGTAGATAAAAGCCTAAAAAAGAAATATGGAGACAAAATGAGCTTCTTAATATATGGAACCAAAAAATATCCAATAAGCTACATTTTTAAATTTATAGCAAACAGCTTTATAAGTTTATATTATTTCTTCAAATATCAACCAGAAGTAATAGTAACAACAGGAACACATACAGCAGTTCCAATGTGCTATATAGCCAAAATATTTGGAAGCAAAGTCATATTTATAGAAACATTTGCAAACAGAACAAGCGGAACAGTAGCAGGAAAACTAGTGTACCCAATAGCAGACACATTTGTAGTGCAATGGGAAGAAATGCACAAAATATATCCAAAATCAGTATGTTGGGGGTGGCTATATTAAATGATATTCGTAATATTAGGGACGCAAGATAAAAAATTCCCAAGACTTTTAGAAGCCGTACAAAAAGCAATAGACGAAAAGAAAATTAGCAAAAAGGAAAAAATAATAGTACAGGCTGGAAGCACAAAATTTGAATCAAGCAACATGCAAATAATTGACTACATGCCAGTAGAACAATTCGAAGAATATATAGAAAAAGCAGACATCATAATATGCCATGCAGGAGTTGGAACAATATTAACAGCCTTAGAAAAAGGAAAAAAAGTAATAGCTGCAGCAAGACTAAAAGAATATGGAGAACATGTAAATGACCATCAACTTCAAATACTAGAAAACTTTTCAAAAAAAGGCTATCTAGTAGCCTTAGAAGACTTCGACAAGCTAGACGAAGCAATTAAACAAGCAAAAGAACTAGAGCCAAAGCCGATAAAATCAAACAAACAATACTTCATAAAACAACTAGAAAAAGAAATAAATATATTAGGATAAAAGAACTTGAAAACAAATTCAAGTTCTTTTATTTTTCTGATATCAGTAGCGAAACTCAATATTTCCAAATATTGCAAGAAGCATAAATAAAATAATAATATTTTATTCGACAAAATTTTGCAAAAAACTTGCTTATAATGTAAAATAATGATATAGTTATAAAGTGAAAAAATGCGAAGGAGAAACATCATGAAAGCTAAAAGAATGAAAGACGACAAAGCGCAAAATATAAACGAAGAAGAATATAAATACGGAGCATATGAAAGAAAATTAGAAAGAGCCGAATACAAAATAAAAAAGAAAAATAAAGGACTAAAAATCTTTTTAAGAGTTCTTATAGTAATAATAGTAATTATATTAGGAATTGCGATTGCAGGATACTCATTTGTACATAACAAATTAAGCAAAATGAAAACAGAATACATCGACAAAACAGCAATAGGAATAAGTGAAGAAGCAAAGGACTCATTAAAAGGGTATAGAAACATTGCGTTACTTGGAATAGACAGTCGAGCTGATGATTATGGAACAGGAAATAGAAGCGATTGCATAATCATAGCAAGTATCAATGAAAAAACAAAAGAAGTAAAACTTCTATCAGTATATAGAGACACATATGTGTACGTAACAGAAAACGGAAACAAAAAACTAGACAAAATAACACATGCATATTCATATGGTGGAGCACAAAACACACTTAAATCCTTAAACGAAGCATTAGACCTAAACATAACAGAATATGTAACAGTTAACTTCGATGCAGTTATAGCGGCAGTAAATGCATTAAATGGAGTAGAAATAGACATAACAAGCGAAGAATTAAAATACATAAACGACTACATAGATGCAACATCGCAAAGCTCAGGAATAAAATCATCGCATCTATCAAAAGCAGGCAGACAAACAGTAGACGGAGTACAAGCAGTAGCATATTCAAGAATTAGATATACAGCTGGGGGAGATTATAAAAGAACAGAAAGAATGAGAACAGTAGTAACTGCAATGGCAAAAAAAGCAAAAACACTTAGCATAGGACAACTAAACAAACTTGCAGACGAAATATTGCCAAGAGTAAGCAAAAACATAGAAAACAACGATATAATAGCACTAATACCAAGTGCATTATCATTCGACATAACAGAAAGCTTAGGATGGCCATACAACGTAAAAGGAATATCAACAACAGCGTGGTATGGAGTACCAGTAACACTAGAAAGCAATGTAATAAGACTACACAAAGAACTATTTGGACAAGAAGACTACAAAGTTTCTGAAACAGTAAAAGAAATGAATGATGCAATAATAAAAAAGACGGGATATATAGAATAAAAGAAAATAAGGGGTGAAAAAATTGGCTAAGGCAAATGGAGTAGCAGAAAAAACAACAATGAACATAAATGGAAATTTGGCAATCGACATAAACGAGGACATACTATTTGACTATCCAACAGGAGTAGAAAAAGTTGAAAAAGAAATAAAAACAAACCCAAAAGTCTTATACAAAATTACCAAAAGAGCCATAGACATCATAGGAGCAATAATCGGAATAATACTACTTATACCAACAACAATATTAATATATATAGCCAGAAAAATATTAAAAGAAGACCAAGGACCACTATTTTACGAACAATTAAGATATGGTAAAAATGGAAAAATATTTAGACTATACAAATTTAGATCAATGTGTATAAATGCAGATAAAAAACTAAAAGAATATTTAGACAACAATGAAGATGCAAAAAACGAATTTGAAAAAACACATAAGTTACAAAAAGATCCAAGAATAACAAAACTAGGTAACTTCCTAAGAAGAACAAGCCTTGATGAACTTCCTCAAATGATAAATATTTTAAAAGGAGAAATGAGTTTTGTCGGACCAAGACCAGTAATATCAGAAGAAGTAGAGGAATATGGAGTAAACAAAGACAAATTCTTAAGTGTAACACCAGGACTTACAGGCTATTGGCAAGTAAACGGAAGAAGCAATACTACATATGAAGAAAGAATGCTTATGGAACTTTACTATGTAGAAAATTGTTCATTATGGTTAGACATAAAAATATTCTTCAAAACATTCATAACAGTATTCAAAAAAGAAGGAGCAATATAAAATGACCATTGATATAATTTGCCCGTTATATAATGCTGAAAAATATATAGAAAATCAATATAACCAAATAAAGAATCAAAGCTTCTACAATAATATAAAAAATATAAACTATATTATTACAGAAAGCAAAGATGCAACAATATCAATAGTTGAAAAATTGCAAAAAGAAGATGAAAAAATAAAATACAATGTAATAAAGAAACAAGAATTTTCACATAGTTTATCAAGAGAAAAAATAGCAAAAGATTCAACAGCGGACATACTAGTTTTTATAACACAAGATGTAAAAATAGAAAAGGCAGACTGGATAGAAAAACTGACTACACCTATTATGAATAATGAAGTTGAAGCTACTTATAGCAGACAGTTGTGCAACAACAATACCATAGAAAAATACACTAGAGAATACAATTACCCATCTCAATCTGTAATAAAAAATAAAGATGATATAGAAAAGCTAGGGCTAAATACTTTTTTCTTTTCTGATGCATCATCTGCAATAAAAACAGAAATATTTAAAAAACTAAATGGCTATGACAGAAAAGATTTTCCAACAAATGAAGATATGTATATAGCATACAAGTTGATTACAAATGGGTACAAAATAAAATATTGTGCAGACTCAGAAGTTGTACATTCGCACAAATTTACCTTAAAGCAACAATATAAAAGATATTATGATACTGGAAAATTCTTTAAACAAAACGAGTATTTAAATGAATATAAAGTAAATAAATCTGGTGGAAAACTTGCTACCTATGTATTAAAGAGAGCACTTCAAGAGAAAAATTGGAAAGTTTTGCTTAACTTTGTACCAAATATGATGGCAAGATTTATTGGAATGAAAGTGGGAAAAATGAGATGAAAGAAGATTTAGTGAGAGTGTTAAATGTTGTGCCTAATATGAGGGCAGCAGGAGTAGAAACTTTCATTATGAATGTGTACAGAAATATTGACAGAACTAGGGTACAATTCGATTTTTTAGTACACAGCGAAAAAAAAGAATTCTATGATGACGAAATAGAAAAACTAGGTGGAAAAATTTACAGACTAACTTATAAAGACGATAAAAACTTTTTTAAATATATAAAAGACTTAAATGATTTTTTTTCTGAACACAAAGAATATGAAATTGTTCATGGACATATGCAAAGTATGATGCCTATATACTTAAAAATAGCAAAAAATCATAATGTAAAAATAAGAATTGGACATTCTCATAATAATTCTTATGAAAAAAGTATGAAAGGAATTTTATTACATATTTTATCTAGAAGTTCAAAAAAATATGCAAATATAAAATTTGCTTGTTCAGTTGATTCTGGAAAATATTTATTTGGAAAAAAAACAAAAGTTGAAGTTATTAACAATGGAATAGAAATTGACAAATTTAAGTTTGAGGAAAGCAAACGTAACAAAATAAGAGAAGAACTAAAATTAAATGATGATGATATATTGATTGGAAACATTGGTAGGATGGAAAAACAAAAAAATCAAATGTTTCTAGTTGAAGTTTTTAAAAAGTTACATGAAGAGAATAAGAAATATAAACTAATTATTATAGGAGAAGGAAGACTGGAAAATAAAATAAAAAAACAAATATCAAAATACCAGTTAGAAAATGTAACATATATTAAAAAAAGAATAAAAAATGTAAATGAATATATGATGGCGATGGACATGTTTGCCTTACCATCATTATATGAGGGACTAGGTATTGTTCTAATTGAAGGACAAGCGTCCGGATTAAAGTGTTTTACAACACTAAATACTGTCGCAGAAGAAACTAATATAACTAGCAATATTAAATATCTAAAATTAAATAAAAATGTATGGAAAAATGCAATATTAAATACTAACGCAAGATATGATAGAACCGGAAATATGGAAAAAGAATGTAAAGAATTTGATATAAAAAATGTTGCTAAAAAATTGGAAAATTTATATTTGAACTATTAGAAAAGGATAAGTAAAATGACAATAAATGAAAAAATAAAGGACATGGGACTTAAAGATAAAATAGAAAAGGAACTAAAACCGGAAATTTTAATAACAATATTGCTAATATCTTTCTGCTTTCAAAATCTTAATCTATTCGTTATTGGAGAACAAGCAATTAAAGTTTACAGAGTAGTAGTTATATTGTACATACTACTAATAATTATAAAAAAACAATTAGAGATTCCTTCGAAAAAACTAATGATAATGCTAATATATATGAGCATCATTTCCGTTTTGAATTTTTTTGATATGGGAATGGAAAGATTGTTCTTTGAATATCTATTTGCATTTGGAATTTTGATGGTTGTATATAATATAGGTAAAAATTTCAAGATTGATGATTGGCTAAAGATTATACAAATTGTTGCTGTAATAGCAATAACATCCGTGGCTATAAATGTATTAATAAATTTTAAGGAAATAATGAATTTTCACAACAATCCATATAATGAACATCCAAATTATAACGGAATATTTACAGGTGGCGTAAATTTGGAATGTACATGGATTGCAATGTTTGCATTTTTCTTTACCAATAAGAGAAAATGTGCTTATGTATATATGGGAATATCTACAACAATTTCTATTTTACTATCAAGTAGGGTAGGAATAATAATTAACATTATGGCCTTCTTATATATTCTGACAAATAGCGTAATTGAAATGAAAAAACAGAAAAATAATAAAGGCTTAAAACTATTAATAATAGGATTTATAATGATTGCAGTGATAGCGATTATCATAGGAATAGAGACTAATATATTTGATAATATAATAAACAGAATTATAAATGTCGGAAAAGATGGAGGTTCGCAAGGTAGAATAAGAATGTGGAAATACGTAATGGAAGCATTTGAAAAAAGACCTTTTGGATATGGTGCAGGTAATGCAATAAAGGGCATAAGTGATGCATCAGGATTATGGTATGATGAAGATAATGTTCATAATTTATTATTTCAAATGATATTAGATTTTGGATTTGTTGGAGGTAGCATATATATATACATTATTGTAGATTTTATCAAAAATAACATTAAAAAGATATTGGACAATCCGTTTATAATGTTTATACTAACATATATAATTATAGGCTGTATACAGTTTAAAGGCGCAGAATTAATAACATTTTTTATGATAGGAGCGTTTTTAACAATAAGTAACAAGGAAAGAAAGGATAACGAATTGGATTTATTAGGATGGATAAAAAGAAAATAAGTGTTTTAATGACAGTATACAAGGAAAATGAAGAAGAACTTAGAGAGTCATTTGAATCAATAATAAATCAGACATATAAAAATCTGGAAATCATAGTAGTAATAGATTTTCCGGATGAAACATGGAGAAAAGAACTTATAGAGCAATATAAAGATAAAAGAGTGAAACTAATATTAAATGAAAAAAATATTGGCTTACCATTAAGTTTGAATAAAGCATTAAAAGTGGCAACTGGGGATTATTACGCAAGAATGGATGCAGATGACATATCTACATTAGATAGATTTGAAAAACAATTGGAATACATAGAAAAAGAAGATTGTGATTTAGTTGGTTCTTATATGCAATACTTTTATGAGGGGAAAGATCAGCAATTAGGGATATATCCAACAAAATCAGAAAACATCTGTAAACTATTAAAGTATAAGAGTTGTGTGTTACATCCTACTTGGCTTGCAAAACCAGAAGTATTTAAAGAGTTGAATGGATACAGAAATATCTTTTCTTGTGAGGATTATGATTTTTTATTACGAGCATCTATTTATGGATTTAGACTTGCAAATTATCCAGAAGTTTTATATAAATGCAGATTATCTCCTAATAGTATTTCTAGAAGTAATGCAGGAAAACAGGAATTAATATCAGAATTGTTGAGAAAAGGTTATAAAAAGGGAAAAGTTATTAGCGAACAAGAAATTAACAATTTCATCAACTCTAAAAAATATAAGAGAAAGATAAAAAGTTACAATAACTATGGAGAAATGAAGAATAAAAGAGCAAGATATAGAGCAAATAAGTTTCCGATGTTTTATATATACTCTATATTGTTGTTACTAAATCTTAATCATTCTGTTAAAGATATTCGAGTAAAAATATATAACAAATATATATTATTTAAAGATAAAAATGGGAGAAAAACAAAATGAAAGAAGAAATAATGGTATCTATTTTATGCCTAGCATATAATCACGAAAAATATATAAAAGATGCATTAGATAGTTTTATAAATCAGAATGTTAATTTTAAATATGAAATTATCATAAACGATGATTGTTCTACTGATTCAACAGCACAAATTATTAAAGAATATGCTGAAAAATATCCTCAAATAATTAAGCCAATTTTTCAAAAAGAAAATCAATATTCAAAACATAGAAGAATGCTTATAGATATTTTATTACCAGAAGCAAAGGGCAAATATTTTGCAATTTGTGAAGGAGATGATTATTGGACTGACCAAAATAAGCTACAAAAGCAATTTGATTTGATGGAAGCTAATGATGAATATTCAATGTGTGTGTCAAATGCAATGGTTGTGGATAACAATAAAAATAAAGTTGGAGAAATAAATACTGTAGAAAATAATTCAATCTTAACATGTGATGATTTTATTCTAGGTGGAGGACAATATGTAGCAACAAATTCTATTTTTTCAAGGATGAAATATATTGAACAATTACCTACATATTTTAATGATTTTTCTATCGATTATTTATGGCAGATTTTTTTATCTAGTATGGGAAAAACATATTGCTTTAAGGAACCAATGGTTGCATATAGAATTAATACTGGCTCATCATGGACAGATAAGATTATGAATGATGAAAGTAAAAATATAAGCATAAATAAAAAAATTGTAAAAAAACTTAAAGAAATTAACGAATATACAAATAAAAAACATGATGATGCAATAAATAAAAAAATTATTGAATTACAATTTAATATATTTTACCTAGAAAATAATTTTAAAATGATGGAGCAAGAGCCTTATTTATCATATAAAAAGAGACTACCTAGAGGAAAAAGAATAAAAATTTTGTTAAAAGAAAAAGCTCCATTTATATTTAAAATACTAAAAAAGGAAAAATTAAAAATAAAGCATAGATAAAAATCAAAGGAGATTTAAATATATGAAAAAGTTAATGTTACTTGGAGGAATGAGATATTTAGTTCCTGTTATAGAGGCAGCACATAAATTGGGTGTTTATGTAATTACTTGTGACTATTTACCAAACAATATTGCACATAAGTATTCAGACGAATATTGCAATGTTAGTATCCTTGAGAAGGACAAGGTCCTAGAAAAAGCTAAAGAGTTAAAAATAGATGGAATTCTTTCTTTTGCCTGTGACCCTGGAGTTGTAACTGCTGCATATGTTGCAGAAAAAATGGGACTACCATCTTCTGGACCTTATGAATCTGTTGAAATATTACAAAACAAGGGAAAATTTAGAAAATTTTTAACAGAAAATAATTTTAATGTTCCTGTTGCAAAACAATATACGGATATCGAAACCGCATTAAATGATATTGAAATGTTTAATTGGCCTGTAATAGTTAAACCAACGGATTCGGCGGGTAGTAAAGGTGTAACTAAGGTTGTGGAAAAAAGTGAATTGAGAGATGCTATAAATTATGCATTAAAATTCTCGCATAGCAATGAATTTATAATAGAAGATTTTTTAGAAAAAATCGGGGACTCATCTGATTGTGATTCTTTTTCAGTTGATGGAGAATTGAAGTTTGTATCTTTTTCAGCACAAAAATTTGATGAAAATTGTGAGAATCCATATACTCCTGCAGCATACACATGGCCTGCATCAATATCAAAAGAACATCAAGAAGAATTAACAAATGAGATACAGAGATTATTAAAACTACTTGACATGAAAAACTCTATTTATAACATTGAAACTAGAGAATGTACAAACGGAAAAGCATACATAATGGAATGTTCTCCAAGAGGTGGAGGAAACAGATTAGCAGAAATGATTAGATATATGACTGGTGTGGACATGATAACCAATATTGTTAAATCTGCACTGGGAATGGAACTTGATGTCATTGAGCAGAAAGAATTAAAAGATAATTGGGCTGAAATCATTCTTCATAGTGAAAAAGAAGGAACTTTTGAAAAACTATGGATTTCAGACGAAATTAGCTCAAATATTGTAGAAAATGATTTGTGGATAGAAACAGGAACACATGTAGGAGGCTTCTCAGGAGCAAATGAGGCTATTGGAACAATGGTGTTGAAATTTGATAGTCAGAAACAAATGGATGAAGTATTAAATAATCAAGAAAAATATATTAAAGTAATATTAAAATAAAGAGGAATATATGAAAGAAAATATAGGTGGATATTTTGAATTAGAAAGTTTAATTAATCAGCAATATCACAAAAATGCACTTAAATTGAATAGTGCGAGAAATTGTTTAGTGTATTTAGCAAAGAGTAAAAGAATAAAAAAGCTTTATATTCCGTATTATTTATGTGATTCGATAGATGTGATATTAGACTATTGTGAGGTTGAGTATTATAATATAAATAACAGATTTTTACCGGAACTCAATAAGAAACTAAATAATAATGAGTACATATACATTGTGAATTATTTCGGACAACTATGCAATGCTTTAATAAAAAAACTTAAAAGAATCTATAAAAATATTATTATAGACAATGTCCAAGCATTTTTTCAGTTGCCTGTGAAAGGTGTTGACACAATATATTCATGTAGAAAATTTATGGGAGTTCCAGATGGGGCTTATTTATATACAGATATGATCTCATTAGAAAAATTGGAACGAGACAGCTCTAAAGATAGATTTGCATACATATTTGGAAGACTTGAAGAAACACCGCAACAATACTATGACATGTATAAACAAAATGAAAAACTATTAGAAACAATACCATTATTAAAAATGTCGAAAGTGACAGAAACTTTGCTAGGAACGTTCGACTATAAAAAAATAAAAGATAGAAGAACAGAAAATTTTAAGTATCTAGATAAAAATTTAAGAAAATTAAATAAATTGAAGCTGAGAAGAATAAAAGGAGCATATGTATATCCGTTATATATAGAAAATGCCGAAAGTTTAAGAAAAAAACTAATAAACAAGAACATTTTTGTACCAGTTTTATGGCCTAATGTAATAAATGATAAAAAGAACATTAATGCTTATAATTTTGCAAAAAATATATTACCATTACCATGTGACCAAAGATATGGCATAGAGGAAATGGACAAGATAATAAAAATTGTAAAGGAGAAATAAGAATATGAATAAGAAAAAAATAATAATTTTTGGAGCTTGTGGGAATGTAGGAAGTTATTTTACTAAATATGCACTTGAGTATTTTAACAATGATGAATACGAAATAATTGCATCTGGCAGAAGAGATACGGATTTCTTCACAAAAAGAGGTGTAAAATATTATAGTGTAGATATTAGTTGTGCTGCTGATTTTGAAAAATTGCCAACAGAAAATGTTTATGCTGTTGTTTTACTTGCAGCACAAATTCCATCTTATATGGAAGGATATCAACCAGAAAAATATATTAATTCAAATATTGTGGGAGCATTTAATGTTTATGAATATGCAAGAAAAGTTAAAGCCGACAGAATCTTATATACAACTACTGTATTTGATATATCTTTATCAGCAAAAGACGGTGTCATGCTAAAACCTGATACTCCACTAAATTTTAGCTATAAAGGAGATCATGCTTTATATGTTATAACAAAAAATACAGCAATCGAGTTATTGAAACATTATCATGCTGAATATGGAATTAAGAGCTTTGTATTTAGATTACCTACAATTTATAGTTATAGTCCATATCATTATTATCATCCAAATGGAGTAAAGACATTAAGACCGATTTATAGAATGATAGAAAAAGCAAAAAATAGTGAGACACTTGAGATATGGGGAGATCCAAATTATTCAACAGATATGGTACATGTATATGATTTTAGTCAGGAATTATGCAAAGCAATAGAAACTGATAGAGACAGCGGATTTTATAATATTGGAACTGGAAAGCCTGTAACTTTAGAGGAAAAAGTGAGAGCAATAGTAGAAGTATTTTCTCCGAAAGATAATCCTTCAAAAATCGTTTACTGCCCAGAAAAGAAGAATAGCGGAGGATTCGCATTAGATATAACAAATGCGAAGAAAGAACTTGGATACAAACCTAAATATGGAATTAAAGAATTATTAGAAGATTATAAAGAGGAAATGAAAGTAGATAGATTTTTAGAATTAAGAGGTAGATAAAATGGATAAAAAAATTTTAGTAACACAGTCTTCAATACCAACACTTGAAGAATATAGTAAGGAAATAGAAGATATATTTGAGACAAGATGGCTTACAAATATGGGAGTAAAACATCATGAACTTGAAGACAAACTGTGTGAAAAATTAAAAGTGAAAAATATATCATTATTTAATAATGGACATTTAGCACTATATACAGCAATTAATAAAATGAATTTATCTGGAGAAGTAATTACTACACCGTTTTCATTTGCTTCTACAACACATGCAATAGTACAAAATGGATTAACGCCTGTATTTTGCGACATAAACGAAGATGATTACACAATTGACGTAAACAAAATAGAAGAATTAATTACAGAAAAAACAACAGCAATAGTACCAGTTCATGTTTATGGACATGTTTGCGATGTTGAGGCAATAGAGAAAATTGCTAAAAAACATAATTTGAAAGTTATATATGATGCAGCCCATGTTTTTGGAGTTGAGGTAAATGGCAGAGGAATAGGAAGCTATGGAGATATTTCAATGTTTAGCTTTCATGCAACAAAAGTATTTAATACTATTGAAGGTGGAGCACTAGTATATAATAATCCAGAATTAAAGAAACAAATAGATAGCTTTAAAAACTTTGGAATAATAGATCAAGAACATGTTATAGATGTTGGAATTAATTCTAAAATGAATGAATTCCAAGCTGCAATGGGATTATGCAACTTAAGACATTTTGATGAAGAAATTGCAAAAAGAGAGAAAGTATATAATGTATATACAGAAAGACTATCTGGGGTTCCAGGAATTACTATCTCTAAAACGCAAAAAGGTGTAAAGCCAAACTTTGCATACTATCCTGTAATATTTGATGAGACAGTATTTGGAAAGACTAGAGATGAAATATCAGAAGAACTAGCAAAAGAAAATATCTTCTCAAGAAAATATTTCTATCCATTAATATCAGATTACGATTGTTATAGAGATAGATTTGATTCTAAAAAAACACCTGTTGCAAAGAAAATATCAAATAGAGTGCTAACAATACCTATGTATGCAAATCTTTCTGTAGAAGATGCAAATAAGATTTGTGATATAATATTAAAAAAATAATCGAAGGAATATAATATGAACAACTCAAAACAAAATGTGTTTTCAAATGTAATATGGAGATTTGCTGAAAGATGTGGAGCGCAACTTGTTTCGTTTATTGTAACAATTGTGCTTGCAAGAATTTTGGCTCCAGAAGCTTATGGGACGATTGCTTTAATTACTGTTTTTACCAATATACTTCAAGTTTTTGTAGATAGTGGATTAGGCAATGCTTTGATTCAAAAAAAGGATGCAGATGATTTGGATTTTTCCACAGTATTCTTTGCAAATATAACAATATGCTTATTTTTGTATGCAGGGGTATTTTTATGTGCGCCTGCTATTGCGAGATTTTATAATGATGACTCGCTTGTATCAATTATTCGAGTGTTAAGCCTAACCATTGTTGTATCAGGTGTGAAAAATGTGCAACAGGCATATGTATCAAAAAAACTAATTTTTAAAAAATTCTTTTTTGCTACGCTTGCAGGTACCATTGGAGCAGCTATTATTGGAATTGTTATGGCAAAGAAAGGATTTGGAGTATGGGCTTTAGTTGCGCAACAGTTGTTTAATCTAACGGTTGATACTATTGTCCTATGGATAACAGTAAAATGGAGACCAAAGAAAATGTTTTCTTTCAGAAGATTAAAAGAATTATTTTCTTATGGTTGGAAATTATCAGCATCTGCACTATTAGATACAGTTTATGAAAATGTGAGGCAATTAGTAATAGGAAAAATATATTCATCAGCTGATTTAGCATTTTATAACAAGGGAAAACAATTTCCAAATTTAATAGTAACAAACATAAATACATCAATAGATAGCGTACTATTACCAACAATGTCAAATGAACAAGATAACAAAACAAAAGTTAAAGATATGACAAGAAGGGCAATTAAAACAAGCATATTTATAATGGCTCCGTTAATGATGGGACTTGCCTTTACATCTAAAAACATTGTTACATTGCTATTGACAGAAAAATGGTTAGGATGTGTTCCATATTTGTGTATATTCTGCGTAACATTTATGTTTTATCCTATACATACTGCAAATCTTAACGCGATAAAAGCAATGGGGAGAAGTGACTTATTTTTAAAATTAGAAATTATAAAAAAAGCTGTAGGAGTAACATTGCTACTTGCGACTATGTATATTAGTCCATTGGCTATGGCATATAGTTTACTTGTAAGTGGACTATTAAGCCAAATAATTAATTCTTGGCCTAATAAAAAATTGTTAAATTATAGCTATATAGATCAAATGAAGGATATAATGCCAAGTATAGCTTTAGCAATTTTTATGGGAATTATTGTGTACTTAATTGGACTAATTAAATTACCTATAATTATTTCACTTATAATTCAAATTATTGTGGGTGGAGTAATATATATAGCTGGGGCTAAGATTTTAAAAATAGATTCATTGTATTACTTATTAGAGCTATTAAAAAGCATATTAAAGAAAAATCAAAAAAATAATTAAGAGGGATAATTATGAAAATCTTGATTACGGGTGCCAACGGCATGCTTGCAAAAGCAGTAAAAGAAGAATTGAAAGAAAATGAATTAGTTTGTACAGATGTTGAAGAACTAGATATTACTAATTTAGATGCAGTTAGACTGTACACAAAAAAAGTAAAACCAGATTATATAATCAACTGTGCGGCTTATACAGCTGTTGATAAAGCGGAAGAACAAGAGGAGCTTGTATATAAAATAAATGCAATAGGTCCTAAAAATTTAGCTATAGCAACACAAGAAAATAATGCTGTATTAGTTCATATAAGTACAGATTATGTTTTTGGTGGTGACAAAGACACTTCAAAGGATTACAACGAAGACGATAAAAAAAATCCTCAAGCTGTGTATGGAAAAACAAAACTTGCAGGAGAAAAATTCATAGAAGAAAATTGTAAAAAATTTTATATATTTAGAACTGCATGGCTATATGGAGAAGGGCACAACTTTGTAAGAACTATGATTAATCTTTCAAAAGAACATGACGAAGTAAAAGTTGTAAATGACCAACATGGAAGCCCAACTTATGCGGTAGATCTTGCTTCTATAATTCATCAAGCAATGGAAAAGCAAATTCCTTTTGGAGTATATAACTCAACCAACATGGGTTATACAACTTGGTATGACTTCACAAAAATGATTTATGACCTAGAAGGAATAAACTGCAAAGTAACACCAGTAACAAGCGAAGAATTTAAGAGTGCAGCTAAAAGACCTAAAAATTCTCAGATGTCTAAAAGCAAGCTATTAAAATATGGAATAAAAATACCAACTTATGAAGATGCATTAAAGAGATACTTAAAGATAGAACAAGAAAAGAATAATTAATAAGAGGGAAAAATTATGAAGAATAGAAAAGGTATAATATTAGCAGGAGGAAGCGGAACAAGACTTTATCCATTAACAAAAGCAATCTCAAAACAAATAATGCCAGTGTATGATAAGCCAATGATTTATTATCCATTGTATGTATTGATGGCTGCTGGAATAAGAGAAGTATTAATAATAACAACTCCAAGAGATCATGAAACATTTAAAGAGTTACTTGGAGACGGAAAAAAATGGGGAATGCAAATAGAATATCAGATACAAGAAAAGCCAAATGGACTAGCAGAGGCTTTTATAATTGGAGAAGACTTTATTGGAGACTCAAATGTTGCCTTGATTTTAGGTGACAACATGTTTTATGGTGGAGACTTAAATGAAGTATTGAAATGCGCTAATGCTAGAGAAGATGAAGCAACAATTTTTGGATATAAGGTAAAAGACCCAAGAAGATATGGAGTAGTTGAAATAGACGGAGAGGGCAATGCTGTATCAATAGAAGAAAAACCATTAGAGCCTAAATCTAGTTATGCGGTACCTGGATTATACTTCTATACAAATGAGGTAATAGAGATTGCAAAAAGCGTTAAACCATCTGCAAGAGGAGAACTGGAAATTACATCTATAAACGAGGAATATATGAATAGAGGAAAACTAAAAGTTGAAAAGTTGGGCAGAGGAATGGCATGGTTTGATACAGGAACACATGATGCACTAATTGAGACCTCAAGTTTTGTTCAGACAATAGAGAAAAGACAAGGAATGCAAATATGCTGTCCAGAGGAAATTGCATTTGAAAATGGATGGATAACGGGAGCTGAATTAAAAACACTTGCAGAACCTCTATTAAAGAGTGATTATGGAAGATTTTTAATGGATTTAGTAGAAAATAATTAGTGTACATATAAATAAAGATAATTATTAATTTAATGTTTGTACTGCATGCAAAACGAGTGCAATCAAAAGGAAGGAATAAATAAAATGGGAAAGTTTAAAAATTATGAAACATCAATAGATGGAGTGTATGTAATTGAACCTACTGTTTTTGAAGACGAAAGAGGATATTTCATGGAAACTTATGAAAAGAATGCTTTTGAAGAAATTGGAATAACCGGCGACTTTATCCAAGATAATCAATCGTGTTCAAAAAAAGGTGTATTAAGAGGGTTACACTTTCAAAAAAATCATTCTCAAGCAAAAATTGTGAGATGCATTAAAGGAGAAGTTTTTGACGTAGCTGTTGATTTAAGACCAGGAAGCAGGACTTATGGAAAATGGGAAGGAGTAGTTCTTTCGGGAGAAAACAAGAAAATGCTATATATTCCAAGAGGCTTTGCACATGGATTTTTAGTACTATCAGATACTGCAGAGTTTTGTTATAAAGTTGATAACATATATGATCATGAATCTGAGGGTGGATTGCAGTGGAATGATAAAGATGTAAATATAAAATGGCCTGAAGTAAAAGGGATAACACCTGAAAAGTATTTAACGGCTGAAAAAGATAGCAAATGGCCAACACTAAAGGAATTAAAAAATACAGATTTATTTGAAGAATATAGAATAAAATAATTTATCCGAACATAAAAAGAGGGAGATTAAAAATGAAAAATATAATGATTACTGGCGCTGCTGGATTTATAGGAGCAAATTTTGTTGAATTAATGGTAAAAAAGTACGGAGATAAATATAATTATATAGTTTACGATAAATTGACTTATGCTGGAAACATTCATAATTTGGACAACGTAAAAGATAAGATTATATTTGTTCAAGGAGATATATGTGATTTTGATAAAGTAATGGAAACTTATCAAAAATATAATATAGACGGAATTGTACACTTTGCAGCAGAATCACATGTTGATAATAGTATAAGAACTCCATTCATATTTACTCAAACTAATGTATTAGGTACACATACACTCTTAGAAGCAGCAAAGCAATTTTGGGGAGAAGGTAGCCCAAACAAATTTGTTCATGTTTCTACAGATGAAGTTTTTGGTAGCTTAGGAGAAACAGGATACTTTACAGAAATTTCGCCGATAAAACCTAACTCACCTTATTCTGCATCAAAAGCAAGCTCTGATTTAATAGCATTTGCGTATGCAGAAACATTTCAAATGAATGTAAGTGTAACAAATTGCTCAAACAATTATGGGCCATATCAACATCACGAAAAGCTAATACCACACATGATTAGTTTAGCCTTGAAAAATGAACCATTACCTGTATATGGTGAGGGAAAAAATATAAGAGATTGGTTGTTTGTAGAAGACCATTGTGAAGCGATTGATGAAGTTTTTCATAATGGAAGAAAAGGTGAAAGATACTGTATTGGTGGACACAATGAAAGAAGAAATATAGATATTGTTAAACTTATATTAAAAAGACTAAATAAGCCGGAAACACTAATTACATATGTAACTGATAGAAAAGGACATGACTATAGATATGGAATAGATCCAACCAAAATTCATAACGAATTAGGATGGCTTCCTAAGACTAAATTTGAAGATGGAATAGTAAAAACAATAGATTGGTATGTAGAACATCCAGAATATCTTATGAAATAAATATATAACCAAAAGTTTTCAAAAACTATTGCATTTTTATCATAATAAAATATATAATATAAAAGAAACATAGATTAAAAATCTAAATACAAAAAGAACAGGAAGTTATGTGCAATGAGAAAATACTTTGGAACAGATGGAATCAGAAGAATTGCAAACAGCGAACTAACACCAGAGTTAGTGTACAAAGTAGCTAAAGCAGGAGCGTATGTGTTATCAAAACATACAAATCACACACCAACAATTTTTATAGGAAGAGATACCAGAATATCTGGGACTTTAATAGAAGCTGCGATGACAGCTGGATTCCTAAGCTACGGAGCAAATGTAAAACAACTTGGAGTAATTCCAACACCAGGAGTTGCGTATCTAACAAAAAGATATAAAGCAGATGCAAGTGTGGTAATATCGGCATCGCATAATACATATGAATTCAATGGCATAAAATATTTTAGCAACAAGGGAATGAAAATTCCAGATACTCTAGAAGAAGAAATAGAAGAAGTAATGGACTCTGGAAAATTAGATGAGTTAACAGCAATAAATGACAAAATAGGAGTTGCTGAGAACAGAGAAGATTTATTAGAGGAATATGTATACTTCTTCAGAAAGAATTTCGAAGAAGAGTTAGAAAACTTAGATAAAGAAAACTTTGTAGTGGCATTAGATACTGCAAATGGAGCAACATATCAAATAGCAGACAAAGTATTTACTAAACTAGGAATAAAACATTATATAATAAATAATGAACCAAATGGAATAAATATAAATGATAACTGTGGATCTACTCATATGCAAGGATTGCAAAAATTTGTTGTAGAAAACAAATGCAATTTGGGAATTGCGTATGATGGTGACGGAGACAGATGTTTAGCGGTTAATGAAAAGGGAGAATTAGTTGATGGAGACTGTATAATGGCAGTAATATCAAACTATCTAAAAGAAAAAAATAAACTAAAAAATGATACATTAGTTGCAACAGTTATGAGTAATCTAGGTTTAAGAAAATATGCACAAGAAAACAATATAAACTTTGAAGCAACCAAAGTTGGAGACAGATATGTTCTTGAAAATATGCTTGCAAACGGCAACAATCTAGGAGGAGAGCAATCTGGGCATATTATAATGCTTGACTATAATCCAACAGGAGATGGAATTTTAACGTCTTTAATGTTAGTAAAAATAATGTTAGAAAAAGGGCTTCCAATTTCAAAATTATGTGATATAATAAGAATATATCCACAGGTTTTAATAAATGCAAAAGTTTCTGCTGATAAAAAATATGATTATGAAAAAGATGCAGAGATAAAAGCAGAGATAGAAAAATTAGAGAAAGAATTCTCTGGAAACGGAAGAGTTCTTATAAGACCTTCTGGAACAGAACCATTAGTAAGGGTTATGATAGAAGGCGAGGATCAAGGTTATATTAAAGCTAAGGCGGAAGCTTTGGCAAAATTAATAGAACAAAAGTTAAAATAAAGGAGGAGAAACAAATGCCATTCATTAATTTCACAAATATAATTACTGTACTATTAGCTGTAATACTTTTTGGACTAATAATATTCTTAGGAAAAGAACTACATAAGAGTGCATTACCAGCTATAATGCTATTTGCATTTTTAATAATACTAGTATGTCATGCTATGGAATTAATGCTTATACCAAACATAAGCGAAGAAGTATATCACGCAATAGCAAGAAGTATAGCAGTTGATTTTGGATTTATATTCTTATCTTTTGTATCATACTTATGGGTAGACGATATCCAAGCAAAGATAGAAAAAAGAAAGAGCATAGATGATAGCTTGAACTGGTTTTGGGCAAAAGTATAAATTAGCAAAAAATGGGAAAACTAACACCAAAGGAGAAAAATGGTGTTAGTTTTTTACATTGTAATATCAATAATTTTAACAATATTAAATTTAGCTTTTTTAATAAGCATATCAGAATTGGAATTAGATATAAAAAATCTTCAAATGAGCAATATCAATAAAAAAAGAAACAATGAAAAAATTCAAATAAAGGTATCTTTAAAAATAGGAAATTTTCATTGGTTAAGCATAAAAATAACAAAAGCAAAATTATCAGCAATATATGCAAAAATAAAAGAGAAACAATATAAGAAAAATATAACTAATAAAGATTTACAACGTCAAGCAATAGAAGATATGAAAGTATTCTTTAAAAATAAAGAGATAAGACATCAGTTTAAAGAAACAAAAATAAAAATAGAGAAACTAGATACAAAAATTTTTGTTGCAACTAAAAATTACATTGCCACATCTTATTTGGTAGCAATAATATCAATAATCATATCAAACATATTGCCACACGTTGTAGACGAAAAAGCAAGCTTAGATCAAGATATATTTTACCAAATAAAACCTATATATAATCCTATAAATATGTATAGTGTACAAGCAAACATAAGAATCAGTACAAAGATAATAAAAGTTTTGAAAGACATATATGGAATGAAAAAAACAAAAGAAAAGCTAAAAATAAATGTTCGACCTGTATAAAAAATGCAAAAATGGTACATATTATCTATATACTAAAAAGAAAGAAGTGATTATATGGGAGAACATCCAATAGAAAATCTTATGAATACAGCTATGAATAGCATAAAAGACATGATTGATGTAGATACAATAATAGGAGATCCAATTCAAGCATCGAATAATACAGTCATAATACCAATATCAAAAGTTGGTTTTGGATTTGCAGCAGGTGGTAGCGAATTTAGAGGAGAAACCTTAGACGAATACACAAAAAGAGACAAAGAAGAACAAGTGCAATATAGGTTACCGTTTGGCGGAGGAGCCGGTGCAGGAGTTAGCATAATTCCAATGGCTTTTTTAGTAGTACAACCAGACACAGTGAAATTATTGCCAGTGGATCATAGTTCTTGTTTAGATAGACTATTAGACTACGTACCAGAAGCAATAGATAAATTGAACACGATATTTAATAAGCAAATGCAAAATAGGAAAGAAGAAAAAATAGAAGCAAGAAAACTGGAAGAGAAAAAAATAGAAGAAGATAAAAAGAAACAACAGCCAGCAAAGCCAAAGAAAAATTTAAAATATCGTAAGCCACTAGAAACTTACGAGTTTGAATATGATGAAACAGAACCAGATGGAGCAATGTAAAAACATTGCTTCATCTGGTTTTTTGATTCTAAGATAAATATCATTAAAAAAACTGAAATATTACAAATATATTACGATTAAGTTAAATTTTGTTGCAATATATTGATTTATAATTTTTATATATTATACTTATATATAATGGGAAATAAATCTACAAAAGATTGGGGAAATATTATGAGAAAAATTTTAAAATATTTATTATTAGTATTGATTTTTAGTTTTATGATTTTATTTTTCAATCAATTAACAGCCAAAGCAACAACACTAAAAACTGTAAATACTATGGATGAATTAAAAAAGGTTTTTGAAGAAAAAGCAATTATCGAAGGCAATGTAATTAAACTAACAGATAATGTAGTTATAGAAGATAATGCATATGATATAAAAATACCAGAACTAATAATAGATTTTAATGGCAAAACGATAGAATGTAAAGAAACTATATACTGCTGCAATAAAGTTACATTAGAAGATAATTCAACTACTAATAAACTAAACTGGGGAGGAATTATTTTTAATACGAATAATAGCGTTGATGTCAGAGAAGGGGCAGAACTTACAATAAATAATGGAAAATATATTGATAGTGAGAAAGACAAAAGCTATCTGCTTTTTGTGGAAGGCAAAATGACAGTTAATGATGCGGTTTTCTCTACAAATAAAACAACCGATGTTATGTTTAAGAATACAATGATTAATTTAGGAAATAACTGTGAAGTATTAATCAATAATGGAGATTTTTCTCATGTTGGAAAAATAATTGATGACTCAACAGAATCTAATCCATATAAACATAATTACAAATTAACAATTAATGGAGGAAATTTTAAAATATCAGGAAAGATGGGAGATTGCATAGGAATATCGGCATTATATCCATATGTAAATGATAACAATACCAAAGAAGTAATCATACCAAAGGTTATTTTAAGTAATTGTAATGTAGAAAGCGAATCAGTTACAGTAAGTTTTACTGGAGGAAGTACAGAAAAAGAATATAAGGACATAGACACTAAAATACTTACCATATTAAGCGGAAATTATAAATGTGTGAAAAATGGAATTACTGCTCTACATATTTCTTGTAATCTATCTCCTTTTACATATTTTAATCCAAAGGATGTTAATATACAAAATGGCACTTTTTCGTCAGAAGATGCAGGAGCAGCAATAAGATTAGACGGTCCAAGAAAACGGAGATTATGTTTCTTTGAATGATGACTTTTTGAATGGTTATGAAGATAAAATTTATGAAAACAAGGGAGAGCATCCATATTCATATACTGTAAAAAAAGTTATATTTAAAAATGGAAAAGTTGTATCTAATAGCGGTAAAACAGATGAAAGTATAACTAAAGAAGATATATTTAATGAATCTCAGAATAGCACAGAAAAAAATAAAGAAGATAAATTACCACAAACTGGCGAAGAAACCAATCCATTTGCAAACTATTTAGCTATAGTTGTAATTTTAGGTATAATCTGGCTAGGATCTATGATGTTGATAGATCGAGAAAATAAAAAAATGACTAAAAAGTAATTCCATCATTAAGAGGAGAAAGTATAATGGATGGAGAGAAAAAAACAATATATTTTTTAGTTGCGTTGATAACATTGTTATCAATAATCTTACTTATAAAAATTAAAACAACAACAAAATATAATACTGAATTATATCATGAGATATATAATGAATATAAAGACATTTTTGACAATGAAAATATACAAGAAAGCAAAGATATTGTAGAAGAAAATAATGATCAAATAACCGATATAGGACCAATAACACCAAATAGTACAGAACAAGGTAATGTAATTGGAAAAATAATTATACCAAAGATAGAAATAAGATATCCAATTATAAAAGAAACAACAACAGAATATTTAAAGATTGCACCCACAAAGTATTGTGGACCTGATGTAAATGAAGTTCGGCAATTTAGTTATAGTTGGTCATAATTATAAAAATGGAGAATTCTTTGGCAATTTGAAAAACTTGACAGAAGGAGATAATGTATTCCTTTTATCAAGCAAAGGAAATTCAGAAATGTATAAAGTATATGATAAGTACATAGTTGATGCAACAGATATGAGCTGTACAAGTCAGGAAACAAATGGAAAAATTGAATTAACATTGATTACCTGTGATAATGATAATACAAAAAGATTAGTAGTAAAATGTAGAGTATCAGAATAACAAGACTAATAGGTAATAAAACAAAAAAGAATAATGAAGAAGATGAGGGATAATTAAAACTTATCCCTCTCCATTCTTGCAAGCTCGTCACATCTATTATTAAATTCATTGTCAGCATGACCTTTAACTTTATGAAAAGTAACATCATGAATTTTGGTAAGACCATATAGTTCTTGCCAAAGTTCTTTATTTTTAACAGGATCATTTCCAGCAGTTTTCCAATTCTTTTTTATCCAACCATAAATCCATTTTTGTAAAAAAGCATTAACTACATAAGCACTATCACTGTATAAATCTACCCTACAAGGACGTTTTAACATTTTTAAAGATTGAATAACAGCAGTTAATTCCATAACATTATTAGTGGTATTATCAAGCCCGCCAGAGATTTCTTTTTTTGTATCTCCAAACATCAAAATCGCACCCCAACCACCAGGACCAGGATTGCCAGAACAAGCACCATCAGTATAAATAGTAATTTCTTCCATAATAAAATTCCTCTCTTTTAAAAAATCATTGTAAATAATTTGATTTTATGATATTATACCAATAAACACATACAAGTGCAAGAAAAAATACAAAAAAGGAGGTGCTTAGGTGTGAGTAGAGTAATTGGAGTTGTAGCAGAGTATAATCCATTTCATAATGGACACTATTATCATTTGCAAGCAACAAAAGAAATAACAGGAGCTGAATATTGTGTAGCAGTCATATCTGGAAATTTTACACAAAGAGGAGATACTTCTATTGTAAATAAATGGGCAAAAGCATATATGGCAATTTGCGGAGGAGCAGATCTTGTTATAGAATTACCAACTGTATACAGCATATCGAGTGCTGAGAACTTTGCAAGTGGAGCTGTAAAAATATTGGATAATCTAAAAGTAGTAGATGCAATTTCTTTTGGGGCAGAAGCAAATGATTTGGCAACTTTGAATAACATTGCAAATGTTTTATATGAAGAGCCAAAAGCTTATACTAACATATTATCGCACGAATTGAAGAAGGGAATATCATATCCTGCTGCAAGAGAAAATGCTTTAATGATGTATTTAAACGACATAAAAAGATATGCAAATACATTAAGTAGTCCCAATAATATACTTGCAATAGAATACCTAAAAGCACTAAAAATTCAAAAGAGTAAATTAGAACCGATAATGATAAGAAGAAAAAAAGTATATTATAATGACAACAAAATTGTGGATGATTTTGCAAGTGCGACAGCAATTAGAAAGTTGTTGCAGGACGGAGAGTATGCAAATTTAAGAAAAGTAATACCAAGAAGTAGTTATACAATAATAGGACAAGAATCAAGAAAAGGTGGAATGGTACTAAGTCTATCAAAATATGAAAAAGAAATTATATACACTCTAAGAAAGATGACAGTAGAAGAAATTGCAGAATTGCCAGATGTGTCAGAAGGATTACAATTTGCAATAAAAAATGCAGCAAACGAAGCCAATAATTTGAAGGATTTGATATCAAATATAAAATCAAAGAGATATACTCAAACAAGGATTCAAAGAATTTTACTATATGCACTATTGGGAATAGATAAGAAGCTAATGGAAAATTCAAGAAAAGTTGTACCATATGTAAGAGTATTAGGATTTACGCAAAAAGGAAAATCACTCTTATCAGAAATATCAAGAAGAAATCCAAAACTAAATATAATAACATCACTAAAAAAATATATGGATCAAAATCAAAACAAAAATAAAGTATTGGCAGAAATGCTAGAAAAAGATATATTTGCAACAGATGTATACACATTGGGTTATATAGGAGAATCAAAGGCAAACTTGGATTTTACAAATAATATGATTATAACAAATTAATTTAGAAAGAGGAAAAACTATGACAGTAGTCGGAATCACAGGAACATCGGGAAGTGGAAAATCAACCGTTGCTGGAATAATACAACAAAATTATAATGCTCAGATTATAGATGCAGACCAAATTGCAAAAGAGCTAACTCAACAAGATACTGAATATTTGCGCAAAATAACAAAGACATTTGGAGAGGAAATACTAAAAAACGGTAAATTAAATAGAAAAAAACTGGCAGACATAATATTTTCGGACAAAAAACAAAAAGAAAAAATAGATAAATTGACGCAAAAATATGTAGTAGATGAAATCAAAAAGCAAGTTAAAGAATCAAAAAACAAGTTGGTCTTATTAGATGTTCCATTGCTATTTGAAACAAAATTGAATGAAATTTGTGATATTACAATAGGGGTAATTGCGGATAAAAAACAAAAAATAGAAAGAATATGCAAAAGAGACAACATTGAAGAAAAGCAAGCATTAGCAAGACTTAGCAACCAAAAAGACGACAAGTTTTTTTCAAACAACTGTGATTACATTGTGAAAAACTGCAAGGAAGAGGAGCTAAAAGAAGAGATTAGGAAAATATTACCAAAATTACAATAATATTACAATGATGTTACATTTTAGATAAAATATTGAAAAAAAGAAGATTATATCATATAATCTTCTTAAAGTACCAAAGAAATCCATTGGAGGGAAATTTATGGACAACCAAACTTTTGCAGATTACATTTTATCTGAAAAAAATTGGATAAAGAAAATGGAAATAATGTATTATTTAAACAAAAGAGGTAACATCTTTTTTGACAATTCTGTTGTTTTTAAAACAGAGTTATTAAAGCTGTTTTTAGATAATACAGATTTAGGTTTTGACTCAAATATGCTAATCACAGCATGTTTGCTATGCAACTGCAAAAAAGTAGAAAACTTTACAGACATGAGCAAAATAAAAACTTATGCAAAAGAGGGAGCAGAATATTTAAGAACATTAGGATTTGATGAAAGATTTTGTAGAATATGTGAACAAATAAATAGATATAGTGGTTCTGAACCAAGAGAGCCAGAGGCAGACGTTCTGGAATTAATAGACCAATTTGGAGGTATGCTTTTAGATAGACCGGAGAGAATTGGATTTAAAGTTGATGAAGCTTTAGTATTATTAGAATTTAGAAACTTAAAAGGAAAAGATAATAGATACCTAGAAGTTTTTAAGGACTTTGTAAACAGAATGGAGGCAATTAAAGTATGAGTTTAGGAAACGAAAATGATGTTATAATACCAGGAACAACTGGAATAATAACAGCTGCAAAAAATGAAGCAAATCAGTTTAATATTAATGAAGTAAATTATGAGACAAGAGATAAATATTTGGCAGAGCAAATTAGAAAAGCAGAGCCTGTATATAACATTCTAAACGGAAGAGCAA
>HF994450.1:40091-42814 GCA_000434195.1 Clostridium sp. CAG:780
GAAGAGCAAACGGAATTGAACTAATAAATTTAGTAGATCCATCTAGAATTGCAAGCAGTCAAGAAAGAACGACAACAGTAGACCAACAAGAAACAACAAAAGAAGGAACAGTATCAGTGAGAAGCACAGGCAGATTTTATGAAGACTGGATGGGAAGAGAATAAGCAATATTAAGTTCTACTATTAGTGTCTTTTTATAAAGTGAGAACTTGTAAAAAGATATCAATAGTAGAACTATAAATTTGTATATAGGAAGGAATATAGTAAAAATGGAAGAAGTATTTGCAGATTTACACGTACACATAGGAAGAAGCGAAAGTGGCAAACCAATAAAAATAACAGCAGCAAGAAGCCTTAATTTTGCAAACATAGCAAGAGAATGCGCTGACAGAAAAGGAATAAACATAGTTGGAATAATAGATTGTGCATCGCCTTATGTTATAGAAGATATAGAAAACTTTTTAAAAACAGGAGAGGCTTATGAAATAAAAGATGGTGGAATAATATATAAAGATAAAGTCTGTATATTGCTAGGAAGCGAAGTAGAAACGTCAGAAGTAAGCAGAAACGGAAAATGTGGAGCAGCACATAATGTATGTTTCTTTCCGCATTTAGAAGATATAAAAGCATTCTCAAGAGAAATGAGTACACATATAAAAAATATAACATTAAGCACCCAAAGATCAAATGTATCAGGATATGAACTTATAGACATAGTAGAAAAATACAATGGAATACTAATTCCAGCACACTGTTTCACACCATTCAAAAGCTACTATGGAAATTGCGTAGATAGAATGAAAGATATATTCAAAGAAAAGTTTGAAAAAATATTTGCAATAGAGCTAGGATTAAGTGCAGACACAATGCTTGCAGATACAATTAGTGAATTAGAAGATAAAACATTTGTAACAAATTCAGATGCACATTCATTACCTAAAATTGCAAGAGAATACAACAAAATGCTAGTAAAAGATATCAGTTTTAAAGAAGTAGTAAAAGCTTTAAAAGGTGAAGATGGACGAAAAGTGTTATGCAACTATGGATTAGATCCAAGATTGGGAAAATATCATAGAACATTCTGTGACGAATGCAATCAGGTAATAGAAACAAAAGAACCAGTCAGTGTATGTCCAAAATGTGGTAGCCAAAAAGTAACTTTTGGAGTATTTGACAGAATAGAACTAATCAAGGACAAAAAAGAGAGTAAGAGTCCGGCAAACAGACCACCTTACATATATCAAGTACCATTAACTTTCATACCAGGACTTGGAGCAAAAACCATAGATAAACTATTAGATAAATTCGGAACAGAAATGACAATACTACATAAACTTTCGCAAGACGATTTAGAAGCGGTAGTGGGAGAAAAAGTTGCAAAAGAGATAATACTTGCAAGAGAAGGAAAAATGAAATTGCAAGCTGGCGGTGGAGGAACATACGGAAGAGTTGCAAAAGAATAAAAAGGTAGTTCTAATTTCTAAGATTATTGAATAGACATTATGTATAAAACATAATCTTAGGAGGAAAGCCGTGAAGAGAAACTATAGAAAAAATAAAGAAAGCAAAATCAAGAATATAATATTAGAAAATATTATGGAAAATGCGAGAAGCTACTTGATTTTGCTTGTAATATTTTTTATAGGAATTATATTAGGAGTAATATTCGTAAATAATGCAAAAGAGGCGCAGAGTTCACAAATAAGTAGCTACATAAATAACTTTGTGGAATCAGTAAAAGAAAATTATCAAATTTCAAGAAGCAAATTATTAATGAAGTCCATTTTAAACAATTTATATATCACAATAATCTTATGGTTCTTAGGCTCAACTGTGATAGGATTTCCACTAATATACGTAGTGATAGGATATAAAGGTTACAGCATTGGGTACACAATATCTTCAATAATAGCAACACTGGGCACGGGAAAAGGCTTGATATTTATAATTTCCACGATGCTATTTCAGAGCATAATATACATACCAGCAATACTTGCGCTATCAGTGAGTGGAATAAAATTATATAAACTAATAATGGCAGATAGAAGAAGAGAAAATATAAAAATACAGATATTAAAACATACAATATTTTCGATATTTATATTCATAATATTAATAATATCATCATTTGTAGAAGCATATATTTCAGGTGGATTAAC
Source organism: Clostridium sp. CAG:780 (assembly GCA_000434195.1). Lineage (GTDB taxonomy): Bacteria > Bacillota > Clostridia > TANB77 > CAG-508 > CAG-245. The sequence goes on from HF994450.1 coordinate 42,251, forward strand.
AACGATGTTAATAAAATATTGCTAGGTAAGTAAAAGCAAAGAAAAAAATAAAATATTTTGTAGAATTTTGTTAAAAGCTATTTACAATTAGCAAATATTTTGATATAACTATAATAAGTTATGTAAATAAATTATTTGCAACAGACATATAAAAAAAGATAGGGGAGTTCAAATGGAAAAGCAGGTTAAACTTTTTTTAAGTTTTCTTAAAGATGACAAAAAATTATCAGAAAACACACTTCAATCATACAGAAGAGATATAGAACAATACGAAAAATATGTTAGTGAAAACAAGATAAACTACTTAAAAGTAACAGAAGAAACTATAACAGATTATATGGAATATCTAAGAGAAGAAAATAAAAAAGAGTCTACAATTTCAAGAAGCTTAGCTTCAATAAGATCTTTTTACCAATATCTAATAAGAACTAAAAAAATCAAAAAAGATCCAACATCAAAAATTGAATCACCTAAAATAAATAAAAGAGTTCCAAACATATTAACATCAAAAGAAGTTGAATTATTATTAGAACAACCAAAAGATGTTGATTTAAAGGGAACAAG
>HF994450.1:42823-45696 GCA_000434195.1 Clostridium sp. CAG:780
TTGATTTAAAGGGAACAAGAGATAAAGCAATGCTTGAGTTTGCATATGCTACAGGTATGAGAGTTACAGAGATGATTTCTCTAAACATAGACGATGTAAAATTAGACGAAGGATATGTTGTTTGTAAAGGTAGAAACAAATCAAGAAACATTCCTTTAGGTTCAATGTCATTAAAAGCATTAAAAGAATATATGGAAGACTCAAGACCATATCTAATCAGAGATGAAGAAGAACCAGCATTATTTGTAAACATCAGTGGAACAAGACTAACAAGACAAGGATTCTGGAAAATAGTTAAATATTACAAAGAACAAGCACACATAGAAAAAGACATAACACCACACGTGTTAAGACATTCTTTTGCAACACATCTATTACAAAATGGTGCTGAGCTAAAAGCAATTCAAACAATGCTTGGACATTCAGATATATCATCAACACAAGTATATAGACAATTCCAAGACGTTGGAATAAAAAATGAATATAAAAAAGCTCATCCAAGAGCATAAAAATAAAAAGAGGAGTTGGAAGGCTTCGACTCCTCTTGATAAAAATTTTAAAAAAATTTAAAAATACTATTGACAAATTTTAATACAGCAGTTATAATAATAAATGTCGTTAGGAAATGCAGGTGTAGTTCAATGGCAGAATTCCAGCCTTCCAAGCTGGCTATGCGGGTTCGATTCCCGCTACCTGCTCCAAAAAGTAAAATCGTTGCATAAATTTGATGTAAATGATTAAATCAATCTGAGAAGGTTGATTTTTTTTGTGCGTTATTGAGAAAGATGCGATGTTTATATAATAAATAATAGCTTAACACTTGTCATCAAGTATTAAGCTATTAAACTTTTCATCATAGGACTAAGCCTATGGCATCGGCATACCGCCTCAAATATCTATATTTAGTATAGCATTTTTGATACGATAAGTCAATCAAAATACAAATTTCTTTCTATACGACGCAAATTTTTATTTGAATTGTTTGCTGATATTTTTAAATAAACTAATTGTTTTAATGATAACAAAAATAAAATATTGTAAAGTTTCAAAGTTATTGATATAATATCTTTGAAAAAATAGAAGAAGGTGGAAAGATGCAAAAATTTTCATTAGAATTAGAAGCTCCAATCAAAGGTATTTATTTGAATACAGAAACCATTGACTTATTAAGTATAATACAATGTAAAACAATGGATGAACTAAAAGCGTTTGTTACAAATTGTCCACAACTGAATATTTCGGAAGAAGACTTAATTAACTGGAATGAAAGAAGTATAGAAGATGTAAAGAGAGACTTAGTTGAACAGTATAAAAAAACTTTAGTACCCATGGAGCAAAGTATAAAAAGTTTTGAAAGTGTTATAAGATCAATATTGCAACATTCAGGCATTGATGACAAAGAAATAGAATCATATATTTCAGTATTCAAAAATGAAGGACATGAAGGAATTAAACAAAAATTAAAAACGGAACACCCAAAAGATTATAGTACTTTTGCTGAAAAAGCTCATAGATTTATCGGTGCTGAAAGAGATCAGATAAAAAGTGTAACTTATGAAGAACTATCAGGGATAAAAGATGTGTTATTTGATTATAATACTGTTTTAATTGCCACAGGTTGTTATTGTGATGTTGCAGATAAGATGTATGATGAACAAATACATGGCATGAGAAAATACGATTTTGACTATCTTCAAAGAAGTCTAGATTTTTGTTATAGAAATGGAAAATATGTGAGATATCATGCATTATTGGACAAGCATACATTACGAGATATGGTAGGAAAAAGCAAAGAAGACGTTATAAAAGAGTTAGAAGAATATGTAAGGCAATCAATAGACTTTATTTCAAATTATAATAAAGAACATAAGATAGAGGGAAAAAGTATTATATCTTCGGTTGATTTATTTAACGAAATCATTTCTTTTGATGAACCATATAAAAATATATGGGAAGAAACATTTGGAATTTCAACAGAAGAACTAATGGAAGTTTTTCAATATGCATTAGACAACAAACCAGATGGAGTAACTTATGTATATAATGAACCATTCTTAGAAAATCCTGAAAGAAGGCAAGCTGTAATAGAACAATTAGCCAAATTCACTCCTAGATTAATTGATACAATAGGAACTCAAATGCATATTGAAATGACTCAAAATACGGTTGATGTTAGAAAAAGTTTTGAAGACTTTAAAAAATTAGAGGATTCAGGAATCGGAACACAAATAACAGAATTTGATATGTGCTTGCCAGAAATAGTTATGTTTGACGAAAATGGAAAAGTGCGTTCTGAAAAAGATCTGGTAAATCTTATTAATAATAACAATAATTTTACAGTTGAAAGTATAGCAGAATTTAAGAAAATGAAAATAAGTGAAATTTCAAAAGCTATCGAAGAAACCGGAATACATTTAGATGGAATAACATATTGGTCTATTAGTGACACATTGGATCATAATCTAGAAAGAACAAATAGGAAAACTTATGAACAAAATTTATCAAGAGATATAGCTCGAACTAGATATTCAGGACTATATTCTGATTTAGAAAAAAGTAAAATAGTTTCTACTCAAAGATTAGGGCAAGAAACTTTAGAGGAACAAAAAGATATAGCATTGTTAGATGAGATAGAAAATGCACAAGCAAAGCAGCAAAGAGATATTGAAAAAGAGCGAGAAACACAAGAAGAGGAAAAAGACAGATAGGAGATTATAAACGTTGATTTAATTTTCTTCTCCAAAATATAACTTACGAGCCAATCAAGGTTCGTAAGTTTTTTATTTAGTATTGTTATTAAAAAATCAATCAAACTAAAAATATTCAAAAATAAAAAGTACTTGTAAAAATTTTTTAATTAAATATATAATTTA
>HF994451.1:0-6804 GCA_000434195.1 Clostridium sp. CAG:780
AGAATACTTAAGACTAAGAGATATATCATCAAAAGAGAGTTATAATATAAATAAAGCAATACAAACAGGAGTAGTAAAAGAGGACACAATATATGCAGATTATTTTGCGAAAACTTGTGGATTTGAAAACAAAAAAGAATTATTAAAATATACAAAGGCGGTATTTGAACTAGCTGACAAAGAAAAATAGATGCAAATTCTTTAATCGAATTTTATATTTGAAATGATAAATAATAAACTGAACATATAAATAAGAAATGGTATACTAGCAAAAAGGCTAATATACCATTTCCTTTAAGGAGATTTATGATTTATTTATTAACTAGCTCTTTTAAAGCTTTACCAGCTTTGAATGCTGGAGCTTTAGAAGCAGGTATTTTTATTTCTTCTTTAGTTTGAGGGTTTCTTCCTTTTCTAGCACTTCTTTTTCTTACATCGAAAGTTCCAAAACCAACTAATGGAAGACAAAATCAAAAGCAAAGTATTGATAGACTAAATATATCAGTATCTATACTCGAAGGACTAAAACAAAATAATATAATTAAAATAGAAGATTTATGCAAGAAAAGTAAAAAAGAATTTAATTCAAAATCAAATTCAAGCAAATCAAAGTAAAATAGAAATTATGAATAAGAAAATCGACCAACTATATGAGGACAAACTATTAGGAATCATTAATGTTGATGACTTTGAGAGAATGTATATTTCAACATTAAATAGAAAAAAAGAATTAAAAGAGATGAAAAAAAGTTTGTTAAAACAAAAGGAAGTAAAACACCAGCAAATGAATTTTAATAAAATAAAGCAAAAACACTTGACAAATTAATAAAAATGTTGTAAAGTATATTAGCATTACAAAACTAACAAATAATTTATATTACCTTGTAAGAAAGGAAGCGACAGTATGGAGAAAAAAGTCGAGATAGGAATGTTATACGAAATATATGGAAATCTTTTAACAAAAAGACAACAAAATGTATTAAATGACTTTGCTAATTGCGACTTATCACTAACAGAAATAGCGGAAAACAATAAAATTACAAGGCAAGCAGTAAATGACATTGTTAAGAAGGGAGAAAAAAGGCTTTTGGAATATGAACGAAAGCTAGGGATTATGAAAAAGACAATAAACCAAGAAAAACAAATCCAAACTATTCTTTCAGAGCTAAGTAAAATTACAGACAGTTCATCAGACAAAAAAATAGAAAAGATTTTAAATAGCGTAAGAAAAGAATTAATAAGTTTGAACGCATAAGAAAATAAGGAGGTTTTAATATGGCTTTTGAAGGATTATCTTCTAAACTACAAGAATTTACTAAAAAACTAAGAGGAAAAACAAGGATTACCGAATCAGATTTAAAAGAAATGCTAAGAGAGGTAAAGCTTGCACTTCTAGAAGCAGATGTTAACTATAAAATAGTAAAGGAATTTGTAGCGTCAATACAAGAAAAAGCCTTAGGTCAAGATGTTTTAAAATCTTTAACTCCTGGACAACAAGTTATAAAAATAGTAAAAGACGAGTTAGTAGAATTACTTGGAGGAACACAAAGTTCAATAAACTTTAGTCCAAACCCACCAACAATAATAATGCTTGTAGGACTTCAAGGTTCTGGTAAAACAACAACAGCGGGAAAACTTGCAAATCTACTAAGAAAACAAGGCAAGAAACCATTATTAGTAGCATGTGATGTTTACAGACCAGCAGCTATAAAACAACTTCAAGTTGTAGGTTCACAATTAAACATACCAGTATTTGCAAATGAAAATTCAAAAGATGTTGTTCATATAGCAAAACAAGCATTAAGTATTGCAATGAGTAAATTAAATGATGTTATCATACTAGATACAGCAGGTCGACTTCAAATAGATGAAGAACTTATGAATGAGTTGAAAAATGTAAAGGCAAATGTTCATCCACATGAAATACTATTAGTAGTAGATGCGATGACAGGTCAAGAAGCTGTAAATGTAGCAACAGGATTTAATGATGCACTTGGAATTGATGGTGTTATTTTAACAAAGCTAGATGGTGATACCCGTGGTGGTGCAGCATTATCAGTAAAGAAAGTAACAGGAAAACCAATTAAATTTGCAGGTGTTGGAGAAAAACTAAGTGAACTAGAAGTATTTTATCCAGAAAGAATGGCATCAAGAATCTTAGGAATGGGCGATGTTCTATCAATAATAGAAAAGGCAGAAGAATCGTTTGATCAAGAAGAAGCAGAAAAGCTTTCAAAACAATTAGCTAAAAAAGAATTTGACTTAGACGATTATCTAGCTCAACTAAGACAAGTTAAGAAAATGGGTTCTTTCTCATCACTACTTAAATTAGTGCCAGGAATGGCAAACATAAAAGATTTAAAAGTTGATGATAAAGAATTTACAAGAATCGAAGCTATAATTTGTTCAATGACAGCAAAGGAAAGAAAAAATCCTAGAATATTAAATGGACAAAGAAGATTACGTATTGCAAAAGGAAGTGGAACTTCTGTACAAGAAATAAACAAATTCATGAAGTCTTTTGAAATGACACAGAAAATGATGAAGCAAATGAAAGATAGCAAGTCAATGAGAAAGATGATGGGCCAGATGAAAAATATGGATCCAAAAGAATTGAAAAAGCTTCAAGATTCAATAAAATAGTTTTTAATATTTACTACTAAAACTAGTAGAAAAATATATAAAATAAATAGTATAATTTTGCGGAGGTGAATTAAATGGTAAAAATTAGATTACAAAGAGCAGGTGCAAAAAAAGCTCCATACTATCACATTGTAGTAGCTGATTCAAGAAGCCCAAGAGATGGAAGAATAGTAGAGCAAATAGGATCATACGATCCAATGACAAATCCAGCTACAATCAAATTAGACAAAGAAAAAGTAGAAAAATGGATTAAAAATGGTGCAAAACCAACAGATACAGTTAAAGCTTTAATAGAAAAAGCAAAATAATTAATATTACAATTTAGGAAGGACAAAAAACAAATGGAAGAAATTTTAAAAACAATAATAGAAAACCTTGTAGACAACAAAGATCAAGTTGAAGTAACTAGAGTAGACGATGAAAGAGGAACTCTTTTAAAAGTTAAAGTTGCATCAGAAGATATGGGAAAAGTAATTGGAAAGCAAGGAAGAATTGCAAAAGCAATCAGAACAGTTATGAAAGCAATTACAGCTAAAGAACAAACAAAGGTTGGAATTATATTTGAGGAATAAAAAATGGAAAAATATTTAGAGATTGGTCAAATTGTAAATACATTTGGAATAAAAGGGCAAGTAAAAATAGTTCCTTTTACAGATGATATAACAAGATTTGACGAATTAAAAGAAATATATGTAGAAAAGAAAAATGAATTAAAATTATTCCAAATAGAGCAAGTCAATTACAAGAAGAATATGGTAATTCTAAAATTAAAAGGAATTGAAACTGTTGAAGAAGCGGAAAAGCTAAGAAACTGCTATTTAAAAATAGACAGAAAAGACGCTAAAAAGCTTCCAAAAGATACATATTTTATAGTTGACTTACTAGGACTAGATGTATATACAGACGAAGGAAAATTGCTTGGAAAAGTTGATGACATATACAATGCTGGAAGTAGCGATATATATGTAGTAAAAGATGAGCTAGGAAAACAAATTCTGTTACCAGCCATTAAAGATGTATTAAAAGAAGTTGATTTAGAAAATCAAAAAATAATAGTGCATCTAATTAAAGGCTTAGTAGATTAGGAGAAAAAATATGAAATTTGATATACTAACACTTTTTCCAGAAATGTTTGAGCCACTAAAACACAGTATCATACAAAGAGCTGAAAGTAAAAATCTTATAAACATTAATCTAATTAATATAAGAGATTTTTCAAAAGATAAGCACAAAAAAGTTGATGATACTCCATATGGTGGAGGAGCAGGAATGGTAGTAAGAGCAGATGTTGTATATGATGCTTATAAATCGGTACAAGATGAAAAAGCAAAAGTCATATATTTATCTCCACAAGGAAAAACATTGAACCAAGCAAAAGTACAAGAACTAGCAAAACAAGAACATTTAATTCTTTTATGTGGACATTATGAAGGAATAGACCAAAGAGTACTAGACGAAATTGTAGATGAGGAAATCTCAATTGGAGATTATGTGCTAACAGGAGGAGAGCTTCCAGCAATGGTACTTATAGATTCTGTTAGTAGACATGTAGAAGGAGTGCTAAGCGAAGATTCGGTAAAAGAAGAAAGCTTTTCAAAAGGAACTTTGGAATACAGCCAATATACAAGACCGGAAGAATTCTTAGGAAGAAGAGTACCAGAAGTCCTAACTTCAGGAAACCACAAGAATATAGATGAATGGAGAAAGAACAGTTCACTTGTAAATACATTCACAAAAAGACCAGAACTTCTTAGTGAAGAAGAAATAAAAAAAGCAAAAAAAATCATTTCAGAGGAAATGTAAAATTTAAGAAAGGAGAATATCGATGGATATCATAAAATCAATAGAACACGAACAATTGAAAAACAGAATTCCAGACCTTAAAGTTGGTGATACAGTAAGAGTACATCAAAGAATTAAGGAAGGAAACAGAGAAAGAATTCAAGTATTCGAAGGAATTATAATTAAAAAACAAGGCGGAAGTGTAAACGCCACATTTACTGTAAGAAGAATTGCTTACGGAGTAGGAGTAGAAAAAACATTCTTAGTACACTCACCATTAGTAGAAAAAGTAGAGGTAGTAAGAGTTGGTAAAGCAAGAAGAGCAAAATTATACTATTTAAGAGACAGAGTTGGAAAAGCTGCTAAGACAAAGGAAAACATCGGTGCTAAAATCGAATCTAAATATATCGATGTAAAAGAAGAATTAGTAGAAGAACCAGCAGTTGAAGAAGAAGCTACAGAAACAGTAGAAGCTCCAGTTGAGGAAGCAAAAGTTGAAGAAACAGTTGCACCAGTAGAAGAAGCTAAAGCTGAAGAAGTAAAAGAAGAAGCTCCAAAGGCTGAATAATCCAATTTTGTAAAAAAGCACTTGTTTTTTTATAAAAACAGTGATATATTATAATCTAATTAAATACAAATAAAGATTATGAAAAGGACGCGATAAATAAATTAAAGTTTTTAGAGAGTCAAAGGTAGCTGAAAATTTGATAAACCATATTTATTTATTATCACCTTGGAATCGTTTATACGAAATAATAGTAGTATGAATCGTATGTCTTGCGTTAAAAGACGTTTGAGGGGAGAATTCAACAGAATTCTCAAGTTAGGTGGTACCGCGGATATAAAGCTAATTCGTCCTATATAAGGACGATTAGCTTTTTTTGATTTTAAATAAAGGAGGAAAAAATTATGTACAAAAAAGTTGAATTAAATGATGACGGCTTTGTAGGAATGGAACGAGAAGTCGCACAAGTTTGGAAGGACAAAGACATCATAAAAAAGAACTTTGCAAGAAACGAAGGCAAGAGATATTTTACATTTTACGATGGACCTCCAACAGCAAATGGTATGCCACACGCAGGACATATCCTAACAAGAGTTATGAAAGACATAATTCCTAGATACAAAGTAATGCAAGGTTACAGAGTAATAAGAAAAGCTGGATGGGATACTCATGGACTTCCAGTAGAACTTGAAATCGAAAAGAAATTAGGAATTTCAGGAAAAGAACAAATAGAAGAATATGGAGTAGAAAAATTCGTAAAAGAATGTAAAGAAAGTGTTTTCAAATATGTGCATGTATGGGAAGAAATGACAAATAAAGTAGGATTTTGGGTAGATATGGAACATCCATATATAACATATGAAAACAAATATATCGAGTCTGTTTGGTGGGCTCTAAAAGAATTATGGGAAAAAGGTCTATTATATGAAGGACACAAAGTTATGCCATATTGCCCAAGATGTGGAACAGCGCTATCTTCACACGAAGTTGCACAAGGGTACAAGGATGTAAATGATTTAACTTGTATTGCAAAATTCAAAGTAGTAGGAGAAGACAAATATTTCTTAGCTTGGACAACAACACCTTGGACGCTACCTTCAAACTTAGCATTATGTGTAAATAAATCATATGATTATTGTGATGTAAAAGTTAATGTTGGAACTGAAGAAGAGCCAAAATATGAAACGTACATTTTAGCAAAAGAATTAGTACCAACAGTTTTAAAAGACAAACAATATGAAATTCTAAAAGAATATAAAGGAGCAGAGTTACTTGGAACAAAATATGAGCAATTAATGCCATTTGCAAAAGTAGAAGGAAAAGCTTTTGAAGTAATTCATGGAGATTATGTAACACTTACAGATGGTACAGGAATAGTACACATAGCACCAGCTTATGGAGAAGATGATAGCTTAGTTGCAAAGAAAAATGGAATAACATTTGTAAACTTAGTAGATAAATCAGGAAAATTCGTAGCAGAAGTAGAACCTTGGGCTGGAAGAAATGTAAGAGACTGTAACGAAGATATATGCAAATGGTTAAAAGAAGAAAATAAACTATTTAGCAAAGAAAGACATATGCACTCATATCCACATTGCTGGAGATGTGACACACCATTACTTTACTATCCAAAAGAGAGTTGGTTTGTTGCAATGAGTCAACTAAGAGATGAATTAGTTGAAAACAATAACAAGGTAAACTGGTATCCAGAAACAATAAAAACAGGAAGATTTGGAAAATTCTTAGAGAATGTTATAGATTGGGGAATTTCAAGAGATCGTTATTGGGGAACACCACTTCCAATCTGGACATGTGAAAACGAAAACTGTGGACACAGAGAGTGTATAGGAAGTATCGAAGAACTAAAAGAAAAG
>HF994451.1:6819-6985 GCA_000434195.1 Clostridium sp. CAG:780
TAAAAGAAAAGGGAATTGATGTACCAGAAGATATAGAACTTCATAAACCATATATAGACAATGTACACTTAAAATGTCCAAAATGTGGTGGAGAAATGAAGAGAGCAAAAGAGGTTATAGACTGCTGGTTCGACTCAGGTTCAATGCCATTTGCTCAATGGCACTA
>HF994451.1:7023-12711 GCA_000434195.1 Clostridium sp. CAG:780
AACCAAGAAATGTTTAAAAACAACTTCCCAGCACAATTTATATCAGAGGCAATAGATCAGACAAGAGGATGGTTCTATACATTAACAGCATTAGGAACAGCATTGTTTAACAGAACTCCATTTGAAAACTGTATAGTACTAGGGCACGTTTTAGATGGCAATGGCCAAAAGATGTCTAAATCAAAAAGAAATGGTGTTGACCCATTATATCTATTAGATACAGTTGGTGCAGATGCTACAAGATGGTATTTCTATACAGGAAGTGCACCTTGGATTTCTTCAAGACTATCATTAGAAAATGTAAAAAAATCACAAAGAGGATTCTTAAGCACATTATGGAATGTATATTCATTCTATGTTCTATATGCAGAAATTGACCAATTCAATCCACTAAAATATTCAGACTTTAAGTCAGAGAATGTAATGGATAAATGGATAATTTCAAAGCTAAACACACTTGTAAAAACTGTATCAGACAAATTAGATGCGTATGACATAACAGGTGCTGGTGCAGAAATAGAAAGCTTTACAGACGAACTTTCTAACTGGTATGTAAGAAGAAACAGAGAAAGATTCTGGAGCACAGAGTTAGACGACGAAAAAATAGGAGCTTACACAACACTATATAGAGTATTAACAACAATGAGCAAAATAATAGCTCCATTTGTACCATTTATGGCTGATGCAATATATCAAAACTTAGTAGTTGGATTAGACGAAAATGCGCCAGAGAGCGTTCATCTATGCGATTGGCCAGCATATAATGCACAAGAAGTTGATACTAAGTTAGAAAATGAAATGGACTTAGCATACAAAATAGTTGAGCTAGGAAGAAGTGCAAGAAACAATGCAAATATCAAGAACAGACAACCACTTTCAAAGATGCTAATTTCTGTTAAATCTTTACCAGAGTATTATGGAAATATCATAAAAGAAGAACTAAACATCAAAGAAGTAGATTTAGGCGCAGAAATGTCAGAATATGTAAACTTTGATATAAAACCAAATCTACCAGTATTAGGAAAAACATATGGTAGATACATTCCAAAAATCAAAGAAGAAATAGCAAAATGTAATCCACTAGACTTAGCAAACACAGTTAAATCTGGAAAAGGCTATGTAATTATGCTAGATGAAGACACAGAATTAGAATTAAATTCTGATAATCTACTTGTGATGATGCAAGGAAAAGAAGGTTACTCTTTTGCAGGAGAAGGTGAGATTGGTGTAATGCTTGATACAACTATAACAAAAGAACTTAAAGAAGAAGGATATTTAAGAGAAGTATTATCTAAAGTTCAAAACATGAGAAAAGAATCGGGATTTGAAGTTATGGATAATATAGACCTATATGTATCTGGAAGCAAAGAAGTTATAGATGTAATAAAAGCTAATGAGCAAGAAATAAAGAAAGACACATTAGCATTAAGTATAAACTATGATGTAGAAAATCCTGAATACAAAGATATGAGAATAAATGGATTACCATTAAAAATTGCAGTAATCAAAAAATAAAATCAAAGTCACCGTGCAGACGGTGGCTTAATTTTATATCTACAGAATATTTATAAACTTCTTCTATTGAAACAATAAGAAAATTCTGCTATAATTGATATATCAATAAAAAGAAGGAAAATGAAATGTCAAAATTTTTTGTAAAAGAAAATCAAATAAACAATGATAAAATACATATACTAGGTGAAGATGTGAATCACATTGCAAATGTTTTAAGAATGAAAAAAGAAGATGAAGTTCAAATTTGTAATCAAGAAACAGGAGAAAATTATATTACAAAAATAATATCATTTTCAAAAGATAAGATTGAATGTGAAATCGTAAAAAAGATAATTGAAACAGTGGAGTCAAACGTTGATATTACGCTGTTCCAAGGAATACCAAAGTTTGATAAAATGGAACTAATAATACAAAAAAACACAGAAGTCGGAGTAAAAAAGATAGTACCAGTTTTAATGGAAAGAACAGTTGTTAAATTAGACGAAAAAACTGCAAACAAGAAAATAGAAAGATGGCAAAAAATAGCAGAAGTTGCAGCAAAACAATCTATGAGAGACATAATCCCAGAAATAGAAAACATAATTAAATTGCAAGATATTACAAAACAGGATTATGACGAGGTTTTAGTAGCGTATGAAAATGAAGAAAAAAATATGCTAAAACAAGAATTAAAAAAATTACAAGGAAAAGACAGATACAAAATAGCAATAGTAATTGGACCAGAAGGTGGAATATCAGAAAAAGAAAGAGAAATACTAAAAAATATGGGTGCTAGTTTTGTATCATTAGGAAAAAGGATTCTAAGAACAGAAACAGCAGGAATAGTAATGTCTGGAAATATAATGTATGAATTAGAAGATTAAATATTGAAATTATAATAAGTTTTTTGATATAATTTAATAGATTAATCTTAGGAGGAAAATTAAATGGCAAATGAAATTGAGGAGAAAAAGCCTGAAAATAAAAGAACTACTAGGGTAAAGTCTGGTACGAGCAAAACAAAAAGTAGCACAACAACTAAAAAGAGTGCTGAGCAAGAAGTAAAAAAGACAATTTCAAGAGGCAGAAAACCAGTAGTAAAAGATGAAGAAAAAGTAGAAGAAGTAAAAATCGAAAAGCCAAAAGCAACTACTAAGAAAACAAGTACAACTAAAAAGACAGTAGCAAAAAAAGAAACAACATCAGCAGAAAAAACTGAGACTAAGAAAAAAACAACAAGATCTACAACAAAGAAAAGTACAGAACCAAAAACAAAATCTACTACTAAGAAGGAGACAACACCAAAAACAACTAAAACAACTACTGCAAAGCACAGAAAACCTAAAGAAGTAGAAAAACAAGAAAGCGAAATAAAAAAAGATACAAAAAAGATAAATAAATCTTCTACAACTAAAAAGTCAAAAAAGACGGACGAAAAAATAAAACGAATAATATCTGAACAAATACAAAATGCTAACAAAATTGAATCAATAGACAAAATAGAAGAAGAAAAAGAAGAGATTGCAAGAAGAAAACAGCCAGTAAAAATAGACGAAAAACAAATGGCACAAAAGCTAGAACAAGCTAAAATTATGCCAAAGGAAAAAAAGAAGGGAATTTACAAAAGGGCATTTGAAAATATATTAGTAGCAGTAATAGTAATTTTATACTTCTTAATGATGATACTAGGGTATATAAATATACCAGAAGATGCTTATATCAAAGACTTAAAAGTATTTAGCCTTGCAACAATAGCTATTACAATAGTATTATTTGAAATAGCATATAATAAAGACAGCGGGAAAATTGCAATACATGGAATAGAAACATTGTTGCTTTCAATATTAACGCTAGTTTCTATGTACATATACATATTACACAGAACAAAATTCCTGTTTGTTATAATGGGAGGAGTAGTGCTTGCAACGTTGTATTATCTAGTAAGATCAATAGTTGTAATAATAAAAGAAAAAAGAAAATGGAAAGATAATATAAGCGATGTAAAAGATATAGTTACATAATTAGTAAAAATACTGGACTTATTTGGAAAAATGTAGTAAAATTAAAAATAGTAATAAAGAAAACTTAGAAAGAGGGTAATTTCATTATGATGGTAAAACCAAGTGTAGCTGAGCTATTAGAGAAAGTAGACAATAGATATACTCTTGTATTAGCAACAGCTAAAAGAGCAAGACAAATTTCTAGCGGAGACAACGTATTAGTAAAAACTGATGACGTAGCTCCTGTGACTATTGCTGCTGACGAGATTGATGCAGGTCAAGTAGTAGTGGTAGAATAATAAAATAATTGAGCGAAATTAATTCAAAAATTCTTGTGTGTAAAAGAAAATTTGAATTAATTTTTATATAAGAAGAAAGGGGAGTATAGCCTATGAGCTATACAAAAAAATAAAATGAACAAAAAACATATAATATCTTTATCAGGAGATTTAGCTAGTGGAAAAGGAACAGTATCAAACATATTAACAGCAGATTTAAATTATGGAATATATAGAAATGGTGAGTATTTTAGAAAACTTGCAAAAGAAATGGGAATGGATGTTACAAGTTTTAATGTATATGTAAAAGAACATCCAGAAATAGATAGACAAATAGAAAACAGTGCGGCAGAATATGCAAAACAAAACGATAATTTTGTAATAGATGCAAGACTTGGTTGGTATGCAGTACCAGAATCATTTAAAGTATATCTAAAGGTAGATTTAGATGTATCTGCTCAAAGAGCCTTTTATGATGAGAAGAGAAAGTCAACAGAAAAATTCAATACAGTTGAAGAACAAAAACAAGATATAATAAGAAGATACAACTATGAAAATGAAAGATACTGGAATCTTTATCAAATAAGAAAAAATGATATGTCAAACTATGATTTAGTAGTTGACACAACAGATAAGACCCCAGAAGAAGTTGCAAAAATAATAGAAGAAGAATACAGCAAATGGTTAGAAGAATAATCGATGCTTACAAAAGGAGAAAAAGCAGTAGTGATTGCAGAAGTAATAATAAACAGCAATGTAAAAAACTTAAATAAAACATTTGACTACATAATTCCAACAACACTTGAAGGAAAAGTCGCTGTTGGAAGTAGAATTTTTGTACCTTTTGGAAATAAGAAAAGCCTAGAAGAAGGATTTGTAGTAGGAATAAAAGAAACATCGCAATATCTATCAAAGTTAAAAGAAATTGCTGAAGTTCAAGACAAAGTTTATTTAAGCGAAGATAAAATTAAACTAGCAAAATGGATGGCATATAGATATTTTTGCAATATATCAGATTGCATAAAACTAATGCTACCACCAGGAACTACTACTAAAATTGTTGCAAATAGAGTTAATGAAAAAAAGCAAAATTTTGTATATCTAACAGCAACAGAAGAACAAATAGAACAAGATATAGAAAATAAAAAATTAAAATCAGATAAGCAAATAAGAGCTTTGAGATTTTTACTAAATAATAACTGCGAGATATTAAGCATAGATCTTCAAATGTTTGCGGATGTGACAAGTGCTGTAATAAAAACACTTGAAAAAAATGGTTACATAGAAATCGTAGAAAAAGAAGTAGAAAGAAATCCATTTATACATAAAGTAATAGAAAAGAGCCAAAATTTACAGCTTACAGATGAACAAGAGCAAGCATTTGAGCAAGTAAATGCTTCACTTCAAGTTGGAGAATATGATGAGTTCTTATTGTTTGGAGTAACAGGCTCACGGAAAAACAGAGATATACATTAGACTAATTGAAGAAGCACTAAAGCTAGGAAAATCTAGCATAATGTTAGTGCCAGAGATATCGCTTACTCCTCAAACAGTGGACAGATTTTTAAGTAGATTTGGAGAAGAAAAAATAGCAGTATTGCATAGCAAGTTATCAGTTGGAGAAAGGTATGATCAATGGCAAAAGATAGAACGAGGAGAAGCTAAAATTGTAATAGGTGCAAGGTCTGCAATATTTGCACCAGTGAAAGATTTAGGCTTAATAATAATAGACGAAGAACATGATGATTCTTATAAATCTGAAATGAGTCCAAGATATGACACAAAAGAAATCGCAACATATCTTGCAAAAGAAAATAATGTGCCAGTTGTGCTTGGAAGTGCTACTCCTGATATGTCAACATATTATAAGGCACAAAACAAAGAAATAGAGTTATTAGAGCTAACAAAAAGAGCAA
>HF994451.1:12742-17871 GCA_000434195.1 Clostridium sp. CAG:780
TAAATCTGAACTCCCAGAAGTGGAGGTAGTAGACTTAAGAAATGAACTTGCTTCTGGAAACAAAACAATGATTAGCAAACCTTTATATGAAGCAATAGAAGAAAACTTAAAAAACAAAAAGCAGACAATACTATTTCTAAATAGAAGAGGATTTTCTACATTCATAATGTGTAGAGATTGTGGATATACTGCAAAATGTAAAAACTGTGATATAACACTTACATACCACTTAAAAGAAAATAAATTAAAATGTCATTATTGCGGATATGAGACAGAGGCTCTAAATGTGTGCCCAGAATGTAAAAGCAAAAATATAAGATATTTTGGAACAGGAACTCAAAAATTAGAAGAACAAATAAAAGAGTTGTTTCCACAAGCAACGACAATTAGAATGGATGTTGATACAGTAACCAAAAAGAACTCACACGAGGATATATTAAAAAAGTTTAAAGATGACAACATAGACATACTAATTGGAACACAGATGGTAGTAAAGGGACATCATTTTCCAAATGTTACATTAGTAGGAGTAATAGCGGCAGATAGTAGTTTAAATATAGATGATTATAGAGCTCACGAAAGGACATTTCAAATATTAACACAAGTGGCAGGAAGAGCTGGTAGAGGAAAAGATAAAGGAAAGGTAATAATCCAAACATATAATCCAGATGCATTTTGCATTCAATATGCAAAAAAGCAGGACTATAAAATCTTTTACGATACAGAGATTCATATTAGAAAACAATTGAGATATCCGCCATTTTGTGATATAATGTTAATTGGAATTTCTGATAAATATTATAAAAATGTGGAATCGGTTTCGAAGAGTATATATGAAGATATAAAAGCAAAAATAAAAACTCAAAATCTTCCAATAATATTATATAAACCAGTTCCAGCTCCAATCGATAAAATAAAAAATAAATATAGATGGAGAATAATAATAAAATGCAAAATAGCAGATAATATAATAGACGAAATCAATGAAACAATAAATAAAACAAACAAAAAGGATGTAAGAGTCGTAGTAGATTTAAATCCAACAAATATGTTATAAAAGAAAGGAAGCAAATATGGCAATTAGAGAAATAAGGTTATCTGGAGATGAAATATTAAGAAAAACATCAAGAGAAGTTGAAGAAGTGACTGACAAAATAAGAGAATTGTTAGATGATATGGTAGAAACAATGCATAAATATAATGGCGTTGGGTTAGCAGCTCCACAAGTCGGCATTCTAAAAAGAGTAATAGTAATTGACTTATATGATGGAGAAGAACCATTGCAACTTGTAAATCCTAAGATAATAAAAGCAAAAGGAAAACAAGAAGTAGAAGAAGGATGCCTAAGCTTTCCTAACGAATATGCAAAGATGGTTAGACCAAAAGAAGTTACTGTAGAAGCCTTAGATAGAGATGGTAAAAAAGTAATAATAACTGGTAAAGATTTGCTAGCACAAGCATTAGCACACGAAATAGATCATCTAAATGGAATCTTATTTGTAGACAATATGATACCAGGAACATTAGAATATATAGATCCAGAAAATAAATAAAGGAGGAGATCCTATGAGAATATTATTTATGGGAACACCGGACTTTGCACTAAAGTCACTTAAAGCATTATATGAAGCAAAGTATGACATAATTGGAGTTGTGACAAATATAGATAAGCCAAAGGGCAGAGGTATGAAACTAGTTGCATCACCTGTAAAAGAATATGCACTAGAAAAAGGCTTACCAATATATCAACCTCAAAAAGTAAGAAACAATGTTGAATTTTTAGAAGAAATAAAAAAATTAAATCCAGATTTAATTTGCGTTGTAGCATATGGAAAAATACTTCCACAAGAGCTACTAGACATTCCTAAATATGGTTGTATAAATGTACATGGTTCATTACTTCCAAATTATAGAGGCGCAGCACCAATACAATGGGCTGTATTAAATGGAGATAAAACAACGGGAATAACAACAATGTTTATGAATGCAGGAATGGACACTGGCGATATGCTTCTAAAACAAGAAGTTGAAATAGGAGAAGATGAAACAACAGGAGAACTTTGGGAAAGACTAAGCAACATTGGAGCTGATTTGTTAATAGAAACCATTAAGCAAATAGAAGAGGGAACGGTAAAAAGAGAAAAGCAACCAGAGGAAGGAACTCTTGCACCAATGCTTTCAAAAGAGATGGCAAAAATAGACTGGGAGAACAAAACAGCAGTTCAAATAAAAAATCTTGTTAGAGGATTAAATCCAATAATGGGAGCATACTCGTTTTTAAATGATAAAAAAATAAAATTTTGGAAAGTGCAAGTTTTAACAGAAAATGAATTACTAGAAAAATTTGAAGATCTTAAAGAATATAAAGGACATCTAAAAGGAGTACAAGAAGGAACAGTATTATTTTCTGATGACAAAAATGGCTTATTCATAAAAGCAAAAGAAGGGATTTTGCAAGTACTAGAAATACAAGGAGAAAACTCAAAAAGAATGCCTACAACAGACTTTTTAAGAGGAACTAAAATAGATGTAGGAAGTATATTTGAATAAGAAAAAAGATAAGAGGAAGTTCTAATTAAAGAATTTCCTCTTAATTTTATTTAAAATAAACAATAGTCACACCCATTTCACCTTCGCCAAAAGTTCCAAGTCTAAATGACTTAACATGAGGATGCTTTCTTAAAAAAGTGTGAATTCCTTCTCGTAACTTACCAGTACCTTTACCGTGAACAATACGAGCGTGCTCCAGATGAGCCATATAACAATCATCAATATATTTATCAACAATAGGAATGGCTTCGTCTACATTTAAACCAATAACATTAATTTCAGAAGCAACACTTTGTGCTTTATTATTAGAATAAGAAATGTTGCTATTTGATTTTTTATTAGCAGAAGCTTTTACAGGACTTAAATCCTCTAATTTTGCATTCATATAAATACTGCCAACTTGAAGCCTTACTTCATTGGATTTGTTAGGCAAAGAATAAACAATACCGGTAGAATTTACTTTATTAAAGAAAACCTCTTGCCCAATAGTAATGTCACTTGCTGATAAGTGACTAGAAGAAGCGGCAACAGTATGAACCTCAGAAACTTCATTAATTGAAGAATTTAATTTATTTCTTAAAGCATTTGCTTTTTTTAAATTAGTCTTTTCATTATTCAATTCTTTTATAATATCATTAACCTCGTCCTTAGCGTCTAACAAAATTTCTCTAGCTTTAATCTTAGCATCAGACAATATATTTTCAGCCTCTTTATTTAATTTACTGTTATCTCTCTCAAGCGATTTTCTGAGAACTTCAATTTGATTAGAGTTTTTCTCAATCTTTTCTTTTTCTTTCTCAATAGACAATTTATCATCATAGATACTCTTTAAAAGATTTTCAATACTTATATCATCCTCTTTCAAAAATGTTTTAGCTCTATTTAAAATGTCTTCAGAAAGTCCTAACTTTTTGCTGATAGCAAAAGCATTACTTTTGCCAGGAATTCCAATCAATAGCTTATAAGTAGGACATAAATTCTCTATGTCAAAATCAGAACTTGCATTCTCGAAACCTTCATGAGTTAAAGCATATTTTTTTAGTTCTGGATAATGAGAAGTACAAATAGTTAAAGCTCCAATATTATAAAAATGTTCCAAAATACTTATTGCTAAACTAGCTCCTTCAACAGGGTCTGTACCAGAACCAAGCTCATCTAGCAAAATCAAGCTATTAGAAGTAGACTCTTTCAAAATGTCGATAATATTAATCATATGAGAAGAAAAGGTACTTAAAGAATCTTGAATACTTTGTTCATCTCCAATATCAGCAAATATATTATCAAAGACATAAAGACTACTGTTCTCGTTGGCAGGAAGTAAAATTCCACTATAAGCCATTAGACAGAAAAGCCCAACAGTTTTTAAAGCGACAGTTTTTCCACCTGTATTTGGACCAGTAATTAACAAAGATGAATAATCTTTACCAATCGAAATATCGATAGGTACTACTACTTTTTTGTCAATAAGAGGATGTCTAGCACCAAGTAGATTAATCTCTTTTGAATTTGTAATAATAGGACGGATTCCATTAATTTCCTTTGAATATTTTGCTCTGGCAAAAATAAAATCTAATCTTCCAATAATGTCTATTGTAACTTTCAATTTATCAGCAATAGGACAAAGCATTAAAGAAAGGCCTTTTAGTATTTTTTCTATTTCAATAGCCTCTTGAACTTTAACAGCATTAATCTTATTATTTAATTCAAAAACAGCAGATGGTTCAATGTAAACCGTAGAGCCACTTGCAGAAATATCTAAAATTGCTCCACTAATATGTTCCTTAAATTCCTCTTTTACTGGTACAACAAATCTGTCGTTTCTTATAGTTATAATTGAATCCATTAAATATTTTGAATAGGAAGCTGAATGTATGAAATTAGAGAGTTTATCACGAACATCTTGCTCAAGTTTACGTCTGTTCTTACGCAAAGAAGAAAGATCCTTTGAAGCATCATCTGCAATAGTATCTTCATCTATAATCGAGTTAAAAATAGTATCTTCCATGTTTTTATTGTAATATAGCATAGAAAATAAATCTTCTAAAATTGAAAACTCAGAAAGATCAAACTCTTCATCATCAAAAAAATACTGATGCAACTGTCTTGAAATTCTTAAAACATTAGCTACATCAAGCAATGACTTTGCTCCTAAAGAATTATAACTTTTTAAGTTTTTTATACAGACTTCTATATTTTCAATATCAGAAAGAGGAATTTCTCCTTTTCTAATAAGCAAATTCACAGCAGAATTAGTCTCATCCAACAATCGTACAACAATATCTTTGTCATTACTTGGTAAAAAGCTACTTGACAAACTTTTGCCAATATAAGTTGCACAATAAGATGAAACGATGTCTAATATTTTATTATATTCTAATTTATTTAAATATTTTTCCAACATAAAAATCTCCTAAACGTTTACTACCAACAATTATAGCATCTTATTAGCATAAAGGCAATTAAAAGTGGCAAAATAACAAAAACAGAAGTCCAAAAGTGAATAAAACTAATGAACTTCTGAGAAAATCGCTCTCAATTTTTTTAAATTAAATATGTTATTCAATTAAAACTAACTAATC
>HF994452.1 GCA_000434195.1 Clostridium sp. CAG:780
TATACTGTCCAACTTTTTGGGTTCAGTACACAAAGTGCTCGTAAATTTTGTTAAAAATATTGATATAATAACTAAAATGTGGTAAAATAAAAAATGATTGATATTATATAAAAGGAGCGAAAAATATGAAAAAATTAAAAACAATAGGAATAATAGCGCTAATAATAATGCTATTTACCACAACAGTATTTGCAGCTAACGAAGATGTAACATTAGTAAAGGTAAAAGACAATGTTTGTGACATAAAATTAGGAGAAGATGGAGAAGTGATTAAACAACTAATATCTGTTGACAATCCTAAAAAAGAAGCAGTTTTACAAATAGATGTAAAAAACATAAAAAGTGAAGAAGAACAAGTAAAACCAAGTGAAATATTCTTAGTATTAGACAACTCAAAAAGTATGACAGACAACAAAGTTGACAGTACAAGAACAAGAAAAGAAGCTGTATTCACAGCGGCAAAAACATTGGTAGAAAAAATATTAACAGCTCAACCAAATACAAAAATAGGAATAGTAAGTTTTTCAGCTAGCGCAGACACAACAAAAGAAGGAACACTTGAAGAAGACGCAAAACTTGTAAAACTTCCTACAAGCAATTTGGAAGAAATAAAAACAGCAATCGACACAATCGAAACAATAGGATATAGAACAGACATAGACGCAGGTGTACAAATTGCAAGAGACAACTTCTCAACAGATACAAACTTAAACAAACACCTAATATTATTAACAGATGGAGTTCCAAACACAGTTGTTGGAGGACCAGTTAATCAATATTCAGGAGAAGTAAAAACCAAAACAAAAGCAACATTGCAATCTGTAAAAGACAAAGGAATAAATATAATCACAGTTATGACAGGTGTTAATTCAACATTTATGCCAGACCAAGACGGAAACGTATGTGCAGAAGCAGCCGGAAAAACATATAAAGATTTAGCAGAAGAAATATTTGGAACACAAGAAGCTCCAAATTACGGAAAATTTTTCTATGTAACAGATAGTCAAGTAGAAGATACTATTACACAAGATATATTCGAAAATGTTGTAACAATAATAAAAAATGAAATAAAAGACATTGTGCTAGTGGACTATTTCCCAAGCATAATCCTTGCAAACTACAACTTTGAAATTGTAGAACAAGCCAATATAGGAAAAGTAACAGCAGAAGTAAACACAGAAAATAACAGCATAACATGGACAATAGGAGTTCTAAAAGCAGGAGAGACAGCATCTTTTAAATACAAACTAGTTTTAAAAGAAAACTTTGATAGAACAATAATAAACGTAGAAACACCTACAAATGAAAAGGTAGATGTAACATATACTGATACAAAGGGAACAGAACAAAAAGCAACATCAGATGTTTCACCATCAATCATGTTAAAGAAACCAGAAGACAATACTCAAGCAGAAACTCCAATCCCACAAACTGGCGACACAAATATATTTGCAATAATTGCTATAACAGCAACAGTAATAGCGATGACAATATACACAATAAAATATATGAAAAAATAGAAAAGTAAATCACTTATAGAGAAAAATCTGTAAGTGATTTTTCTTGCATAAGAGAGCAAAGCATTGACAATACTGTAAACAATCTGTTATAATTACAAAGTACCTACAAACAGAATAATGTTATATGAATTATGGGATAATCATGAATCATGTAACAGATGTGCCTATAAGGAGGTATCTAGCAAAATGACCACAGGATGGAAGCTGTTGCTGCAACAAAAGGCAGCAACCACGACAGAAGAAGACAACTATCGGTTCTTCTTCCTTAATCCCGAAGAAAAACCAATCCCGTACAACATGTTGCTTCTCCCTACGGAGAAAGAACTACCTAAAATGCTGGCAAAGATTGACAGCATTAACCAGAACGGAAATGCGCTTTGGACTAACTATCTAAAAAAGTGCATCCAAACGGCGGTAAATAGAGGCCAAATAGCGGTTCACTTGAACTTGGTGTTCAGGTATCCCATTTTGGTTGCGAAGGGTGACACAATCATTGTTACCTACGAACCCAAAGAGGTTCGTAAAGTGCTGACCAAGTATATGGAAATCTTTAAAAAGGATAAAAGGGCTATCGTGTGGCGCTGGAAAGAATAAAAGGCACTGACCTTCGACCGTTTTTTTCGGTCGAAGGCCTATTAATTTACATAATTTGACAAAAGACCAAAAAACTGCTATAATAACTATATTACAACCAAACAATGCTAACAGCATAAAAGCAACAAGTTTCAAAATATGTTTGTTAGCTAATGTGCAAAAGAAAGGGTGAAAACAATGGAACGGACAAATGAGAAGGGAAAGTTCTATGTAGAACTGCAAGTACCCATGAGCGACTACGAACGTTTCGACATCTATTTTGTTGATAGAGAAGACAGACGCACAGTGTTCACGAATTTGCTTGAAGTACCAAGCAAAGAGAATATGCCGGCATTCGAAAAAAGCTGTGAAAAGATGCTCAAAAAGTACAAGAACGCTCCGTGGGTGTACTACTTTATTCACAGAGTACGCGAGACGAGCCTGAACAATCAAAAGTATCTCGAGTTAAACCTCTTCATTAATTATACTTGTATTATCAAGAAAAGCGATAGTACAATTATAATTATGAGACCTGGAGAGATTGCAAAGGCTCTCTACAGAAATTTGATCCGGGAAGACTCCTCTGGAAGAGACATCTTCTGGAGATGGAATGCCTAATCTGCACATAAAAGATTCCTGACAATATAGTTGGGAATCTTTTTTGCTTTAAAACAGTTAAATTTGTCAAAAACGGTTGAAATAATTGTGCTTTATAGATATAATATAAAAGAAATTTTGATAATTAATTTGGAGGAAAAATAAATGGAATGGAATAGAGAAATCATGCAAAAACCTATGTGGAAAGAAGAAATATCTAATAGAGAAGAAAAAGAAAAAATAGCAAGAAGAATGGCGGAAAAAGTACAAGATGGAGAAGTTGTAGGCTTTGGTTCTGGGTCAACATCATATCTAACTGCCATAGAAATTGCAAACAAAATCCAAAAAGAAAATATAACAATAACAGCAATTCCAACGTCATATGAAATAAAAATGCTATGCACATATCTAAACATTCCAACAGCAACAATAGACGAAAAAAAGCCTGACTGGTGTTTTGATGGAGCAGATGAAGTAGATAATGACAAATGGCTAATAAAAGGCAGAGGAGCAGCGATGTTTAATGAAAAATTAAACATTAAGTCAGCAGCCAAAACTTATATTTTAGTAGACAAATCAAAACTAGTAAACAAATTAGGAACCAATTTCCCAATACCAGTAGAATGCACACCAAAAGCCATAAATCTAGTAAAAGAAGAACTTTACAAATTAGGAGCAAGCAGTATAGAATTAAGATTAGCACTTAAAAAAGATGGACCTGTTATTACAGAAAACGGAAATATAATATTAGATGCAAAATTTGAAAATATTGATGAAACTCTTGAAAGAAGATTGAAAAACATTACAGGAGTAATAGAAACAGGATTATTTATAGGATACAATGTAGAAATAATCACAGGAGAATAAAGGAAGGACAATTTATATGAAAAAATTGTTATTTGCAGCAGTTAGCCTGGATGTGGGTGGAATTGAAACGGCATTAGTAACGCTATTAAATTACCTAGCAAAAGAGAGAAAATACGATATAACTCTTGTGCTAGAAAGAAAAGAAGGAATCTTTTTAGATACTATAGATCCAGCTATTAAAATTATAGAATATACACCAAATGCTGACAAAAATATAATAACTAGAAAAATAAAAAACTTAGCAAAGCAGATTAAGTTTAAGGCAAAATATAAAAACAAATACGACTTTTCAGCGTCATATGCAACATACTCAAAGCCCGCTTCTTTCGTGGCAAGAACAGCTTCAAAGAATTCGGCATTGTGGGTTCATGGAGACTATATGACAATGTTTAAAGAAGATAAGAAAGAATATATTAACTTCTTTAGAGAGCTAAAATCAAAAAAATTCAAAGAAATAGTATTTGTGTCCGAAACGGCTAAAAATGTATTCATAAAAGAGATAAAAACCAAACAAAGTGTGGAAGTAATACATAATTTGATTAATTATGAAAACATTATTGAAAAATCTAAAGAGCAAATCGAAGATGTTAAAAAAAGTGAAATATATACTTTTTTGAATGTCGGAAGACATACAGAAGAGGACAAAAAATTATCTAGAATAATTGAGGCGTCGAAGTTACTAAAACAAGATAATTTGAAATTTAGAATAGTAATGATAGGAACAGGGAAAGATGATAAAGACTACAAAAAGCTGGTAAGCAAATATAACTTACAAGATCAGATACTATTCTTAGGCCAAAAATCTAATCCTTATCCATATTTTAAAATAGCTGATAGTCTTTTAATCACATCTGAGCACGAAGGATTTCCTGTTGTGTATATCGAAGCTATGACATTGGGACTACCGATATTAACAACAGAGGTCTCTGACAGTAAAAAAGTTATACAGAACAAATATGGTATAGTGACAAATAAAGATGTAGATTCAATATATAAAGCAATGAAACTAGCCATTAATCAGGGTATACAAAATGAAGAAACTTTTAATTGTGAAGAGTATAATAATCAAATTAAACAAAAATTAAATATATTGATAAATAATTGTGGAGGAAAAGATGAATAAAAGTGAATTTGTATTTTCAATAATAATTCCGGTATATAATACAGAAAAGTATATAGAAAAGTGTTTAAATTCCGTATTAGATGCAATGGATACAGACTGTGAAGTTATTATAGTTAATGATGGAGCAACTGACGATTCAGAAAAAATAATAAAACAATTTATAAACAATTTACCAGAGAAGTATAAAGAAAACTTTTTATATACTAAAAAGAAAAACAAAGGTTTAGCGGACACCAAAAATGTCGGTATAGAGATGGCTAGAGGTAAATTTATAAGCGTTGTTGATTCTGATGATTACATCGACAAAAATTTTTACAAGATTGCTAGAGAATATATAAATAACTATGATGTTATTATATATGACTTATATGTTGTTTTTGAAAAAAATCCAATATACAATTACACATCAAGAGCGTATAAAGAAGATAAAGAAAACTTCTTAGAGGGATTACTAGATGGAGCAATGTCTGGATCGTCTTGCAATAAAATAATAAAAAAAGAGTTATATAATGATTTTAAATTTCCGGTAGGAAAGCAATATGAGGATGTTGCTGTAACACCATTTATATTGACTAATGCAAAAAATATCAAGTATATGCCATATCCATTTTACTATTACTTGCAAAGAGAGAAATCGATAGTTGCAACCAATACGTATGTTTCAGCTTTTTATAAAATTTGCGAAAATATATCGGAAGTTATAAGAAAACAGAATAATGAATTTGAAAAATATAAATATATAGTAAATGAATTTATTACAATAAGAATATTAGAAATATTTAATGAGGACTTTAATAAAAATAAAGAAAAATTTGTGTCAAACTTAGAAGATTTTGAGAAGAAAAATAAGAATACTATAAATTATATATTAGAGAGTAATATGCTTTATAGTTTAAATAACGGATATTCAGAACGACAAAAGAAATTATTGCAAGATATTTTTAAAGCCCTATCAGAGGGAAATTGCGGAAAAGTAAAAGAAATATTAACCAAAAGAAAAATAGTGAATTATTTTAGAAATATATTAATGAGCACAAAAACGCTATTGAAATCAATAGTAAATAGATAATAGGAGGAAAAAATGACAAAGAAAATACATTATTGCTGGTTTGGTGGAAAGCCATTACCTAAGTCGGTAAAAGATTGCATAAAAACGTGGAAAAAATTTCTACCAGATTATGAAATAAAAGAATGGAACGAAAGTAATTTTGATATTAATAGTTTTCCTTTTGTAAAAGAAGCCTATGAAAGTAAAAAATGGGCTTTTGTCAGCGACTATGTAAGAATTTATGCGCTTTATAAAGAAGGTGGATTATATTTAGATACAGATATGAAAATCCTAAAAGATCCATCAGATATATTCAATAAAGATATGATACTGGGCTTTGAAGATAGTGGATATGTTGGAACTGCAATGATATATGTCAAAGAAGCAAAAAATAAATATATAAAAGAGATTATGGAATATTACAATAAGATTAAGCATTTTAACCCGGAAATTATGTACAATTTTGCAAATCCAGTAATTATAACTAAAACATTACAAAAATATGATAGTGTTTTAATAAATAATAATATTACTGTGGTAGATGGTAATGTGTATGTATATCCAAGAGAGTACTTTTATCCATTGAACTATAATTATTCGGAAAAAGTCTATACACAAAATACATATATGGTACATTTATTTAAGGCAACATGGACTGACAATGGAGAAAAGAGAACGATTGGAATATATAGAACTTTTGGACCAAGTGCTGGAAAAAGAATAAATCATGCAATAGACTTTATATTTGGACTAAAAAATAAAACAATAAACTTACTAAAAAAAATATATTGTTGGCTTAGAATGAAAGCATCCATATATATAAATAGAGGAAAAAGAGTAAGAAGAATACAAGAGGAACTTTCACAGAAAAAAGAAGAATATTTAGTTATTGCTCATCCTGATTTAAATGAAGAAACTGAAGGCATAATTCCATTGCTAAAAAATGAGTGCATATATGTAAGAGAACAATATACAAATAAAGAGGCAAGATTAATAGCTCAGGCCATAGCTAATACTGGTAAAAAGACTGTAATATTTAACTCGTATATTGATGGATGGGACAAGATAATAAAAGAACTAAAAACCATAAATCAAAATATATCAATAAAAGTGTTAATCCACAAAAATCATGATTCTTTAAAAGAGGACTGCACATGGAATTACTTTGATCTATTATTAGATTTATACAATAAGAAATGGGTAAATGAATTCGTAGTATTTAAAAAGAGTTTATACGAATTCTACAAACAAAAGGGGTATAAAGTTTCATATCTTAGCAAGTACCTTGCTAATGAGGAAATACCACAATTAAAAGAAACAGCAATAGAGAACGATTATATAAGAATAGGAATATACAATGCTGAAAATAAAGAAAACAAAGAAATATATAATCAAATATGTGCTATCAGTTTAATGGAACTTGCTAAATTGGATTGTATGCCATTAAATTACAAAATTGCAAAAATATGTAGAAGATTTAACGTGAATGTAGGAGGAAAATCAGGAAAAGTATCTAGAAAAGAAATGCAACAAAAAATGGCACAAAATGATATAAATCTTTTTATAAGTGAGTTTGATGAGACGTCAATTATGCCATTGGAAAGTTTAGAGCTTGGAACTATATGCTTAGTGGATAATAATTCAGAATATTTTAGAAACAGTGAACTAGAAAAATATTTAGTATTAGAAAAGCAAAATGACATAATAGAAATATATAATAAAATAAATTATGCTCTACAAAATAAAGAGAAGATCCTAGAATTATACAAAAAATGGAAAGTGGAGTATAATGCAAAAGCAGAGGAAAATGTTAAGAAATTTTTAGAAAAATAAGGAATAGAGAATAAAGGGAGAAAATATGGAGTTAGTTGATGAATTAAGAATAAAGAATGAAGAATTAGAACTTGAAAACAAAATTCTAATAGAAAAAGTAAAAGAGAATAAACTTCTGAAAAAAGAAAACAAGGAAATGAGAGAACAGTTGGATTCAATACTATATTCTAGAAGTTACAAAATTGTAAATAAGATAAGTAATATAATAAAAAGGAGCTAAAAGTGGAAAAAGAAGAAATGAAAAATACTAAGCCTAGAATTGCCTTAATGATAGACAAAGAGGGATGGGCCCTTGACAATTCGGCTAAACAAATAAAAAAATATTTATCAGATTATTATGATATAGACATAATACCAATGGATATTTTTGGAGATAATGCTATTAAGATATTAATACTAGCAAATTTATATGACTTGATGTTCTTTATGTGGAGAGGAAATATATCATGGCTATATAGTGATTTCTCTAAAGAATATATTTCTAATTTGGGCTTTGAATATGAAGAGTTTATTGAAAAATATTTGAGAGGTCAAAATATAGTTACAGCTGTTTATGATCATTTGTTTTTAGAAGAACAAAAAGAAAGAACTGAATTCATCTTCAATAATGTTAAAGACTACATTGTTTCTTCTGAAAAGTTACAAACAATATATGATAAATATCCAAACATAAAAAAACCAAGTATGGTAATTGCTGATGGTGTGGATTTAGATTTGTTTAAACCTAAGGGTTCAAAAGAAAACAGCTCAAATAAAACATTGATAATAGGATGGACTGGAAATAGCAAGTTTACAGATGCGACAGATGACGATTTAAAGGGAGTAACAAAAATAATAATGCCAGCAATAAAAGAACTAAAAGAAGAAGGATATGATATAACATTAAATGTTGCAGATAGAAATGTAAAAATGATTGCTCATGAGGACATGCCTGAATATTATAATGGCATAGATATTTATGTTTGTGCTTCGAGAACAGAAGGAACGCCAAACACAGTACTTGAAGCGATGGCATGTGGAGTGCCGGTTATCTCTACTGATGTAGGAATTGTTCCGGAAGTATTTGGAGAGAAACAAAAAGAGTTTATCATTAAAAGAGATAAAAATGAGTTAAAAGATAAAATAAAAGAGCTAATAAATGATAGAAAAAAACGTCAAGAACTATCAGAGGAAAACCTAAAACAAATAAAAGAGTGGTCGTGGAAAAATAAAGCAAAATTGTTTAAGGAATTTTTTGATAAAAATTTATAAAGTAGAGGTTAGAATGATAAAAATCAGTATAATAGTACCAATATACAATGTTGAAAAACAGTTAGAAAGATGTATCAAGAGCTTATTGACTCAAGAAGATAAAGATTTACAAACAGAAATTATATTAGTAAATGACGGTTCAACAGATGACTCTGGCAAAATAGCAAAGGAATATGCATTAAAATATAAAGATAAAATTATATACTTAGAAAAAGAAAATGGAGGCCTTTCTGATGCAAGAAACTATGGAATGAGTTATGCAACAGGACAATATATTGCGTTTGTGGATTCAGATGATTATATAAGTGAAGAACTATATCCAAAGCTTGTAAAGTACATGATAGATGATTATGATTTAATAAAAATAAAAATAGCAAAAGTAGACGAGCAAGGGGATATAATAGATAAGAATTATAGCCCGGAATTTTATAATAAAACTGGTGAAGAAGCTTTTGAAATATTGTATAAATCAGATGTGATGACAGAAGTGGCCTGGAGTTACATATATAAAACAAGTTTTATTAAAGAAAATAATTTTAAATTTGCAAAAGGATTATATCACGAAGATTTTGGACTAGTACCTCTAATAATTCTAAAAGCAAAAAAAGTTGCCTCAACCAATGTAGGAACATATAATTATGTACAAACACAGAACAGTATTACAAGAGGGCAGAATTCGAAAAAAGTGAAAATGGCAAAAGATTTACTAGCACACTATGATAACATGATAAAAGAGATTGCTACTTATGATGTTTCAAGAAAATCAAAGGAAAATCTAAAAATATATTATACAAACTGTATTATATTGAATACAATTAACTTGCAAGGAAGCGACAGGAAAAACTATATAAAAGAAATACGAAAAAGAAAAATGACTCGAAATATAAAGACTAGAAATATCAAACAATTAATAAAAAAAGTAATCCTAGCAATAAATATAGAATGGTATTTAAAATTAAGATAAAAGGAGATTAAGATGCCAAAAGTAAGCATTATAGTTCCAATTTATAATGTGGAAGAATATTTAGAAAGATGCATAAATTCACTTATAGGACAAACATTAGAAGATATACAGATAATATTAGTAAATGATGGTTCGACAGATAAATCGGGAGAGATAGCAAAAGGGTATGCATCTAAATATAAAGAAAAAATTATGTATTTAGAAAAAACGAATGGAGGCCTTTCGGATGCTAGAAACTATGGACTTCCTTATGCAACAGGAGAATATATAGCATTTCTGGATTCTGATGACTACATAGAAAAAGAAGCATATCAAGAAATGTATGAAAAAGCAAAACAAGAAAATGCTGATTTTGTGGAATGTGATTTTTTGTGGGAATATCCTGATAAAATAAAAAAGGATAAAAGATATGAATATAAGAACAAAAAAGAAATGCTGGCATTTGTGAGAGTTGTAGCATGGAATAAATTAATAAAAAATGAAGTGATAGAAAAAAACAAATTAGAATTTCCAAAGGGATTACGTTATGAAGATATAGAATTTACATATAAAATGATACCACATTTAACTAAAACTGCGTACGTGGACAAATGCTTTGTTCATTATGTACAAAGAGATAATTCAATAGCTAATGTTCAAAACTCAAGAACAGCTGAGATATTCACTATATTAGATGATGTTATAAAATATTATAAAGAAAATGGATTTTATGAAGAATATAAAGCAGAGTTAGAATACAATTATGCTAGATATTTGCTATGCAGTTCATTAAAAAGAATCTGCAAAGTTCAAGACAAGGTAACCCGAAAAAAATTAATAAATGAAACTTGGAATAAACTAAATTCGGAATTCCCGAACTGGAAGAAAAACAAGATATTAAATACTGTAAATATCGGAAAAAACAAATACATGAGGACAATAAATAAATTTACATACAAGATATATGCAACAATATTTAGCATATAGAAAGGGAGTATAATGAAAAAATATAAAAGTAATATAATTTCACTTATTTTGGCGATTGTACTGCTGATTTTCATTTGGCATAATTTCTTAATTAGTGGAAACAACATAATATTTGTATTTATATTTGCTAGTGCTTATATCACAATAAAGAGAACGATTGCAAATAAAAGTTTTTTTGATAAAAATAAAATGATTAACATTGGTGTAATTGCACTATTATTTTCAATGATAGAAATTATTTGTAAGAATATAGGTACAGGAAATCCAACAAATAATATTATAAACAAATGGCTAATCGTAAATTTTATGGGATATTTCATAATATCTGGAATAATAATTTTTTGGCTTTATCATATCTTTGAAAACTTGAGATTCCAATTTGGGAATAGAGAGCTCTTTAAAGAGGATCGATATAAATGGTTGAAGAATGAAAAATTTATAACTGTGATGAACATAATAGTTATATTTGTTGCTTGGATACCTTTCTTCCTTAGATTTTATCCTGGAATAGTGACATCGGACTCGTATTCTCAAATAGAGCAGACAATAGGATTGATTGGCTTAAGTGATCACCATCCTATAACACATACTGCGATAATTGGAATATTTATTAATATTGGATTAAAGTTAACAAATAATATAAATATTGGAATAGCTTTATATAGCATTTTTTCTATGATAGCAATGGCTACAATGGATGCTTTAGTTTTAAAATATCTAAGAAAAAAGAAAGTTCCTTCAATGATTTGCCTTATGGTACTATTGTTTTACGCTCTATACCCGATCAATGCAATATATTCAATAACAATGTGGAAAGATGTATTGTTTTCAGGCATGATGTCAATATTTATAATCCAGAACATAGAGCTTGTAACTAATACAGATGAGTTTTTACAAAAGAAGAGAAATATTGTATTATATATACTTGTTTCGATACTTACAATTCTACTAAGACATAATGGTTTATATGTGGTAATGATTACTTTGATAGCTACATTAATTCCACTAAGAAAATACTGGAAGAAGTTATTGATGATGTTTATAATAATATTAGTAGTATATGAGAGCCATAAGATAATCACATTTAATGTGTTGAAAGCCGAAAAGAGTTCTGTTGCGGAGATGTTATCAGTTCCAATTCAACAAATTGCAAGGACTGTTAAATATAATATTGATGATATAAATGAAGAAACAATAGAAGAAATTAATAAATATTTCATAATTGAAAATGTTTGGGAAAATTATGATCCAACTTTATCAGATCCTGTTAAGTTTAAATTTAATACCCAGTATTTTAATGATAATAAATTAGAATTTATCAAAATCTGGATAGAATTATTTACTAAGTATCCAAAAGATTATATAATTGCAACAATATCAAACTCTTATGGCTATTATTATCCAGAAGCTAAAAACACAATGGCAAGTTGGGCAACATTGGACCATAATAATATGGGAATAAAGCAAACACCCGTAATAAAAGGAGAAGAAGTGGAAGAAATATTGGTAACAGCTGAATCGAGAGATATTCCTGTAATTAGCCTTATCTTTAGCATTGGAGCCGGTGTTTGGTTGACTATTATAGCATTGGGATATAAAATTTATAAAAAAGAATATAAATATATATTGGCGTATTTACCAATAATTGTATTATGGTTAACATTACTTGCTTCACCTGCGTATTGTGAATATAGATATGCATATCCTATATTCTTAGCATTACCAATATATATATCAATGAACTTTATAAACAGAAAGGAAGAAAAAGATGGAGAAAATAGCAGTATTAATACCTTGCTACAATGAGGAATTAACGATTGAAAAAGTAATAAAAGATTTTAGAAAAGAATTACCGGAAGCAGATATCTATGTATATAATAACAATTCAAAAGATAGAACTAAAGAAATAGCTATCAAAAATGGCGCAATAGTTGTAGATGAATATAAGCAAGGAAAAGGCAATGTCGTAAGAAGCCAATTTAGAGATATCGAAGCTGATATATATGTAATGGTGGATGGAGATGATACGTATCCAGCTGAATTTGTACACCAATTAATTGAGCCTGTAAGAAATGGACAAGCTGACATGACAATAGGAGATAGACTTTCAAACGGAACATATCAAAAAGAGAATAAAAGACCATTCCATGAATTTGGAAATAATTTAGTAAAAAAGGCAATAAATGTACTATTTGATACGAAACTTAAAGATATAATGACAGGCTATAGAGTGTTTAACAAAAGGTTTGTAAAAAATATGCCGGTTCTAAGTCCAAAATTTGAGATAGAAACAGAAATGTCTTTATATGCATTGGATAAAAAATATATAATTAAAGAGATTCCAATTGTGTATAGAGATAGACCAGAAGGAAGCTCTTCAAAGCTAAATACAGTTGGAGATGGAATAAAGGTTGTAAAAACAATAGCAAGAATGTTTAAAGACTATAAGCCATTTAAATTCTTTGGATTAATAGCTCTAATCTTATTTATTATAGGATTAGCAATAGGCATTCCGGTATTAGTAGAATTCTTCAAAACAGCATATATTACTAAAGTCCCATCTGCAATACTTGCAACTGGATTTATGGGATTAGCAGCTGTGTCTTTACAATGTGGAATTGTATTAGATACTATTACTAGACAGCATAAAGAAGATTATGAACTAAACCTTTTGAGATATGAACAAATAGAAAAACTAAAAAAGTAAAAAAATAACAGAAAAAAATGATAAAAAACTATTCTCTCTTTCATATTTTTGTGATAGAATATAATTGTACAAAAAAGTATAAAATTCGACATGATAAAAAGGTAGGAGAGAAACAAAATGATGATAGATAATAAAAAAAATATAATAAAAGCGACATTATTTAGTGCAATACTATTAGTATTATGCACATTGACTAATGTGGCTTTTTCTGCTAATAATGGACAAGAATTGGAAGATGGTATTTATACCATTAAATCGGCACTAAATGAACAATATGTATTAGATATTGAAGCAAGCTCACAAAAAGATGGAGGAAATCTAGAACTATGGAACAATGGCAATACTGATAACCAAAGGTTCATATTGAAGTATTTAGGAGATGGCTCATATAGTATTGTAGCGTTACATTCAAGAAAAGCAATAGATGTTGAAGAGGGAAGAAAAGAAAAAGGAACTAATATATTGCAATGGAGCTACCATGGCGGAAATAACCAGAGATGGATAATCAAAAGTGCAGGAAATGGCAATTTTAATATCATCTCAAAAGGAAATGGTTTATACTTAGATATCCCAAATTCTAAAGCAGGAAATGGTTCAAATGTTCAAGTGTGGACTCAGAATGGAGCAAAAAATCAGGAGTTCAAATTTGTAAAGCAAGACGACAATAAGGGAACTAAAACAATAGACAATGGAATTTATCTAATTGAATCAAGTGCTGATACATCAAAGACACTTGAGATTCCACGTAGCTCTTTAGTGACAGGTGAACAACTAGGAGTTTGGAACAAAAATTCAACTGTAAACCAAAAATTTGAATTTACATATAGGGATAACGGATATTACACAATAAGTGCTATTCATTCTGACAAATATCTAGATATAAGTGGAGGTTCTAAGAATGATGGCGCAGAAGTAATACAATGGAATTACCATGGTGGAAACAATCAACAATGGAAGATACAGGATGCAGGTAACGGATATTTTAATATAATATCTAGATGTAACGGATTATACTTAACTATTGATGGAACAAGTGTAAAAACGTGTAAAGAAAACACATCATTAATTCAAAAGTTTAAGTTTGAAAAGCCTGGAACAACTATAACGGGAGAAAAAACAATAGAAGATGGCAGATATATAATTGCTTCAAAAGTAAACACATCATATGTAATAGATATACCAGCTAGCTCAACAAAAAATGGAGAAATCATTGAGATATGGAGAAATAGATTAACAGACAATCAGAGATTTGATGTGAAATATTTAGGAAACGGCTATTATACAATTAAGGCGGTACATTCAGGAAAGGCGTTAGAAGTACCAAATAATGCTATGAAAATAGGAACAAAAATTACTCAAAATGCAGATAATACATCTGATTCTCAACAATGGATAATAAAAAAGGCAGAAGGCGAATATTATTATATAATATCTAAGTCAAGTGAGTTGTACATGGAAATAGATAAACAAGAAGCAAAACCTGGAGTTAATTTGCAAATACAAAACCACACAGGTTATGATATGCAAAAATTCAAATTCTGTAATCCTAACACGTTGATAGATATAGATGACAATAAGTATCCGGGATATAAGGAAAGTTTAGAAAACTTAAAATTAGCACATCCAAATTGGAATTTTAAATTCTTGTATACAGGATTAAATTTCTCAGATGCAGTATCTGGAGAATATGAGGTGCGTTCGGCTAACTTAGTTCCAACTTCATATGGTGGAGAATGGATTAGTGGAACAGCTTTATATGACACAGGATGGTATGGAGCTTCAGAAAAAGCAATCGCTCGTTTTATGGATCCTAGAAATTTCTTAAATGAAGTAGATGTATTCCAGTTCCAAGATGTAAACGACTATTTATATGGAGTATGCACATTAGAGGGAATACAAGAACAAGTAAATAATTCATTCTTAAAAGATTACGCAACAGATATTGATACTGCTTGTAGAAATGAAAATGTAAATCCATATTATATAATAGCAAGATTATTCCAAGAAAACGGAAGAAATCCAAGCAATGGTACATATAAAATGAATGGAGGAGATGGCAAGTATTATTACAATCCATTTAATATAGGAGCAACAGGAAATTCAAAATCAGAAGTATATAACAATGCATTAGCAAGAGCAAAAAGAGAAGGTTGGGATACGATGGTAAAAGCTCTTCAAGGAGGAATATATTTCTGCAAGAAGAACTGGCTTGAAAATTATCAAAACACGTTATATCAAAACAAATTTGATATAGACTCAACAAATGGAACCTCTTTATACTCTCATCAATACATGCAAAATCTATTTGGCGCATACAATGAAGCAAAATCTTTACAGGGTATGTATGATAAAACAGGCAGACTAGATTCAGACTTTACTTTCATAATTCCATTATATGAAAATATGCCAAAAGATCTTTCTCCAGAGCCTAAAAACAATCAAGAGAGCTATATTATAAATGTAAAAACAACAGGAACTGAAATTAGAATAAGAAAAGAAGCTTCAACAGATTCTGAGATATTAAGAGAAATAGCAGACAAAGGAACAGTTCTTTTATCTGTACAAAGAGGAATAAACTCAAATTGGCATAAAGTAGTCACAAAGGATGGATTAATCGGATATGTTTCTGGTGCATGGTTAGAACAAATTGATGATGTAAAAACTTGTAACTATTCAGCAAAAGTAAAAACAAATGACGGAAAAGGATGCTACATAAGAATTGGACCAAGTACTAGATTAGACATGGCAGGAAGTGGCTTATCTGATGGAACATATGTTACAGTTATAGATGATTCAACATACAAAAATATAGATGGATATGACTGGAGCAGAATAATGTTATCAAATGGAAGGCAAGCTTTTATGCCAAGCAGATATTTAACAAGATAAATATAAGGGGCACAACGACATATGCCCCTTAAATAAAATAAAAAGAGGAATTATATAATGAAAAATAAAACAAGAAATATTATAATAACTTTAACAATTATCGCAGGACTACTATTTACTAACACTGTATATGCATCATTTGCAGAAATGGATGATGCAACTTCGGACAAACAAAGAAATGAACAATTACAAGAACAAGAACAACAAGATAAAGAAAATCTTGGCAAATCAAGTAACAATTATCTAAAAGGAATATCAGTTAAAGATTTAAAATTAACTCCTCAATTTGATAAGCAAACCATTGATTATACAATAGAGGAAGAGTTAGATGTTGACGCAATAGAAATAAGTGCAGATTTAGACGATTCGAGAGCAAAAATATCAGGAGCAGGAATAATCAAATTAGAGCCTGGAGAAAATAATATAAGAATAGATGTTACTGCAGAGAACGGAACAGTAAGAACATATCATATAAAAGTAACTAGAAAAGGACAAAAGACAACAACGGAAAATAAAGAGAAAAATACAGATGTTAATGGCTTACAAGAAAACACTGCAGAAACAGTAGCTACACCTGTAAAAAAGAATAATCAGAACACTTTTGTTACAATAGTAATAGTTATTGCAGTACTAGTTATCTTATATATATTAGCAAATAAGTCAAAGGGCAAGAGAAGAAAATAAACAATTAGAGTAATTATCACAAAAATCATGAACAAGGAAAAATAAATATGCAAAAAGAATTATCAAAAAAGAACAAAATAAAAAACAAAAACCATTGTAGAATTTTTACAATGGAAAATCTTTTATGCTTACTTATAATAATATGTCCTATATTAGACGTATCTAGCTTTATATTTAGAAACTTTTTTAATACCAATTTCTCGATATCAACATTTGTAAGACCGATTATACCAATAGTTGCAATTACATACATATTTTTTAAGGATAAAATTAAACCGCAAATAATAATTGCAGGAATAGCATATCTTGGATATGCTATTTGCCATGTTTATATTTTTTATAAAATAAAAACTGGATGCGCTTATGGAAATGAATTAAGAGAAATCCAGTACTTGGTAAATTATACATTTATGGTAATGAATTTGTTTATATACATATACTTTTTTGCTGTAAAAAACAGAGAAAAAGAAATAACTCAACAAACAGTAGGCAAATCTTTAGAAAAAGTGAAAAAAGCTGTATTGATAGCCTTGACAATTTATATAGTGTTGATGTATTTGGCATTAATTACAAAAACATCATCATTTACATATGGCGAAACACAAGTTGGCTATAAAGGATGGTTTGAATCTGGCAATAGTATTGGAACAATAATGTTGTTATCACTATTTATTGTATTGCCAATGCTAAATAAGGAAAATAAATTAGCGATAAGAATATGGGTACTTATGATAACAGTGTTAGTTGGAGCGTATTTATGCACGTTGCTAGGAACAAGAACAGGATTATTTGGGTTCATAATTGTTGTGATGGCTTACATTGCTTTTACAGTACTTTATAATTTATTAAACAAAAATAAATTAAATAAAAAAATATTAACGATTGGTGTTATAATATTAGTACTAGTAGGAATTGCAGTAACCATATTTGGCTCTAAGACTATAGAGCGCAGAAGAGAATTAAAAAATAAAGAAAATGAAATATATGACACAATGACTAACCAGACTGCACATGTTACAGGAGACACTGTTGAATTAGTGAAAAAAATAAAAGCAGGTCAAATGGATGAAAACTATATGTCTGAAAGTATGCAACAAGCATATTTAAATTTATATAATATTGCAAACGAAAAACAAATATCGAATACGAATATGAGAACCTTACAATTAATATATCATTCAAATTTGATAAAGGAGCAAAATAGTATACCAATGTTGTTATTCGGTAATGGATATATGTCACACTACTATGAAATGATATTCGAAATGGAAGTGCCAGCATTCTTGTTTAACTTTGGTGTAATAGGATTTTTCTTGTATTTTATACCATTCTTGATAATAGCGGTATATGGAATTTACGTAATACTAAAGAAATTCAGAGTGGTAAAAGTAGAATTTGCAATGGCACTATCTGGACTATGGTTTGCAATAATAATATCATTCTTATCGGGATATACATTCTTTAATTCGTCAACTATGATGATAATAATTGCACTATCTGTAATTGTAATAAACCAAATAAAAGATATAGATGATAATGAAGTAAAAATATATAATCCGGAGAAAGGAAACGATACTCTATGAACAAAATAATATTTGGTATAACAGGTCTTACACTAGGTGGCGCCGAAAGGGTCTTAGTGGATATAGCAAATGCTCTTGTGGACAAATACGACATTACTATATTTACACTATATTCAAAAGGTGAACTTGAAAAAGAACTAGATAAAAAAATACATTTGATAAGTTTGTATGATTTTAAATATACTGAATTATCTAAATTCAAAAGAAAAATGATTCCGCTAAAAGTATTATTTAATCAAAAGAAAATATTTAAGGAATATATAGAAAAAGGAAATTATCACGCACAAATTGCATTTTTAGAAGGACCGATTACAAGAATATTTAGTACAAAAAGCAATGCTAAAAAAATAGCTTGGATACACAACGATATTTCCAAGGTGTTCGGAAAAAGTATTAAGGCCACAATAAAAAGAATATTAGATAGAAATATATATGAAAAATATGATACACTAGCTTTTGTTAGTGTGGACAACCTAGACAAATTTAACAAAGTATATGATGATATGGATTTGCCTCATGAGACAGTAATACACAATTATATCAATGCAGAAAGAATACTAGAACTATCTGAGAAGGACGAAGAAGCAAAGAAGACTTTTAACTCAAGGGAATTAAATTTAGTTCAAGTTTCAAGACTAGTAGAACAAAAAGCAGTAGATAGATTAATTGATGTGCATGCAAAATTAATAAAACAAGGATATAAACATCATATATATGTAATTGGAGATGGTCCTTTAAGAGAAAAGCTACTGAAACAAATAAAGGAAAATAAAGTGGAAGATACATTTACAATACTTGGAGCCAAAAAGAATCCTTATCAATTTATGAAGAATGCTGATGCAGTATGTTTATTTTCTAAATTTGAAGGCTATCCAATGGTGCTAGAAGAAGCTAAAATATTAAGAAAATTTATATTGACAACTAATACTTCATCAAGAGAAGTGTTAATGGACTATTCGGGCAATAGTATAATAACAACAAATGATGAACAGGGAATAGAAAATGCAATAAAAAGCATAACAAAAAATAAAATGCAAAAAAATGAAAAAAATAATCAATATGTCTATGAAAATAATAAAATTATTGATAAAATAGTAAAGACAATCGAGCAGACAAAAAAGAAGGAAGAAGTAAAAGTAATGTGGAGGCAAGAATAATGAAAATATCAATACTAACTCCGACTTACAATAGAGCAAATCTCTTGGACAAACTATATGCAAGTATTTTAATAAATAGCAACAACTGTGGAGAAATGCAGATAGAATGGCTTATAATGGATGATGGCTCTACTGATAATACCAAAAGAGTAGTTGAAGAATATGTAAAAGAAAGAATAGTAGAAGTGCAGTATTTTCATCAGGACAACAAAGGCAAAATGGTAGCAATAAATGAACTCGTAAAAAAGGCTACAGGAGATTTAATAATAGAATGTGATGATGATGACTTCTTTACAAAAGACGCATTTAAAATAATAGAACAGAGTTTGAAAAAATGTAAAGACATGGGAGATATATATGCATTAGTCTTCTTAAAATATACAACAAAAGGCGAGAATATGGGAAATAACTTCATAGAAGATAACTACCCAAGTACTATGTTCGACTTATATTTTAAAGAAGGAATAACTGGAGAAAAAGCGCTAGTATATAATGCATCAATTAGAAAACAGTTTCAATATGAATTAGAAAATGACGAAAAGTTTGTTACAGAAGCAAGATTACATCATAAAATGGACTTAAAATATGAAGTTAGATGTTTTAATAAACCAATAATGATATGCGAATACAAACCAGATGGATACACCAAGAACATAAATAAGATATTTAAACAAAGCCCATATGGATATTTTGAATATTTTAAGGAAATATTTCATCAAGATATGCATGGAGTAACATTAAAAAAGAGAATGTATGTGTACAAGCATTATATCTTATTTTCTGTGCTAACAAACCAAGAACATCCGATAAAACAGGTAGAAGGACTAGGAAACAAAGTGATGGTAGCACTTTTATACTTGCCAGGCAAATTGGCAACAAAAATAAAAATATAGATTTTGACAATAATAAATATGTGTATTATAATATAGAAATCTAATAATAGGAAGGAATAATAAAATGGCAAAGTCAGATAATAGAATTGTTGTTGAGCATGTATATAAAACATTCAATATATATATGGACAAGGCAAACAGCTTAAAAGAAAAATTGTTGTTTTGGAATAGAAATAAAAAAGAAAAAAGAGAAGTTTTAAAAGATATTAATCTAACAATAAAAAATGGAGAAGCAGTAGCTTTAATAGGAGTAAATGGAAGCGGAAAGTCAACACTTCTAAAATTAATGACAAAAATTATTTATCCAAATAAAGGGAAAATAACAACATATGGAAAACTAACTTCATTACTAGAGTTGGGAGCAGGCTTTCATCCTGATTTTTCTGGAAGAGAAAATATATATTTTAATGCTTCTATATTTGGACTTACCAAAAAAGAAATTGACGACAGAATAGATAAAATAATAGAATTCTCTGAGTTAGGAAGTTACATAGACAACCCAGTAAGAACATATTCTTCAGGAATGTATATGAGACTTGCTTTTGCGGTAGCTATAAATGTGGATGCGGATATTTTACTAATAGA
Organism: Clostridium sp. CAG:780; assembly: GCA_000434195.1. GTDB lineage: Bacteria > Bacillota > Clostridia > TANB77 > CAG-508 > CAG-245. The sequence goes on from HF994452.1 coordinate 21,241, forward strand.
TGAAATTTTAGCTGTTGGAGATCAACATTTTCAGGATAAATGTATTGCAAAAATGAAAGAATTAAAGGCTCAAGGAAAAACTATGGTATTTGTAACTCATAGCATGAATACTGTAAAAGAGTTTTGCAGCAGAGCTGTATGGTTAAGCAATGGAGTCATAAAAATGGACGATGAACCAGACAAAGTAATAGAAGAATATTTAAAGGAGACTTTATAAATGAATATAGCAAAAGATTTATATAATTATAGAGAACTATTAAAAACTAGTATAACAAAAGATGTTGGAGGAAAATATAAGCACTCTTTCTTAGGGGTAATTTGGTCGTTTATGAATCCGCTTCTACAAATTGCGGTATATGCTTTAGTATTCCAAGTAATATTGAAAAGCAATATAGAAAATTATGCTGTGTATTTATGTTGTGGATTGGTTCCTTGGCAATACTTTTCTAGTGTTGTACTAAGAGGGGCAGCAACAATAATTGACAATGGCAACATTATTAAAAAAGTGTACTTTCCTCGAGAAATTCTACCAATATCAGTTGTTGCAAGTGAAGGAGTAAATTTCTTAATATCTACAACGATTATTTTGGGTTTTGTAATATTTGGAGGAATAGGTTTATCGTGGAACATATTATGGTATTTTTTAATACTAGCAATACAAATTATTGTTTCAATAGGTATAGCATTTATAGTTTCTAGCTTAACAGTATATTTTAGAGATTTGCTACATTTATTGGGAATATTAATGCAACTACTATTCTATGCTACACCAATAGTATATTCAATGGATTCCGTACCTGCAAGCATGAAATGGCTTTTAATGTTAAACCCTATGTCATATTTAATAGAAGGATATAGAAACATTTTCTACAACAAAACAATGCCTAATTTTGAAGGATTGTTAATAGCTCTAGTAATGGGAGTGGTTTTATGTGTTTGTGGATACTTTATATTTAGAAAATTAGAAAAAAGATTTGCAGAAGAATTGTAAAACATACACAAAACAGATAATATAAAAATGGTGCAATAAAATTTGCATCATTTTTTTTATTTTTGTTGAAAAATGACTAATATATGATATAATCATACAAGTAGAATTATAATTAAAACAGAGAGGAAAAATCATTATGTGGGGAGATATAGCGATAGCGTTTTTACTAGCATTTATAACAGCATTTGTAATAACACCATATACTATAAGGTTGGCTAAAAAAGTAGGAGCGGTAGATATACCAAATGACAGAAGAGTCAATAAAAAACCGATGCCAAGGCTTGGCGGATTAGCGGTAATTGCAGGGTTCTTAGTTTCTGTAATTTACCTTGTAATTAGTGCTTCAATCGAAGGAAAAATAAATTTATTAGAAGACAATTTAAATATAAAACTATTAGGAATCTTGGGTGGAATGTTAGTCTTAGGCATTGTGTGTTATATTGATGATGTCAAAGATATAAAACCGCTAGTAAAACTAGCAGGACAAGTTGCAGCAGCAGTAATAGTTGCAAGCTCAGGAGTCTTAATAGATAATTTTACAATACCTTTCAAAGAGAATAGTTTTGTATTAAATGAAGTATTTAGTTTTATCCTAACAGTGGGATGGATTGTAGGTATAACAAATGCAATTAACCTAATAGATGGACTAGATGGTTTGTCATCGGGAATTACATTAATATCTTGTCTTTCACTAGTAGTTGTATTTGCACTAAATGAATCTCCACTAATAGCGATAATATTAATAACTGCGCTAGCAGGTGCTATTGTTGGATTTTTACCATACAACTTTAACCCAGCTAAAACTTTTATTGGAGATGTAGGCTCGAATTTTATGGGCTTTGCCCTTGCAATAATATCAATATTAGGGGTTGCAAAAACATATACAGCAATAGTGCTTATAGCTCCTATTATGATATTGGCACTTCCAATATTTGATACCATATGGGCAATAATAAGAAGGATTGTAAAAAGTAAATCGATAAAAGGAGTGTTTAAAGCAGATAGAGGCCATCTACATCACAGATTAATGGCAAAAGGATATACGCAAAAACAATCAGTCTTAATTCTATATGGAGCAACAGCTACTTTGGGTATGACTGCAATAATATTATTAGACAGTGGAATTTGGAAAGCCGCTTCGTTCGCACTATTAGTAATTGCAATAGTGGCAATAGGATATAGAGACTTTGTAAAACTAAGTGTATTTAAAGAAGCAGAAATTAAAAAGGAAAACAGAAATAAAGAAGGAGAAGAAAAGTGAAGAAAATAACTATATTAGTACCAGCATATAATGAAGAAGAAGCATTACCATTACTATATGAGAGAGTAAGCAAAATAATGAACGACATGAAAGATTATGAATTTGAACTATTATTTGTAAATGATGGTAGTAAAGATAATACATTAAACGAGATAAAAAAATTAAGAGAACAAGATAAAAGAGTAAGCTATGTAGATTTTTCGAGAAATTTTGGAAAGGAAATAGGAATGATTGCAGGACTTGATTATGCAACAGGAGATTGTGTAATCATAATGGATGCAGATCTTCAAGATCCACCAGAGCTAATTCCACAAATGGTAGAATTATGGGAACAGGGATATGATGATGTATATGCACAAAGAAAATCAAGAAAAGGAGAAACATGGTTAAAGAAATTTACATCAAAGATGTACTATAAAGTATTACAAAGCCTAACAAGAGTTCCAATACAAAAAGATACTGGCGACTTTAGATTACTAGATAGAAGATGTGTAAACGCATTAAAGAAAATGAGAGAAACAAGTAGATGCTCTAAGAGTATGTTTAGTTGGATCGGATACAACAAAAAAGCTATATTATATGATAGAGACCCAAGAATAGCAGGAAAAACAAAGTGGAATTATATGAAACTAATTGATTTAGCCATAGATGGAATAACAGCATTTACAACATCACCACTTAGAATATCAACATTTTTAAGCATACCAACATTTTTAGCATTACTAATATACTTTATATATGTAATAGTAAAATGTTGTAGACTTCATATTGCAATACAAGCATTCCAAGCAACAATATTACTAATATTATTCTTTGCAGGAGTTCAAATAGTGCTAATTGGAATTATGGGAGAATATCTAGGAAGAATATTCAATGAGTCTAAACAAAGACCATTATATTTAGTAAATGAATACAATGGAGAAAAAGAAACTAACGAAAAATAGGGAGAACTTTTTATATGACAGCAAATGTGCTTAGTTTAGTAGCATTAATTGCTATAATCTTGGTAAGAGTTATCAATCTAAAAGATAATACTAAAAAACAAGAAACAGACAAAACAATAGATAATTTTATAGACAAGCATTACAAGAAAATATTGCTAGTGTTTCTACTACTAATATTCATAACGAGAATCTATAAATTCGGAGAAATCCCAAACTTTATAGGTGTGGATGAAGCAGGGGCTGCATATGATGCCTACTGCTTATCTGAATATGGAGTTGACAGATACTTAAATTCATTCCCACTATATTTAATTAATTTTGGTGGAGGACAGAGTGCATTATATGCATATGCAACTATACCATTTATAAAATTAATAGGTGCAAATATTATAGCATACAGATTACCAGAACTATTATTTTTCTTGATGGGAATTGTAGTATGCTACATACTAGCTAATAAAATGAAAGACAAAAAGATAGCTCTACTATACACGTTTTTAATAATAATCTGTCCTTGGAACATAGAAGCATCTAGACAAGGATTAGACTGTAATTTATTAGCACCAATGTTTATGTTAGACGTACTTTTATTAGTAACCGCAAATAAAAATTGGCATTATATAGTTGCAGGTCTAGCAATAGGAATGACACTATATACATATTGTTTAGCATGGATACTAATTCCGGTCTTCTTACTAATCTATATAATTTATATGTTATGGGTGAAGAAAATAAATTTTAAACAAATAATATTATTAGGAATACCAATCGCTTTGCTAGCAACACCTTTAATATATTTAATATTGTTAAACAAAGGCTATGCTACAAGGACAAACTTTGGAATATTTACAATACCAAAATTGTTCTTCTTTAGACAAGGAGAAATAAGCATTCATAATTTATTACAATATGGAGGATATAGCCTAAAAACTATATTTACCGATTCAAGGGGAATTTATCTTGTAGAACTGCCATTCCTTTTAATAGGAATTGTAGTTGGAATTAAAGAATTCATAAAAAGCATAAAAGAGAAAGAGTTTAGCTTCACAGGATTTATGACAGTAGTTTTTATTATATTGCTAATATGTAATTTGCTAGTGGTAGTGGGAACTCTAAATAGAGCTAATATATTATATTTGCCAATGCTATACTTGATTACAATAGGTATTAGTTATCTATCAAAAGGCTCTAAATGGACGATTATGTCGATACTTGGAGTTTTAACAGTACTATTTGTTACTTTTGAAGTATCATATTACAATGAAAATTTAGAGCAGAGAAGAACAAGACGTTACGAGGATATAGAACTTTATCAAATTACAGAGAAACTAGAAAATGATGAAAACTTAAAAAATATTGCTAAACACTTTATAATAACAAATAAAGCAGAACCATATATTTTTACAATGTTGGCAACCAAGCCATCTCCATATGATTTGAAATTTTTATATGAACAGAAAGTGAAACAATATGGAAATTATTTCTTTGAATATGATAAGTTGTTAATAGAAGATATTACAAAGGGAAAAACGATTGTGGTTGTTACAAAAGGCAGAGAAGATATTGTAGAAAGCTTAGAAAATTTAAACTTCTCCAAAGAAGAAACAAACTTATATTGTATTATGAAGAATTTTTAAAAAGGAAATATAGATGAAAAATATAAAATTAACTCTTAAATATATATTAATATTTGTAGTCCTAATTTGTATGTATTTTACAAGTCTTATACTATCAAGCTTAATACCATCATCTGCAATAAAAGAAAAGGTAATTAAGAGCTCTGAATTTTTAAAACAGTATGGTGAAAAAGAAATAGTAAATCTAAGATATAAAGAAGAAGAAATATTCTTATTCACAGATGCTCTAATGCTTAATACAGCATATTCCATCGACTCTGAAAAACCAATAGAAAGCGCTTTGTTGGCAAGAAAAAATTACATCCCAGGACAAACACAAACAATAAGCAAAGACAGAGAAAAAAATCTAGGAGCTTCAAAAAGTCATACTGATAAATATGGAAATATTTTTCAAGTGGACGAGTTATATGGACTTATGCACGGAGAGAATATAACTGAAAGCTTTGAATATGCTAGATATTGGCACGGATATTTGACGTTTTTGAGACCTTTATTACTAGTGGTAAGCTATGAGCGGAATAAGAATATTAATGCTAGTAATTACAATTTTGCTAATTGCGTATATGAGTTATCTAATAATTAAAAAGATAAATTTTGAAACAGCTGTATTTTTTATAATTGGATTATTGTCAGTTGAAATAGTACTAACTACTAGAGCTTTAAATGAAATAATAGATTTTATAATAGCAATATCCGCTTCAATAGCAATACTTCTAAAGAAGGATACAAATAAAAATGTAGGAGTTGTATTCTTTATAGTTGGTTCAGTCACAAGCTTTATGGATTTACTAACAGAACCACTTATTACATTGGGATTGCCTTTAATTATATATATATTATTAATGCAAAAACAGAGAAGAGCGATAAAACATGACTTGATTGATTTTGCTAAAATATGTTTTTTATGGGGGATGGGCTATGGATTAACATGGCTAATGAAATGGATTTTAGTATCACTAATATATAATAGAGATATAATTCACAATGCTTTGCAACAAGCAAAATTTAGATCAACAGGAATGAAACAATATGGGTATTTCACTGTGGTACGCAAGAACTTTGAGTTTTTGTCATCGTTTGCTATATCAATAAACCTAGCATTAGTTATAATATATTCAATAATCAAGCTAATAAAAAATAGAAATGCCAAAATAAACATTAAGCAAAATTTATATACTACAATACCATTTATATGTTTAGGAGTACTACCTTTTATTTGGTATTTGGCATTAAGACAACATTCTTATATACATACATTCTTTACGTACAAAATATTGATAATAACAATAATAAGCATATTTATAATTGTAGATAAAATTTTAGAACCAGAAAATAAAGGAAATGAAAATGAGAGAAGAAAAGATTATTAATCCAGAGATTCAGGATAATGCAGAAGAGAACTTAGAAAAAACACTAAGGCCTCAATTATTAAATGAATATATAGGACAAACTAAAATTAAAGAAAGCATGGAAATTTTTATAGGTGCAGCTAAAAAAAGAAAAGAAGCATTAGATCATGTACTTTTATATGGACCTCCAGGACTTGGAAAAACAACACTTGCAAACATCATTGCAAATGAAATGGATTCGAACATCAAAATTACAACAGGTCCAGCGATAACAAAACCAGGAGACTTAGCAGCAATACTTACTGCACTTAAACCAAACGATGTTTTGTTTATAGATGAAATACATAGACTAAACAAGAACATAGAAGAAATATTATACCCTGCAATGGAAGACTTTAAGCTAGATATAATATTAGGAAATGGACCTACTGCAAAATCAATAAGAATAAATTTACCTAAATTTACATTAATAGGAGCTACTACAAAAGCAGGCTCCCTAACAACACCTCTTAGAGACAGATTTGGAATAGTCCATAGATTAGAACTGTATGAAGAGAATGATTTAAAGACCATAATAAAAAGATCTGCAAAAATATTAAATGTAGATATAGATGAACCTTCTTGCGTAGAACTTGCAAGAAGATCTAGAGGAACTCCAAGAATTGCAAACAGATTGCTAAAAAGAGTACGCGACTATGCTTTGGTTTTAGGAGATGGAAATATAGATTTAAAGATTACAAAATTAGCATTAGGCAAATTGGAAATAGATGAATTAGGATTAGACGAGATAGATAGAAGAATATTAGAAACAATGATTCTGAAATATGCAGGTAGACCAATAGGAATAGAAACACTTGCTACAACAATAGGAGAAGATTTGGATACAATAGAGGATGTGTACGAACCATATCTAATACAAATTGGCTTTATTGCCAGAACACCAAGAGGCAGAATTCCGATGCCAGATGCATATAAACACTTAGGAATAGAGGATAGGAGGAACTAATGGAAATATTGTATTGCTTAATTGCATTAGTATTATTTCTAAGTTCAATATTAGTAAAAAAGACGGACAAAAAAATCAGCATAATTACTACGGTAGCAATAACAGCTATATTAGCACTGTGCTATAACATCTTTGTTTGCTACATATTAGATAAAATTAAAATACCGATAACGTTGTTATCGCTAACTATTATAAACTTAGCAGTTTCTGCTGGGTTTATAATTAAAATAGCAAAAGATAAACAAATCCAACAATACACTATAGGAAAAAGAGATATAATCTTCACTATAATATTGCTGGTAGTAATTTTATTGATAGCATATAAAGAATTTGGATTTCCGCTTCAAATAAAATACTTTAGCACAGACGCAGCAATGATGCATTATGATACATCGTATAAATTCTATCAAAAGGCAGAACTGCTTTCGGTAGAAGATTTTAAAAACATAATGCCAGGATTATATATAAATGTAGGAATACTATTCAAAATATTTGCACCGTTCATAGGAGAATTCTATTTATATAAAATATTGATACTATTTGATTTATCAACATTATTTCTAATGGGATTGTTATTTTATTCATTAGTACGGAAAAACAATAAAGAATACGCCGACATATTTATGCATCATAGCTTTTTCAATATTTTACACAATAGGGTATCCGCTAAATAACTTGATTTGCGGATTCTTCTATCTTGAGCTTGGAATAGCAATTATAAATGCAATAATACTTATAATAAATAAAACAAAAGATGTATTGAATACTAAAACTATAGTAATGATTTTATTTCTATTAAACTTGGGCTTATTTTTTACATATTACTTATTTATACCGTTTGTATATTTAGCAGAATTCATATATTTCATTATGGTAAATAAGCAGAAAAATAAAAAAATACTGACAAAAAGGCTAATTGTATTTATAGCAATTACATTAATGCTTCCTTGCATATTAGGATTTGAGTTTAATGTGTTGCAAGGAATGATACATCAAAAGACATCAGGAACAATGGCACCAACAGATATAATGAAGGACGAAGGATACATATATAGAAATTCATATTCTAATTTTATACTATTCTTACCCTTTGTTGTGTTGTACTTTTTCAATCACATAAAAAAGAGACAAATCGACTTCAACATGATTTTCTTTACAACACTGATTTTATATATAGGATTTATATTTGTATTATACAAAGCAAATTTAATTTCAGCATATTATATGTTTAAAAACTATTATGTATTATGGCTAATAATGATATACATTACATGTGCAAGTATTATAGAAGTGTCTAGCACAAAAAGAGGAGAAGACGGAACAGCAATTTATACACTAATTTATATCTTAATCTTTGCAATGTGTTATTTATTTCAAAATGTGAAAATTACAAAAGAAACATTCAACAGCAAAGAAACAATTTTTGATGTGATGGATATATATGGAATGAACAAAACAATGATTACACAACTGGATAAAGATCTAAATGAAGAACAATTAGAACTAATAAAATATTGTTACGACAATTTGGATGTTAATATAGAAAATACAATTTTGTTAGTGCAAGAAAGACAAATATTTTGGATTAATTCTATTATAGACCAGTTCTCAAATGAAAAAGACATAAGATATCTAAATAGATCAAATGTAAAGAAAATAAAAAACCAAGAGAAAGATTTTGAATATATAATAGAATTAAACAAACAAAATCAGATAATCGAGAATGCTACAGTAATTTACCAAAATGGCAGTGGAACAATATATGAAATAAATGAAAGGAACTAATTATGAAACTATTAATGCATACCTGCTGTGCACCTTGTAGTGTGTACTGCATAGATACTTTGAGAAAAGAAGGAATAGAGCCAACCTTGTATTGGTATAATCCTAATATACATCCATACACAGAATATAAAGCAAGAAGAGATTGTCTAAAAGAATATGCAAATAGTATAAATGTACAAGCTATATTTGAAGAAAACTATGGACTAGATGAGTTTTGCAGAGAAGCGGTAAAAGACTTAAAAGCAAGATGTGTAAATTATTGCTATCCAGTTAGGCTAAGAAAAACATTTGAATATGCAAAAGAAAATGGATATGACACAGTAACAACAACTTTATTATATAGCATATATCAAAAGCACGATTTCATAAAAGCGTATATGGAAAAATTGAGCAAAGAATTTGGAATCGATTTTCTTTATAGAGACTTTAGAGTGGGATTTTGGGAAGGACACCAAAAAGCTCATGATATAGGATTATATATGCAAAAATATTGTGGTTGTATATTTAGTGAGGAGATGAGATATTATAACCGCAATCCTATACAAACCAGTAATACCAATGGTTACGAGACACCAAAAGAACCTAGAATGCAGGTTAAAAAAATAGAAAATAAAGAAGATTATATAGACTTACTTTTAGAGGCAGATCCTTCAAAAGACATGATACATAAGTATTTGAACGATTCTGATGTATATGCATTAAAAAAAGAAGATGAGTTAATTTCTATTGCAGTTATTTTGCACATTGATAGAAAAACATTAGAATTAAAAAACATAGTTACAAAAGAAAATTTTAGAAATAAAGGTTATGCAAAAACACTTTTAAAATCATTATGTGGTAATTATAAACAAAAATATGACAGAATGTTGGTAGGAACAACAGAGAATAATATTCCTTTCTATGTTAAGCAGGGATTTGATAAATATGAGAAAACAATTAAAAATTTCTTTATAGATAATTATAAAGAAAAAATAAAAGATGGAGATTTAATTTGTACTGATTTAATATATTATTCAAAAGATTTAAAGAAAAACAAAATATTGTAGTTATTGAAATAATATCTAACATATATAAGAAATCTAATAGAAATATTAGGTTTTTTATTTTGCCTTCAAAAAGGAAGGAGTAAAAAGAAAATGAAAAAAATTGAAAACAAAAAAACAAAAAACAGTGAAAAAATCAAAAAAGAAACAGAAAAGATTAAAGAGATTATAAGAAAGGAGACAGGTATTTATATAAAGAAGATGAACTCAAGAAACTTAAAGAAAGAATTTGAACAATTTTATTATATTATGGCATCAAATTATTATGAGTGTTTAACAGCAATAGGGTATTTAGATGAAATAGAAACTGATTGCTTTGCTTGTATAAAAGATGATTACTTATCAGATTTTGTAAGGTCAATGAGTGCTATGATGAATAAAATATTTTGTGATGAAGAAAAAGACTTTTCAGATATAATGAATGGAATTATGAGAATGTTAATTTCTGAAGATAAAATTGTTAATATTATAAAAGACGATATACCTAATTGGGTAGTATTAAGAAAAAAGATAAGACCAGGATTAGTAAATATTCTACCTTTATATGATAATTTAAATGAATACTATTTGAATTATTCATATAAATATAATATGGAAGAAGATATAAAACCTTTTATTGCAGGACTTAACAATTTATTTGGTAAATTAGCAGATGATGAGGAGTTTATATATGTTTCTACTCATTTACAAGATGATAAAGAAATAACAGAGGAATAAATATTCAAGACAAGAGTTAGCTTTTAGGAGTTAGCTCTTTTTTTTGAGGAAAGGAGCAAGAATGGGAAAGTGTCAGATAATTGCAATAGCAAATCAAAAAGGTGGAGTTGGAAAAACAACAACTACATTTAGTTTAGGAGTTGCACTTAGTAAACAAGGAAAAAGAGTATTACTAATTGATGCAGATCCACAACGGAGATTTAACTACTTGTATGGGTTACTATAATCAAGATGAATTGCAGAATACTATTGGAACATTAATGTCTGATACTATATGTGATAATGAAATAAATGCAGAAAATGCTATTCTTCATCATAAAGAAGGAGTAGATTTAATTCCTGCAAATTTAGATTTATCAGCAATAGAGTTTTCATTAGTTAATGCAATGAGCAGAGAGTTCACGCTTAAAAATTCTATAAGAGGTATTAAAGATAACTATGATTATGTATTGATAGATTGTATGCCATCTCTTGGAATGATAACAATAAATGCTCTGGCTTGTAGTGATAAGATAATAATTCCAGTACAGGGAGAATATCTGGCTGCAAAAGGAATGGGACATTTATTAAAGACAGTTACGAGAGTGCAGAAACAAATAAATCCTAATTTGAAAATAGGTGGAGTATTACTTACATTAGTAGATAAAAGAACAAATTTATCAAAAGATGTAAGAGATACTTTAATCGACAATTATGGACAATATGTGAAAATATATGGTGCTGAAATACCCAAAGCAATAAATACAGCAAAATCAACATCAACAGGAAAGAGTATATTTGAGTTTGATAAAAATAGTCCTGTTGCAAACGCATACAATAATTTAGCAAAGGAGGTATTAGAAAATGAAAGAACAAGACAAAAAGATGGTACTTCCAAAGTTAGATGATTTATTCACAAGTCAAGAACAAAGAGATAATCCAGTTGTTGATGAGGTAAAGGAAATAGAACTATATAAAATAGGAGAATTTCCAGACCACCCTTTTAGAGTTATAGATGATGATAAAATGGAAGAAATGGTTAAAAGTGTAAAAGAACATGGAGTTTTATTACCTGTTATAGTAAGAAAACGAGGAGAAGGAAATTATCAAATGATTTCTGGACATAGAAGAAAAAGAGCGTGTGAACTTGCAGGAATAGATAAAATAAAATGTATTGTTAAAGACTTAACTGATGATGAGGCAACAATTCTTATGGTAGATAGTAATATTCAAAGAGAAGAAATATTGCCTAGTGAAAAAGCATTTGCATATAAAATGAAATTTGAAGCTATGAAACATCAAGGAAAAAGAGTTGATTTAGAAGAAAATTCAACTTCGGACCCAGTGGGACTGAAGTTACAAACTACCGAAATGATAGGAAATGAAAATGGAGATAGTCAAACACAAGTAAAAAGATATATAAGACTAACTAATTTAATACCTGAATTATTAGAACAAGTTGATAACAAAAGAATAGCTTTTAGACCAGCAGTAGAATTATCATATTTAAGTGAAGAAAATCAATATGTTGTAGAAAATATATTTGAATTTGATGAGGTAACACCTTCTTTAAGTCAAGCAATAAGATTAAAGAAATTAGAACAAGAAGGAAACCTAACAGAAGAAAAAATAGAAGAAATATTGCAACAGGAAAAGCCAAATCAAAAAGAATATATAAAGATACACAATGAAAAAATAGAAAAATATATTCCAAGTAGAGTTAAAGAATCTGGAAATGTTGAAGATTTTATTATTCAATGTGTGCAAGATTATATTAGGCGAGAACGAATAAAACAAGAAAGAAATTCCAGATAGTGTGTGAACAAAATTAGATATATTTAGTTATACTTGTTTGTGTGAACACTTTACAAAGTTTTCCCTTACAATCCCTTTTAAATACATACTATATTACAAACTAAAAGAGAATTATTATATAAAATATATTTAATAATATTATAATAATTTACACATTTGTTTTTATCTCTAAAAAGCATATAATTAAGCTATAAGGAGATGGTAGTAATGAGAAATAAAAAGATATTAGTTTTAATAATTATAGCCTTAATAGTGGTATTATTTGCGAGTATATTGATTATAAAATTAAAACAAACAAATAAAATTGATATGGTAAGTGAAAAAGAGATTGTAAATGAGATAAACAATACTGAAGAAGAAATTACAGAAGAAAACATTGTAGTTGAAAGCAAAATAGAAGAACAAAAAACACAAGAAGAAGCGGATATTCCAGAAAAAGAAAAGGAAAGTCAACAAGAATTACAAAAGCAAATAACAATAGCTACACAAGATAAAAAAGTAGAAAGTCCAAAACAAGCAGAACAGTCAAAGGTAACACAAGTAATAACAAAACAAAAAACAGAGATAAATGAACAACTTAAACAAGATATTAAAACAGAAACTCAAATACAAGAACAGACTAAATTTGAAACTAAAGTAGAAGAAAAACAATCAGAAACACCAAAATGTACTGATACAAATCATGGTGTAGGAGTAGGAAATTCAAATAAATGGTTTAATTCAAAACAAGAAGCTATAAATTATTATCAGGGCATAATAAAAACTTGGGGAGATAAATGGGAAAAATTTGAGATTGATGATGAAATATATCAAAAAAATTGTCCTTATGGATATGAAACTTGGTCATGTCCGTTCTGTGAAAAATGGACAATAAACTTTTATTATAATTAAATAAAATATTAAAATAATGCAGAGCAGGTAGATTACTACTTGTTCTTTTTTTATAAAAAAATAGGAGGTAAAATTTTATGAAAGTAAAAAAATCAAATAAAATGTTAGCAACAATGATGTTAATCTTAATAATATTTAGTGTAATACAACCTGTTTTTGCAGCATCTGGAAGTGGAACATGGTCAGGAGGTCAATATGCTTCTGGTATGAAAACAACAGATAATGCAGGTGGAACAACAGGTGTACTAATAAGAAGATTAAACAACTTAAATACAGGAGAAAGAAGAACGGTATTCTGTGCAGAGCATGGAATAGATTTTAAGACAGGAGCATCATATAATGGAGTTTATTATACTCCAACTAATTCTAATATTAGAAAGGCTTGTAAAGTTGCTTATTTAGGATGGTATAAAAATAACGGAGGTTATACAGTAGATGGTGGTATTTTAGCAAGTGATATGAAATGGGTAAAATGGGACTATGTATTTACTCAACAATATATTTGGGAAATACTAGGACAAAGTAATGCAACATTTATTAATGCAGATGAGCAACAAGGGTATGTAGATTTTAAAAATAGAATAAATAACGAAATTGCAAGTATTGAAAGAAGACCTAGCTTTAATGGAAATACAATCACAATTCAAGCAGGAGAAACAAAAACAATAAACGACTCTAATGGGGTTCTTGCAGAATATGGAACAATAGATAATACAAAAGATGGAATTAGATTTGTTCATCAGAATGGTAGTAATTCAATGACTATTTCAGTAGATGAAAATACAAATTTAGAGAATTACAGAATTTCAGACAATACTTTTAGAGAGTGGGGAATGATAAAAAATGGAACAGAAGATAATGATACAATGGTTTATTTTGAATTTGCAGCAGGTGTGCAAAATCAATTATATTGTATGAGTTACAATGATCCAGTAACATTAAATTTTTCTTTAGCAATTGAAACATTTGGTAAATTAGAATTACAAAAATTAAATACAAATGGAGATTTAGTAAATGGTGCAATATTTAATGTTACAGGACCAAATGGATATAATCAAGATATAACTGTTACTAATGGAAAAATAACTATAGATAAATTAAGAAAAGGAATATATACGATTACTGAAAAATCAGCTCCTAATGGTTATTTATTAAATACACAGGCTTATAATGTTGAAGTGAAAGTAAATCAAACTGCAACTCAAGCAATAGTTAATAATGAGCCAACGGGAACAATCCAAGTAATTAAAAAAAGTGAACAAGGTGACTTAATAAAGGGTACAATATTCAAAGTTATAGCAAATGAAAATATAAAAAATGTAGCAGGAACTAAAACATATTATACAGAAAGACAAGTAATTGCTAATATTACAACAGATAGTAATGGATTAGCAGAAATAACTAATCTTCCACTTGGAAAATATGTAGTAGAAGAAACACAAGCAACAACAGGTTATTTGTTAGATTCTACAAAGCATAATGTTACTTTATCTTATAAAGGACAAACACAAAAAATAGTATTAGAAAGTTTTGAAAAAATTGATACTACTCCAACAGGAGAGATAAAAGTATATAAAACAGATGATTATAATAACAAACTAAAAGGTGCAGAAATATCACTTTATGCAAGAGAAGATATAAAGAATGTAGCAGGAACTAGAACTTGGTACAAAAAGGGAGATTTAATTACAAAAGCTATTACAAATGATGAGGGAATGGTTAAATTTTCTGATTTATATTTAGGTAAATACTATGTAAAAGAAACAAATGCTCCAGAGGGGTATTTATTAAATACAAAAGAATTTGATACAGAATTAAAATATAAAGATGCTAATACAAAAGTTATTTATATTGATGTTAATGGAATAAAAGATGAAGAACCAACAGGAACAATTACAATAATAAAGAAAGATTCAGAAACTGGATCAGTACCACAAGGAGATGCAACATTTAATGGTGCAGTTTATAAGGTTTATGCAAATGAAGATATATACAACAAAGCAAAAACTAAAAAATTCTATTCAAATGGAGATTTAGTTGCAACAAGAACTATGAATGAAAAAGGAGAAACAGAAGATATAACAAATCTTCCTTTAGGAAAGTATGTTGTTAAAGAGGAAACTGCTCCAATAGGATACATGTTAGATAAAAATACTTATAATGTAGAACTAAAATACAAAGACCAATATACAAAAGTAATAACAGATACTAAAACAAGTTTAGAGAATGTTAAGAAAATGGGAGTTCATATATTCAAATCTGGTATAAAAGAAAATTCTGGAGAAACACCAGGATTAGAGGGCGCAGAATTTACTATAAAATTAAATTCAGCAGTAGAAAGAGCTTATGCACAAGGCTACACTTATGCAGAGGTTTGGAATGGAATAGATGAAGATGGTAACAAAGTAAATGTTGATAGCAAAAGAGTTGCAGAAGCACAAGTAATAGCTCCTAGTTATGAAACAATAAAAACAGATAAAGATGGAAACGCATATACTCAAAAGAACTTACCTTATGGAAAATATATAGTTAAAGAAACTAAAACACCAACAGATTATGAAACAGCAGTTGACTTTACATTTTCTATTACAGATGATGAGTCAGAAATCAAAGAAATAGCAAAAAAAACAAAACATTTAGTAGTAAATAATGAACAATTAGAAACATATATTAAGTTAATCAAAAAAGACTTAAAAACAGGAAAACTTGTTACATTAAATTCTACAACATTTGAAATTAAAGCAACAAAAGATATATATGATAGAGCTACTAAAAAGATATTATTCAAAAAAGGAGAAGCTATTTCTCAAAAAATAGGAAATACAACATACACATCATTTACAACAAATGCAGATAACATTGTAGTTCCAGATAATTCATATAATAGCAAAAATGATGATAAAGCAACAATTACAACACCTTTAAAATTACCAGTAGGTAGTTATGAAATTACAGAAATAAAAGTTCCAACAGGCTTTTTACAATTAGAATCTTCAGTAAAATTTGAAATCAAAAATGTAAAAGATTATGATACAGATAAAGATGGAGATTATATAAGAGAAGTAATTGTAAAGAACGAACAACCAACAGGAACAATTAAATTAGATAAAACTATTGCATTAAAAGAAGATGCAGATACATCTTTAATTGATACATCAGACTTATCTGGTATAGAATTTAAACTTTCAGCAAAAGAAAATATTATAGATATGGCAGATGGTAGTGTAATTTACAAAAAAGGACAAGAGATTAAAAAATATAATCTTACTAAAGATGGAAAATTAACAATAACAAATCTTCCAATGGGAACTTATGAAATAGTTGAAACTAAAACATTAGATGGACTTGTTTTAAATACAACAAAATATGAAGTTAAGTTTGAGCAAAAAGATTTAACTACAAAGATATATGAAACAAAATTAGATATTTCAAATGATACAACATTAGTTGAATTTTCTAAAACTGATATTACTGGAGATAAAGAACTAATAGGAGCAAAACTTACAGTATTAGATAATGAAAATAATATTATAGATACATGGACATCAACAGAAAAAACACATAAAATTGAAGGCTTAACAATAGGAAAAGAATACACACTAAAAGAAGAAATTGCTCCAGATGGTTATGTAGTTGCTACAAGTATTAAATTTACTATAAAAGATACAAATGAAATTCAAAAAGTAAATATGATTGATAAAATTGTTGAAATTAGCAAAGTTGATATAGCAGGAGATGAAATCGAGGGTGCAACAATTCAAGTATTAGATAAAGACAATAAAGTAGTTGATGAATGGGTATCTGGTAAAGAACCACATAAAATCAAAAATTTAGTTGAAGGAGAAACTTATACATTACACGAAGAAATAGTTGCAGATTCTTATGTAAAAGCAACTGATGTTGAATTTATTGTAACAACAGATAAAGAAACACAAAAAGTAGTTATGATTGATAAATTAGTAGAAATAACTAAAACAGATATAACAAATGGAAATGAACTAGAGGGTGCAGAATTAGAAGTAACAGATGAAGATGGTAATACAATAGATAAATGGACATCTACTAAAGAACATCATAAAGTAAAAGGTTTAGAGGAAGGTAAAACATATATCTTAAAAGAAACAACTGCTCCTTATGGGTATGAAATTACTGAAGAAATAAAATTCACAGTAACAACTGACAAAGAAACTCAAAAAATAGAAATGAAAGATATGCCAATACTAAAAAATGTAAAGGTAATTAAGATTGATACTGAAACAAAAGAAGTTATTAAAGATAAATTCATATTTGCAATATACGAAGATCCAGAATGTACAAAACTTATTAAAGAGGTTAAATCTAATTCAGAAGATGGAACAGCTTTATTTGAAGAATTAAGATATGGAACATATTACATTAAAGAAATAAAAGCACCAAAAGATTATGAATTATCAAACAAAATTGTTAAAGTTGAAATCAATGACAAAGGTATATTTGTAGATGATACACAAGTAGAAGAAACTGAAAATACAATAGAATTTACTTTTGAAAATAAAAAGATAGAAGTTCCTAAAACTGGAGTTGAAAGCAAAATAAAATTATTTGCTAGTGCAATAATTCTATCTTTACTAGGAATAACTTATATAATTAAGCGTAAACAAAATAAAGATAAATAATAAATGACGGAGAGCTAGATTATTAGCTCTCTTTAATTTGTTAAAAATGGGAGGTGTGAAATGCCTAGAAGAAGAAACTTAAGAATGGAAACATATAACAAGTTAATAAGTATTGGAAAATCAACAGAAAAAGATATTTTAAATTTAAAAATAGAAGATTTAAAAGAAATAACGAAAGATCCTGATGTTTTGAATATTATTGCTTTACGAGAGTTTATTAAAGACCATAATACAATAGGGTATTTCAATTATCAAGAAACGAGAAAGGAGGAAACCGATGGCGAATAAATATCAACTAATAAATGAAATGGCAAGTGAAACATTGAAAGAAATTACTCAAAATGGAGAAAGTTGGATTAAGTTTTTAAATACGGCGAGTAACAATTACAAATATTCTTTTAATGAGCAAGTGTTAATATATGCTCAAAAACCAAATGCTACTGCTTGTGCAGATATAGAAACTTGGAATAAAAAATTACGAAGATGGGTTAATAAGGGTGCAAAAGGTATTGCCTTATTATCAATGGAAAATGGCAGAAATGTATTAAGACATGTTTTTGATATTTCAGATACACATAGTGGTATAAATAAAGATTTTAAGTTATGGGAAATAAAACCTTCTTATGAAAATGGAATTATAGAAACATTAGAAAATAGTTTTGGAAATTTAGAAGTTAAATCTAATTTAGCAGAAGCAATATATTCAGCATCTATAAATTTAGTTGAAGATAATTATCAAGATTATTTAGTTGATTTAAAAGAAGTTTTAGATGGTAGCTTATTAGAGGGAATGCAAGATATAGATTTAGAGGGAAACTTTATTGTATTACTTGCAAAATCAATATCATATATGGCAATGAAAAGATGTGGCATTGATCCAACAGAACATTTTAATGTATCGGATTTTGAAATGATTAGTAGTTTTAATAATAAAAGAGTTGTTTCAAGATTAGGTGCAGCAATAAGTGATATTGCAGAACAAGAATTAAGAGAAATCTATTCTAGTGTTATAAATTATGAAAAAAATTATAAATTAACAAATCGTACATTTGTTAATAATGAAAAAATAAATTATCATAATAATGAAGAAAAAAATAATGAAGGGAGAAATGATTATGATAGAATTAACATACAATCAAATGGGAGATTACCAAATACCACAAGTAGCATTACCAAAAACGAAGAAAATGGCACAGGGGAGATTCTCAAGAATGAGGGAGAAATTCCTAAAAGAACACAAAAGAGGGTTATACGAGGAATTAATGTTAGATGGCAAGATGGAAGAACATTTAGGAGAAATAGAGCAAACAGCCCAAAAGAGAATGAAACAGATAATAACAAGTCTAGCAGAGAAGAATCAAATAACAGAGGAAATGAAAAGAGAGAATCAAATGAGTTGGGTACAAGCAATGAACTCAATAAAGAACCAAGTCGAAGAAATGATAATGTCAGAGCTAATTTACAATTAAATCTTTTTGAAGATACCTATGTACCACCAATTAAAGAGTTACCAAGTGTAGATACACAAATAAATAATATTCAAGCACAAGAAGAAGTAGAAAATACTTCTGCTTTTGAATTTACACAAAAGGTAATAGATGATGTTCTTTTAGAGGGTAGTCATTTTGCTGATGGAAAATTTAGAATTTATAGATTATTCCAAGAAAGTTATTCTACTGAAGATAACATTACTTTTCTTAAAAAAGAATATGGCGAGGGTGGTGGAGGTGTAAGAAATTACGAAAATTTAGACGAATGGCATAATGCAAAAGGGATTAGACTAACATTCGGACTAAAAGAAAATGCACCAGAAACTTTGATAACATGGAGTAAGGTTGAAAAAAGAATAAAAGAATTAGTAAATGCTGATATTTATCTTAATAGTAATGAAAAAGAAGAATATCAAAAATGGCTTAATGAGGAATATGAAAATCAAAAATGGATGTATGATGCAAGAATAAATACAGATCAAAAACAAGTAGCTATTGATGAAGAAAATCAAGATATTCAAAATATAGAAAAGAATTATAAATTATCTAATGGCAATTATTTTCACTTCCATACTAATGATGAGGGGTATTATTATGCGATTTATAATAACTTTGGAACAGAAATAGATGGTGGATTGCTAGAATATTCCGAAATAGATAATACAAAACAATCTGAACTAGATATAAGAAAAAGACTTGCTGAATTTACAGACATAGAAGAATTAGCAAATGAAAATCTAAGAGAAGTAAGTCAAGAATTTATTGATGCTTTAGAATCTGGAGCTATTGCAGAAGAGGTTGGAAATGCTGTTTTAGAAAAAGTAGAAAATGACACAATAAATGCAATAGACGAGTTAAAAGCAATTGGACAAGCACAAAAAGTAATCAATTTATTTAAAGCCAGAGAAGAAAATGGAAAGCCACTTAATAGAGATGAATATTATAAAAATCAAGAAAAAATAAACTATCATATTGATAACAATTCTTTAGGAGAGGGAACTCAAAAAGAAAAAGTAAGAAAAAATATAGAGGCAATAAAACTTTTACATAAGTTAGAAGATGAAAATAGACTAGCAAATAAAGAAGAACAAGAAATTTTATCGAAATATGTTGGTTGGGGTGGACTTCCAGATGTATTTGATGAAAATAAAGATAACTGGAGTAAAGAATATAACGAGCTAAAAGAAATACTTACAGATGAAGAATATAAGTCTGCAAGAGCTTCTACTTTAACTGCTTTTTATACACCACCAGTAGTTATAAATGCAATATATGACACTCTAAAAAGCATGGGTGTTGAACAAGCAAATATTCTTGAACCAAGTTGTGGTACAGGAAATTTTTTAGGAATGTTGCCACAAGAAATGCAAAGCTCAAAACTATATGGAGTAGAACTTGATTCCATAAGTGGTAAGATAGCAAAACAATTATATCAAAAAGCAAATATTAAAGTTCAAGGTTATGAAAAAGCAGATTTACCAGACTCGTTTTTTGATATAGCAATAGGAAATGTGCCATTTGGAGATTTCAAAGTTAATGATAAAAGATATGATAAAAATAATTTTCTAATACACGATTATTTCTTTGCTAAAACTTTAGATAAAGTTAGACCAGGAGGAGTAATTGCATTTATTACTTCAAAAGGAACAATGGATAAAGCAAGTCCAGAGGTTAGAAAGTATTTAGCACAAAGAGCAGACCTTTTAGGTGCTATTAGATTACCAGATAATACTTTTACAAAGAATGCAGGAACAAAAGTAACATCAGATATTATCTTCTTACAAAAAAGAGAAAATTTGACTGATATAATGCCAGATTGGGTATATCTTGATAGAGATGAAAACAATATTACAATGAATAAATATTTTGTAGATAATCCAGATATGATATTAGGAAAAATGGAAATGGTATCTACTGCTTATGGCTATGATTCAACTTGTAAAGCAGAAGAAGACACAAATTTAGAAGAACAATTAAATTATGCGATAACTAATATACATGGAGAATTACAGAATAATAGTATTGAAAATGAAATTGAACAAGAAGACACATCAATACCTGCAATTCCAACTGTTAAGAATTATTCTTATGCAATAGTAGATGATAAATTGTATTTTAGAGAAAATTCAAAAATGATATTACAAGATGAGTTACCTTTAACGGCACAAAATAGAATAAAAGGCTTAATTTTGTTAAGAGAACAAGTAAGAGAACTAATTGATTTCCAAATGGAAGATTATTCAGATGAGAAAATTCATATTGCACAAGCAAAATTAAATGAATTATATGATAAATTTACAAAAGAATATGGCTTAATAAATTCAAGAGCAAATGAAACGGCATTTTCTAATGATAGTAGTTATTTCTTATTATGCTCACTTGAAAAAATAGATGGAGAGGGTAAATTTGTAGGAAAAGCTGATATATTTAGTAAAAGAACTATAAAGGCTAAAAAGAAAGTATTACAAGTAGATACACCAGATGAAGCACTAATTTTATCTATTCAAGATAAAGCAAAAGTTGATTTAGACTATATGCAGCAATTATGCAATATGGATAAAGAAGAAATAATAAATAGTTTAGAGGGTGTTATTTTTAGAGTTCCTGATTATGAAAATACAAACAATTGGGTAACTGCTGATGAATATTTATCTGGTAATGTTAGAGAAAAACTAAAAGTTGCAGAACAATTTGCAAAAGAAGATTCTAGTTTTAATATAAATGTTGAAAAATTAAAAGAGGTTATTCCAAAAGACCTTACTGCAAGTGAAATTGGAATTAAGTTAGGCTCAACATGGATACCTCCAGAAATCATTAGAAAGTTTATTTTTGAATTATTAGATACACCAAGTTATAACAGATGGGATATTCATGTTAAATATTCTAATATAACTGCTGAATGGTATATTGATGGAAAAAGTAATGATAGAAACAATGTAAAAGCATATACAACTTATGGTACATCAAGAATAAATGCATATAAAATAATAGAACAGACACTTAATCTAAAAGATGTAAAAATATTTGATACATTTATAGATGATGAGGGCAGAAAACAAAGAGTATTAAACAGAAAAGAAACTGCAATAGCTTGTAGTAAACAAGACGCAATAAAAGAAGCATTCTTAAATTGGGTATGGGAAGATCCAGAAAGAAGAAATCATTTAGTAAGACTTTATAATGATAAATTTAATTGCATAAGACCAAGAGAATATGATGGCTCTCATATAGGTTTTGTAGGAATGAATCCAGAGATAAAATTAAGGACACATCAACTTAATGCAGTAGCACATGTTTTATATGGTAATAACACATTATTAGCACATGAAGTAGGTGCAGGAAAGACTTTTGAGATGGTTGCAGCTGCAATGGAAAGTAAGCGTTTAGGCTTATGTAATAAGTCTTTATTTGTAGTTCCAAATCATATTATAGA
The DNA here is from genome assembly GCA_000434195.1 of Clostridium sp. CAG:780. Taxonomy (GTDB): domain Bacteria; phylum Bacillota; class Clostridia; order TANB77; family CAG-508; genus CAG-245. Next base: position 44,237 of record HF994452.1, read on the forward strand.
GCAGTTTGCAAGTGAGTTTTTGCAACTTTATCCAAGTGCCAATATTTTAGTTGCTACTAAAAAAGACTTTGAAACCAAAAATAGAAAGAAATTTTGTAGTAGGATAGCAACAGGAGAATTTGATGCAGTAATTATTGGACATTCACAATTTGAAAGAATACCAATGTCAATAGAAAGACAAATTGCATCATTAGAAGAACAAATAAGTGATATTACAAAAGGAATTGCCTCTGAAAAATCAAACAGAGGAGAAAACTATACTATTAAACAAATGGAGAAAACAAGAAAATCATTAGAAACTAGATTAGAGAAATTACATAAGGAAGAAAGAAAAGATGATGTTGTAACATTTGAAGAATTAGGTGTAGATAAATTATTTGTTGATGAAGCTCATAATTATAAGAATTTGTTTTTATATACGAAAATGCGTAATGTAGGTGGAATAGCACAAACTGAAGCACAAAAATCTTCCGACCTTTTTATGAAATGTAGATATTTAGATGAAATTACAGGAGGCAAAGGTTCTGTATTTGCTACTGGAACACCAGTAAGTAACTCAATGGCAGAACTTTATACAATGCAGAGATATTTACAATATTCTGGACTAAAAGAAAATAGTTTAGAACATTTTGATAATTGGGCAAGTACATTTGGAGAAACAGTTACTGCAATAGAACTTGCACCAGAGGGTACAGGATATAGAGCAAAAACAAGATTTGCAAAATTTCACAATTTACCAGAGCTAATGTCTATGTTTAAAGAAGTAGCAGATATTCAAACTGCTGAAACATTAAATTTACCAACACCAGAATTTGAAAATATAAATGTAGTTGTAAAACCAAGTGAAATACAGCAAGAAATGGTTAAGGCTTTAGGAGAAAGAGCAGAGAAAATAAGGTCAGGAACAGTTGATGCAACAGAAGATAATATGCTTAAAATTACAAATGAGGGTAGAAAACTTGCACTAGACCAACGACTTATGAATCCTTTATTACCAGATTCAGAAAGTAGTAAAGTAAATTCATGTGCAGAAAATGTTTATAGAATATGGAATGAAAATAGTGATAAGAAATCAACGCAACTTGTATTTTGTGATTTATCAACACCAAAAGACTTAAAAGGCTATGAAAAAGAAGAATTTACAGATGTATATAATGAGTTAAAGAAAAAGCTAATTCAAAAAGGTATTCCACCTGATGAAATAGCTTTTATTCATGAGGCAGATAATGAGGTTAAAAAGAAAGAATTATTTAGTAAAGTAAGAAAAGGACAAGTTAGAGTGTTAATGGGTTCAACTCAAAAAATGGGTGCAGGTACTAATGTTCAAGATAAGTTAATTGCAACTCATCATTTAGATTGTGCATGGAAACCTTCTGATTTGACTCAACGAAATGGAAGAATGATTAGACAGGGGAATGAAAACAAAAAAGTATATGTATATTCGTATGTTACTGAAAAGACATTTGATAGTTATATGTATCAATTAGTAGAGCAAAAGCAAAAATTCATTTCTCAAATAATGACATCAAAAACACCTGCAAGAACAATGGAAGATATTGATGACAAAGCATTAACTTATGGAGAAATAAAAGCATTAGCAACAGGAAATCCTAAAATATTAGAAAAGACATCGTTAGATACTGATGTAGCAAAATTAAAACTATTAAAACAAGAATTTATGAATCAAAAATATTCATTGCAAGATAAGATTATAAAATACTTTCCAGAAGAAATAGCAAGACTTAATAATAAAATTGGAGCAATGGAAGAAGATATTATTAAATTACAAGAATACACTAGACCCAATGCAGATGGATTTTCTCCTATGAAAATAAATGGAATAACTTATACTGAAAAACAAGAGGCTGGAAAGAAACTATTAGAGAGTATTCAAAATTTAAAAAGTATTGAAACACGAGAAATAGGAGAATATAGAGGATTTACAATGGAGATGAGTTTCGATTCAATAACTAGAAATATTAGATTAAAACTAAAAAATAAATTTAGATATTCTATTGATTTAGGAACTGATGTAAATGGAAATATAACAAGAATAAATAATTGTTTAGAGAATATTGCAAAAGATATTCCTCACGAAAGAGATTTATTAGATAATACATATTTTCAATTAGAAAATGCAAAACAAGAATCTCAAAAGGAATTTCCTAAAGAACAAGAATTACAAGAAAAGTTACGAAAACTAGAAGAAATAAATGCAGAATTAAAAATAAATGAAAATGAACATGAAATGTTAGGAGATGAAAAGGAAGAAAAACAAGATAAATCTCCTGATAAAAATTCTCCAGAAAGATTGTAAAAAAATTAAATTTATGCTATAATGATTTCATCAAATAGTAATTTGTAAAGGAGGTATTTATGGGAATAGAACATTCGCAAAATTATTTACATAGTAAACAACTTGTAGCGACTTTGTTATCAAAGAGTAATATTTGTAACGACGATATTATAATTGAGATAGGTCCTGGAAAAGGAATTATTACCATTGAACTTGCAAAAAAAAGCAAGCAAGTTATAGCAATAGAGTTTGATGCGAAATTAGCGAAAACTTTATCTGAAAAGTATAAAGAATCTAAAAAAGTTCAAATAATAGAGATGGATTTTTTAAAATATAAAATATCAGTAAAAGAACCATATAAAGTATGTGCAAATATTCCATTTAACATAACTGCTGATATTGTGAAAAAGGTATTTGAAGCCGATAATCCTCCTGAAGATATATATTTCATAATGCAGTATGAGGCTTTTCTCAGGTATTCTGGACAGCCCTTTTATAACGAAAGTTTGAGGTCTCTTTTATACAAACCTTGGTTTTCCGCTGAATTGATTTATGAGTTTAAACCATCAGATTTTTATCCTGTGCCAAATGCACGAATATGTTTTGCTCACTTTCAAAGAAAAACATCTGCTGATGTTGAGGATGCGATAGACTATAGAAATTTTCTGTCATATATATTTTTAGCATCTGGAAATACTTTCAAAGATAAAACAAAAAAATTGTTTACTTATGAGCAACAAAAACGCATTTGCAAGTTTTTAAAAATTAAATTAGAGTCAACGCTTACTGAAATCTCATACGATGGATGGCTGTACCTATATGATGTTTTTCTTAAATTTGTTTCCAACGAAAAAAAAGCTATTATATTAAATGCTGAACAAGACATGAAAAACAATCAAAACAAGATTCAAAAAAAACATCGAAATCGTAATCATGGTTATTGGAAATTTGAAGCTAAGCGCCAAAAAAAATTAAAATTTGAAAATGGAAAATAAGAATTTTATCAGTAGCTATATTTCAAATTTCTATATTATTAGCAATAGTGTAAACAAAAAAGTTGACAGAAAAAAGTAATAAGTAAATCATAAATTACAATTTAGTGATTTGTTAGATAAATAGTAATTTGTAGGGAGGAACAATGTCTTTAATAAGTGTAAATAATTTGACTTTTGGATATGATGGAAGTTTTAATAATATATTTGAAAATGTTTCATTTAATATAGATACAGATTGGAAATTAGGACTAATAGGTAGAAATGGTAAAGGAAAAACTACATTTTTAAAGCTATTACAGGGAAAATATGAATATAGAGGAACAATATCAAAAAGTGTAGATGTTGATTATTTTCCTTTTGAAGTAACTAATAAAAATAGAATGTCAATAGAGATAGTAAATGAAATTGCTCCAAATGTTGAGGATTGGGAAATTATAAAAGAATTGAATTTATTAAATAGTGATATAGAAATTCTTTATAGAAATTTTAATTTATTAAGTGGTGGAGAACAAATAAAAATACTTTTAATTAGCTTATTTTTAAAAGGAAATAATTTCTTGCTTATAGATGAGCCTACAAACCATTTGGACATAGAAACAAGAAATAATTTAGTTGATTATTTGGAAAAGAAAAAAGGTTTTATATTAGTATCTCACGATAGAATTTTTTTAGATAAAGTTGTAAATCATATTATTTCTATAAATAACACTAATATTGAAATACAGCAGGGTAATTTTTCATCTTGGAAAGAAAATAAAGACAGACAAGATAATTTTGAAATAATGCAAAATGAAAAATTACAAAAAGATATAAATAAACTTGAAATTGCTTCAAAAAATACTGCAAAATGGTCTAATGAGGTTGAAAAGTCAAAATATAAAACAAGCAATTCAGAATCAAAGATAGACAGAGGTTACCTAGGACATAAGTCTGCTAAAATGATGAAAAAGTCAAAAGTTATGGAAGGGCGAATTGAAAAGGCAATAGATGAAAAAACTAATTTATTAAAAAATATAGATAGAAATGATAGTTTAAAAATAATTCCAATAGGAAGTAGAAAAAGTCCATTGATTTTAGCAAATAACTTACAAATAAAATACAATGAAAAAATAATATTCTCTCCAGTTTCATTTGAAGTAGAAAATGGAGATAGAATTGCAATAGTTGGAAAAAATGGAATAGGAAAATCAAGTATATTAAAATTGATTTTAGGTCAAGAGATACAATATAACGGAGAATTAAAAATAGCAAATGACTTAAAAATATCTTATGTATCACAGAATACAGACTATTTAAAAGGAAACTTAAAAAACTTTTCACAAGATAATAAAATAGATGAAAGTATTTTTAAAGCAATGTTATCTAAAATGGGATTTTCAAAATTAGATTTTGATACTAAAATTGAAGAAATGAGCGAAGGACAGAAAAAGAAAATTTTAATTGCAAAAAGTATATCAGAACAAGCTAATATTTATATATGGGACGAGCCATTGAATTATATAGATATACTAACAAGAGAACAAATAGAGGACTCAATCTTAAAATATAATCCAACACTAATCTTTGTTGAACACGATACAACTTTTGTAGAGAAAGTAGCGACAAAGATTATAACAATAGAAAAATAAGTGTGCGAGAAATTACAAGTTATAGAGTAGTTTTAAGAGCGATATTTTAAATATTGCTCTTTTTTCTGTCAAATTTATAATTAAATAATTTGCACATTTCTCAAATTCAAAAGATTATATTAGAATAAGTTTGAGGAGGGATAAGGAAATGGAAGAATTATTTAATAGACCTATTTTAGATCAACTATATGATTCAATAAGTGATGATTTTGAAACAATGCTATTAAAGAAAAAGAATAGTGATGGGAAATTTACAGAGTCATTAAAAGTAGAAGAAGAATTAATTTATTTGATAAAAAAATTAGTTAAAGACGAAGAAATATTAGACCAAATAACTAATAAATTAAATAAATTTGAACTCGCTATTGGCAATGAAACAGATTTACTTTGTAAACATTATTATAAATTAGGGATAGTTGATAGTAAAAAAATATTGATGGAAATAGGAGAATAAAGGTATGGAAGAAATCGCAGGTAGCTTTTTTGATAATTATGAAGAAGGTTTTTTAGAGTATTTAGAAGTTCATAAAGCACAAGCATTAAAAGATAGAGAAGACTATCAAACATTAAATAAAAAGATATCAGAACTAAAATATAAATACCCAAATGTAAGAACATTTTTAGAAGAAAAAGAACCAATAGATTTAAGAGATGATGAACAATATGCAATACTTAATGTACTTGATTATGAAACTGAACTTGATGTTATTGAGTTAAAAGAAAGTTTTAAATTAGGTTTTAAAGAAGCATTAATCTACTTAAATAATATGGGAATGTTAAAATTAAATTAGTTTAAAGGGACGGATAATTTAAAAAATCTGTCCTTTTTATTATGCAATAAAAAAGAAAGAGAGTGTGATAAATTATGGAAAATGAAGAATTAAAAAATAAGTTAATTAAAAAATTAGAAAGGGAATTAACAGATTTTAAAGATAGTTTAAAGGGACTACCTGCAGAACAAATAATAGACAATAGTTATAAAATAACATGTATGCAAACGATACAAGATTATTTAGCATACGATAAAGATTATTCAAAATTCGAACTTAAAACATTACTTAAAAGGGAGCATATATTAGAAGAATGCTATGATGATTGGTTATCTAATGATGGTAGTTTAAGAGAGGCTTTAGAATTTTCAATAGATGATACGATAGACCTTATTAGAGATAATGAGGTCAAAAAAGAGCGAAATCAAGATGCAAGATAAGAAAAAGGAGGTGCAAAATTATGCCTGAATTTGTACCAAAAGAAGTTGTAAAACAAGCAAAAGAAATTGATTTACTAACTTATTTTATGAACAATAATCCATCAGAACTTGTAAGAAAAGGTACTAATACATATTCCTTAAAAAGTCATGATAGTGTCATTATAAGTAATGGATTATGGCATAGATTTTCAACACATCAAGCAGGAAAGTCAGCAGTTGATTATCTTATTAAAGTAGAAAATATGTCATTGCAAGAGGCAGTTTCAAGTGTATTAAATAGAAATATAGATACATATATTAGACCTCAATATAGTAATGAAAACGCACCTAAAACAATAGTAATTCCAGAAAAAGCGAGTACCAATAAACAAGTTATAGAGTATCTAAAAAACAGAGGAATTGATGAAGAAATAATAAATGATTGCATAAATAAAAAGATTATTTATCAAGAAAATAAAACCAATAATGCAGTATTTTTAGGGTACGATAATGATAACAATATCAAATATGCAGGGTGCAGAAGTACAAATGAAAAAAGAATAATGAGAGATGCAAAGGGGAGTTCAAAAGAGTATTCTTTTAGAATGTTAGGAGCAGAAGAATGTAATTCATTACATATATTTGAAAGCAGTATAGATTTATTATCTTATGCAACATTATTAAAAAATAAGGGATATGATTATACAAATCAAAATCTTTTATCACTTGCAGGAGTGTATCAACCAAGTTCTAATATAGAACAAAGTAAAGTACCAATAGCAGTACAAAACTTTTTAAATAAAAACACAAATATAAAAGATATTGTATTACATTTTGATAATGATATAGCAGGAAGAAATGCAACAAAAGCAATGATATATGCACTTGATAAGTACAATGTTTATGATATTCCTGCTCCTTATGGTAAAGACATAAATGATTACTTATGTTACAGCATAGGGTTAAAAAATAGGCAAGAAATTGACAGATATAAAATGAAAAAAGAGCAAAATAGAGTACCAATATAGGTACATTTAAAAATGTAAAAAAAGGATTTCTTGTCCTAGCAAGCACTGAATTTGTTCACACGAAAATATCGTGTTTCAAAATTCTATTCTATGGGGAAACCCCAATCCCCATTTTTAAATGAGTAAAACAGGAGGGAGAGATTTGAGAAAAAGATATATAAGAAAAGATATAATGCTTAATGAATTAGAGAATGAAAAGTTAATTGCAGATTGTCAAAGATGTAATCTTTCTTATGGAGAATATTTTAGAAGATTGTTAATGAATGAAAATATAAAAGAAAAGCCTGGCAAAGAATTTTATGTGATAATGAAACAACTTTCTAAAATAGGAGTTAATCTTAATCAAATAGCAAAGAAAGCAAATCAAACAGATAAAATAGATAAAGATTATTATAAGAGTGAAGCAAATAATTGGCACAAATTTGCAGAAGAAGTAAAAAATAAATTTTTGTAGGAGGTGGTAATTTGGCAGTAACAAAAATATGGAAAGTTGTTAAAAGAATGGATCATGTTATAAGTTATGCTAAAGATGAAAATAAAACGAAAATTGAATTTAATCAGAAATATGAAATGTTGGTAGATGACTTGCAAAATGTAATTGATTATGCAAGAAATTCAGATAAAACAGAAAAAGAATATTTTGTTACAGGAATAAATTGCGATACAGATTCAGCTTATGAAGAAATGCAAGATACAAAAAGATATTATAATAAAAAAGATAAAATTTTAGCATTTCACGCATATCAATCTTTTGCAGAGGGAGAGGTTACTCCAGAATTAGCACATCAGATTGGTGTGCAACTTGCAAATGAAATGTGGGGAGATAGATTTCAAGTAGTAGTTACAACTCATCTTAATACTAATCATATACATAATCACATAGTGCTTAATTCTGTTTCTTTTGAAGATGGCTTAAAATATTATGATAATCATACTAATTATGCAAAAATGAGGCATATATCAGATGAACTTTGTAAGGAATATGGATTAAGTGTAATAGAAGAAAAAGCAACAAAGAAAAAAATGAACTATGATAATTTTTATAAGAAATCTTTATATACTGACAACTATTCTAATAATGCAAAACGAGATTTAGATTTAGCAATTAGACAAGCATATTCTTATGATGACTTTTTATACTTAATGAAAAAATTAGATTATGAAATTATTTTTAGAGCTAATAAAATAAGTATTAGAAAAGAACCATATAAAAGAAACATTAGAATAGAAAGAAGATATGGAGAAAATTATTCAATAGAAAATATAAAAAGAAGAATAATAGAAGAACAAGCAGTTCGAGTTCCGTTTATAGAAAATGTTTATAATTATAGAAAAGTTAATTATCCTTTTGCAAAAAGGCACAAAAGAGCCAAAGCGAAAGGATTTATTGCTTTATATTATCATTATTGTTATTTGCTAAAAGTTTTTCCAGATAATGTACCACAACAAAGATTACCACCAAGTATTAGAGCAGATGTTTCAAGAATGGAACAATTATCTGAAGAAGCAAGATTTTTAGCAACACATAAAATAAAAACATTTGAAGAATTAAGTAATTATCAAGATGATGTGAATTTTAAAATAAAAGAAATACTAGACCAAAGAGAAAGACTTTGGGCAAAAAGAAAGTTATCAAAAGATGGAAATGAAATGCACGAATATGCAGAGCAGATTTCATCTTTAAATGATAAATTAGTTAAATTAAGAAAGAGGGTGGAATTATGTGAAGATATTAAAACAAGAGTACCGAAGATAGATAATAATTTATCTGAATTAGATACACAAGAAGAAATGGAAAGAGAAACAAAAGAGAGAAAAAAAGAGAAAAGAAAAAAAGGAAAGGAGTAAATGATATATGAGTGTTAATGGAGATGTATCAGAACAAGTAGTAAGATTAAGTTTAGAGGGATTTGAAATTTTAGCAAGACTAACTGGTAGTGGAGCAAAGAATGTTGCTGCAATGATTTATACTATTATGAAAGATAAAAAACAAACAAAAGGAAAGATTAGACTTAATAATATGTTAAAAACAGGAAAGCCTTTAAAAATATTTACAGTAAGCAGAGAAGATTTAAAAACATTTGCAAGAGAGGCAAAAAATTATGGTATTTCATATTGTGCTTTAATCAATAGAAATAACAAAGACATTGATGGAATGGTAGATGTTATGGTTAAAGATGAAGATGCTTCAAGAATAAATAGAATTGTTGAAAGATTTAAACTAACAACAACAGATACTGCAAGAATGGATACTGTTATTACAAAATCTATTGAAGATAGAGAGGCAGAAAAAAGAGAAAAGGGTATTCCAGAAAAATCAAAGGAACAACAGCTAGAAGATTTACTTGCTAAAAAGCCTATGCAAACAGAAGAAACCTCAAAAGCAAATTTCAATATGGCAAAGACGGAAAAAGACCCTCTGTCAGAGCCTTCCTCAACGACTTCCAAAATGCAAGAAGGGGTATCTAAAGGAGCAAAGAAACCATCTGTAAAGAAAGAACTTGCAGAACTTAAAGTTGAAGCAAAGAAATTAGATGAACAAAAATCTAAAGAAAAGGTTAAAGTAAATATAGTACCTGTTCAAAATAATAAAAAAGCAAAATCAAAATCAAGTAGATAAGGAGGAGTGTTCAATGGAAGAAATGAGAACAATTAATTTAGATAAATATGATTATCGACTAATATTAAATGCATTAAATGAATTTAGAAATATAAAAATACAAGAAAATGTTGATATAGAAATCATAGATAAGTTAATGTCAAAATTGTTAAAAGCCCCTGTAAATAAAAAGATGTTATCTTTAAATAGAACTGCAAAGGGAAAATTTACAAGCAATGAAGCAAGATGAAAAAAGAATAATGAGAGTGTTGTATGTAATAGGAATTATTCCAATTATTTGGATTGCTCTCCTTTTAGCTCCTTATACTAAAGGTGGACTTATAGAAATAATAAAAAATGGTAGTGCTGCATTAAATCAGCCATTTAAAATAGTTATTGTAGAGAATAGCATTAGAACTATTCTTATTTTTTTGATTATTTATATATTTTCAATCTTATTATATGAATCAACTAGAAAAAATTATAGGAGGAGAGAAGAAAATGGTTCAGCCAAATGGGGCGAGGCAAAGGAATTAAATAAAAAATACAAACAACCTAATAATTATAATAAATTGCTTACTAAAAATGTTTCTGTTGGATTAAATGGAAGAAAGCATAGAAGAAATGTTAATGTATTAGTTATTGGTGGTTCTGGTGCAGGAAAGACATTTAGTTATTGTAAGCCAAATGTAATGCAATGTGCAACATCGTATGTTATACTTGATCCAAAAGGAGAAATCGTTAGAGATACAGGTTATTTATTAGAAAAAGAACGGATATGAAATCAAAGTATTAGACTTAATAAATATGGAGAAATCACATTGTTATAATCCGTTTGTATATATAAAAACAGATAATGATGTTCAAAAATTAGTAACAAATCTTTTTAAATCAACAACACCAAAAGGAAGTAGTACAAACGACCCATTTTGGGATACTGCTGCAAGTATGTTACTTTTAGCTTTAATATTTTATTTGAAATATGAAGCACCAGAAGAAGAACAAAACTTTGTAATGGTAATGGAATTACTACGAGCAGGAGATGTTAAAGAAGATGATGACGAATATGTTAGTCCTCTTGATATGTTATTTAATAGATTAGAAACAAGAAATCCAGAGCATATTGCTTTAAAATATTATAGAGCATATCATTCAGGTTCAGCTAAAACATTAAAATCAATACAAGTAACTCTTGCTGCAAGACTTGAAAAATTTAATTTAGAGAGTATGGCACAACTTACACAAACAGATGAATTAGACTTGCCAAGTTTAGGAGAAAAGAAAGTTGCATTATTTGCAATTATTCCAGATAATGATACATCATTTAATTTTTTAGTTAGTGTTTTATATACACAACTTTTTCAACAATTATTTTATTTAGCAGATTATAAATATGGTGGCAGTTTACCAATACATGTACATTTTGTTATGGATGAGTTCGCTAATGTAAGTTTACCAGATGATTTTGATAAAATATTATCAGTAATGAGGTCAAGAGAGGTATCTGTTTCTATAATATTGCAAAATTTAGCACAATTAAAAGCCTTATTTGAAAAACAATGGGAATCAATAGTTGGAAATTGTGATGAGTTTTTATATTTAGGTGGTAATGAACAAAGCACCCATAAGTATGTTAGTGAATTATTAGGAAAAGAAACAATAGATACAAATACTTATGGTAGGAGTTATGGTTCACATGGCAGTTATTCTACAAATGACCAAATCGCAGGTAGAGAACTATTGACACCAGATGAGGTAAGAATGCTAGATAATAATTATGCTTTACTTTTTATTAGAGGAGAAAGACCAGTAAAAGATTTCAAATTTAATTTAAAAGAACATTTTAATAGCATAAATACACCTATTGGAAATAAAGAAATAAAACCATATATACATGGAGGAACAGAAAATTCAATAGGTACAATATCATTTAATTTAGATGATATGGAAATTGATACAAAAGAAATTATAGATTTAGAAACAAATGAACTTGATGTTGAATTATTATCAAGTGAAGAAATCGAAAATATGTACAAAGAAGATACAAAAAATGCTAATAGTATCTAAAAGACCAAAGTTATATCTAACAAATATACTTTGGTCTTTTTTTGTACCCAAAAATAAAAATTAAGGAGGATTTTTGATATGGAAAATAAGAAAAAAGGAAATTTTAAAGTATTTTTAAAGAAAACATTAAAAAGAGGAGCAATAATTATAGGTTATGTTATTGCTTTAAATGTAGCTGGGCAAATTCACTCATTTGCAGCAGATGACCCAATAGCTATTGTTGATAATTTATCTAATTTTATATTTGGATTAATAAGAGCAGTTGGAATGATTATATTAGGATTTGGAATTGTTCAAGTAGGTATGAGTTTAAAATCTCATGATCCAACACAAAGAGCAAACGGAATAATGACTTTAGCAGGTGGAGTTGTAATTACATTTGCAAAAGAGATTTTAAATATTATTACAGGTGGATAAAGATTAAGGCAGTTTCATCTGCCTTAATAAATTAATTTTAGAATGGAGGTGCTAGATGTGAATTGGATTGTAGGAAATTTACAGAATGCATTAGATACATGGAATGGTAAATTATCAGAAATTTATATGTTAGTCACACAAAGTCCAGCAGATTTCAAAGGTGGAGCAATATGGAATATTATTTTAAATATAAATGGAGCTTTACAAGCAATAGGTTTAGCATTACTTGTTTTATTTTTTGTTGTTGGAGTAGCAAGAACTTGTACTAATTTTTCAGAATTAAAAAGACCAGAACAAGCATTAAAACTATTTTTAAGATTTGCAATAGCAAAAGGAATTGTTACTTATGGATTGGAACTAATGTTAGCAGTATTCAAAATAATACAGGGAATAGTAACAACAATTATGGCGAAAAGTTCATTTCAAGCAAGTGCTATGACCCTGCCACAATCGATTATTGATGCAATCAATAAATGTGGATTTTTTGAGAGTATTCCTTTATGGGCAGTTACATTATTAGGTGGACTTTTTGTAACAGTATTATCGTTCATTTTAATTCTAACGGTATATGGAAGATTTTTTAAATTATATATGTACACAGCAATAGCTCCAATACCATTATCATCTTTTGCAGGAGAAGGAACACAAAATATAGGAAAGAGCTTTTTAAAGAGTTATATAGCAGTTTGTTTAGAGGGTGCAATTATAGTTTTAGCTTGTGTAATCTTTTCTGCATTTGTAACAACCTCGCCGAGTGTTGATACTGGTGCTGCAACAGTTACTATGGTATGGAAATATGTTGGAGAATTGATATTTAATATGTTAGTTCTGGTAGGAACTATTAGAATGTCAGATAGAATTGTTAGAGAAATGATGGGATTATAGGAGGAATGCCTTATGAGTGAAACAAGACAATTAGAAAATGCTTATGTAATCGATGTTGGATATAGAAAAGAACAACCTATTGCTTTAGTAAAAATGAATAATGAATATGTTATAGGTTTTGGATATGAAATTAAAGACAACAAGATTGATTGGCAATATGGTTATTATTATTTGACAGATTTTGAAAAAGCAAAAACGGATTTTAAAAGAGTTTTAGCAGGAGAAAATTTGGCAGATACATTTAGCGAGAAGGAGGAAAATAAAATTATGGAAGATTATCAATTTTATAGTGTTGAAGAAGTTATGAAAATTTTAAAAGATAAGGAAAAATTATTATATGTTGATGATGGATGTGATGAGGTGGTAATTAAGTTTGAAGATTTACCAGATGTTATAGTTGATATAAATACAAAAAGTGGAATGACGGATTTGAAAATATATGATTACCAAAATCCATCAATGACACCACTTGCAACTACAATGGGAATATTTTTAGATAAGTGTAATCCTGATTTAAGAGAAAAAATTATTGATAGATTTGTAAAATTACAACAAGGAGAGATTGAAGTCAAAGATTACAAAATGATAGATGAATACATACTCGAAGAAGCAAGAGATAAGTTGGAACAAGAGAAAAAAACAAAAGCAAAAAGAAATAAGGAGGCAAGATAGATGGAAGTTAAAATAAACAAAGATATTAGAGAATTTAGTGAGAGTATATTTTTTGGATTGTCTTTAAGGCAGTTCATTTTTTCTGTAATAGCTTGTATTGTTGCAGTTGTTTTATATTTTGTACTCAAACCATATTTAGGGCTAGAAACTTTATCGTGGGTTTGCATACTAGGTGCTGCACCTTTTGCTGTACTTGGATTTGTTAAATATAACGGAATGACGGCAGAAAAGTTTATTGTTGCAGTAATAAAATCAGAGTTTTTGACACCTAAAAAATTAACATTTAAAGCAACAAATATATATGCCCAAAACTTTAAACCAACTATTGATAAAAAGTTAAAACAAAGTTTGCTAAAACCACAGAAAAAGAAGAAAGAAAAGAAAGATAAAAAGAAGAAAAAGGAGGTAAAAAATAATGAGAACTCTTAATAAGATTTTTAAATTAGATAAAGAAAAATTCAAAATACCGAGATGTGTTCAGGATATTATTCCGATAAAAGCAATATGGGAAGATGGAATTTTTCAAGTAAGTAAAAATAAATTTTCAAAATCATTTAAGTTTATGGATATTAATTATGCAGTTGCTAGTAAAGAAGATAAAGAAGCAATGTTTTTAGATTATTCTGATTTATTAAATTCATTAGATGTTGGAGCAATAACTAAAATTACAATAAATAATAGAAGAATAAATAAATTAGATTTTGAAAAAACAATATTACTAGATGAAAGTAATGATGAACTTAATGATTATAGAAAAGAATATAACAAAATGCTTATATCTCAAGCAAAAAATGCAAATGAGATAGTGCAAGAAAAGATAATAACAATATCTGTTTATAAGAAAAATGTCGAAGAAGCTCGAAATTATTTTAATAGAGCAGGTAGTGAATTGATAAGTAGATTCAATACATTAGGCTCAAAATGTGTTGAATTAGACGCAAAAGAAAGATTAAGAATAGCACATGATTTTTATAGAACAGGAGAAGAAACCTCATTTAGATTTGATATACACGAAACAATGAAGAAAGGTCATAATTTTAAAGATTTTATTTGCCCTGATACAGTAGAACTTGAAAGAGATTACTTTAAAATGGGAGATAGATATGGGAGAGTATTATTCTTAAAGGAATATTCTAGTTATATCAACGATGATATGGTAACAGAACTTACAGACTTAAATAAAAATATGATGTTATCAATAGATGTTATTCCAATTCCGATGGACGAGGCAGTAAAAGAGGCAGAAAATCGTAGATTAGGTGTAGAAACGAACATTACAAACTGGCAGAGAAAACAGAATGCTCAAAACAATTATTCTGCAATAATACCTTATGATATGGAACAACAGAGAAATGACTCAAAAGAAATGTTAGATGACTTGACTATTCGTGACCAAAGAATGTTTTTAGGAGTTATTACAATGGTAATAACAGAAGAATCAAAAGAAAAATTAGAAAGTGTGACAGATGCAATTTTAAAAATAGCTAGTAAAAATCTATGTCAGCTTGGAATATTAAGATTTCAACAATTAGATGGACTTAACACAGTATTACCGTTTGGAGTTAGAAAAATAGATGCAGTAAGAACTTTAACTACTGAAAGTTTAGCAGTATTTATGCCATTCAAAGTGCAAGAAATTAGGCACGAGAATGGTATTTTTTATGGTCAAAATGCTATTAGTAAAAATATGATTATTGCAGATAGAAGACAACTTTTAAATGGAAACTCATTCATTTTGGGAGTATCTGGTAGTGGTAAATCATTTGCAGGAAAGCAAGAAATAACTTCAATAAGATTACGAGATCCAAATGCAGACATTATTTTAATAGACCCAGAATCCGAATATGCACCACTTGTTAAATCTTTAGGTGGAGAGGTAATTAAAATATCAGCAGTAAGTAATAATCACATAAATGCAATGGATATGAACTCTCAATATGGAGATGGAGCAAATCCAGTAATATTAAAATCTGAATTTATATTATCTTTGTGTGAACAACTAATTGGTAGTGGAAATCTCGGACCGAAACAAAAATCAATAATTGATAGATGTACGGCAAATGTTTATAGAGTATTCCAACAAGGAAATTATCAAGGAATACCACCAACTCTGCAAGATTTTAGAGAAGAACTATTGAAACAACCAGAAGATGAGGCAAAAGAAATAGCACTTGCAATAGAATTATTTACAAATGGTTCTTTAAATACATTTGCTATGAACACTAATGTAAATACATCTAATAGTTTAATATGCTATGATATTTTAGAATTAGGTAAACAATTACAACCAATAGGAATGTTAGTAGTATTAGATTCTATATTGAATAGAATTACTGCTAATAGAACAAAAGGAAAAAATACTTATATTTTCATTGATGAAATATATTTATTATTCCAATATGAATATTCTGCAAATTTCTTATTTACACTTTGGAAACGAGTTAGAAAATATGGAGCTTTCTGCACAGGTATAACACAAAATGTTGAAGATTTATTACAAAGTCATACTGCTAGAACTATGCTTGCAAACTCTGAATTTATAATAATGCTTAATCAAGCAAGTACAGATAGAATTGAACTTGCAAAATTATTAAATATATCTGATTTACAGATGAGCTTCATAACAAATGTAGGAGCAGGAGAAGGACTTATAAAAGTAGGTTCATCATTAGTTCCTTTTGTTAATAAATTTCCAAAAAATACAGAACTATATAGGCTGATGACAACTAAACCAGGAGAGTCTTAATGAATAAAATATATAGTTTGGTTTTAATACTACTAATAGTTATTTTAGCTATTAGTAGTTATTTTTTTATAAAAGAAATTGCAGAAAATAAGAAAGAAAATGAATTATTTGAAGAATTGCAGGAAGTAGTTCAGGAAGAAGAAAAAACGATCGACCAAAATCAAATTACAGACAATTTTAAAAATGAAACAAGTAATTTATCATCTAAAAATGTTGGAAATTACAATTTAGAAAGCATTTTAAAAATAAATACAGACATAATTGGGTGGATTAAAATTGATGGAACAAATATAAATTATCCTGTTATGCAAAATGGAGATTTCTATCTTAATAGAAATGTTTATAAAAATTATTCAAGTAGTGGAACTCCATATTTAGCAGAACATTGTAATTTAAAAACAAGTGATAACTTAATTATATATGGACATCACATGAAGAATAACACAATGTTTTCTAATTTAGATAATTACAAAAATTATAACTATTATAAGAACCACAAGTATATAAAGTTTTATACATTAGAAGATAATAAAACTATTGAAAATGACTATGAAATAGTATTTGCATTTAAAACAGTTGCTTATTCTGATAAAGGCTTTAAATATTATAATTATACAAAGTTTTATGATGAAAATGATTTTAATTCATTTGTAGAAAAATGTCGAAATTATGAGTTTTACAATACAAATGTCAAAGTGAATTATGTAGATAAGCTAATTACATTATCTACTTGTGAATATTCACAAAAGAATGGAAGAATGGTAATTATAGCAAAGAAAATATAAAAGTCTGGAGGTGGTATAAATGCCAGATATAAAGTTAAAAGAAAAAAGTATAATAAAACAATTAGATAAAAAAGTAGTACAAACACAAAATTTTAAAAACAATTTAGTAACTACAAAAGAACGATTAAATGAATTTACATCAAAAGAAGAAAATACTTCAGCAGAAAATTATGCAAGTAATCATATTCAAAATGATATAAGTTATCTATCAAGAAAAGGTGCAACAAAGAGTAATGAAATAGGAAAAAAATCATTAGAAAATACAAAACAGAATATCATAAAAAGTAAAGAAAAAATATCAAGCCTTAAATCTAAAATAAAACAGAAGAAAGCACAGCAAATTAAAAATGCAGTAAAAAAACGAACAATAAAGAATGGAACTCAAAAAAGAATTAAATATGCAAAGAATGGAGCTAAACTTACTAAAAAAGGAATAAAAACATCTGAACAAGTTACTAAAAATAGTGCAAAAGTAGCAAAACAAAGTGTTAAAGCAAGTAAAAGAGCAATAATGATTGCTAAAAGAACAGCACAATTAACTATAAAAGCAGTTAAGGTAACTGTGAAAGCAACAATAGCAACAATAAAAGCAATAATTGCTGCAACAAAAGCTATTATTTCTGCAATAGTTGCAGGAGGTTGGGTGGCAGTTGTAATTATTTTAGTAATAGCTTTAATTGGTGGATTTGTAGCTGCAATTTTTAATAGTAACGGAGATGCAGATTATGATACCTCACAAATTCCTAATAGTGAAATAGTATTAGTTGCAAAAGCACAGATAGGAAATGAGGGAGGAGATAAATTTTGGAAATGGTATGGATTTGAAGAACATGTGCATTGGTGTGCCTGTTTTGTGAGTTGGTGTGCAAACGAATGTGGTTACATAGATAAAGGTATTATTCCTAAATTTGCAGGTTGTGTTAATGGAATAGATTGGTTTAAAGAAAAAAATCAATGGCACGATAGAGGAGAAAGCTATTATCCAATAGTTGGAGATATAATTTTTTTCGATTGGAAAGATGAAAATGGTAATCAAGATGGGACAAGCGACCATGTTGGAATTGTAACAAGAACAGATATTACAAATAGAAACATTTATACAATAGAAGGAAACACAAGTAACAAATGTGCTGAAAGAATGTACTCTTTTGATGATGTTCAAGTTATGGGGTATGGTAGTCCTAAATATGAATAAAAATAGTATCAAGTAAGGTATATAAAACTTTGCTTGATACTATTTATTTTTTTGCTTTTTTATGATACAATGCAAAAAATCAAGGAGGAATATATGTTAGATAATATAGAAGTTTTATATCATAGCAGTATAAGAATTAACAAAGAAAAAATAATTTATATAGATCCATTTAAAATAGATAGAAATTTTAATGATGCAGATATTATTTTTATAACACACGACCACTATGACCATTATTCTGAAGAAGATATAGAGAAGGTTATAAATGAAAACACAACTATTATAATACCAGAAGATAATGATGCAGATATTGTTTTTATAACACACGATCATTATGACCATTATTCTGAAGAAGATATAGATAAGGTTATAAATGAAAACACAACTATTATAATACCAGAAGAATTATTAACAAAACTGTTAAGAAAAGGCATAAATAAAAATGCAATTATTACAGTAGAGCCAAACAAAGAATATGTGGTAGAAGGAATTAAATTTAAAACAATACCAGCATATAATACAAACAAAACATTCCATCCAAAAGGAAACGATTGGGTTGGCTACATTATTACAATAAATAATATTAGATATTATATTGCAGGAGATACAGACATTACAGAAGAAAATAAAAAAGTAAAATGTGATGTTGCTTTTGTTCCAGTTGGAGGAACATATACAATGGATTTCAAAGAGGCAGCACAATTAATCAACGAAATACAACCTAAAATAGCAATCCCAATTCATTATGGTAGTGTAGTTGGAACAAACCAAGATGCTACAGATTTTGTGAAATTATTGAATCCAAGTATAAAAGGTATAATTTTAATGAAACAATAAATGAAAGAAGGAATGAACAATGCAATTTTCCAATAAAGATATACAACTATTTAATGAAGCAGGAATAAATGTAGAAAATAAGAATTATACAAATGATGAAGTAGAAAGATTTAAAATAAAAGTTACAGATTTTATAATGAGTCAAAGCACAAAAGATATAGAAAAATATAGTAAGAAATTTAGTAGTTTATTATAAGGGATTAGATATGAATAAAGAAGAGATAATAGAATATTGTTTAACATTAGAAAATACATTTAAAGATTGTCCATTTTCAGATGATTTTGAATCTGTTACAATGAAACATTGCAAGAATAAAAAGTGGTTTGCACTAATTATGAATGTCAATAATAAGTTATATCTTAATGTAAAAACAGATCCAAACTATTCTGATATATTAAGAAATACTTATGATTATATAATACCTGCATATCACATGAATAAGGAACATTGGAATACAATTATTGTAGATGAAAAAGTGGACAAGACATTAGTAAAAGAAATGATAGAACAAAGTTATCAATTAACAAAGTAAAAAGAAAATAGTAAGTTGTCAAGGAGAAATATAGTTATGGAATTTAGCAAAAAAATACAAGAATTAAGAAATAAAAATAAATTAACACAAGAACAATTTGCAGAAAAATTATATGTATCACGAACTGCAGTATCAAAATGGGAAAGTGGGAAAGGTTATCCTAGCATTGATTCATTAAAATATATATCAAAAATATTTAATGTTTCAATTGATGAACTATTATCAAATGAAGAAATAATAGATATTGCTAAAAATGAAAATACTTCTAACATTGAAAAAATAAATAATTTAGTATATGGATTACTTGATATAATGATTATTTTATTTATCTTTTTACCACTTTATGGACAAAAAATTGGAGAAAAATTTTATACAGTATCTTTAATTAGTTGTACTGATATAGGAAATACTATAAAAACAATATACTTTATTACTTTGATTTTTATATCTATAATTGGAATTGTAGAAATTGTATATAATTTTATAGATGACAAGAAAATACGAATTATAGTTAATATTGTTTCACTTATTATTCAAACAATTGCAATATTATTTTTTGTAATGACAAGACAACCTTATGCAACATCAATAATGTTTATGATATTGATTATAAAAATGTCATTGATAATTAAAGATAATTTTAATAAGAAAAAAGTATTATGAGTGCCTAAAAATAGGCAGTGTTACTAAAAGTGTCAAACAAATATATATGTAGTGAGAGAAAGTTTCTTGATAGATATAAAATTTCATAATAAACTAAAAATGGGCTTACCCAGAAAGGAGTATTTATTATGAACAACAAAAAAAGAAATTTTCTCATTAGTGGAATTTTGCTTTTAATAGCAATAACTTTTACAATATTAGTCAAAGTAGTAGATGTAAAACAAATTGGAGTAAACAATTCTAGTATAGGGTTTGCGACTTTAAATCAATTTATTTTTGAAACTACAGGAGTAAATATGATTTGGTATCACATTACTGATTGGTTAGGATTAATTCCTGTTTTTATGGCTATAGTGTATGCTTTTATAGGGCTTATCCAATTCATAAAAAGAAGAAGTATATTTAAAGTCGATAAAGAGATTATACTATTAGGACTATATTATATTATTGTAATAGCTTTATATGTATTCTTTGAAAAAGTAATTATTAATTATAGACCAATATTAATGAATGGCTTTTTAGAAGCATCTTACCCATCATCTCATACATTGATGACAATTTGCATTTGTGGAAGTTCTATTTTAATCAATAAAAAGTTATTTAATAATAAAATAACAAAAGTTATTAATTATTTATCAATTATTATAATTACAATAACTGTTGTTGGAAGATTAATATCAGGTGTTCATTGGTTTACTGATATTATAGGTGGCATACTTATATCAAGTGGTTTATTAATGACTTTTTATTCTTTATTAAGTATAATAAACAAAGAAAATTATTAGTACAAATTACAATTTTATAGTTATTGATTTATAGTAATTTACCGAAAAGATTGTCAGTAATGACAGTCTTTTTTGTACGACAAGCAGTTATACAAATAGATTAGTTCAGTGCAACTAATCTATTTTTTATAAGAATTATAAACGAATTAAATGCAATTATTTTTTTATTATTTATTGACATTTAATTATAACTACTATAAAATATAGTAGTATAGTTTGTAGTAGAAAGAAGGGCTTAAATATATGAAAAATTATGACAACTATTTTCTTCCTGTAGATAATATGGAAGAAGCAAAAAGATATTATGAGGAAATATTGGGGTTAAAAAAGAAATTTGATTTTTCTGATAAGGGAATGGTTGCTTATAATATTGGAAATGAAGAACCTGCAATAATTTTAAAAGACAAAAATAAATTTGAGAATTTAAAGCCTACAATATGGTTTGAAGTAGAAGATGTTGCAATCTTCTATAAAGAAATGTTGAATAATGGTATAAAATTTTTGAGTGAGCCTTTTAAAATTGGAACTGGTAATGCAGTCGAGTTTGAAGATCCATTTGGAAATAGACTTGGCGTTACAGATTATATTAAGTAAGGAGTAGAGATTATGTCAAATATAGATTTGGTATTATTAGGACTTATTAAACAAAAATCACAAAGTGCTTATGATATTAAAAAAAATATAGAATATCGTAATATACCAAGATGGGTAAGAATTAGTGAACAGTCTATTTATAAGAAAGTATTACAATTAGAATCAAAAGAATATATTGTTAGCCATAAAGAGAAAGAGGGAAATATGCCAGATAAAGCAGTATATACTATTACTGACAAAGGTAATGATTATTTTAATAAACTTATGAATGATATTTCAAATTCTGATGTTAGTCTATATTTGGATTTTAATGTTATTATCACGAATTTAGATTTAGTAGATGATGAACAAAAAAAGATTCTTGTTTCTAATATAAAATCAAAGATATTAGAATTAAAAGAATTACTAAATGAAAGACAATCTCATAGACAACATATTCCTAATGTTGGAAAACAAATGTTTAAACAACAATTAGCATTAGTAGAAACATTAGAAAAGTGGATAATTGATTTTGAGAATAGTTTAAAAGAACAAAATTA
>HF994453.1 GCA_000434195.1 Clostridium sp. CAG:780
ATGAAATAAGTTGTATAGAAGATTTAGTAGCTTTTTCTAATATGACAAATGGAAAAGGAATAAAGTTCGAAAATGGAGAATTAGTTAAATTAACTAAAGTGAATCAATTTGAAGGAAAGTATGTAACATTAATAAAAAACCTAAATTTTAAATCAAAATATTCATACGACGACAGCACAAGAACGGATTTTGGTGATTTAAATGAAAATGGAACAATAGAAGATATACAAACAGAATTAACAAAAACGGATGAAAATTGTATTGGTTTTAGAACAATAGCAAAGAGTGTAGGAAGACCGTTCAAAGGAATTTTTAATGGAAATCATAAAATGATACAAAATATTTATATGAAAGGGAATGGAGCATTCTATAGTATAGAAAACTCAACAATAATGAATTTTGGAATATCTGGAAAAATAAATTCTACAGAATATGCGGGGGCAATTGCAAATAATATTAATTTGTCTAGAATAGAAAATTGTTACAGCAAAGCAAATATAATTGCACTTGATGGAGTAAGTATAGGAGCAGGGACTGGAGGAATAATAGGCACAATGATAGAGTCTACTATAGAAAATTGCTATAATGAAGGAAGTATAGTGGGAGAGAGTCAAATAGGAGGGATAGTAGGAGGGTGTAAAACCAAAAGCAGAGTTATAAGTTGCTATAATAAGGGAAGTATAAATTCAAATGGAACTCAGGTATATAAAGGAACAGGAGGAATAGTAGGCGGAATATATGGTGATTCGGTTGTTATAGATGGATGTTATAATAATGGAAATATAGGTGGAACTAATTGTGGAAGTGGAGGTATAGTTGGAGAAATGTATACAGCTGGAGTTGTAAAAGGAGAAGCAAAAATTATCAATTGTTATAATAATGGCAAGATTAACAATGGAAATAATAATGCCGGAGGAATAATAGGAAGAATAGTTTTACATTCAAGAGAAGATTCTTTAATGACTACA
>HF994454.1 GCA_000434195.1 Clostridium sp. CAG:780
TTATTAAATTATTAAAAAAATAAAATAAATAAAAAAAATAAAAAATGTAAAAAAAGAGTGAAAATGGTTACATAATAAAACAAGTAATAAAAAAGAACCTTTTGTGGAATGAACTATACCAAAATTAGTGGAGTCAGTAAAAAGAAGACTTTAAAGAAAACCATAAATCTAATTTGATTTGTGGTTTTCTTCTTCATATTTTTTCTTAAATTCTATTTTTTATTCTAATGTCATCTCCAAAGAAATAACAAATATTATAATTTCCAATAAATCTAGAAATTATACGTTCACCATATCTTGCTGACAGTTCATTTAAATTTAAATTAGTAGAAATTATTGTTTTTGTAACTTTATTATTTTGATTTAGAAGCCTA
Source organism: Clostridium sp. CAG:780 (assembly GCA_000434195.1). Taxonomy (GTDB): domain Bacteria; phylum Bacillota; class Clostridia; order TANB77; family CAG-508; genus CAG-245. The sequence goes on from HF994454.1 coordinate 375, forward strand.
GCATTTAAAAGAGAAAATAATTCAGTGAATTTCATATTATTTAAACTCTCTGTTCCTAGATCATCTATAACAAGTAAATCTGCAGAATATAAGTGCTTAATTATATCAAAGTTATTAGCTTTTCCGCATTCTATAATTAATTATACTATCAAGCATAATAGGTGCAGTCTGATATAAAACAACTTTTCCTTTTTTTAATAATTCATTTGCAATACAGTTAGAAAGAAAAGTTTTTCCCAAACCAGTATTTCCAGTAAAAAGTAAATTCTTATCATGTGGGTCATCAAAATTAAGTAAAAAATTATCACAAATTTTTCTAATAATTCTAATATTTTCTCTTGGAGAAAGTGAAGAATTATATTTTTCTTTTTCTACGGTAGGTGAATATACATCAGTTAAAAAGTTATTAAATGTACAGTTTGACATATCAAAAGTATTAAACTTATTATATTCCAAATCAAACAATTTTTGTTTTAGACAAGAACACATTTCGGTTTTGCTATCCTTTGTAATATAACCTGTGTCATTACATTGCGAACATTCAAAAATAGGTAAAAAATCTTTTTCACTTATATTTGATTGTTGATATATTTCTTCTTTTTCGTTTAATAATTCTGAGCGTTTTACTTTTAAGTCCTTTAAAAGCTCTTTATTATTTGTTTGCAAAATGGATTTAGCCGTTGATAAAGAGAAGGAACAAAGTTCTCTATCTATTTCTTGAAGACGGGGATTCTTGCTATAAAAGTCCTCTTTCTTTTTTTCGGCAATCAAAATGGCATGAGATCTTTTATTTTCGTATTCATTTAATAATTGCTTTAAAGTTGAATTGTTCATATTTTCTCACATCCTTCTAAGGATAATTTATAAATTGTCTGGATTATTTGCATATAATTCTGAAAGATTAGTGTATGCTCTTTGAGAATAGTTATTATATCCAGCTTGCTTTTCTATTGTTTTTATGTCTTTTGTTTTTTGCTTCATATCAGATAAAAATTTATTAACTGCTTCAGGGGTCTTTAAATTCCTATCATGCCAGTCTTCTAAAATCTTATTTATATAGTCGAAGTTTGGATTTGACTTAGACGTTGTCTTTTTTAATGCAATTTCTATAACAGGCATAGTAAAAGAAAAATCATTTGTCCATTTTTCAATATAAGCTTCTTCGTATTGAGAAAGTTGCCTGCTGATTCCTAATTTTTTAGCAATAGACTTCTTGATTTTTGCAAGAGCTTCTTGCTGTTCGTAATATTTGTCTAAATCGGAATATGTTTTTATGTTGTTTTGTGACCATGCCTCAGCAACGGCTTGAATATAATTACGGTGCAAAGCAGAGCGATTAAAACAATATCTAAATAGAGCAACCATAACTTCTTCATCAAACCCATATTTGCTAAACCATAAGTCAATATCTCCGTACCAAGAAGGAGACATTACTCCTTGGAAAAATTCATTATTTATAGCAGATATTGCTTTTGCCCTATATTGATTTTTTGCAGTTTCTTTGATTTGCTCCGGAGACTGTGAAACCTTAGGGTTATACAGCTTATGCAATTCGATTTCTTGCATATTAGCAAATTCATAACCAGAATTTTTTCTTATTAACAAACCTAAAGACTCCCAATATTTAATAGAATCTTGAATGTCTTTTAATGGAATATCCAGCTTTTTAGAAAGGTCATTTATTTTTATTTCTTTTCCGTATTTTGAAAGAAAATAAAGATACAAAAAAACCTTAATAGCTGTTCCACTAGCTTGCGAAAAATATTCTGTAAAAAAAGCATCTGGAATATTTGTTGTTGAAAATAGTAAAGAGTTTGATGACTGTTCAAGTTTCATAATTTAGGTCAATCCTTTCATAAAATGTTGAAATGATTATATCATTTTTAAAGGTGTTTTACAATAATAAAAACAATTTTAATGGTCTTTATTAAACAATAATATTTTAGTACTAAACACAAACTTTATTAAATAATTTATAACATATAAAATGTTTTCGTTATTTAATCCCACAAGGGAAAATAAAAATAGAGGCAGGCAAAGAACAATAAAAATAAAAATCTTTATTGTAATATTAATAAGAATTAAATTAATAAAACAGAAAACGAAAACGTCCCAAAGTAAGTTGACAAATAAAGATGAGTAATCAATTATGCCAAATAATTTATTTTTAAAATTATAATTTTTAGGGAAAATAAATTTCATAAAACCTCCTATTTTAATAAATTCTTTATACTAAGAATATTTGTGTTTATATCTAGAGAAAGCCCACCTATAAGCTCTCTAACATAATTATTAGCTTTACTCAAAATAAAAACAGTACTAATGTAAGATATTTGAGAAAACAAGTCAGATGATTGTATACTAATAGAAAATAGCAACAATAAAATTAGAGCAACAAATATCTGTACAAATAAAAGAGAGAAAAAAGTGCGTAACCATGTCTTAAAAAACCACGAAGTAGAAGTGTTAACCAAAGCAAGGAATGCAAAAGGTGACAATAAAATAAATATTTTTATTAATATGTACCTTATTGAATAGGAGAAAAGCAAACTTATCAAACCTATGGAAAAGAAACTTTTTAAAATTCCTTCAATGGAAAACAAATTAAATGATTCAGAATTACTAGTCAAATAGATTGATTTTGATATTAAGTTATGAAAAGAAACTTCTTGACCAGTAATATGTTTCCCTAAAACTCGTAAAGAATCAGTGACTAGGCCTGTAATACTTAAAAATTGTTCACAAATAAAAGAAGAACAATTTATACAAACAGCAACTATTAGTATTTTGGTTAAAAACTGATATGGTTTTTCAACAACAGTTCCTGAAAACTGAGCAAAAGAAAGTCTAAAACAATAATAAATCGCAAAACCAACCAAAAGAGCATCGGCAATAGTAGGCAAGCCGAAAGAATTTTGGAAAATCGTTTTAAAAAACGCACCAGATAATATACTTTCATCAACAAAGACGCTTTTATCCAATAAAGAATAAAGAGATTTATCTAATGAAGAGAAAAGAGCTGAAAACAGCTGATTTATCGTGCTTATTATTATTTGGGAATAATCTATTTGGGAAGTATTAATTATAATCAACCCCTAACTAACAAGACTCTTAATAGCAGACAAAATTAGATCAATCGCAAGAATAAAAGCATATGAAAATAAAGAGCTTTTTATTATCTTTTTGCCTGTTCGTATTTTTTCTTCGTCTCCAAAACTAAATTTTTTCATAAAAACGCCGGTGCCGACTGCAACAGCAGCCGCAGGCGTTGCAAGCTTTATTAGCCATTTTTCTATATCAGAAAAAGCCGAATTAAGCTTTGTTACTAACTTTGGATCTCCAAAGGCCATGGCAGGTGACAAAGAAAAAATAATAAATAAAATTAAAAATATAACTAGTATTTTTTTATACATAAATCCTCCTATAATAATTATTTAAAATATGGAAGCATCTGAATCTTTTTGGGTTCTAATATTCTACTTCCATCTGAAAGAAAACCAAGACATTCGAAAGTCTTAAGTTCTTGTGTAAAAAATTTTGTATCAACAGCAAAATCATATTGAAGATATGTATTTATACTCTCGGAAATATTAGAATTCTTTGATTTAAAAGAATGAGTAAAAATATTATATGAAGTTTCTCTTGCATTTTCAGAAATTGTTTTAGAAGATTTCTCTTTATCAATTTTTCCGTAACTGTTTTTGAGCATCTTCAATAGTAAACATATCGTCTGATCTAAACCATAGTTTGTTTACTAGGTTTTGCACTATTACTTCCACAGAATACTTATTGTTGAGAGCATTTAACAAAGAGGTATAACTTTGAGTTGATACCACATTTATACACTTAGATTCTCTACTTTGAGAGAAGAAATTAGCATCAGTTGCTGATACATATTCACTATATTCATCAGAAATAAAAGCAACAGGCTTTAACGATGTTGAAGCTCCATTAGAAAGTTGTTTTAAAACCTCAGTTTGAAAATCGAGTTTTAAATATGTTGCAATAATTTTGGATAAATTTCTATATTCATTGATATTCATGTTTAAAACAACTATCTTTCCGGAATTAATGACATCAGAAAATCCACTAAAATTTATTTCTGATTTGTTAGGACAAAAAGTAGAGAAAATATCAGAGTCAGAAATAAAGCAATTAGTTATTCTAGTTATTTCCGACTTCAAAATGTTTAAAGTTCTATCATCCAAAGAAAAAAATTCTTTTTCAAAAAAGTTAATTGTAGAAAGTAAATCATGAGTTTCGTTTCTATTAAAAGAATTTGAAAGGAACTTTTTTCTAAGGAAAGATATTTTTGAAAAATAATAATCCTTGTTTGTAATTAAATTATGAAGTTCAGAAAAAGTAACATAGTTATTATTATATAATCTACAAAGCTTGATAGCCTCTGCCAGAGCGGTCTCACTTTTATCTATCCAGTACGATTCTGTATTATTGGGCGAAAACAAAAGTAATATTGTTTTTAAACGATTAGCCAAAACAGATGGTTTTAATGCAGTATTATCCAAAGGATTGTACTTATAATTTCCAGCAATTTGAATTGGGATTACGTCATCTAATCTATTATACTTTTTCGCAAACTCTAGAACTTGATTGTAGTAATTTCCTTTAACGTCTAGAATCAACATTCCTAATTTGTTTGTGCTAGAATTGGAATTATATGCGATTAATTGCTCTGTAATAGGATACATTGCACTACTTGTTTTACCAGAACCGATAGCTCCTGTAATTAAAATATTTTGAAATAACCCCTTTTCGGGAATTATAACTTTTTCTTTTAGAGAGAAGTCCTGTCCAATAATAAGATTTAATTTATCGGAGAAAGTAACTTTCTTGGAACACTTATTCTCGTAAGAAAACTTAGAGAAAAGGGCTTCTAATAAAAAATTTAAAATTATAATATTTGCTAAAAATGTAGATAATATAAAAATAAATTTTATATTATTCCATAATAATGGAGTCTTTTCTGGTAAATTTAAAATAACAGAACTTACGTAAAGTACAAAATTATTTTCAAACAAAATATCATAAAAATATAAAATTTCCACAATAAGTAAGCCTATTGAAAATAAGCACGATAAAATAAAAGTTAATAGATTAATAATTAAAAACCACGTCTCCTTTCCTTATTTTTTAATTCTAATTTTGCCCCCTGCTTAGATTTAAAGAAATAAAATTCGCAATATGAATAAATATAATAAAGTACAATAAATGAATTGATAGTTAATATTAATAAAAAGAAATAAGATTTTAATTAAAACACCCCTTCCATTTTTTGCCATTTTACTACGAAAGTAGAAAAAAGTCTATACTTTTTTTGAAATTTATGGTAGAATAATATAACAATAATCGACAAAAAGAAAGGAGAAATCTTAAATGAAGATAGAAAAAGATACAAAAATAGGAGAGATTGTAGAAAAAGCTCCTGAAAAGGTAGAGATATTATTAGATGCAGGTATGCATTGTTTGGGTTGCCCAGCATCACAAGCAGAAACCTTGGAAGAAGCTTGTTTAGTGCATGGAATAGAAGTTGAAGAACTAATTGAAAAGCTAAATCAGGACTAAAATATTGATTTTCTGAATTAAAAATCATAAATAATGAAAAAATATTAAAAAAAATAAAGAAAACCGTTGACAAAAACATAAAAATAGTGTAAAATAAAACATGCGTTGACCAAAGAAAATTTGGGTCATTAGCTCAGGTGGTAGAGCACTTGACTTTTAATCAAGTTGTCCGCGGTTCGAGTCCGCGATGGCTCACCAAAAATCTAGGATTTAAGTTTCTTAGATCCTAGAGGTCAGTTTTTATAAGGCCCCGTGGTCAAGAGGTTAAGACATCGCCCTTTCACGGCGGAGACATGGGTTCAATTCCCGTCGGGGTCACCAAATACGCCACTTTAGCTCAGCTGGTAGAGCAACTGACTTGTGGGATAGATAAAACGGAAGTTTTATTTTGAACTATCTTGCACCTTTACGTGGAAACATGTAAAGTGGACACCGCTAATTCGGGGAATGCTTTAAAATGTTAATCCCGAGCTAGAAAAAGAAATTTTTCGAGTGTAGAGACTTTATACGGTGTACCTAAAGCATGTGGAAACATATAAAGTGGACACCGCTAATTCGGGGAAGGCTTTTAAATGTTAATCCCGAGCTAGAAAAAGTATTTTTTCGAGTGTAGAGACTTTATACGGTGTACCTAAAGCAAAAGCTATGGTAAAGAGAAAGTCCAGACTACAAACATATTTATATGGTAATGAAAATTATAGTAGTATGAATCAGTAGGTCATCCATATGCTACGGTAAAGAGAAAGTCCAGACTACAAACACATGATTAATATGTGGTAATGAAAATTATAGTAGTATGAATCAGTAGGTCATCTGTTCGAATCAGATAAGTGGCTCCATAAAAAAACTAGGTGATTTACACCTAGTTCTTTTTTTATTTTAATGGACGAGCTCAAAGAAAGAAATATAAATTATAAAGAGGGAGAGAAAAATGAAAAAAGTTGTAATTATCACAGGGGCATCAAGAGGAATAGGAAACTGTTTGGCAAAAGAACTAGCGAAAGAAAACTATCAAGTAATTGCTAATTATAATAAATCTGAAAAAGAAGCAAAAAAATTGAAAGAAGAATTTGACGTAGATATATTTAAAGCAGATGTATCAAAAAGAGCAGAAGTAAAAGATTTAATAAATTACACAATAAATAAATATAAAAAAATTGACTGTATAATAAATAATGCAGGAATAGACCAAATAAAAATGTTTGTTGATATTACGGACAATGACTGGGAAAACATGCTACAAAACAATTTGAACTCTGTATTTTATATGTGCCAAGAAACAATTCCATATATGATAAACAAAAAAGAAGGTAGCATAATAAATATATCATCTATTTGGGGACAGATAGGAGCTTCTTGTGAAAGCCATTATGCAGCAACTAAAGCAGCAATAGATGCTATAACAAAATCATTAGCTAAAGAACTAGGGGAATCAAATATAAGAGTAAATAGTATAGCTCCAGGAATCATAGATACAGAAATGAATGATAATTTATCAAAAGAGGACAAAGAAGAAATAATCAAAGAAATACCTTTAAGAAAAATAGGAAAAAAAGAAGACATCGCAAAATGCGTTAAATGGCTGTTAGAAGACGAATATGTAACCGGTCAAGTAATAGGAATAAATGGTGGTTGGCAAATATAAAAATTCCCTACATATAGGGAATTTTTTTTATAAGTTTATATCATTATTATTTACTTTTCTTTTATAATTTCCAGAAATAATTTTTGGGAAATATTTAATAATCTTGTATATTGCTAATCTAATTTTTTTGCTCCAAATGTAAGACTTTCTTAATCTTCTTGGTGCATCCATATGAAACTCATTATCTTGTGGAACTAGAGAAACTTCAACTTTCTCGATAGGAAATACATAGTTTTGTCCATCATTGTTGTCCCATTCATTGTTAGCATTTCTGAAGCACAAGTTTAAAGAATCAGCAGAAAGCAATTCTATTTCTGCTTGGAATCCTAATTCTGTCTTTACCATTTCAACTTCTGAAACGTTGTCCCATTGAGCATTATAACCATAATGAAGAAAAACTTCTTCAGAATTTTCCTCAAAAAGTTTACCTGTATATGAAATTTTTATCTTCGAGTTTTCTACTAATTTGTCCGTATTAAAAAATATATTCTTTACCAATTCCATTTTAATATCTCCTATTTATCTTTTGTCGATTATATTATAATATTAATAAAATATATAATCAAGTATTTTTTGAAAAATTTTGTAAAAAAATAAGAAATTTTACTACATAATATCACTTAATATCACTTTTCCTAAAATATAAAAATTACCGGTTCTTAAAACCCTAATATCTAAAGCTCCTTTTTTCAAAGATCTAAGAAAAACTGCATTGTTTTTTATCTGTAATTGACGAACATAGCATTTGTTGTTATAGCAAAACAACCCTAAATCTTTATTATAAACAGGTGAATTTAATTCTATGAAAGCATAAGAATCCTTAGGTAATATAGGTGCCATTAAATCGTCACACATTTTTATTGCAAGGGAAGCTGTTTTTATATCAGGAGGACAAGGGATAAGTGAATCAATATTGTTGACAGCCATGACTTTGTCATAGCAATAATGATCCAAAAGATCAAAATCAAAATCGCAAAAAGCTCTTTCCTTATCATAAGTTTTATCATATGCATACATTAGAGGTTGATAAGGGATTTTCAAGCAATCACATATTTTCATTAAAGTTTTATGGGTTGGGATTCGTTCGCCTCTTTCTATATGGGCAAGATGACCAACATCAACGCCAACATCTTTTGCGAGATTAACTCTTTTTATTTTTTTCGCTTTTCTAATATTCCTAATAAGACTTCCAAGCATGGTAATTCCTCCAATTAATAATCATAAATATTATATAAAAAAAGCATATAAAAGTCCATAAAATATTGTAAAAAAAACATTAATATGGTAATATAAAAATAAGAAAATAAAAAAGAGGAGAGAACATGGAAGAGGAAAAAACAATAGAAGAAAACACAAAGCGAACGACGAGAAAAGAAGAAAATGAAAAGAATAGAAAAAGGACAAAAAAGATAATAATTATTATTTGTATTTGCATTATTGTATTGCTATGTATGTCAACAGTTTTTGCAGTCTTGAATATGACAAACGAAAAAGTTATCAATGGTGTCTACATTAGTGATATAAATGTGTCTAATTTAACAAAAAAAGAATTGGAACAAAAATTGCAGGAAATCACTGAGGAAATGTCAGCGAGAAAAATTGTACTAAAATATCAAGAGTTAGAAACTGCAATCAACCTAAACGACATTGATTTGCAATATAATTTGGATGAAATTACGAATCAGGCATATAATATAGGTAGGGATAGTAACATATTTGTCAATAATTTTGCAATAATAAAGTCAACTTTATTAAAAACAAAATTGAATATGGATATAAAATATAATGAAGAATTAATTGACAAAAAGATTGAAGAAATGGGTGCGATACTACCAGGAGCAGTGGAGGAATATGCATATTACATTGAAGGTGAAGAGCTAGTAATTACAAAAGGAAAACCAGGACTTTCAATAGAAAAGGAAAAATTAAAAAAACAAATAAGAGAAGCAATATATAAAATAGGAAAAAATGAAGAAATAATAAATGTACCAGTAAAACAAAAAGAGCCAGACAAAATTGATATGGAAAAAATACATGACGAAATATATAAAGAGCCTGTTGATGCATATATAACACAAAATCCAACAACAGTACATCCAAATGTAAATGGAGTAAACTTTGCAATATCCGTAGAAGAAGCAACAAAATTATTAGAAGAAGATAAAGAAGAATATAGAGTTCCATTAAAAATAACAGTAGCAAATAAAACAATAAGAGATTTAGGAGAAGAAGCATTCCCTGATGTGTTGGGAACATTCACAACAAGATATGATGCAACTAATAAGAATAGAAGCAATAATATATCGCTAGCGGCACAAAAAATAAATGGAACAGTTATATTGCCTGGAGAGACTTTCTCATATAATAAAACAGTAGGAAAAAGAACAAAAGCAGCAGGATTTAAAGAGGCCGGCGCATATGCTGGAGGCAAAGTGATCCAAGAAGTAGGAGGAGGCATTTGCCAAGTATCTTCTACATTATATAATGCAGTTGTATATGCAAATCTAGAAATTACTGAAAGAAGTAACCATTGCTTTGAATCGTCATATGTTGCAGCTGGCAGAGATGCTACGGTATCTTGGGGAACATTGGACTTTAAGTTTAAAAACAATAGACAATATCCAGTAAAAATTGAAGCATCTGCAAATAGTGGAGTAAACAAAATTACAATAAAAGGAATAAAAGAAGAGAAAGAATACGAAGTAGTAATACAATCAAAAGTAACATCAATAATTCAAATGCCTGTACAATATCAAGAAAACTCAGATATGAATGAAGGAGAAGAAAGAATAATACAATATGGACATAATGGATGCACTAGCGTTACATATAAAATATTGAAATTAAATGGAGCAACAATATCAACAGAGTTAATGTCAACAGATTACTATAAACCACTCGAAAGAATTATAGAAAAAGGAACTAAAAAAGTTTTACCTCAGGAGCCAGAAGAAAAACCTTCTCAACCAGAACAACCAACACCAAGTCCAAGTGAAAATACAGAAAAACCAACTTCAGGAGAAGAAGGTGGAGAATAAATAATAAAATAAATGTGTGTCAATACTTTAGTAAAATAGTGGCTAAAGTATTGACAACACAATAAAAAAAGAATATAATAAATAAGTAATTTAATAGAGATGCACCACTAGCTCAGTTGGTAGAGCAGCTGACTCTTAATCAGAAGGTCCGGGGTTCGACTCCCCGGTGGTGCACCAGAATGAAAAGAAAAATATAGAAATATAGTTTTCTTTTTTTTATGCAAAAATATACATGGGAGTCGAAAAGGAGGATTAAAAAAATGTCCGGGTGGACATTTTTTCCGACGCGGCTCGGCGACTCCCCGGTGGTGCACCAAAATAAGGGAAAAAATAAAGAGAAGTTCCCATCATCTTCAGATGATGGGAACTTCTCTTAGGTCAATTCATAGGTTTTGCCTAACAAAATATGCAGGCGGAAACCCGCATAGGTGAATGCTCCGCCGATAATGGTCTTTACGGACATTACCAGGACGAACATCCAGAAGTTAGGCAAATCTGCTTCACACAGAAGCAGAATTATGCCTAGGCCTGCAATTAGCAGTGCAGCGACATCTGCAAGACAGATGGCGCTGGCGCGGACGAGTCGTCCACTACGCCTATTCCGCATACACTTGATTTTTCGATCCATATATGCCTCCATAAATAAGAATAACTATATTATACCATTTTTTGAGCCAAAAATCAAATATTACACATGAAAGAGGTTACATAAGACAACGCGCAGAGAATATTTTATATAAAAAGGGGAAAGTAATTTAATAAAAAGTTTAACGAAAATGTATTATAAAAATAATATAAAAAATAAAAATAATAAAATAAATATTTATTTTTTTTAAAATTAAAGATTAAATAAATTTAATTAAAATAAATTATTTAATCTTAAAAATTTATTTT
>HF994455.1:0-12692 GCA_000434195.1 Clostridium sp. CAG:780
ATGTATGACAATTAGATTTCATAAAAAAAGTAAGTGTTTTTTAGTTTACACTTACTTTTAGCTTTATTTTATTCATTTTAGAGTAAGTTATCAATTAAAGAAATGTTAAGCAATATCAAGCGTTTCTGACTCTAGCTATTCTCTTGCTTTTTTTATGCTTACTAATGTTAGTGTACCAATAGCTACTATAGAAGTTATAAATAGTATTACATTTGTTATAATATTGTCTCCTGTTTTTGGATTCTTTATTTGTGATTCTTCCTCTGTTTCTTGTGTTGGATTTGTTGGTGTAGCTGGCTCACCTGGTGTTACTGGGTTTTCCTGCGAGTTTTCTGTTGGTGTCATCATTAAATCAGGGTACATTCTCCATGTTGTTTGGAATTCATCAATATCCGTTTCTTCTTCCCAATCAGATACTTTATAATTATAATATTTACCATTTATTTTTAATTTAGTATCCCTTGTAAAAGTATATCCTTCTTCAGCTTTAAAATATAAAATGTATTGATATTCTTTTCCACTTTCAAAAGTAGTGATATGATTTTCATAACCTTGATTAAAAAATTCAGCAGATGTTATACCTGCACCGTCTTTATCTTGCCAACATTCAAACTGATATATATATGGTGATTCATCAGGTGTTTTTCCTGTAAATACAGGTTTATCCCCTACATTAAAACTGATTGTTGCATTATTTAACTCTATGACATCAATACGTTTTAATTCAACGGGTTTTGTTGGTTTTATTGTTTGCACAGCAGTTACAAAAAGTACTGTTCCAGAATTAGGTACACTGACACTACTTATTTTTGTGCCATTTACTCTTACTGAACTATTATTTCCAAATCTATTTTCGCCTTTTGCCTTAAGAGAAATACTATACATATAAGTTTTTCCTTCTTCAAAAGTAGTTATTTTCTTATCTTGTGCTAGGGCATTATTCTTGTTCTCATCAGAGTACCAAAACTTCACTGGAACAGACTCACCATTTGCATTAGTTTCCATTTCTTCCCAGCATTCATATTCTATATCATATAGTTCATCCCATGGATCGCATTTGTAAGCTTTTGCTTCTGGCTTATCCCCCGGATTATAATTAAATTTTACACCCTCAATATCTATATTTGCTGTACTTAAATCTAGATCATCTGCAAATGATGTTATTGGTGCAATACACATAGTAAATAAAAACATTAATATAGCTGATATAATAATCTTTCCTTCAAATTTTCTAATATTCATTTTTTCCCTCCTTTCTATATTTTTGTTTATTTTATCATAGATGCATATTTATTCCATTATATTTGCCAAAGTTTCATTGTCTTTTTGGCGATTGAGTTTTTTTAAATTTTGTGATATATTATAATCAAATTCACATTGTAATTGTGGAGGATTATTATGACTTTTTATGAACAATTAAATAAATATATAAAACAAATTGAGTGTTCTTCCAAAGAACTTGTATCCGCTTCAGGTCTATCCACTTCTGTTATCAGTCGTTACCGCAGAGGAGATAGAACTCCCGGTATAAGAAGTAAACAATTAGAGCAATTAGTAGATGGTTTATATAAACTTTCTAATGTTAAAGGTTTAAATGTAACAAGAGAAGAAATCTATATTACCTTATCCGCAACTTTGAATGACATCGCTATTGATTTCGAACAATTAAGTAAAAAATTTAACGAACTTATTGCAACTTTAAATATTAATATTGCAGAATTATCTCGTTCTAGTTCCTATGATTCTTCTTTACTTTCTAAAATTCGTACCGGAAATAAGACTCCGTCAAAGCCCAAAATTTTTATTGAGGCCGTTTGTAATTTTGTTGTAAGAAAATATAAATCAGAGGACAGTAAAAAGGCTGTAGCCATTCTTATTGGTTGTAATTTAAAAGACTTAAATGATAGTTCTAGCTATTATAATAAATTATTGAACTGGTTTTCAACCAACTCAAGTCAATCTGATAATTACATAGATAATTTTTTAAGCAATCTAGATAACTTTGACCTAAATGAATACATTAGAGCTATACACTTTGATGAAATGAAAGTACCCACGATTCCTTTTTATAAGGCTATTTCCAAGACATATTATGGCATAGAACAAATGAAAAAAGGAGAGTTAGATTTTTTTAAAGCAACTGTTCTTTCCAAAAATAACGATTCTGTTTTTATGTGTAGTGATATGCCTATGGAAGATATGGCTCAAGATGTTGATTTTGGTAAAAAGTGGATGTATGCCATTGCTATAATGCTAAAAAAAGGCTTACACTTAAATATTATTCATAATCTTGATAGACCATTTAACGAAATGATGTTAGGCTTAGAAAGTTGGCTACCAATTTATATGACAGGACAAGTTTCTCCATACTTTTTTAAAAGATTACAAGATAACATATACTGCCATTTTAATTATGTTTCTGGAGCTGCCGCCTTATCTGGAGAATGTGTTAATGGATATCACGATAAAGGAAGATATACTTTATCTACTAATAAATCTGATATTTCATATTATAAATCAAAAGCAGATTGCTTATTAAAGAAGGCTACTCCTCTTATGGAGATTTATAAAAAGGACTCAGAAAATGCTTATACTGCATTTCTATCTTCAAGTGTTACCGAGAAAGCTAATCGTAGAAGAATTTTATCATCTTTACCTATTCATACTATTTCTGCTGATTTGCTTTTAAGAATTCTAAAACACAATAATATTTCAAATGAGGATATTGAAAAGATCCAAAAATCCGTAAATTTTCAAAAAGAAATATTAGAAAATATAACTCAAAATTATATTTTTGAAGATGAAATATCCGAACTTTCAAAAGAAGATTTTGAAAAAGCTCCTCTTTCGCTTTTTCTTGCAGATAATTTTTACGAAAATAAAGTTTATTATAGTTATGAGGAGTATTTAGAACATCTAGATTTAACAAAGAAGTATGAGACTAATAACAAGAATTATAAGTTAAGTGTAAATACTAATAATGCATTTAAAAATATCCAAATTTTAATCTGTGAAAAGAACTGGGTTATGATTTCAAAGGCCAATAGTCCTTCTATTCACTTTGTCATTCACCATCCAAAATTAAGAGATGCTATTGAGAATTTTATTCCACCTATTGTTGAATAGAATCAATTTAATTAAGAACTACTTATTTTTGAAGTGAACCTAAATTATTAGACAAAGAAGTTTAATAATTGAGGTTCACTTTATTTTTATAAAGTAGTTCTTTGTTTTTTATCTCTATTTAATTCCTGTTCAATTTATATTTTATCTTTTTTCTCATTAAATATAAATAGTTCTTCAACAGGCACATTGAATACTTTTGCAATATCCATTGCAAGTTTTAGAGTTTGAGATTTTTAATTAATTTTATATATATAGTAACATTTTCCCCAAAAAGGTTACCAGATGTTATAAAAAAAATAACGATTAGAATTTCTAATCGTTTAAAATGCAATTATGCCCAAATGTTCTAATAGTATTTTTATACCTAGCAATACAAGTATAATTCCTCCTGCTAGTTCTGCTTTATTTTGATATTTGTCTCCAAATCTATTTCCTATCTTTACACCAAAGATTGAGATAATAAATGTTATGATTCCAATTATAGATACTGCTAATACTAAATTAACATCTAAGAAAGCAAATGTGATACCTATTGCTAGCGCATCAATGCTTGTGGCTAATGCTAATATTACCATCGTTTTGAAATTAACCTTGTCATTTTTCTTTTCATCTTCTTTGTCGAAAGACTCTTTTATCATATTGCCACCGATTGCTAATAATAGTATAAACGCAACCCAATGATCAAATTTTGTAACTAAACTTTCAAAAGTTGTGCCTAAAAAATAGCCCAATACAGGCATTACAGCTTGGAACACACCAAAATATAAAGCAATGATAATTGCTTTTTTCCAATTCATTTTTTTCATAGAAAGACCTTTGCAAATCGATACTGCAAAGGCGTCCATTGCTAAACCTACTGCTAATAATAAAATTTCTACTAATCCCATATTTAGTCTCCTTAATTGCTATTATAGCTAATAGTATAATATATTTTCTTGTATTTTTTATATTCCTATACCATAACATAAACCCAGATAATTATCAACTAATTATCTGGGTTTAATAAAAATTTATTAATCGCGCTTGTGTATATTACTAAATAAGATATTGATATTAAAAATCCTCCTAAAACATCACTTGTATAATGCACTCCTAGATAAATTCGGCTTATTCCAATTAAGCAAATCAATATACTAAGAAAAATTATCGAAATCCATTTGATGTATTTGTTTTTTACATATTTGTATATTAAGTATATCAAATATCCATAGAAAGCCATACTTACCATCGAATGTCCTGATGGAAAACTGTAACCGCTTGCCTCAACTATTCTAAACTCATCTGGACGAGGTCTTTGTAATATTGCTTTTATTAATTGGTTTAGTGCTGTAATGATTACTAAATTTGCAAAAATTGATGCTCCAATTTTTCTATTTTTTATTGCGATAAATAGTACAACTGTTACTATTATTAAGAATACTGCTCCTCCAAAATTAGTAATAACTTTTGCTATTGGTGTTGCAAAATCCGATATTAAAAATGTTGATACTAGTTTATACCCTATTATATCTCCCTGCATTATTTCTTTGTGAAATACATCTTCTGCAAATGCTAAAAAGCCGATTAAGCAAATAAACAGTATAATCCATTTTAAGTTTTTAGTAATAAATTCTTTTATTCTTTCTTTCATTTTTTGCCTCTTCTGTATTAATTATTAGTATTTTTTATAATAGCACAACTTTATTATGATGTCAATTTCTTTCAATTAAGAGCAAGTAATTGACACTTTTGTATTTTTAACGTATAATATGAATGAATTTTGAATATGCAATTTACATGGAGGTCATAATGAAAAAAATAGAAAAAGATATAAAAAAATTTGAAAATATAAAAGAATTATTATACAATTCTGCAAAGGTTTATGCTGATAATATTGCCTTTTCAACAAAAGTTATTGATAATGGCTCTAAAAAATATGTAAACCACACTTATGCTGATTTGTTATCAGATATTAACGCTTTTGGAAGTTCTTTGTACAAATTAGGATTGTCTGGCAAAAGGGTTGCTATTGTTGGGCATAATTGCTACGAATGGGCTGTCTCTCATTTTGCAAATGTTTTAGGAGGAATTGTTTCTGTTCCCCTTGATAAAGGGTTACAACTTGGCGAACTTGAGGATTCTTTGATAAGAAGTGAAGTTGAGGCTGTTGTCTTTGATTCAAAAACAGCAGAATTGATGAATACTATCAGAGAGTCTAGTAAAACCAAAATTAAACATTTTATTTGTTTTTCAGATGAGCCAGATTTTCTCTCTTTCTGGGATTTGTTAAACGATGGAAGAAAAGAGATTGAAAATGGATTTCTTGACTTTGTTAATTATAAAGTAGATTCATATTCTATGAGCATTCTGCTATTTACTTCTGGAACCACCGCTAAATCAAAAGCAGTTATGCTTAATCAGTATGGTATTGTTACAAATATATATGATATGCAACTTGTAGAACCATTTTTTGAAACTGACACTAATATAGCTTTCTTACCTTTCCATCATATTTTTGGTTTAACTGGTATGTTAGTTATGTTGGCATCTGGTGTTAAAACAGTATTTCCTGACGGATTAAGATATATTAAGCAAAATCTTATAGAATACAAAGTTTCTTTATTTGTCGGTGTTCCTATTCTAATAGAAAAGATGTATGAAACAATTATTAAAGAACTAGAAAAGCAAAAGAAATTAGGATTAATTAATTTTGCAATTAGATTAAGTAATCTTCTTTTAAAGCTTCACATAGATGTTAGACGTAAGCTATTCAAGCCTTTAATTGATCAACTTGGCTCAGAAATGAGATTTATAATTTCTGGAGGTGCACCTCTTGATAAAAAAGTTGCTAAGTTTTTCAATTCTATTGGTATCCATCTTGTACAAGGATATGGACTTACAGAAACTTCTCCTGTTATATCTGCCGAAAATGGATTTTTTCTTAGAGCTGGGTCAGTTGGATTACCAATGTCTAGCTTAGAAGTAAAAATCGATAATCCAGATTCTTCTGGTGCCGGCGAGATTGCTGTAAAAGGTCCTAGTGTAATGCTTGGCTATTACAATGACGAAGCAAAAACTAACGAAGTTTTAAAAGATGGCTGGTTCTATACTGGTGACTTAGGCTACTTAGACAAAGATGGGGCTTTGTTCATTACTGGTAGAAAAAAAGATTTGATTGTTCTTCAAAATGGAAAAAAGGTTTTCCCTGAGGAAATTGAAGTGTTAGTAAACAGATTAGACGAGGTCAGCGAGTCTTTTGTTTATGCTTTACCTGACAAAAATGATCCAAGTAATGTTAAAGTCGCAGTCGAAGTTGTGTATGATGAAAAAATTATAAAATCTAAGTACAACAATATTTTAGAAGAAGAAATCAAAAATATTATATGGAACGAGATTAAGGAAAAAATTAACAAGACTCTTCCAAGATATAAATATATTAAACATATGGTTTTAACTAAAGAGCCTTTAATTAAAACTTCTACTAACAAAACTAAAAGAAATGAAGAATTAGCTAAAGTTACTAAACTTGATTTACAATAAACGAAAACGGAGCATTTGATATTTTTCTATCAAATGCTCCATCTTTATTGATGTTTATACTTTTATATTAATATTTTTTCTAGTAATCCAATTCTTACCATCCACAATTCTGGCCACCAACATTGATGCAGCCGAGTCCCCCACTGAATTAAGTACAGTTGCAGGTGCATCAATTATTGTTGCTATCATTGTAAGTATTGGTAGTGCCGCTACTGGATATCCCATCATTGATAAAATCATCATTTCTGAAATGGTTCCTCCACCTATTGGAACTGCTGTAACTAGCAAATTGGCTATTAGAGCAACAATCATTATTTGCCCTATCGAAGCAGTTGTACCAAATAAACATACTAAGAACATTATTTTAAACACTGATCCAATTATTGAACCATCCTTGTGGAAGCTAGTTCCTAATGGCACTGTCGTTTCTGCTATATCTGCTGGTACACCAATTTTTTCCGACGCTTTTGTATTTGCTGGAATTGCTGCCGCTGACGAGCATGTAGCAAGGGCTACAACTGTTGGAGATATAATATTTTTCCAAAGTGCTATTACTCCCTTTTTGCCTCCTGCTATAAAAGCATAAATTGTATACATCACTATGTAGAAACCAACTGATACAATCGTATACAAAGCAAAAGTTTTTGCATATCCAACTGCTATTGATTCTCCAAAAGTTCCAACTAGCACCGCAAAATAGCAGCCTAATCCCACAGGTGCATAGTATGTTATAATTTTTATAAATTTCAATACAACTTCATATGCAGATTCCAGTGTTTGTTCAAGAGCTTTTGCTTTATCTCCCGCTACCCTCATTGCAACTCCAAATAGTATTGAAAATACTACTATTGCTATTATATTTTCTTTTGATAAAAGTTTATTAAAATCTGACACTGTAAGAACATTTACCATTCTTTCTAATATACTGATTTCTTCTGTTGTCGTCTCTACATTTCCACTGCTCTCTTCTAATGATTCTCTGATTTTTACCCCATCTGATGGCTCTACTAGTTTTATTGGGTATGTTGTTACTACTCCCACAATTACCGCTACAAGCGACATTACCACAAATGTTAAAATTATAGTTACAACTATTTTTCCCAGTCTTTTAGGTTGTTTTATCTTTGATATTGATGTGGTTATGCTTAAGAATATTAATGGTACAATTGTTACAAATAGTAGATTTAAGAAAAGATCTCCAAATGGTTTTAAGACAGCTGCTTTCTCTTTACATGCAATTCCAATAATTGCGCCGATTACTATCGCAGCCAAAAGTATAATAACCGACTTGTAGGTTTTAAATATTTTTTTCATTATTCTCCCCTTATATAAAGAAGCTTTTTTAGAAAATATAATTATATTTTCTATCTATTTGATTATATTCAAAACACTCTTGTCTCTCTACATATTTTTCATTTTTTTGCATATATTTTTTATATGATTAGTTTTAAAGTTTTTAAATTTAATTATAAAAAGATTCTCATCGTTCTTATTTTATTGCTTGCGCACATTTTTCCTTTGATCCTTGTACATAATTTTTCCTTGGCTAAGAATGATGACTCCATTGCTCTTCCTATTGTCATGTATCATAGTCTTTTAAAATCTAAGTCTGGCAATTATATTGTACATCCGGCTACTTTTGAAAATGATTTAAAATACATCCAAGATAAAGGATATACAACTATTACAATGACTGATTTAATTAATTATGTTTATAAAAATTCTCCACTTCCAGAAAAGCCTATCATCATTACATTTGACGATGGTTTCTATAACAATTTTGGTTATGCCGTTCCTTTACTTCATAAATACGATATGAAAGCTGTTATATCAATCGTTGGCAAATATACTGATACTTATAGCAAGAGTGATGAAGCAAATCTTAATTATAGTTATCTTAGATGGAAAGATATAAATGATTTGATGCAAGATGGTTGTATTGAGTTTCAAAATCACACCTATAATTTACACTCAACGTCTAAAAGACAAGGCTCAAAAAAGTTACCTTATGAAAGTGTTTCGGCTTATGCTGATGTTTTTACAAATGATCTTTTAAAATTGCAAGATGAGTTTGAGAAGAATTGTAATGGTTATAAGCCTAATACTTTCACTTATCCCTTGGGAGCTGTATCAAAAGATTCCATACCGTTAATTAAAGAATTAGGATTTAAAGCAAGCCTTTCTTGCACTAGTGGTGTGAACTATATTACTAAAAATCCTGAATGTTTATATTTACTAAAAAGGAACAATAGAGTTGGCTCTATGTCTACTGAAAGATTTTTTAGCAAATTACTAAAATAAGATTCAGCTATTTGTAATAACTGAATCTTATTATTAATTTTCTGCAATTATTTTATTAGCCTCTTCTTGCGTTAATTTCTTATATTTTATCATTTTCTTTATAACTTGATTTCGTCTCTGTTTTGCTAATTTTAAATTCACTTTTGGATTATATACAGATGGGGCATTTGGTATACCAGCAAGCATAATTGCTTCTCCATCAGTCATTTCTTTAGGTTCTTTATCAAAATAACCTTGGCTTGCTTCCTTCACAGTATAATATCCATTTCCAAAATATGCTGTATTTAAATACAATTCAAGTATTTCGTTTTTTGTATAGTGTTTTTCAAATGTAAAAGCCATAAAAACTTCTGCAATTTTTCTCTCAATTTTCTTTTCCTGTGTGAAATATACATTTTTCGATAGCTGTTGAGTTATCGTGCTCCCACCTTCAATAAAGCTCAATGTTCTTATATCATTAAATGCTGCTCTTCCTATTGAAATTACATCTATTCCATTATGGTTATAAAATCTATGATCCTCTACAGCAATAACAGCATCTAAATAAATTTTAGGCATTTCTGATAGTTTTGTATAATTTTCTTTCTCTGTTATTTGCGATACTTTTTCTGTAAGGCCTACCTCTTTTATTGCTTTTCTATACATTTGGTAGCCACTATTTATAAATAGTAGACAAATGCTTGTTAGTACAATTATTACTACAATTATTATGTTCTTAATATTCTTCATTTCTATTCTCCCTTAGTTCTTTGTATTTATTATTATACTAATCCTAAGTGACTACTAAATGACATATTGAAAAATTTGCAAAAAAATACGCCAATTGTTTTACCAATTGACATATTTTTTTATATACTATTTATTATTTTTTCTTTACTATAACTGTTGCTACTATACCAACTACTGCTATTGCAAGTAATGCTGTATATGCAACTATTTTATCTCCAGTTTGTGGATTTTTTACTTCTTCTTTTACATCTTCTTTTACTTCTTCAAGAACAGCTTTTATTGTAACATCTCCGTTAGGCATATTGAATGTTGTTGTTGTTAATTTTTCAACTTCTGAACCTCTTCCATATGTTACTATTATATCTTTTACTTTGTATTTTCCTTCTAATGCTTCTTCGTTGATTTTTACTTCAACTAATTGTCCTTCAATAGCTTCTGTCAGATCTAGAGAAAGATATTTCTTGCTATCTTCATCTATTGTTAATGCATAAGCTTCTCCATATACTGTTTTGCCATTTATTTCTACTGATTTAACATCATCACTTACATATTTAGCGTCTACACCTTTGCTAAAGCTTCCACCTTCTACGAATTTCTCTACATTATCGCTCTTTACATCGCCTTCTTTACCTGTAAATGAGCCTTGTGCTATTTTTAATGTATCTACTTTTGTGCTAGTTCCTTTTGTTGTTGCTTCAAATACTGCATATCCGTTTTCACTTTTTACAGTAGCATCTCCATTGAAAGATACTTCTATTTTTCCTGCATAGTCAGAGTTTGATGTTATGCTGATTGCACTTCCTGTGCTCTCTACACCATTACTATATGCAACTGGTGTTGCTTTGAATTCTCCATTTGCTATGAATTCTCCACCTGTTATGTTAAATTTACCTGATTTAATTGATAGAGCTTCTTCTCCTACAAATTTTCCACCCGTAATATTCCATATACCATATCCTGCACCATATATAGCTGGTCCTTGTGTTCCTTCTATATTAGCTGTTGGTTCAATATTAATTACTGGAACATTTCCTGTTGTTGCTTTAACAAAGCCTTGAATAGTCATACCCATTTGTCCAGCTTTTATCTTTCCTGCAACATTTACTGTTACATTGAATGAACCGTTTTTTACATCTTGAAAAACAATAACTCCATATCCATAATCAGCTACTAATGTTGCATCTCTTCCGATATTTACTACTGTATTTACTGATCCATCATTTTCTGTTCCCCATGTTGCTACTATACGTCCACATTCGCCAAGTTTTGCTGCTTGATATGAATTGATAAATGTTCCATTTTGTATGTCAAGCTTTCCTCCTTTGCCATTTTCAGCATAGCATTGAAACATATTAGAACTTCCAGTTGTTTCAACTTTTCCGTTACCATTTACTGTTAATGCAGCATCACCTGTAACAACAAAATAAGATTTATCCAATTTTATTGTATTTCCATCTAAATCTAATACTTTTGTTCCAGTTACTTCTAATTTTAATTTAGAAGTTGAGTCTGTAATGTCATTCTTTACTTGTATTATCTCTTCTGTTCCTACTAATGCATCTTTTAACTCCTCAATGGTAGTTACTTCTGTAGCTGCTTTTACTGTTGTTGCTAGCGCTATTACGATGAATAATACTAGTGCAGCTAAAATAATTTTTTTCTTCATTTGATTTTTCCTCCTAAAAATTTTATTTTATACTATAACTATATCACACTAAAAATTTTTTTCAATATATTTTCTTGAAAATGCTGTTGAATTTTATTACATCTTTGTTACTTTGTTACAAAAATGGTATTTTTTGTAATTATTTATTAAAATCATCATACTCCAAATCATCAAATTGTATATTTTCGATACTCTTCACTTCATTATTACTGTCTAAAACTAATTTAAATACTTCCGGTGAGTTTAGCCTTTTGTTAAATATAGGTTCTCCTTTAAAATTTATTTTTAAAATACGATCGCTACCAATATTTTCAAGTTCACACCATTTTAATAGTAAAAATGTTATTGCATACCCATGCGAAAATATTGCAATTCTTTTTCCTTTATTTGCATTTACAACTTCCATAAGAGCCTCATACATTCTATTTCTTACTTCTAGTTGACTTTCTCCTCCTACAGTTTTATAGTTTTCATCTAAATATTGCTGAGTATACCAATCACTTACTTTACCTTCATTTGGTATTCCAACTCTTCTTTCATCAAACCTGTCATCTATATTTACTTTTAGTTTTTGCTTGTCTAATAAGTATTTAGCAGTCTGTAATGTTCTTACACAATTGCTTGTATAAACGACATCCATATTTTGAAGCTCATCTTCGTTGCTTAATATTTCTGATCTTCTCTCTCCTGTTACACTTAATATTATTTTTTCGTTTTTTAATAACTCGCTTTGATCTGTTCTGTAACTTTCAATAAGTTCTGTATTTTTAAATCTTACTGAATGTCTAATAAAATATACTGTTGTATCCATTTTGTTCCCCCTCTTTATATTATCTTTAGATATTATAACAAAAGAACTCAATTTTTACAATTTTAATTTGCCTTTTATTCTAGAATTATAAAATTTGGTAGTACAGTATAACTATACTACCAATATATAGACTATTTATTAAATGGACATTTATATTATACAATATAAACTATTTCATTGTCCGGAAAGTTTTTATTTAATAGTTCTCTAATATATATTTCTCCATCTTTTCTAATTTCTTGTTTATACATATATTTGCCTTTTCCTCTGCCTGTCATATGTTCTCTATCATATAAGTTAATAGCATTTGGAAATGCTTCTTCATTTATCTTTGTATGCACATAGCTGTATGTCATAAATATTACTTCAAAAAATACGTCTTTCTTTACTTCTTCATTTAATTCTCTTTTCAACTTTTCTATAAGTTCTTTATATAATTTTTTCCAGTTTTCCACAATAATTACTGGTGCTATTAATATTCCTATTTTATATCCTGCGCCTTTCAATTTATTTATTGCTTCCATTCTATCTTTTAGCCTT
>HF994455.1:12699-12958 GCA_000434195.1 Clostridium sp. CAG:780
GCTTCCATTCTATCTTTTAGCCTTGATGTTCCAAATTCGACTTTTTGTATTATTTCTTCTGGATTAACACTCATTCTAATTATAGTTCTTCCATTATGCTTTAAATTCAGCAATGGATCTACATAAGCAAATTTCGTTGGAAAGGTTATATAACCTCTATTGTTTTGTCCAAACTTTTCTATTGTCCATTCTAAATTATGTGTAATGGTGTTTTCTAATACTAAATCACTATTACTACCAATTTCAAAAGTTAATTCTT
>HF994455.1:12978-15282 GCA_000434195.1 Clostridium sp. CAG:780
AGTTAATTCTTGTTCTGATTTATTGGCTGTTTTTATTAGCTTGTCTAGCATTTCTTGTCTATTTACAAACAACCTTAAATACGCACACTTGTTATAATTACATACCAGATAACAATACATACACATTGCTGTGCATCCAGATGATGTGTATGGAACTAAATAATCGGATACTTTATGATTTTCTACATATTTATGCGTTTTTCTTGTTCCTATTATTAGATATTGCTTTAATTTTGTAAATTCTGAATTCTGTTTCTTTCTAAGTTCTTCTATATTATTATGATTTTCTATTTCTATTTTTGGCACATCTTTATACTGATCTAATAATTTTCTTCCTAATTCGTAGTTTTGAATTCCTTTTTCATAATAAATAATTTTAGGATAAAACATTTTATCACCTCAGTGTTTATTTTACCCTAAATCCTATTTATCAATACTTTTATTTAATTGTTTTCTAAGTAAGAAATTTTTTTATTTTTTGTCTTGGCATATTCAATCTCTGATTTTGTGCTTTCTCCAATATATTCACCAACATTAATTACATAAATTTCATCTGACATATCAATTTTTTGTTTATGCATTTCGTCTAACATATTCTTGATTTCATTATTTATTTCTTCTTTTTTTACAGAATGAAAAAAATTTGGTGTCAACACTATATTTCCAGCTAAAGTAAGCTCTTCTTGGATTTTTTCAAACTCTTCTTTGAATTTAATTGAACCACATAAAGTTATTACATTATATTTATTCATTATATATTCTCCTTACTTTTGTATTTTTATTACACAATAAATTTATAATCAATATTCATTTATCTCTATTTCTATAAATTTACCCATTCCTCAATATATTCTTTTGGTATTTCTAAACTTCCAGAACCTCTTCCAATTTCATTATTAGGCTTCTTATCTCCATGAAAATCACTTCCACCACTTATAAATAAATTGTTCTTTCTTGCATACTCAATAAGAATCTCTATTCTATTATCTATTTCAGCAGATGGATGAAAACATTCAATTCCATCTAATTTAACATTTTTCCTTAATTCATCAATAAAACCTATTGTATTATCAAACTTATATTCAAAAGGATGAGCTAAAAATACAAGTCCACCTGCTTTATGAATTACATCAGCAACATCTTTATACATTGGCTTTGGCGAATTATCAGCTCCCATGTAAAATATGCTATTAGGATTATCTAATCCATCTCTTCTAAAATCATTGAATGTACTTGCACATTTTCCCATTTTTTCAAGATTTTCTTCATGTTTTATTAGTTCATAATACATATATACTACAAAAAAATCAGGAACAGGAATATCTTTTCTGATTGCATTTAAGTCATACGTAAGATTATTTTTATTGCATATATCAATTATCTTATTTTTAGCACTTTCAAATTTTTCTTTTAATATATCATATGAAAAAAATTTATTAGACCATTTATTTATAAGCTCAAGGTTTTTGATATTATAAGCAAGAAATTCAATTTTTTTATTGTTAAAAGTTGCATTCATCTCCGCACCTTTTATTATTTTTCCAGTAAAAATATTTTTTTCTAATGCTTCATCTCCATATTGTTTAGTTGTGTTATGATCCGTTATTGAAATATATTCTAATTTCTTTTCTTCACACATTCTTAATACTTCTTCTACTGTTTTATCTCCATCAGAATATAATGTATGCATATGCATATCTACCATTTTCGTTCCTCCATTTAAATATTACTATATATTTTATACTTTTTAATATATATCATAAATTTTCTATAAAAACAATATAATATAATTTAACTTCTTTTCTAGATTTAATTTCTTATTATTTCAATTTAACTATTATAAATATATCCTAATCTGCTATGTATTTCTTTATGACAGTTTGAACAAACTAAAATACATTTTTTTAATTCATTTTTATATTCTTCCCATGACATTGTGTTTCCTGATCCTAATTTAAATTCTTTTTCTTTAGGATTTCTATGATGAAATTCTAATGCATCAACACATTTATTATAACCACAAATAGAGCATTTTCCTCCCAACATCTTTATTGCTTGTAACTTCATGTTTCTTCTTAATATTGTTTTTTGATGTTTTCTGGTTTCATTATCATTCCTAGTAGAATTACCACTACATTCATAGCAATATATTCTTGTTGAACTTTTAGTTTCAAACGTTTTGTCACAAATTTTACATTTTCTTATCATACCTATCACCATTTAATATTATATAACATCTTCAAACTTTTTTGTGTCGAATTTTGTCTATTATATAATTTAAATGTACAGTAATAAGTACAGTTA
>HF994455.1:15385-15734 GCA_000434195.1 Clostridium sp. CAG:780
TTAAAAAGAAATAAGAGTTTGAGCAAAATTACTCAAACTCTATATTTATGGCTCCTCGTGTCCGACTTGAACGGACGACCTATCGGTTACTGCACTACATTAATTTTCATTAACATTATAATATTTTATAATTTGTAGTCTGGACTTTCTCTTTACCATGTCTTTCGATTTAGGTAGGTGGTGTAAAGTCTCTACACATAGCTTACGCCTTGCTCGGTATTGTCTTCAGCATTACCTGTTAAGAGTTTCACCGACTTAGCCACCTTTATCATCTATAAGTTTCCCTATAGAGCTGCTAACTTCTCGATTTTGCAATCTGCTTGACAGCCGAGCGCTCTACCGACTGAGC
>HF994456.1:0-738 GCA_000434195.1 Clostridium sp. CAG:780
CATTTTTAATTTTTCCCATATGTCCATTTTCGCATTGAATTTTTTATTTTCTATTATAACTAGTCCCCACAAATATGCTATTATTATCAATATTGCAATGTTTTTATATATTAAAATTGAAATACTAGAAATTACTGTCAATATTATTATAACTATGTTTGCTATGTTGTTTGTAATCGTGTACGACTTATATAGTCCGGCAAAAATATGTACTAATTCTTTTAAAATTCTGCCACCATCTAACGGATATATTGGTAACAGATTAAATATGAATATCAATATATTTGAATATATTACTAAATCAATTGGAAGTTTTAGAATTGTTGTCATTTGTGTTAATTTATAATATATCGCTACAATTCCTATAATAATTAAATTTGTAATTGGTCCTGCTATTGCTATGACCATCTTTTTTAATGATAAAAGATTTGCTTTTTTTATTTTCTTGTTATAATCTTTACTTTCTGTTTTGAACCTAATTGAAAATCCTACTGGAATAACTGAAATCTCTTCTATCTTTAATCCTAAAATTAGTCCTGTTACAAGGTGTCCTAGTTCGTGTATTAAAGCAAACAACATTAATATTGCATATATTTTTATCTGTCTTGTTATTACAAAAATGAGTAGAAACAAAAAAATCTTTAAATCTATTTTTATTTGCATTACTTTTCTCCTAATATATTTTCTGGATTTATAAATCTCCCATTTCGTCTTATTTCAAAATGAAGATGAGGTCCA
>HF994456.1:764-7821 GCA_000434195.1 Clostridium sp. CAG:780
AGTCGCTCTTCCGTGTTTGACCAACTTCTGCTATTTTATCTCCTTGCTTTACATATGTTCCTTCTGTAACACATAGCTTACTGCAATGTGCATATAATGTCATAACTTCTCCATTTTCGATTCTTAAATGTTGTCCATAATCGCCTTCTAGTGAATACTGCGTTACAACTCCATCCATTGCAGCAACTATTGCTGTTCCAGTATTTCCGCCAATATCAATCCCACGATGATTTGCTGTAACAATTTCTGTCGCTTCTCTCGATCCAAATCCTGATGTTTTTACTCCATTTAGTGGCCAAATCATGTTTATATTTTGTTTAACAAATTCTATGTCCAGTTGCTCTTGTGTTTTTGTTTCCTCTGGTGCAGGTTCTTCTGCTCCACCAACTGCTTCTTGTTCTCCTTCTGTAACTTGTGCCGTTGTTTCCATCTCCACATTTTCATCTATAATATCATTTGCTGGTTCATTTCTTTGTTCTTCAATATTTTCATTTACAGTTTCTTGTGGCTGTTCCTCTTTTATCAATTTGCTTTTTATTGCATTTACACACATATTATATATTTCTTGCAATTTTTCAAATCCAATATCATAATTTAAAACTTCTTTCGTCTTTTCTTTTACCTGATCTGACGCAAATAAATTAGATTGTTGTAGTCCATAGACAGAAAAATATATTAGCATACAAATGATTATTTGAACTACCATCTTTTTAACCATTTTATGCTTTATTTTAACGCTATCATCCTTATATACCTTTCTTCTTGGCATTTCTGAATAAGTTGCTCTGTTTTCATATCTTCTTCTGTTGTAGATTTCTTCTGCTCTCCTAATTCTTTCTTCTTGAGTTAGCATTCTATCCATAAAAAAACACCTCTTCCTTTGTTTTTATAAATTTATATTCCAAAGTAAGAGGTTTTATTCATTTATATTAAAAAGCTATTGCACAAATTATACTTATTACAGAGATAATTCCAAGAATTATACTCATCTTTTTAGCTCTTTTATAAGATTTTTCTAATCTTTTTATTCTCTTTTCCGGCATTTTATTGTCAATTTTGCTCAAATAGTTTGTTACAACAATTTCCGCTTCTTTTATAACATATTTTCTTTCTTCTTTTTTCGTATCTTCTAATTTTTTCAAATCTTCTTCTTTCATATCTCCTTGTATGACTCTGTTTGATGTTTGTCTGTTTACGGAGCTAGAAAACTTTTCTCCTCCGTCTTTTATGAACTCACTATAATTTATATCTTTTATTTTCTTTTTATCTTTCACAATAACTATTGCCTCATCAATTAAATTTGAGGGTAAATTTTTTAGAATTATCACATTCTTCATAACATCTGTTTTCATATGTACCTCCTATATAATTTTGCTTATATAGGAATTATTTCCAGTTTGCATCTTTTTATACTAGCATCGGTGTAATTGTCACAATTATTCTACTAGCAATCTCGTTTATAGTTTCATACTTAACCCTTTTTAGTTCTATATAATTTAATTTCTCATTATTGTGGTTTTTACCAACTATTCCCTTTATTATAATATCTCCATCTATTTTCTTGCCTAAGTTAATACTAGTTCCCGCATTCAAATAAGAATCATTTATCAATAATTTGCCAACATTTTTTTCATTTCCAAGTGCAGAATCTATTACTATTATATGTTGATTTTTCTCTCTTTTTATTTTGTCAATGTCTTTATATCTGATAGGATTCTCAATAGTTCCTGCTACTTTTATATTTTTATACTTGTATATATTCTCTTCTAAAAAAGAACCTATAAGGGGTCCCAGACTATCTCCTACAATATTACTATCTCCAATGCACAAGAATAATATGTTTTCCAAAACTTCCTCCATCTATTCTAGTCTATCATTGTCTTTGCTGATTATTATATTTACTTTTTTATTTTTTAGATATTCCGTATTTATCTTTTCTGACGCACCAGCAATAGAATTTGATACTATAATTGTATTATACTTGTCTGATATTAATTCATCTATTTTTTCATCAACATTATCATTTTTATTAATTGAGAACACATCAAATCCTAAATTCTCCGGAAGTTTAAAATCTTTTTTATCTTCTATAAATTTTATCCACGAAACCTTCATAAAAAAATCACCTATAATAGTTTTTGGCTTTATAGGTGATTTTATACTATATATTATAAAAATATGTTGATTCTAAATCTGCTTCGTGTAGTAGTAACGCTGCTGGATATTTCTTATATGCTTCTCCAAGTGTACCATATAATTCTTTTGGCTCTGTGAATCCCATATGCCAACGAATTGAATATTTTTCTTCATTTGTTAGCTTTATGTACTCTGTAAGCATCATTACAGATTTCTCTCCGTGACCATATGGTATTGTGTCTTCTACTGCATAGTATGGAACTTTTTCCCATTCTCCTCTTGCATTTTTTGCATTTCTGTAATCTACTTTATAAAAGTTTGTTTTACAAATATCGTGTAATAATGCTGATATTATTACAGATGCTTCTGGTGTTTCTAATCCACTTTGTTTTATTTTCTCTTTATATATCTCATATACTTTTAAACTATGCTCTAAAAGTCCTCCTTCATAATTGCCGTGAAATCTTGTGCTTGCAGGTGCTTTATAGAAATCAGATTTCTCTAAAAAGTTTAATAAATTTTCCATTCCTTCTCTGTTTGTTGATTTTAATAATTCAATAAATTCTTCTTTCATATTTTTTCTCCTATCTTATATAAATTCTTCCCATACTAAATTTGCTAAATCTATTCCTTTATTGGTCAATTTTATAGTATTTGCATTTATTTCAATTAATCCCTCGTGATTTAATTTCTCTAAAATCTTGCAATATTTCATTATTGGATTTACATGGAATTTATTTTCAAAAGTTTGAATGTCAATTCCGTCTATTTTTCTAAGTCCTAACATCATATATTCATTCATTTTGTCTTCTAATTTTAATACCTCTTCCAATATTAAATTTTTATTAGGTTCTTTATTTTCTATATTTGTTATATATTCATCCAATGCTTCTACATTAGAATATCTTTTGTCTTCTATATACGAACAAGCTGCTGTTCCAACTCCAATATATTCATTTTGATTCCAGCAATCCATATTGTGTCTCGACTCAAAACCTTGTTTAGCAAAGTTTGATATTTCATATTGCATATAATTGTGTTTTTCTAATGTTTTCTTAACATACCAATACATCTGTCTTTCTATATCATCTGGTGCAATCTCTGCCACTTTCGAGGCTATCATCTCATACATTCGTGTATTCTTTTCAAGAATCAATGAATACACAGATATGTGTTCAGGTTTTAATCTTATAATTTCTTTTACACTTTCCTTTACATTATCTAAAGTTTGATCTGGTAAGTCTATCATTAAGTCCACATTCATATTGCTAAAACCAACATCTCGTGCATAATTATATGTATCTAAGAAATCTTGATATGTATGAATTCTGCCTATTTTCTTCAATATATCGTCTTGCACTGCTTGAAGACCTATACTAAGTCTATTTATTCCAAATTCTTTATATGTTTCTAACTTCTCCTTTGTCGCTGTTCCCGGATTTACTTCTATTGTTATTTCTGCATCTTCTTTTATTTCAAAATTTTCTTTTACAGTTTCTAAAATTTCAACAATATATTTTTCTGGTATTGCAGAAGGCGTACCTCCTCCAATATAAATCGTTTTTAATATGTATTTAGGTTCTAAATCGTGATCTGCCATTACTTTATTTTCTTGCGCATATTGTATTATTTCTTGTTTTAAGCAATTTACATATCTTTCTATCATGTCATCTTTATTTGCAAAAGACACAAAATCACAATAGTAACATTTCTGTCTACAGAACGGTATATGTATATAAAGTCCTATTTCCTTTACTTCCATTTATTTTTCCTCTTATAAATATTCTTCTATTCTTTTAAATCTATGGCTTACACTAGACTTTCCTATCGGAGTTGAAAGCATATTACCCAATTCTTCCAAAGTAGCATTTGGATTTCCCTCTCTTAATATTGCTATTTCCTTTAGTTCATCTGGAAGATTGTTAAATTTATTCTTCTTTCTTAACTTTTTAATATCTTCTAATTGTTTTACAGAAGCTTTTATTGTCTTGTTCATATTTGCTGTTTCACAATTCACTATTCTATTAACATTATTTTTCATCTCTCTTATGACTCTTGCTTCTTCAAATTTAAGAACTGCAGAGTTTGCTCCAATTAGTGCTAAAAAGTTTGATATTTCCTCTCCATCTTTAAAATATACAGTCTTATCCAAAATTTTAGCATTTATTGAATATTGATTTATTAGAGTTAATGTTATATTTGCCAACTCCTCTGTTCTAAAGATTATCTCCAAATGATATGTTTTATTTGGCTCATTAATAGAACCAGCGCCTAAGAAATTTCCTCTAATATATGCTTTTTTCAAATTATCGGAATTCAAGAGTTGTTCTACATTTTCTGTGTTAATTTCTGCAATATTATCGGTTATTTTAAATGTTATATTATATGCTTTCCCTGATATATCTATTTTGTAATTATCTATGTTTATATTATTTAATAGTTTAGCAAAACGGTTTATATTATATTCGTTTTCTGTTGAGAATTTTATGTTTTTATTTTTTATATTGACATTTGCAGTCGATAAATAGCCAAGAAACTCTGCATAAACTTCTTGTTTATTTTTCAAATTATTTATTTTACTTAGTTCTACTTTTAAATTTGATGAAAAAGACATTTGCGTTCTCCTTTTTATACAATTTTTGCAATTATACATCTGTCATTATTAGATAAGTCTTTTATACAATTCTCATACTCATAATTTTCATTCTGTTTTATCAGCTTTATTAAATCTTCTTTTTGGTCATATCCTATCTCTAGGCATAAATAACCATTTTCGTTTATATGTTTATAAGCTTCATCTATGATTTTTCTGTAAAAATCAAGTCCATCCTCTCCTCCTGCTAGAGCAATGTATGGCTCATTTTGCACCTGTTTTGACAGCAATTTTATCTCTTCGTTTTTAATGTATGGCGGATTTGAAACTATTACATCAAATTTCTCTCCATTGATTTTTTCAAACAAATTTGATTCTATAAATTCAACTTTTGTGTTATTCATTACATTGTTCTTTTCTGCGACCTTTAAAGCCTTTGTGCTAACATCACTTGCAAATACTTGTGTATTTAGAATCTTGCTTAATGAAATTGCTATTGCACCACTTCCAGTACATAGATCCAAAATCCTTAAACTTTGCTTATCATATTTTTTACAAATACCAAGTACCGTTTCTACTAGTATCTCCGTATCTGGTTGTGGAATAAGTACATCTTCATTCACAAAAAAATCTATTCCCATAAATTCTTGTTTTTGTGTTATATATTGAAGTGGTTTTCCATCTATTATTTGTTCAATGTATTTTGTAAATTCAGTATATTCTATATCTGCAAGAGCAGTATCAGAATTTATCGTTAAATATACCTTGTCCTTTTTCAGAACATATGAAAGAAGTTCTTTTGCAATAATATTACTATCTTCAAAGTTGTTACTTTTTAAAATATTCCTCGCTTCTTCTAGTGCTTGTTTAATATTCATATTGCAAACTCCTTTCTCTAATTTTTGTATGTCAATATGGTATCATAAAAAAATATAATTATCAATGTATTTTAGACAAAAAAAGTCCCCACACTAGCCGTGAGATGAACGAAATTTTAAGGACCTGCCACTAGACAGGTGGGTATCTTGTTGAATGCTTCTGGGTTTCTTAAAGTATACTCTAAGCCTACACGCCACACTCAAAGGCGGACTCCCGTTAAATATTTGTTGGTTCTAAAATTTAATTCTTTGCACGTACCACGTAGGGTAAAAAAGCTTTCGCTTTCCTTAACATTATATTAACATACTTTATATTTTATTTCAATAATTTTTGAAAATTTTAAAAAAGATTTTTATAACCATATTATTTCTATTAATTATTGATCAACTTGCCACTTTAGTATTGGATATCCATTATTAATATTCGTTGTGTCTCTTATCCATACATTGTCATCATTTAAATACTTAAGGAATTCATTTGTCTTCATATATCCACTTTCAAAAATTTCACTTATATCGTCAACTGTTCCACTTAAAGTTATTTTATCCACAAAGTTTTTTTCAGAAAAGCAGTTAAATATATGTGATGCTGTATAGTCTGTTTTTCGAATTAAACATTTATATGTGCATTCTCCAATGCTATAGCAATTTTTCACTTCATTTTGATTGTTTATTACCAAGCCATATTCAGTTTTACCTGTATTATAACAATTATTTATAAAAGACTTGTTGTTTGCAGCTATCCCACATCCTACTACATCTCCTGTATTATAGCATTGTTCTATTTTCAAGACAGTACTATCAGTATTTGCAACTATTCCTCCTGCATAATAATTATTTGTAGTATTCTTTACCGTTCCTCTATTACTACAATTGACTATTTGAGCTATATTACTACTATTGTGTATGTATCCTATCAGACCTCCTGCATATCCATTTCCATATATATTTGCATAGTTATGACAGTTGTCTATCTTTCCGTTTTTTCCATCGTTGCTGACAGTTCCAGCTATACCTCCTACATAGCCACCCTCACTATTAATTTCTCCACTTATGGTAAAATTTTTAATTGTTGTTCCTGAATCAATCTTAGAAAAAAATCCAGCATATCTCATTTCTTTGTTATATATGTATATATTTTTTATTGCTTTATAATTTCCATTCATATTACCATAAAAAAATTGTATTGGAGTGTATCCTTTTTCTTTTTGTAATTCCTGCATTATCGTTTCTATCTTGCCATCTCCATTTAGATCCCCAAATCCTGTATTTTCACTATCTCTATATGAATATTTTGATTTAAAATTTAAATTTCTTGTTAGTATTACATATTTATCTTTAAATGTTTCTACATTAGTTATCTCAACTGTTTTTCCATCTTCCAACTTTATACCTTTTCCGTTACTCATATTAGATAGTACTACTAAATCTTCTATACAACTTATTTCAT
>HF994457.1 GCA_000434195.1 Clostridium sp. CAG:780
ACTTTGTTGCTTTAATTTTTTGAATTAGTAATATAGTTATTATTTTTTTGACATTCAAAAAGAACCTAAACTTTTAACAAATTTAGGTTCTCGTTTTTTATTTTTTACTTTCGTCTCCGCTTGGTAATGCTGGTACGTCTAGTACAATTCTTATTTTCATTATATATTTTATTGTTTGAACAAATTTACTTTGTTTAAATCTTTGCCATAATGAAGGTTTTACATTTACTCTTGTCTCTTCGTAGTATTGGGTATCTGCTATTGGTGTTTGTTCTTGTATTTTTTCTTCTACTGCTATTTTTTCTGTATTTACAGTTTCTTCTATTTCTTCTCTTGGAGTAGGTATTAGTTTTAGAGCATCTGCAACTTCTATTCCTATATAGCTTAATGCTTTTGATCTATCTTCAATTCTTTCCATATCTATTTCTATATGTAAGTTTGATTCTAGGTTTGCAATTCTAGCATTTATTAGTTTTAATGCGTCATGATAATTTTGAGATTTATCTGATTTTGATCTTCCAAGTACTCCTAGTGTTTCTATTATATCTTCTGGGAATTCTGATGAAACTTCTTTTATTGAATCCTTCCATCCATCTTCTTTGTTTACAACAATGCTAAGTACATTTTTTAGTTCTCCTGATAATGCTATGTTCTTTTCTCTTTGTCTTATAAGCTCTTCTATTTGTTTTGTATTTTCTTCAAATTCATTTGTTGCAAATTCAACAAGCCCATAAGCTGCTCTATATACACTACTTGGGAAATTTTTCTTTTTTGGATATTCAATTAAGTACGTCTTAATAGATTCTACTAAATCTTTGAAATATGCATCGTCTTCTAATTGTATTATCTGCTTTTTACTGTTAGGATCTATCATTTTTTGGACTTTTGATATATTTGATAATATCTTTTCTTCAGTTATTACCATTCTTACATTTACTATGCCAGATTTAGACATTGTAAAATTCCTCCTCTTCATATGTTTCGCTATAATATACGCTAATTATATATTATTCAACAAAAAAATACAATACTTACGGGCAGTTTTTTATTTACACTTTTGTAACATTTTTATTACAAAAGTGTTACAAAAGTGTTTTTTCTTCTTTTTGTCTATTTTTTGTTCATTTCAGCGTATCTTTTTATCTTCATTGTTGTTGTTTTTTCGAATTCATCCTTCTTTATTTCAATTTTCTTTACGGCTTTATATGATGTAAGCTTTTTATTATTCTCTTTTACCTTATCCCATATAATTTTTTGAATATCTTCCTCTGATAAATCTTTGCCATGTAATTCTTCTATCTTTTTGTAATCAGGAATAATCTTTGCTGTTATTATTAATTCTTTATCTCTTTTATCTTCCTTCTCTTTTTCTCCATATACTAAACATTCTGATATTTCCGGTATATCATTTAGCATTAGCTCAATTTCTTCTGGATAGATATTTTTTCCGTTTTGTGTTACTATAACGTTTTTACATCTTCCTGTTATATATATGTAACCATCTTCGTCGATTCTTCCTATATCTCCAGAATGGAAGTATCCATCTTGTATTGCTTGTTTTGTTGCTTCTTCATCTTCATAGTATCCAAGCATAACTGTTGGTCCTTTTATTAATAGTTCTCCTTCTCCATTTTCATTTGGATTTAGAACTTTTATTTCTGTGTCTTTTACTGCTTTTCCTGTTGAAGCATATCTTGATGGTTCAAACTCTGGTGTTAGTGCAGCTATTGGAGCTGTTTCTGTAAGTCCATATCCTTGTAAGAATTCTATGCCAATGTCTTCTACCCATTTACAAATTTTTGCATCTATTGGAGCTGCTGCTGATACTATTATTCTTAAGTTGCCGCCTAAGTTATCTAATATTTCTTTAAATACCTTTCTCTTGATATCTATGTTTACTGTTTTCAAAACATTTGTAACATGTATCATAGAGTTAACAATTCCTTCTTTTTTGCTTTTCTTTATAGTTTCATTTATTTTTTTGTATAAGTTTTCAACTAATAAAGGAACTGCAAGCATTGCTGTTGGTTTTGCTTCTTGCATATCTGGAATTATATATCTTAATCCTTCACATATTGCAACTGATGAACCTGTTGCAAATGGTAGTAAGAAGCCTATTGTTGATTCGTATGTATGGTGTAATGGTAATATAGAGAATAGTCTATCTGCTGGCGTCAATTTTACATATGCAAATACTGCATTTATGTTTGCTGCCAAGTTTCTGCTACATATCATTACTCCTTTTGATTTTGAAGTTGTTCCTGATGTGAATATTAACATTTTAAATTCTTCTGGATCAATTTCTATATCCATAAATTCTGTGCTTCCAGCGTCAACTATTTCTTTTCCTTCTTTTATTAAATAGTTCATGCCCATATGTTTGTCTACAATGTAGTCATCAGAATCCATTTCTATGAAATATTTTACTGTTGGAACATTTCCTTCAACCTTTTTTATTGAATCTTTTTTCTTTGCAGAGTATATTACTGCAGTTGCTTTTGCTCTGTTTATTACATTTTCTAATTCATTATCTGGTAACTCTTTGTCCACTGGTACTACAACTGTATCTCCACAAAGTAAAGTCATGTATGACACATACCATTGATATGTTGTTTCACTTACTATTACTACTTTTGCTTTTTTAGGAAGCATTTTTATTAATTTTGTTCCAAATGATACAACATCTTCTCCAAATTGTCTGTATGTTATTTCTTTGTATGGTTCTTTATGACTTGGCTTTTGAAGAACTAATGTGTTGTCTGCATATTTTTTCATTGATTCTACAAATATGTCTTTTACTGTTGTAAAAGTTCCTGCATCATATGGTTGTTTTTTGTTTTTCTTTTCCCCTGCTTCTTTTACTTTTTCATAATCAATTTTTACCTTTTCTATATCTGGTATGTCATTCATTTCTATTTTTTTTAGTTTAAAGTTTGGTATTTTAAAATCTTTTAATATTCTCATTTTGTAGTCCTTTCTTAAAACATAGGCACAATTTTGTCCTTTATTTTTTTCCTTCTAATGAATCTAAGTTGTCCAATGCTTTGCCTGTTCCTAATGCAACGCAAGATACTGAGTCCTGCGCAACCATTACATTGATTCCTGTACGTTCTTGTAATAACTTGTCTAATCCATCTATTAAACATCCTCCACCAGTCATGTATATTCCTCTATCACTTATATCTGCTGAGAGCTCTGGTGGTGTTTTCTCTAGTATAGAGTGTACAGCTTCTACTATTTGTTCTGCTGATTCTGTCAATGCTTCTAGCATCTCACTTGAATATACTGTTACTGTTTTTGGCAGACCTGTTATTAGGTCTCTTCCTCTAATTTCCATCTCTGCATCTTGTATTTTTGGATATACACATCCTATATTTATTTTTAAATCTTCGGCTGTTCTTTCTCCTATTATGATGTTATGCTTTTTCTTTATATATTTTATAATTGCTTCGTCAAACTTGTCTCCTGCAACTTTTATTGAAGTGCTTATTACTGTTCCATTAAGAGATAATATTGCAATATCTGTAGTTCCTCCTCCAATATCTACTACCATATTTCCGTATGGTTTTGATATATCCAGTCCTGCACCTATTGCGGCTGCTAATGGTTCTTCTATTAAATATACTTTTCTTGCTCCTGCTTGTGTTGCTGCATCTATTACAGCTCTTTTTTCCACTTCTGTCACTCTTGAAGGAACACATATCATAATTCTTGGTGCAAAAATATATTTTCCGCAGACTTTGTTTATAAAGTATTTTAACATTTTTTCTGTTACTGTATAGTCTGATATTACTCCTTCTCTTAAAGGTCTCGTAGCTACTATATTTCCGGGTGTTCTTCCCAACATTCTTCTAGCTTCTTTTCCTACTGCTAGAACTTCTCCTGTTTCTTTATCTACTGCAACTACTGATGGTTCTCTTAAAACTATTCCTTTGCCTTTTACATAAGCAATTACAGTTGCTGTTCCTAAGTCTATTCCTATATCTTGTCCAAAATCAAACATGTGAATCTCCCTTTCAATTTTTTGTTGCGAAACTATTACAATTATATTACATCTTTACGGAAATTTCAAACATTTTTTATAATATTATTAATTTATCTTTCCAATTTTTAAAAAGATGTATAATTTCTTTGTTATTATACATCTTTTCTTCGTTTTCTATTACGTTTTATAGTAAATGTTTTATTAAAATAACTGCTGCTAACAATAAAGCTATTTTAGAAGCTCCATCATTTCCTAAGTCTCCTATTTTTACTAGTTCTGATAGTCCTTCTTTTAGTTCCGCTTTGTCTGTTATTTGTGCTTGATATTTTACTATATTTTCTGCTCTAAACATCAAGTTAAATTCTTTTTGTTCGCCAACTTTTAATCCATCTACTTCTATATATTTAGTTAATATAAGTGTTCCTTTTTTTGATATAAGGTCTATTTTTATGTATTTTGTTCCAATATCTTCTTGACTAACATTTTTAATTTGTCCTTTAATTTGTCCATTTACTATTGTTGCTTCTGCTTCATCTATTGTAATTAGCATTTTGTCGTCTTTTATTATTATTCCATCTATTCCTTTATATGATGCTTCTATGTATCCATATGCCGAAACTGTAACAAACATATATAATAGTACAAGCCATAAAAGGTACATTCCAAAAGTTTTCATTCTTTTCATAATTACTTCTCCATCTTTATTTGTCTTTACATATTATTTTCTGTTGTTTATTACATTTTTCTGAATACACCAGCTACTTTTCCTAATATTTCACAAGTTGGTACTATTATTGGATCCATTGTGCTGTTCTCAGGTTGTAGTCTTATGTGGTCTTTTTCTTTGTAGAAGGTTTTTACTGTTGCTTCATCCCCTATTAAAGCAACCACTATTTGTCCATTTTCTGCTGTATTTTGTTTTTTTACAAGTATATAATCTCCGTCTAGTATTCCAGCTTCTATCATGCTCTCTCCTCTAACAGTTAGCATGAAGCATGTGTTGTTTCCTATAAAGTCAAGTGGAATAGGAAATGTATCTGTTATGTTTTCTACTGCTAGGATCGGAGCTCCCGCTGTTATTTTTCCAATTACAGGTACTTCTACCATTTCTTTTCCAGTATATACTTCTTTTTCTTCTTTTTTCTCTTCTCCATTTGGACGATATGGTTTTCCACCTTTTAATAGTTGTAGTGTTCTTCCCATTTTATTCTTTCTAGTTATACGTCCTATTTTCTCTAGTCTTTCCAAGTAAGCATGTACTGTTGCTGTTGATTTTAATCCAACAGCCTTTCCAATTTCTCTTACTGATGGTGAATAACCATTTTCTTGTATTTCTTTTTCAATAAATTTTAAAATCGCTTTTTCTCTCTTATTTAACTCATTAGGTCTCTTTTTTCTAGACATTATTATTCCTCCTAAATTATTTTCTGCAATCATAATATCATAAAAGAAACAAAATGTCAAACAAAAGTTTGTAAATTTTAAAAAATGTTTTGTATTAGTCTTCCCATTCTAATAAATAGTCTACAACTTTTACTGTGTCTCCTTCTTTTACTCCCGCTTCTTTTAATTTTTGGTTTATACCCAATTCTTCTAATTTTCTCTGGAAGTAGTATAAAGATTCGTTGTCTTCCATATTTACTTTTCTCATTATTTCTCTTATTACTGGACCATCCACAACAAAAATATCTTCTTCTTTCTTTATTGTAAATGGTTCTGTTTCTTCTAATTTATAAACTTTCTTTTTAGCTGTTATTTCTATTAATTCTTCTTTTGGAAGTGTCTTTAATAGTTTTGAAACTTCTGCCATTAATTCTTTTATTCCTTCACCTGTTGCAGCAGAGATTTTAAATATTTCTAGATTTTTTTCTTTTGCAAGTTTTTCTAATTCTTTATACATATTTTCATCTTGCATTATATCAGCTTTGTTAGCAACTATTATTTGTTTTCTTGTTGCTAACTTTTTGCTATATTTTTCTAGCTCTTTATTTATTGTATAGAAATCGTCTACTGGATTTCTTCCTTCTGAACCAGACACATCTATTACGTGTAACAATAATCTTGTTCTTTCTATATGTCTTAAGAACTGTATTCCAAGTCCTGTTCCCTCACTTGCACCTTCGATCAGTCCTGGAATGTCTGCTATTACAAAGCTATCTCCATATTCTGCTTTTACTACTCCTAAATTTGGCTCTAATGTTGTAAAATGATAATCCGCAATTTTTGGAGTTGCTGCTGTTACGATTGATAGTATTGTTGATTTTCCTACACTTGGATAGCCAATCAATCCTACATCTGCCAATAGTTTTAGCTCTAGTATTAACTCTTTTTCTTCTCCTTCTTCTCCTGCTTGTGAAAACCTAGGAGCTTGTCTTGTTGAAGTAGCAAAATGGCAATTTCCTTTACCACCTCTACCACCTTTTAACAATAATTCCACTTGTCCTTTTTCTGACAAATCTGCTAAAACTTCTCCTGTTTGTGCATCTTTGATTATTGTCCCTATTGGAACTTTTATATGAATATCCTCTCCACTTTTTCCAAATTTACGAGCACCTTCACCATTTTTTCCACTTTCTGCTTTAAATTTCTTTTTGTATCTAAATTCTAAAAGTGTATTTGAATCTGGATCAACTTCAAAATAGACATCTCCACCTTTTCCGCCATCTCCACCATCTGGTCCACCTGCTGCTATATATTTTTCTCTTCTAAACGATACTGCACCGTTTCCGCCTTTTCCTGCAGAGGCATAAATTTTTACATAGTCTGTAAACATATTATCTTTCTTGCTCCTTACTTTTAATCTCTTTTTTTACTCAACAGATTATCTCTGTTAAGCGAAATAATCTAATTTCATTGCTCTCTTCACTTTTTTCATTGTTTCTTGCGCTTCTTTTCTAGCTTTTTGAGTTCCTTCTATTAAGATTTTATCCACTAGTTCTGGATGCTCTTCATAATATTTTCTTTTTTCTCTTATAGGTTCTAATGTTTTTATGATGTTTTGTGCTAGTTGTTTTTTACAAGCTACACATCCTCTAGTTCCGGCTCTACATTCTTTGCAAACGTTTTCGTATTCTTCTTTTTCTGTAAATAGTTGATGATAATATGCAACCATACATACATCTGGATCTCCTAAATCATCTTTCTTTATTCTCTTAGGATCTGTGACAGCACTCATTACTTTTCTTGTAATTTCTTCTGGTGAGTCTGATAAATAAATAGCATTTCCTAAAGATTTACCCATTTTTACATTTCCATCTAATCCTTTTATTCTTTTGCCTGAAGATAGAATTGCCTCTGGTTCTATTAATACTTCTCCATATATAGAGTTAAACTTTCTTACTATTTCTCTACATTGTTCTATCAATGGAAGTTGGTCCTCTCCTACTGGAACTAATTCTCCACTAAACGCTGTTATATCTCCAGCTTGGCTTACAGGATAACCTAAAAATCCATATGTTACGCTTTCTCCAAATAGTTCTCTTTTTTGTGCTATTTCTGTTTTTACTGTTGGGTTTCTTTCTAGTCTGGCTATTGTTACTAGGTTAGAATAGAATACTGTAAGTTCTGCTATTTCTGGTATCATAGATTGTATAAATATTGTTGACTTTTCTGGATCTATTCCTACTGATAAATAATCCATTACTACTTCTCTTACATTTTTTCTTACTTTATCTGGATTATTAAAGTTGTCTGTTAATGCTTGAACATCTGCTACTAATATGTATGGATCATATAACCCTGAATTCTGCATTTCAACTCTTTTCTGTAAAGATCCAAAGTAATGACCTATATGTAATCTTCCTGTTGGTCTATCTCCTGTTAATATTCTCTTTTTATTTCCCATAATAATCACTTTCCCTTCTCTTAATGTAAGTATAAAACTCCTCCTGCGTTTAAATCTTGTACTCTTTCATCTGTTTTATAATTGTATATTTCTTTTATTTGTTTCACAATATCTTCATATTGCACGCCTTCATTATAAACTAATATTAGTCCTTTTGATGTATCTTTTTCGCTTAGAACATTTCTAATATTTTCTTCATTTGCATTGCTGTATTTCATAATATAAGAATTATCTAACTTAGTAAACATATATATGTCATCTAAAAATCTTATATTATTTTCATTAAATACATATAGTGCTGGAATGTCTGATTTTTCTTCCATTTTATCAGCTAAATGAT
Organism: Clostridium sp. CAG:780; assembly: GCA_000434195.1. Classification (GTDB taxonomy): domain Bacteria; phylum Bacillota; class Clostridia; order TANB77; family CAG-508; genus CAG-245. The sequence goes on from HF994457.1 coordinate 8,170, forward strand.
TCATTTTTGTGTATGTAAAGTCTAAATGAGCTCCTGTAAATAGTGGCGAGATTGTTATTATTGCAAATAATGCTACAGTTGCTATTTTTGCTGTTTTTTGTTTAAAGTTTAGCTCAAATAATCTTGAAAATACATATATTAAATATATCATCGATACTGATATTATTGGCATTATATATCTTAGTTCTTTGTATGGTGACATTTTTGCTACTAATACAAAATATATCGCTGTTGGTATAATTAATAATTTTGTTTCATCATTGTCTACAATTGTACCTTTTTTTCTAACGTCTAGCACTATAAACAATATTATTAGTGCAACGAAGGTATATCCAACTAATCCCTTACTTAAAACATATAGATATGTTCCTATGTCTGCATATAGAGTTTCGCTATTGAATAGGCTGTTCATTGCGCCTTCGCCTCTATATCCCATGAACATATGCTTAAATGAATATGGGAATATTATTAGTGATACTATTGCTGCAACAACAAAGCAAGATATGTATTTTATTAAGTTTTTGTACTCTTTTGCTTTTATGTATTTTACTACAAATATTATAAATAGCACTGCCATATATATTAATGTATAATAGTGTGTTAATGAGCTTAATAATGCTACGATTCCAACTGTTACAACATCTTTTATTTCTAGCTCTTTTTTGTCGTACAATTTCATATGTATGTATGTTAATATTAATATGAATAAATTTGCTAGTTCATACATTCTTATGTATGCTGTTGTGTCTAGTGCTCCTAAACATAACCCTGATATCAAGCAAGTCAATAATGCTTTTTTCTCATCTTTAAATACTCTTTTTGATATTAGATATATAAAGATACTTGAAAATACATATATAATTATGTTTAGAATTATTCCTGTCCATTTTGTAAATCCATCTATTGTAAATGATGCTGCTATTCTTAGTAGTAAGTAGTATAAAGGTGGATGTACATCATTTTTTTGGTTCTCATATACTGGTTTTAAGTTCCATACTTCATCACTATTTACTGATAAATAATCTATATAATAATCTTTCGTGTGCCATGTATCATAAAAATCATCATTTTCTGTAATTTGAATTTTATCATAGTTCATCAAAGAGTACGAATATGCTTCATCTATGTGGAAATATTCTTTTTTGTATCCAACATAAATTCTTGCCAATATTTGTATTATTATAATTATTGCTAATGATATAATTATAGTTTTTTTGCTTAGCTTTTTACTTAATGATTTTTCTTGTTTCATTTTGTTCCCCTTTTTGTTATTTTTATATGTAATATTTTACCACAAAACCTTGATAATAACAAGGAATTTTTTATTTTTTGCTGTTGCATACAAAAACCCTAGCATCGTTTGTAATGCTAGGGTTTAAACTTTATTTGCTTTCTACTTTTTCTTTTTTTGTAGTTGTTGTTTTTTTAGCAGGTGCTTTTTCTGCTTTCTTTTCTGTTTTTACAGCTTTTGGAGCTTTTGCTTTTTTTGCTTTAGCTTTTAATTCTTCTGCTGTATAAACGCTAACTTGTTTTTTATCTCTTCCAAGTCTTTTAAATTTAACAGTTCCTGTTACTTTAGCATATAATGTGTCATCACTGCCTATTCCAACATTTTTTCCTGGATGGAATTTTGTTCCTCTTTGTCTTACTAATATATTTCCAGCTGGAACTACTTGACCATCAGCTCTTTTTAGTCCCAAACGTTTTGATTCACTATCTCTACCGTTCTTAACACTACCTTGACCTTTCTTGTGAGCCATTTAGTTTCACTCCCTTCATGTTTTTGTTTTATAATCTCTTAATTATTATTTTGTTTCTTTTTTAGCTTCTGTCTTTGTTTCTTTCTTTTCAGCAGCTAATTTTATAGATGTTATTTCAACCTTTGTATATGGTTGTCTATGTCCTTGAGTTCTTCTGTAGTTTTTCTTAGCTTTGTATTTGTAAACTAATATTTTTTTAGCTTTTCCATGAGCTACTACTTTTCCCTCAACTTTAACACCTTTAACATAAGGAGCTCCAACTTCTATTTTCTTTCCGTCAGATACTAAAACTACATTGTCAAAAGAAACTTTTTTTCCTTCTTCTGCTTCTAGTTTTTCGAAGAATACTACATCTCCCTCTGCTACTTTGTATTGTTTTCCACAGCTTTCAATTATTGCGTACATTGTATTGTACACCTCCCTTTATTCGTATACTCGCTAAGCATAAAATTCAAGGCATCTATCTATAATTTTTATTATGATAGAATTTAGTTGCCCGACCCAGGCGGCTTACAGATAATTATTTTATCACAAAGCAAAATCATTGTCAATGGTTTTTGGCTATTTTCTCGCATTCTAGCACTTTTATGTCACTGTTTCTTTAGCTGTTTTTAAGTTTGTCCTTGTACCTTTATAGAATTTGCACGTTCTGGGAATTTAGAAGAAAGCCATTCTTTTTGGGTATCGTCTTTTACTATTATTGTTACATCTGATGGTAGAGTATCCAACATATAATTATAATTTTGAACTTTATCAAATGTTGCATTGCGCATATCTATCTTCTTCAGCAATTTACATCCACTAAACATAGTTTCCACATTAAGAAGATTTTCTGTTTTAAAATTGCTTAAATCTAATTCAGTGAGCAATTCACAGTTAACAAACATTCTTTTTAATCTTTCAACACTAGAAGTATTAAAGTTGCTAAGATCTATCTTACTTAGGCTTTTACAATTAAAAAACATTGCCTCCATATCAGTTACTTTTGATGTGTCAAAATTTTTTAAATTTACATTTTTTAGATTTTCGCAATTTCCAAACATTGCATACATTTTGGTTACATTTGATGTGTCAAAACTACTTAAATTTATATTTTCTATTGCCGAACAGCCATTAAATAAATTTGTTAATTTTACTACATTTTTGGTATCAAAGTTTGCTAAGTTTAAATTAGTTAGTTTTGAACAATTTAAAAACATACCACTCATTGTTGTAACATTAGATGTATCAAATGAGCTTAAATCCAAATCAGTATATTGAGAGCCATCTGTAAACATATAGCTCATGTCTGTAACTTCTGATGTGTCCAGATTTTCAATTCCGTTCATTTCAATCTTTCCTGCATAAGTTCCAAGTGCTTTAAAAAGTAATTTTGCACTTTTATTTAATTTTACTCTTCCATTTCCAGCTATTGTCACTTCCCAAAAGTTATTATTATCTTTATCTTCATACCAAGCTAAATATCTTCCATTTTTTCTTTCTGAAATATCCCATGTTTTCTCATCATTGGCATCATGCCCATTTAATGCAGTTATTATATTTATTTGTTCAATGTCTCCTCTTTTGATACTGGTATTTCCTAAAAAGCTACCATCAGCTGAATCTTCTTCGTTTCCACAAGCTACGATAGTCCCATCTATAAATATTATGGTTTTTCCAGCTATTGTTACTTCTCCTGTTTCCAGTATCGCTTGTTTTTCTTCTTTTGTAATCGTGTTCTCTTTTTCCAATCTTTCCAACACTTTTTCTAGTGTTTCTTTTTCAGAATCACTTTGGTATATTTGTCCCTCTAATTTCCAAAGGTCCCTTTCTTTCTCAACCATTGCTGCTCTAGTCTGTTCTTTTGTCTCTTGGCTGTTTTGTATTATTCCATTTTTGTCCGCTACTACACTTACACTCACTCCTGCTAGTATCAAAAGCACAACTATTGTTACTACTAACGCAATTAGGGTTATCCCTTTTTTGTTTTTCAGTTTTCTATTGATTCTTTCCCTCTCTTTAGTTTTTTTTGGCATTTTGCTCCCCCTTTCCTTTCGTATATCGTTATTATAAAATAAGCCGTTTTACAAATCAACTAGTAATCAAACTCTTATATTTTCTTTCTTGTCATTTCTAATAGATCTAATTGCGTAAATCCTACCACTTGTGTTTTGCTTCTGTCTTTTTTTAGTTCTTTGTCAAGCAAGTCTAGTATTTGTTTTCTTTCTTCGTCCTTTAGCATATCTATATAATCTACAATAATTATTCCACTTATATTTCTTAGTCTTATTTGCTTTGCTATTTCTATCGTTGCTTCTCTGTTTACTCTCAATAATGCTAGTTCTTTGGTTTCTTTGTTTCTTCCTGTATATTTTCCAGAGTTTACGTCTATGGCTGTTAGCGCTTCTGTTTTATCTATTGTTATAAATCCACCACATTTAAGCCATATCTTTCTTTCATGTATTTTTGATATTTGATGTTCTAAATTGTGTTTTTGCATTAAGTCATTTTCTTGTAAACACAATTCTATATTAGGCTTTTTTAATTCGCTAATTTGTTCTTTTATTTGTTCAAATACAGCTGTGTTGTTAACTGTTATTTGATTAATGTCTGAGTCTAAAACTCCTAATAGAAATTTTGATACGATGTTGTAGTTCTCAAATATTAATACTGGTTTACCCTCTTTTGAAACTTCTTCATATGCACTTTTTATTTGTTTCCAATATTCTATTAATTCTACTATATCTCTTTCTATTTCTTCTTTGCTTTTTTCAGATGCTGCTGTTCTTAATATTAGTCCATACTTTTCGTCTTTTCCATATTTTTTTAATATTTCAGATGCTACATTTTTTAGTCTTTCTTTTTCTTCTTTGCTTTCTATTTTTTGCGATACTGTTATAAAATTTACATTAATTAAAAGTACGCAAAATCTGCCTACTAGGCTTATGTCTTTTGACACTCTCGCACCTTTTAAGCTTTCTTTGTCTTTTTTTATCTGAACAAGTATTGTTTCTTTTTGTTTTACAAAATCCTTCATTTTGTATTTTGAATAGTCTTCTTCTTTATTTCCGGTTACTTCACTTGTTTTTGGAATTATATCTTTTATATGTATAAAAGCGTTTTTGCTTTCTCCAATGTCTACAAATGCTGATTGCATATTTGGTAATACATTTCTTACAATTCCACAATATATATTTCCTTCTAATGTTTTTGCATTGTTTATGTTGTCATACTCTTCTACTAATTTGCCATTTTCCAGTAATGCCACTATTATATCGTCTTCATCTTTGTTTATTATAATTTCTTTCATTAACTACCTCTAATTTAATGTATTCATTGCATTGTCTATTCCTATTTTTAAGCATAATTTAACAGCTTCTGCAGCTAGTTCTACTCCTTTTTCTAGTCTTTCATATTCTTCATTATTAACTTTATCTATTACATAATTTATTAGATTTGGTATTTCTTGTTTTGAACCTGTTCCCACTTTTATTCTTGGAAATTCTTTTGAGCCTAACTCATACACAACTGATTTCATTCCATTGTGTGATCCTGGTCCACCTTTTTTTCTTATTTTTATTGTCCCTGTTTCTACATCTATATCATCATATATTACAATAATCTTATCCATATCTATCTTATAAAAATCTGCAAATGGCTTTATAGCCTCACCACTTAAATTCATATAAGTTTGAGGTTTTAATAAGATTACTTTTTCGTTTTCAATTGTTCCAGTTCCATATAAAGCATTGTATTTTTCCTTTTTTACTTCAATATCAAATTCTTTTGATAACTTGTTTATTACATCAAATCCCATATTGTGTCTTGTTTTTGCATATTCTGGTTCTGGATTTCCAAGTCCTACTATTAAATACATTTCTCCTACTTCCTAGCATAAAAATATTATGGTAAGTATAGCATAATTTTTGACACTTTGCAAGAAATATTATATAATTCTAGTGTTAGAAAAAGTTTGTCGAATTATTGTATATGAAATATTTTTTTATTTACTTTTTTCTACAAAATATTTAATTAAAATTATTTATAATAATTATAGAAATTGGAGAACTATATGGAGAACGAAAATTTTAAATCAGGATTTGTATCAATGCTTGGAAGAACTAATGTAGGAAAGTCTAGCATTATCAATTCTTTAGTCGGTGAAAAAGTTGCAGCTGTTGCAAATAAAACACAGACTACTAGAACCGCTATAAGAGCTATTGTTAATCGTCCTAACAGTCAGATTATTTTTGTTGATACACCTGGAATTCATAAACCAAAGTCAAAACTTGGAGATGTTATGGTTGAAACAGCTTTTGGTGCTTCTTCAGATGTTGATATTGTGCTTTTTGTAGTTGATGCAACATCAGAGGCTATTGGCAAAGGTGATAGATTAATATTAGACAAAATTATTGATTCTAAGAAAAAATGTATTTTGGTAATTAACAAAGTAGATTTAGTTGCTAAAGAACAAATCGCAAAATTAATTGAACTTTATTCTAAAGAATATAGTTTTACTGCTGTTGTTCCAGTTTCTGTCATAAAAAACAAGAATCTAGATATTCTTCTTGATGAGATAGAAAACAACTTGAAGGTTGGTCCTGCATATTATAATGTAGAGGAATATACTGACCAAACATTAAGGCAACTAGCCGAAGAAACTATTAGAGAAAAGACTTTAAGGTTATTAGATCAAGAAGTTCCTCATGGAATTTATATTGAAGTTGAAAAAATGAAATTCAGAAAAACCGTTGAAAAGCAGAGCATTTGTGATATTTCTGCAACTATTTATTGTTTAAAGAAATCTCATAAAGGTATTATTATCGGCAAAGACGGAAAAATGTTAAAGAGAATCGGAACTTATGCAAGGGAAGATTTAGAAAAAACTTTGGATACAAAAGTCAATTTGCAATTATGGGTTAAAGTTAGAGAAGATTGGATCAATGATTCAAATTTACTAAAAAAATTTAAATTACAATAATTGCTAGTATAAATGTTTTGAATTTACAAAAGATAAATAAAAATTGGTATGCGTTTAATGCTACATAGGAGATGATTTCATATGATAAAAAAAATAGCTTGGAATACTTTTAAAAATACTGGAAATATTAATACTTTTTTAGAATTGCTAGAGGTTGAAAATGCCGAGAAGAATTTGCAAAAAAGCGATTCTAACGTTACTAATATTGAAGTAAAAGATGATAACAAAATGAATAATTTATAAGAAGGATTTTATGGGAATAATAAAGACAAAAGGAATTGTACTACTAGAAAGTAATATGGGAGATTTCGATAAGATGGTTTCTATTCTTACTCCCGACATAGGCAAAATTGGTTGTGCAGCTAAAGGTGCTAGAAGGCCCAAAAGCTCACTTTTAGCTGGCACTCAATTTTTGAGTTTTAGCGATTTAGTTATTTTTAAGGGCGTGAACTCTTATAATATCAACTCTTGCGAAGCTATTGAAGTTTTTTATAACATTCGTACAGATTTAGATAAACTAAATTATGCTGCTTTTATGACTAGATTAGTTTCAGACGTTACTTATGAGAACCAATATACTTATAATATTTTACAACTATTACTTAACACTCTTTACCTACTTTCCGAAACTGATACTGATAAAGATTTTATCTTATCTGTTTTTGAAATTAGATTAATGGTTATTTTAGGTTTTGCTCCTAGACTAGATAAGTGTTCTTTATGTGGGAATAAAGAGAATATTGGTTATTTCAGTATTTCTAATAATGGTTACTTATGTAATAATTGTGGATTTTTAGATAAGTCCTCAATAAAAATTTGTAGAGATACTTTTAATGCTTTAAAGTACATAGTTTCAGCTCCGGCTAAAAAACTATATTCTTTTACAATGTCCGATGAAGCAAAAAAAGAGTTAAAATTAATTAGTAATTTGTTTGTTAATCACAATTTAGATAAAGAATATAAGTTAGAAAAATATTAAAAGAACTGCCTTCCTTTTGGCAGTTCTTATTTTTTATTGTTCTGTTATTATATTTGCTTCCACTGGTTCTTCTTGCCCTTCGATTACTACTTTTGCATCTATTGGGCATATTTGCACAAATGTGTTTCCATCATTTACATCAATCTCGTTTCCTTCAAGATCTTTATACACAGTTTGTTCACTTCTTGAGGATTTTTCACAAGTTATTTCTATTGCTCTACCATTTGTTATGTAGTAACCTTTTAAGTTATTTACATTATATAGAGTTTGTCTTCCTTTTCCTTCTCCATCATTTAGTGTAGCATTTCTAGCGAATGTGATTATAATATTCTTTGTTGTGATTTTCTCACCTGTGTTCCAGTCTGTTTCTTCTACACCTTTTGAATATCTTTGATATCTTTGTGTTTCTGCATCATATGTATATTTTACTGTATTTGAGTTTGTGTTTGTGTATGGTATTGTTATTGTATCTGCTTTTTGTCCATTTTCTAATTTTACATCATCTGTTACATAGTGTAATACACTCTTTTTATCTGATGTCATTCTGTAATTCTTACGTTGTGCAATTTCTTTTATTTTTGCTATACTTGTTGCAACATTATGTGGTGCACTCTTGTCTTTTACTCTCCAGAATGATTTTGGGCTTTCTGATATTCCATTTATATTATTTACCTTTAAGTTAGATATATCATATTCTGCTTGTGGGCTCCATCCAAAGTGTACATATATAGCATCATTTTCAAGTGCATAGTCTAAAAAATAATGCCTTGAGCTTCTTACTGGTCCTATTTTTTCTAGGTCTTTTCCTTTAAATAGTGCCATTAATCTGCTTTCTCCACCTTCAACAATTATTTCATAAACCATATAAGCATCATTCAATCCACCTTGTGGTAAAGCTCCTTTATGATTATCTATCATTAAAGCTATTGGTCTGTCTGTTCCTTTAAAAATTTGAACTTCTTTTTTTGGCTCTTCTTTTGGTTCTTCTATAACATCTGTTCCTAGGTCTGTTATATTTTCTGTTTTGCTTTTATATATTCTATATCCTAGATATCCACCTGTTGCTAATATTATAATTACTAATAATATTATTAAAAACTTTTTCATTTCTTTTATTTCCCCTTTGTTTATTGTATTTTAAATATTGTTAATCCATACACAAGCATTACTATCAATACTCCCATGCATGCTCCAAATACCACTTCTGCTTTGGTTCTCGCATTGTTATATACTCTATTTCCTACTACCAATAATGATAGCACTAATGCTAATGTAAATGTTACTATGTCTTTGCTATTAATCCAGATTGCTGTAAGTGCTGCAAATGCTACTGCTGACTGTCCACTTGGCACAAATCCTTCTTTTATCAGCTGACCTCTTTCCTTTTTCTTAGAGCAACTTGCTTTAATTGCAATTACCGCAATTACAACTAATATAATTGCTACAAATGCTAAATGTTGAGGAGATTTTACCATATTGTTGAATATACTATCACTTATTGCTTTCATATTCTCTGCATTGAAGAATATGAAATATCCAACAATTAAAGCATTGCAAGCTGATAGAACTACAGCTCCTGCCGCAACATCTTTTGCTATTTTTGCTTTTGGATGATACACGTCCACAAACAAATCCACTACTGTTTCTATTGCTGTATTTACCATTTCTGCAAAGATTACAAAAAACAGTGCAAATACTAAACACAAAAATTCTGTCGTGCCCAATCCATAAAATAATGACAACGCTAAGACTATTACTGCTAATACAAGTTGTATTCTAAAGTTTCTTTGTGTTGTTGCTGTATAGACTATACCATTTATTGCATTATACCAAGCTTCTATAAAATTATCATTTTTCAGTTTATGCTCGTCTTTCTTCATTTTAACCCCTATTGCCTTGTAATATTTAATTTACTTAGTATTTTTTCTTCCTTTTGTCTCATGACACTTTTTTCCTGTTCATTCATATGGTCATACCCCATTACATGGTAAAATCCATGCACTACCATATATGCTAGTTCTCTTTGGACACTGTGTCCATACTCTTCTGCTTGTTCGATTACTCTTGGTATAGAGATCATTATATCTCCTAAAACGTCTTCTATTTGTTCATCATCTTCTGCCGAAATTATCGATTCTATTTCATCCTTTTCAAACATCGGAAATGATAACACATCAGTCTCTTTGTCTATATTTCTATATTTTTTGTTTGTTGTTCTTATTGTTTCAGGATTTGTCAATATTACATTTAAATATAGTTTTGTTTTTGTTAAGTTCTCTTCATTGAAGCAAGTTTCTACAACTTTTTCTATTAATTCTTTGTACTCTGCTGTTTCTGGTATTTCTAAAAATTCTATTTGTGAATAATTTTCCAAAATATTACCTCTTTTACTGATAAATTATATTACTTTTTCTTTTATAGAAATGTCTTCTGTTTTCTTTTTTGTGTAGTCCCCTTCTGAAGTACAGCTGTTCTTTAATTCTCTCATTTCTCCTAATGCTACTAATTTTCTCTTGTAGAATTTTATAATTCTGTAATATCTGTTTTCGTTTTTAAGTACTTCTCTTAGTTCTCTCTTTAAGAATAATTTTTCTTTTTCCTTTGAGTATGTTATATAATCACTTTCTTTTATTTTCATGATATTTTTATATGTGTTCCAAAATTTCTTGTATGCTTCTCTATCTGCTAACTTGTCCCAATAAATTTTTGTTGATAATAGACGCAAATTGTAATCGTCTATTATATTTATTAATAGGCTATATGCCTTTTCTTGTTTTCTTGCTATTTTGGTGTCCATTATTAGAGTTCTAACATCTACTAATAATTTTTCGTAGCATTGTTCTGCAACCACTAAAGGCAAGCTATGTGTGAATAATCTTCTACTGATTCCTAATAAAATCATGTTCTTTTCGATTATATCGTTTTGGTCTAATTTTCCTACTGTAAATCTTTCAAAGTTTTTGTAATCACCCAATATGTCAGAGTAGATTTTATTTTCTGGTTCTAATTTCATTTTTATTGGAAGAATATCTGTTATGTATTCTTCTACCGAAGAAAAAATCTTTCCATATATAATTTCTTTATCTATTTGTGAAATATTTTCAGATAATTTTATTGAATAATTCTTTAATATTTTTTTGTACAAATCTTCCATTCTTGTTGCATAAAATTGTTCATATTTGTTTATTAATTTTTCTTTGTTTAATTCTTTTACTGTATCATAGTCAAGTTGCATTAAAAAGATTTGTTTTCTATATTTGTATTCTAAATATTCTGTATCTTTTAAATGTATTACCATATAATATTTTGACAATGCTTCTTTCTCAAATGCTGTTGCTGTATCGTTTTTCACTTTTTTATATACATTATCCATCATATGTTTATCTATTGCTTCTAAGTATAAAGAATAAATATCTTCGTATTTTTTTTCTAGTTCACTTTGGTTCTCCGCAGACTCCTGTTGAGCTTCGCGATAAGCCTCATATGCTTTTAACACATTGTTCCTCTTGATAGAGATCAACATTCCATTAATTCCTATCTTCGTTGGTATCAATAACTTTGTTATAGTATTTGTTAATTTTGTAAAAAATTTTTTGTCTGAATAGACTCTAAGACTCTTCTCTTCCATTTCATATCTTCCTTTCAAAATACTATTTTCTCTTTGGTCCCTATATTTTCTAACACTTCATATGTAACTTCTACATCCACGTAATCCTCACCCGCGTAAGAATTTTCGTACTTTTGTAATATATTTTCTTTGTTTGGTAGTTTTTGTTCTATTTTTTCAGAAGCTTTATCTATGCCAATCTGCTTTGCCTCTTCTATTCCGTAAGTAATTTTCTCTTCTATTTTTTCTGTATTTGTAATTTTTATTAGCTCGATTGGCAGATATAAATCAGAAAATATTTTCAACTTTTTGCTTGTTTCTATTGTATCATATTTTTCAAATTTTGAAAGGGTTTTGAAGAAATTTATTGAAAAATTATTTATTTTTAATTTGTATTTATTTTCTACATTCTCTGTATTCCTTTCTATGACTTGATTTAGCATTATTTTCTCTTTTTGACTATACCATACTTTTGCTGTAACTTCACCTTCTGCATGAACATATCTAGTTCCAGTATATTTGCCTTCTATCCAACCAGCAATTAGTGTATCACCTTTTGTTACAATATCCCCTTCTTTTACTACGGGGATGCCATTTTGAGCACTTACTTTTACAATCTGTGCATCCTTTGTCGATATAATACTGCAATAATCTTCGTCATTTATTATCTCTGGCTTAGAATTTGCTTCAACCACTTTTACTGTTGCATTCGTTCCTTCTATCGATATTCCAACCCAAGATATGTCATCTCTTCGCATTCGTATTTCATTTATAATTTTTTGTTTATTTATCGCTGATTTCAACTTTCCAGTTGTTAAGCCATTGTCATTTAATATTGTTTCTATTTCTCGTTTTTCTATCTTGTCTAATCCCTCTATTTTTATATTCCATATGAACCTTGACAATCCGAAAAGAAGTGCAAACACTAATATTATTACTATTAAAAATACTTTTCTTTTTTTATATCTGTGCAAAATAAAAGGGAGTCCTTTTTTATCCAATATCTCTATTTTGCATTTTGTCTCTTTTGCTATTTTTCGTATTTTTTTGAATTCGTTTATTCCAACATTGGTATATATAATTGTAGATTTCTCTCTTTTTATGTTCCAAAAAAATATTTTGTTGTTGATACATTTATTTATAAACTTTTCTACAAAATAGCCTTCTATTTTAATGTTGACATATCCTATTAAATTTTTTAATAATATCTTAAATAGCATTTTTCTCCCCTTGCTTTAATCTTCTATTTTTTCAAAGTCAACAGTCTCTATATCTCCTGTGACCATTATGTCGTCAGAAGTCATCTCTCCAAGTTTTAAGTTAAATCCATTAATATTGACAATTCCAATATATGTTTTTATCCTAATATAAATGTCCTGATATTCTAAAATTGCTTTGTAATTTTCTATCAACATTTGCTTAAACCCTGCAATCGTTATTTTAGGCTCATTTGTCGATATCTCTTTTGGGACTTCAAGTAGCCTATCTATAACTCTCTCTTTTTTGTTTCTCCTCAATTCTTTTCCCCCTATTCTATTTTTCAAATTGATCAATATTTCTAAATTCGTATCCCATATTTTTTATTTCTTTTATTACATCCTCTAAAATATTCGCATTGTCTTTTGATGTTGCATGAAGTAACATTATCTCTCCATTATGAACATTGTCTAGAATTTTCTTTTTGCCATATTCTTCTCTTCCTTGTTTTTTCTCATCCCAGTCATCATAGCCAAAAGACCACATTACACTCGTATATCCTAATGTATTTGTATAAGCAACTGTTCTTTCACTATATTCACCTTTAGGAGGTCTGATAAATTTCATTTCGTATCCAAACTTTTCGTATATAGCTGAATGTAAATCCATTACTTCTTTTTTTATGGTGTCTAAGCTACAAGATGGCATAGATTTGTGGTTCACTGTATGATTTCCTATAATATGTCCTTCATCTATCATTTGTTTTACCAAATCCGGCTGAGTATTTACGTAATGTGCAGTTATAAAGAATGTTGCTTTCACTTCATTTTGTTTTAGTACTTCCAAAATCTTGGGCGTGTATCCAGCCTCATATCCCAAATCGAAAGTTAAATACACTAGTTTTTGCTCTTTATTTCCCATATATAATCCTTGATATTTGTCCAAGATTTTTCTGTTTACATTTCCAACATCAGGCTGCTCATGATTGTCGTTTCTTTTTATTCCCCATCCTATCTTTTTGTTATCAAGGCTTTCTATTTCTATCCCGTTTATGGTTGTACTTGTTAAAACATTTTTATTTGTATCAGTGTTTCCTACAATTAACACTCCTAGCAAAAAAGCACTTGCCACTACAAACACAGATATTCTTTCGATTACTTTTTTCATAGTTTCAAATTCTCCCTTCTTATTTTCTATTTGTTATTTTAATACTATGAATATAACTCGGCATATAGAACTTATGTATTACTTTTGACATTTTTTTACATTTTTCAGAGTTTTTATTTGTTTCGAAAGTACTGTTTTCTCTAAGTTTTATCAATTTTCGACATTTTAAATTATTTTTTACTTTTTTATTGACAAGATTTTTAAATTGGAATATATTAGAAGTTAAGAATTGGAAAATATTGGTTATTCAGTAAAGTTTTACCGTCCAGTAATTTCTGATTTTATAGAATATTAGGGAGATGACTTTATGATTAAATTCGCTTTATGTGATGATAATCCTCAGTTAGTTTCTAAGTTACAAGAAATGTTGGAAAAAATTTTTCTAAAACATGATTTCGATGCCAGTGTTGTTTTCTCTTCTTGTGATGCTAGTAGCTTACTAAGTTTTCTTAATACTAATGATGTTGATGTTTTATTTTTAGATATAGATTTAAATTCTTCATTAAATGGAATTCAGCTGGCCAAAGAAATCAGAAAAAAGAATAAGTCAGTTTATATTGTTTTTGCAACAGGCCATTTTGAATATATTGTTTCTGCTTTTGAGTGTAAAACTTTTGATTTCCTTCAAAAGCCTTTCTCTATGAGTAAACTTGAAAATACTATAGTTCGTCTATATGACGATATTAATAATAACTCTGCAAATTTTATAAAACTAAACAGCAGAAATACTTTGATTAATCAAAACTCTATTAATTATATTCAAAAGAACGGAATGAAAACCATCTTCAATGTAGTTTCGGGCGAGATCAACACCTATGGCTCTTTTAATACCATCTGTTCTTCTTTGCCCAGCAATTTCGTAAGATGTCACAAGTCTTTTATTGTTAATACTTTAAACATTAGTGAAATTGATTTTAGGAACAATATTATTTTCTTCAAAAATATGCAAAGTGCTCATTGTTTTATTGGTCCTAAATATAAGAATAGTTTTATGGAGGTTTTAAATAACTATGAATTTTTTAAATAATATTTGGTTGAGTATGACCACGGAAAATGAGATGTTGACTAAGATTATCGGATTACCGTTTATTTTTATTGAAGTCACTATATCTATGCTTTTGTTTACTTCTATTTTGAGAATATCTGCTTCTAAAAAGCAGAAAATAATTTATATTTTAATTACTTCTTTTATCGGAATAATTTGTTCTGCTTTCATTCCTAAACCTTACAGTAATATAATAACTTTAATTGCTATGCCTATAACTGTCATGCTTGTATTCAAGGTTAGCATTTTAAAAGCTTTATTTGCTGAGTTTTTACCTACAATTTGTATCGTTATTATAGAAATGCTTATAACTCGAATCTTTTTAGTTATTTTCCACTGTACTTATGAGATGTTAGCTTATGTGCCAATCTACAGACTATCTGCTATCATATTAATATATTTACTATTGTTTGTTATTTATATAATCATTAGCCATCATCATTTTAATATGACTTCCTTTGATAATATTTCTAAGAAAAATAAGTTTATGCTTTTCGTGAACATAATTATAGCTTTGATTGTCGCATTCATACAAATGTATCTAATCGGTTATTATAATGATAAATTGCCAACTTTTATTATTTTGATAAATATAATCTCTCTTATTGCATATTTTACAATTAGCATTTATAGTCTTGTAAAAACAATGAAGTTAGAACGAACAACAGCAGATTTAGAACAAGAAAAATTATATAATAAAACTTTGCAAATTTTACACGATAACGTTAGAGCTTTTAAACATGATTTTTCTAACATAATTGCTGGTATTGGTGGCTATATTGCTACAAAAGACATGGACGGATTAGAAAGATATTATAAACAATTATTACAAGATTGTAACCAAGTAAATAATCTTAGTTCTCTAAGTCCTGATTCTATTAATAATCCTGCAGTTTACACTGTTCTTGCTAATAAATATTACAAAGCTGATAGTCTTGGAATAAAAATAAACTTAGAAACCTTTGTGGATTTTAATAGTTTGCATATGGGTATTTATGAATTTACTAGAGTACTTGGAATTTTAATGGATAATGCAATAGAGGCTGCTTCCGAATGTGATAAAAAAATTATTAATGTAATTATTAGAAATGATGTTCAGTGTAATCGCCAATTATTAATTATAGAAAATACATACAACAATAAGGATGTTGATATAGATAGACTTTCTGAAAAAGGTTATTCTACAAAACCTAATAATACTGGTCTTGGATTATGGGAAGTTAATAAAATAATAAAGAGACATAAAAATTTAGCTTGTTTTACTTCTAAAACACCAGAATATTTTAAACAACAATTTGAAATATATAATGAATAAAATTTAATCCCAAAAGTTTTACTTTTGGGATTTGTCGAATTTAGCTTTTTTAATTATATCTTAGTCTTTTTTTATTAATGAAGCAGGCATTTTTGGTTGATGAAGCATTCCTATAAACCAGCAAGCAGTGTTAGTAGATTTTGCATATTTTTCTGCGATTTTTGCGATAAATTTTAACATAATTTTTTCCTCCCCTTATTTTTACGTTTTATAACATAACATTACCGGTAAATGTTTATATTAACTATATTATTTATTGTCTTGCATATGTTTCATATCCATATTCATTTCTAGTCACTTTATATGCAAGTTTTGATATGCAAATTGTTTCAATTAGCACATTAAACATAAGTATGTTTGATAATGTGGAATCTTTTACTATAAGTGCACCCCCCAGTGTTGTGATTGCAAAGATATATGATAAGATTTTTTTAGTTCTTCTTTCTTTTTTTCTTAAAATTGGTAAATTAATTGTATCTGCTGGTGCATAAAGGTATATCATTATGATTGAAAGTATTAATATGATTATTGATAATAAGTATTTTATCTCTGGTGAAAAAACTATGAATTTACTAATTAGGACATTGCCAAAGTATACAATAAATGTTCCTACTAGGCATCCTACATTTGTTTTTAAATGAAAGCCTCCGGCTACGGTTTTGTATGGAAGCATTGTTGCATAGGCAAATATTACAAGCCATCCTATTTTAAAAATTATTGCTACTAGAAATAATATTATCATTTTTGGTATTTCTCCAATGATTAACTCTAACCCATAAAATATTACTTCTGCTCTTTCGTCATTTATGTCTGGAGATTCTTGTCTAATTTTTTTCAGTAGGTTTTCGCAAATTTTATCTATCATTTTGCTTCCCTCTCTTTCCTTGATCTAATAATACAACATTTTTCGACTTCAGTTTCATTTTGGTTATAAAAGGCTCTTTTATTTATATAAAATGAGGCCTTGTTCATTTTCATATAATTTTTTGGCACTTTCATAAACTCTTAAATAAAAAATAAGAATTGTAAAATCCTATATCTTATGATAATATTGTTAATAGTAAAAAATAATGCAAGGAGGTATTTCTATATATGGATAATAATAAATTAAATACAATTACAAATTTATTTGAAGGCAAAGAAATAAGAAGTATTTGGAATAGCGAAAGAGAAGATTATTTTTTTAGTGTCGTTGATGTAATTAGTGTTTTGACGGACAGTAATGAACCAAGAAAATACTGGTCTGTTTTAAAGACAAGATTAAAAAAAGAAGGTAGTCAGTTGACTACAAATTGTAGTCAACTGAAATTAAAATCCAATGATGGCAAATATTATAATCAAGATGTCTTAGATACAAAAGGAATTTTGAGATTACTTGAGTCAATTCCAAGCAAAAAGGCAGAACCCTTTAAACTTTGGCTTGCTCAAATGGGAAAAGAAAGAATCGATGAAGTTTTTGATCCAGAACTTGCCGTTAATCGCGCTGTTGATTACTATAGAAACAAACGGATATGACGATAAGTGGATTAAACAAAGATTGACCGGTATTATTGACAGGCATAAACTAACTGATGTTTGGAAAGAAAGTGGCATAACAAAAAATTATGAATATGGAATACTTACAAATGAAATTTATCGACAATAGTCCGGAATGAAAGCATCACAATATAAAGAATATAAAGGTTTAAGGAAAGAATCATTAAGAGATAATATGACTGATATTGAAGTTACTTTAGCAAATTTAGGAGAAATTGCAACCAGAGAACTTGTAAAAGAGCATAAGCCTTATGGATTAAAAGAAAACAGAGAAATGGCAAAGCGTGGTGGAAAAATAGCAAAGAACACACGTAATAATTTAGAAAAGGAATTAGGGAAATCAGTTATTAGTAAAGGCAACTCTTTAAATTATAAATATATAGATGAAAAAAAATTAAATACTACTGCAGAGCTAAATAATAAACATCCTGAAAAACCAAAATAGAATTAGTCAAAATAATAACTATCAATAAAATATCACAAAAAAATAAGGACAGTTTTGTCCTTATTTAAATTTTACCTTACTTGCCCTATTTTATTCCCTCTAGTATTTTCCAAGCTTTTTCTTTTTCTGGTATTGATGTAAATGTCATTTCTTCTTTTGAAATCACATTTTGTATTGTTAGTTCATATGCCCATAAGTAAAGCTGTCTTGCGCTTCCCCTTCCATTGTATTTTGCATCTCCATATATGCTGTGATCTCTGCTAGATAGTTGTACTCTTATTTGATGATGTCTACCTGTATGTAAATTTATTTTTAATAATGATAGATTTTGTTCTTTGTCATATTTTAAGACTTCGTAATCCAACTCTGCATATTTAGAATTTTTAGTTCCTTCTTCTACTACTCTGCTTTTATTTAGTCTTTCATTCTTTAGAAGATAGTCTTTTAATGTTCCTTTTTTCTCTTCGAATTTACCATTGACTATTACCAAGTATTTCTTTTTAAATACTTTTTCTCTAACCTGTTCACTTAATCTAGATGCTGCTTTTGAAGTTTTTGCAAATACCATAACTCCTCCTACAGGTCTGTCTAGTCTGTGAACTAATCCTAAATACACATTGCCAGGTTTATTATATTTCTCCTTTAAATATGCTTTTATAATTGTAAGCATATCAAGATTGCCTGTTTTATCCCCTTGTGAAGGGATATTAGCAGGCTTTTCTACTACTATTATGTGATTGTCTTCATATATAACTTTTAAATTTATTTCATTTTCTTCTATTTTTACTTTATATTCTTGCATCTTTTTTTCCTATATATTATTCTTTGTCCATTTTGCATAAATTCCACATGGCAATATTAATTTCGAATTTGTCATTGGAAGTCCTATTTCTCCATTTTCAAACTCGCCTTTTTTGTTTATATTTATTCTTAACAAATTTTCTAATACTGTACTTGAAATTCCTGTTGTGTATGAATTTATTAAGAAAAATACTGGGTTATCTGATAATACTTGTGTGCATAGTTTTATAAGTTCTGGTAAGTTTTCTTCGAACTTCCAAACTTCTCCATTTGCTCCTCTACCATATGATGGTGGATCCATTATTATTGCGTCGTATTTGTTGCCTCTTCTTATTTCTCTGTTTACAAATTTTATAACATCATCAACAATATATCTTACGGGCTTTTCCTTTAGTCCAGATGACTCCACATTTTCTTTTGCCCATGATACCATTCCCTTTGAACTATCAACATGGCAGACTGATGCTCCTGCAGATAGACAAGCAACTGTTGCCCCTCCTGTATAAGCAAATAGATTTAATACTTTTACTTCTCTATGTTCATTTTTTGAAACATTTGAAATTGCTTTCATCATCCAATCCCAGTTTACTGCTTGCTCTGGGAATATTCCTGTATGTTTAAAGCCCATTGGTTTTATATTGAATGTTAGATTTTTATATTTTATTTGCCAACTTGATGGAAGCTTTTTGCTGTACTCCCAATGTCCGCCACCAGTACTACTTCTTTCATATGTAGCATTTGTCATTTTCCACTTTGCTGGAAATTGTTTATCCTTCCATATTATTTGCGGATCTGGTCTTACTAAAATTATGTCCTTCCATCTTTCTAATTTTTCGCCATTTGCCATATCTAGTATTTCGTAATCGTTCCAATTATTTGCTAGTTTCATTATTATTTCTCCTATATTTTAACTTAGTAGTTGTAATGTAACCATAAAATTATGTACTAGTACATAATCCAACACTATTAGTATACCACAAATTATTGATATTGTCGCTAGTAATTTGTGTTTTTTGATTAATTTTACAAATCTCCCTTCTTTTTCTTTGCTTGCTTGTCCTCCTAGATAATTAACTCCTAGAATTATATCCTTAGAATACTCCATAAAATCTCCCTCCTATTTTATTGATACTAAATTATATTCCAATTTGAAGATTTTATGAGTACTTTCGTATTACAGAAAAACAGGTAAATTTTCTTTTTACCTGTTTTTTATAGTTCTTCTTTTATTTTTCGAGCTAAATCCAAGCCAATTCCTTTAACTTGTGCAATTTCTTCAACTTGTGCTTCTTTTATTTTTTGTACACTTCCAAACTTCTTTAAGAGCTCTACTTTTTTCACAGTTCCAATTCCAGAGATATTATCCAATACTGATTTTGTTAATTCTTCTTCTCTTAATTTTTTGTGATATCCTATTGCTGTATCATGCACTGCGTCTTGGAACATTGTTATTGTGTTTAATAGCTCTTGTGAAATTTGTATTTCTTCTCTTTTGTCATTCATCAATGCTCTTGTTTGATGTTTGTCGTTTTTTACCATTCCGAAAACTAAAATATTTAGTCTATCTTTTTCTGTTAGCTCTATATTTTTTTCTTTGGCTTTTTCTTCTATTTCTTTATTTACTTCATTAATTGCTTGCTTAGTTGCTCGTATTTGTGTAATTCCACCATCTGCAAATATTACATCTGGGAGCTCCTCAAAGCCACTGTTGTTGCCATTATTTAGTATTTTTACAGAATGTCTTAATCTCCTTGTTACTACTTCTTGCATACATTTTGGGTCATCTTGTCCATATACTTCTTTTATTTTAAAACGCCTTGATAAATTCTTTTTAATAACTCCGTCTTGCATAACACACATTCCTGCCACCATATTGGTTCCTGACAAGTTTGATATATCATAACATTCTATTTTTCTTGGCAATTTTTCCATTCCTAATACTTGTTTTAACTCTATTAAAATATTGCTCTTTTCGTTCTCTTTATTCTTCAATGTTATAAGAGCATTGTTTTCTGCCATCTCTACGAATTTTAACTTTTCGCCTTTTTGTGGAGTCTTTATTTCTACTTTTCTTCCTGCAACTTCTGTTAGCCACATTTCTATCGCATTTTTCTCTTCTATGTTGTTTTTTATCATTATTTTATTTGGCAATATTTGTTTTCCTACATAATATTGTTTTATAAAACTTGATATTATTTCTCCATCTTCTTCGTCATCTAATCCTTTAAAAATAAAATGCTCTCTTCCAACCATTTTGCTGTTTCTAATATAAAATATTTCTATACATACATCTTCATATCTTCTAGCTAAACCTATTACATCAATATCATTTTCTGAAATATTAGAAACTTTTTGCTTTTGCGAAATTCTTTCTATTGCATAAATTTTATCTCTTATTTCTTGTGCTTTTTCATATTCCATTTTTTGAGAAGCCTCTTGCATTTCTTTCTGCAACTCTTTTTGAAGTTCTGCAGTTTTTCCTTCTAAAATTGATATTATCTCATTTATCTGTTTTCTATATTCCTCTTTTGAAACATATCCCATGCAAGGCGCCATACATTTTTTTATGTGATAATTTAGACACGCTCTGTCTTTGTATTTAAAACTTTTGCACTGTCTAATTTTATATTTTGACTTTATAAATTCTATCATTTCTTTTGCACTACCTGCATTAGCATATGGTCCAAAATATTTTGCTCCATCATTTAATATCCTTCTTGTTATATAAATGTCTGGATAATCTGATTTTACATTTATTTTTATATATGGATATGTTTTGTCGTCTTTTAGAAGCACGTTAAATTTAGGCATATTCTTTTTTATTAGATTACATTCTAATATTAAAGCTTCTGCCTCATTATCGCAAACTATATATTCAAAATGGTCCACTAATGCGACCATATTTTGAATCCTTTTTGTTTTTTTGTTCTTTCTAAAATATTGCCTTACTCTGTTTTTTAATACAACTGCTTTTCCGACATATATTATTTTGTCGTTTTTGTCGTGCATTATATATACTCCAGGTTTTTTAGGCAATTTTTTTAGTTCTGCTTCTATATCAAACATTTTTATTTCCTTCCTATTTTATTATACAAAAAAAGAGCCCTTTTTTCAAGGGCTTCTTGATATTGTATTATTTGCTTTTTTTGATTTTGTATGCTATGACTGTCATGTCGTCTTTTTCTTTTCCAAAGTCGTTGTCTATTGATTCTCTAAGAATTAAATCTGCAATTCTTTGAGCATCTTCTGAGTCTATTTCCTCTAAGGCTTCTTGAACCCAAAGCTCTTTGTTTATGTATTCTTTATTTGAGTTTATTATTCCGTCACTACACATTACTACTATATCGCCATCTTGCAAATCGTATTCATATTCTACTAAATCTATATTGTTTAGTATTCCGGTTGGCAATGTAACCGATTTTAGTATTTCTACATTTCCGCTTCTTTTTATAAAAGTTGGACAAGCTCCATTTTTTATAAATTTCATGTCCCCTTTGAATAAATCTAAGATGCTTACATCTAATGTTGCATACATATCATCTTCTGTGTTTGCTGATATTGTTGTGTTTATCAGCTTTAATGCTGTATCATTGTTAAATCCTGATTTCAACAACCTTTCTAGCATCTTTATTGCTATTTTACTACTCTTTCTCGCATCCGGTCCAGATCCCATTCCGTCACTTAAAGCAATTAGATATTTTCCATCTTCCAATTTTGTTTGTACAGTTGTATCTCCTGAAATAATAGAGCCATCTTTCTTGGATTTTGCAAGTCCTACTTGAAGAGTATATAAATCGTCTGATACAAAAGAGAATACACAGGTATCATCGTTTTCTCGTAACGCACATTTTTGTTTTTGAATTATCATTTTATCCTTCAAAACTTTTTCCAAAACTTTTGCAATTTTCTTAACACTACAAGCACTTCCATCCACAGAATTACACACACTTGTGTATAAGTTTACTAAAAATCTGCCACTTTCTTCTCTTTTTATTGTAATATCTCTTAATATTATTTCTTTTTCTTCTAACAAAATTTTTATTTGGTCTTTTTGTATTTTGTATGGATCTTCCTCTTCTTGTGTGATTTGATTTGCTAAATTTGATAATGCTTCTGACACTCCATTTAATTGGTTAGACATTGTTTTCTTGTTTTCGTCTAATCTCTTTTTCCATACAAAATTTATTTTACTGATTCTGTATGATGAGTTTATGGCTCTTACCATTTCGTCAATATCACTTTGCGCAATGTAATCCTCTTCTTTTGCATCTTGGCTAAAGCCCATTATGTAATTGTTGTGACTCGCAAATATTTCCACTATGTCTTTTCTAGTAATTACTTCTTTTGCTGTCAACTTATCAAATATTTCATCTAATATGTTTTCTGTATTATTATATAAATCTGCATATAGCAAATTGTCTTCTTTTCCTTCTAAGTTGTTTAACAATTCATCTTCAAATATCTCTTGATTTTCTTTTTCTTGTTTTTCAAGTTCTTCATCAGTGACTATTGTAGCAGCTGCATTTTCATAGTCTTGAGCCATTTGTGAAATTGTATTTGACATATTTGTAAGTTTATTTATTGTTTCTTTATTCTCTTCAAGTGTTCTTGTCGTTGTCTCTGGCAATAATTTTTCGTCGCCTAAGATGTCGCTTACTTGCAATTTATATGTTTTTGGAATTGCTAGCAATCCTAGTGTAGCAATTAATATTTCCTGGAATTTGATTACCTCTACTGTATTGCCATTTGCCACATATGATAGAACTATGTTTCCTATTATGAAACCTATCGCTACTCCTATTTTTCCTAATTTATTTAGCAATCCTGCAATCATACCTGATATTGCATAAGACGCAAGCATTATTGGATCCGCAGAATTTAGTATTCCCAAAATTGTACTAACTGTTATTCCTGTTGTAGCTCCAACTAACATTCCATTTTTCCAACCCATTATTAGAACTGTCAATATGCATAAAATGTTTCTTATCGAGAAACCAAATATGCTAAGTTCGCCTAGCGCATTTGCAGCTATTGTAAGCATAACGCTTAGTCCCATTACTTCTTCTATTGAAAATACTCTTTTTCGTTTGTAGTCTTTTATTACTATTATTGAATTTACAAATAATTTGTATGACGCAAATGTTATTATTGCAAACATAATATTATATAAAAAGTCATATAATAAGAATCCATTAAACAACATTTTTATAGTTTGTACTGCAAACACTGAGATTGCTATTGGTCCTCCTACACGTATTTGCTCGTTTCTGCCTTCTTCTTCTATTGGTCTTTTTATTAATACTAATGCTATAAATATTAACAATGTAAGTAAATAGAATAACAAACCGCTTCCGCCAAATTTAATAGTTGTTCCTATTGCAGTGATTATGCACACTAAAGCTGCCGGTATTTTGCACGCTATACTTGCTCCAACTATTGCAAATCCAAACGGCGTGATACCAGCAAATATACTGTTGTTATTACCCCCAACAACTGATAACATAAATGCTACTATGTATATCATAACATTTTGAACACTAAAATTGTCTTTTAATATTGATTTAACATCATCCTGATTGTCTAATTCAACATCCTCACCAAAAAATTTTTTTGTTTTTTCTGATATATTTTGAAACATCCTTACCACCTCTTACTTTTTTAACTTTCGTTTATGGATATATTGTAGTACAAGCTGTGCGATTTATTTGTCGTTTTACGGACGAAAATCAAAAAAGTTTTTTACATTTTGTGATATATTTTTATTATATTTTTTATTTTTTTATTTATATCTATTTTTTGTTAGGTATATTTTATCTTATTTTGTCCTAAAAAACAATACTTTGAAGGTAAATAAAAAATAGAACTATTAAATAGTTCTATTTTTTTATATTAAGTGTGGTAGGAATAGTTTTGCTAATCCTAAGAATACTAAAAATCCTAGTGTATCTGTTGTTGCTGTTAAGAATATTGATGATGATAATGCTGGATCCATTTTTATTTTGTCCAGTATTAATGGAATCAATAATCCAAATATTCCTGCTATTATCAAGTTTCCTATTATTGCTAAACAGATGATTATTCCCAAGTATAGATTTTTGTAGATAAGTCCAACTACGCAACCTGTTATTGCTCCTACTATTAAGCCTTCTATAAATCCTAAGGCAATCTGCTTTAATAACATACCTTTTGCATCTTTTAGTTTTATTTTACCCATCGCAATATTTCTAATTATTATAGAAACAGTTTGAGTTCCTGCATTTCCACCCATTCCTGTTACTATTGACATTACGGCTGAAAGTGCAACTACCTGTGCGATTGTTGACTCGAAAGCTCTTACTGTCATTGATGCAATAAATGCTGTCACTAAGTTTATTAATAACCAAGGGGTTCTTAGCCTTACAGATTCTGCTAATGTGCTGTCCAATGTTTCTTCTTTCGCAACACCACCCATTTTTAGCACGTCTTCTGTCTGCTCTTCCACAATAACGTCTACGATATCGTCTATTGTTATGATTCCTAATATTGCATTTCTTTTATTTACTACTGGAATTGCGGTTAAGTCATATTTTGAAACCAGAAGAGCAACTTCCTCTTGGTCAGTTTCTGGCTCTACACTGATGAAGTGAGTATTTGTTATTTCCTCTAGAGTTTCCTTTTCTGGGGCTACTAATATGTCTCTTAAAGAGGCTGTCCCTATTAATTCTCTCTTTTTATTAGTAACAAAAATTGTTTCTATTAGTTCCGTTCTAGGTGCAATTTGTTTTATTTTTCTTATTGCTTCATCTATTTTCAAATCACTACTTAAAGCAATGTATTCTGTGGTCATAATTCCGCCTGCGCAGTCATCCCTATAACCTAAAAGTTGCTTAATTATTTTCTTATCTCCCTCTCTCATTAAGGTAAGTAATACTTTTGACTTTGCTGGTCTTATTTCTCCTAAAATATCAACAATATCGTCTTTTGACATGTAATTGAACATTTCTAGGATCTTTTTATTACTTGTAAAATCAACTATTTTTAGTTGGGTTTTCAACTCAGATTCTTCCAATATAGAAGCCAATTTTTCTGCATTTAATTTTCTACATACGTTTTTAATTTCGTCATCATCACAGTCGGAAAGTTGTGTTGCTATATCAACTGATGTTACATCGTCTATTGGTCCTTTTATTTGTTCGTTTAAATCAACATTTTCTTCATTTTCCATTGTTATCTCCTTTTATTTAATTTTAAGAAGACAATGTAAAAAATATATTATGCCATAGGCGAAACAAAAATGAGTGTTTCTCCGACAGCTAATATTACTTTTTTATTTGTCTTTTTCAGTCCGTAACTCGGATCGTCACTCATTTTATCACCCCTTTATTTTTTTCTCACTATTCTATTTTACCATATTTTCGATTTTTTTCAACCCCTTTTTACATTTTATGTTATCTTATTTTATGACTTTTTCTGCAAAACTATTATTTACTATTTTATCATATGGGGCTTTTTGTTTTAATTCACCTGCTTCTGTCATTATTAATTGTAGTTTATCAAATGCTTCTTTTTTAAGTACTGGTGTAGAGTTCCAAGCATCTATGTCCTTATATGCTTGAACTGATTTTTCTATTGATTCTACTGATGTGCCAGGGAAATAACTTTGTATTTTTTCTGCTACTTCTCTTGCAGAGTGTGCTTTTACCCATACTTGCCCTTTATATATTGCTCTGGTTATGCTTTCGATTGTTTTTGAGTTATTCTCTATAAAACTCTTTTTAGCACAATATGCTGTATATGGAACTTCTCCTGAAGCTTCTCCAACAGACGCTACTATATATCCTTTTCCTGCATCTTGTGTCATTGAAGCTGTTGGCTCAAATAGTGTTACATATTCGGCACTTCCTCCAGTAAAGGCTCCTGCCATTAAGTCAAATTTTATGCTATCATCTAATGTTAAATCTGTTTGTGGATTTATTCCGTTTTGTTTTAAAACATATTCTAATGTCATGTATGGAACTCCACCTTTTCTACCAGGAATTACAGTTTTTCCCTTTAAGTCTTCCCAAGAGAAATTATCAGTCGGGTTTTTACTTACTAGAAACGAACCATCCCTCTTTGTTAATTGTGCAAAAACTTCTACATAGTCTGCTTTTCCTTCGTTATAAACATATATTGAAGCTTCTGGTCCACAAAGTCCTATATCACTTTGACCTGCTAATATTGCTGTCATAACATTGTCTGCACCTTGACCAGTGGTTATTTCTAAGTTTATTCCTTCTTCTTCAAAAAATCCATTTGCTATTGCTGCATATTGAGGCGCATAGAACACTGATCTTGTAACCTCATTTAATTTAATTGTTTTTAACTCGTTGATAACTTCTCCTTTTCGTGTAGATACAAATCCTACAATGACAACTGCCGCAACTACTAATATGCAGGCAATTATTATCATTACTTTTTTCATTTTAATCCTCCTATTTTCTCACTTAGAATCGCCCAGAAGGGATGCCCTTTCTCGGGCGATTGGTAAGTGAGTTTCTATTTCACTATTTTTTTCTCTAAAATTACTATGCTTTCGTACATTATAGATGCCACTATCGCTAGTATAATAACACTTGTCATTACCAAGTCTAGTTTGAAAACTTGCCCTCCATATACTATTAGGTAGCCTAACCCTCCTTTTGATACTAAAAACTCTCCTGATATAACTCCAACCAAAGATAAGCCGATGTTCACTTTTAATGTGTTAAACAATGTTGGAATATTTGCTGGAATTACTATTTTGGTAAGTATTTGGAATTTATTCGCATTAAATGTTTCTGCCATTTTTATTTTTTCTTTATCAGTTAATAACAATCCATTTAATATATCCAGTATAGTTACTATTAAAGATATTGCTAGTGCCATCACAATTATGGATTGCATTCCTGCTCCTACCCATATTATTATTACTGGCCCTAATGCTATTTTGGGAAGCGCATTTAGCACTACCAAAAATGGTTCTGATACTTTTGATATAAACGGCGACCACCACAATATTATTGCAATCAATGCTCCCATCACTGTCCCTAGTAAAAATCCCACCAGTGTTTCTATGCATGTGATTTTTAAATGTTCCAACAGATTGTTTGAAGATAAATCTAGAAAAGTTTTGAATATTCTTGAAGGCTGGCTTGTTATGAAGCTATCTATTTTTCCTGTATTTGCAAGTATTTCCCACAAAGCTATAAAAATAATTAATATGGCAATTTGCGCAGCTAATATTTTAATTTTGTTTATTTTGATTTTTCGTAAATATTTTTTTCTATCCTGCGAAATTGCTTCCCTATTTTTTTCTTTTTGCTTCTTCATCTTTTTCAAGCTCCTTCCACATCAAGTTGAAATACTTACTAAACTTTGGATTTTCCCTGCAATTCAATGGAGTTCTGTTTTCCATTTCAAAATCAATTGTGTGAATTTTTTCCACCGTTGCAGGTCTTTGGGTCAAGACCACCACTCTATCAGACATACTAATTGCTTCTGATATATCGTGTGTAACCATTAATGCTGTTATATTTTCGTTTTTTAGTATGTTATAAATATCCTCTGTTACCATCAATCTGGTCTGATAGTCTAGTGCAGAAAACGCCTCGTCTAGTAATAAAATATTTGGACGGATTGCAAGTGTTCGTATTAGTGCAACTCTTTGTCGCATTCCTCCAGACAATTGCGTTGGATACTTGTTTCTGAATTCATATAAGTCGTATTTTTTTAGAAGTTCCATTACATAAGCTTTGTTTTCCTCTGTAAGAGCTTTTTTTATTTCTAGTCCTAAAAGAACATTTTTGTAGATTGTTCTCCATTCTAATAGATTATCTCTTTGCAACATATATCCCATTTTTCCATCTATGTATATTTCTCCAGATGTTTTGTCTTCTAACCCTGCAATTATTGATAACAATGTAGATTTACCACATCCACTTGGTCCTATAATGCTTATGAACTCTCCCTCTTTTACATCAAAATTGATATTTTTTAAAGCTTCAACTTCTCCATTTTTTGATTGATATGTTTTACATATATTTTTTACTTCTAATATTTTTTTATCACTTGTATTAAAATTGTTCACATTTATCCCTCCAATGTCAATTATCTTAATATATCTTATGTTGACCAACTTTATTTGTTCTTGTTTTCAGACAAAAAAACCAAGAGGTAGCTTCCTGCTATCTCTTGGACTACTATCAGTTCATTTTAAGCTAAATAGCTATGGCATATTATTATACTTCACATAGGGGGTAGTGTATGTATTTTTCAATATGTCTATTAATAACCCTTATCACCTCCTGCTCGTTGGAAAAGTGTTATTTTAGTATCTAAGATTATGGGGGTAATCTGATAGAAATTTTTTCTTATGCGTTTTTTTAATTTTTCCTTGGGTATTTTGAGATTTAATTATCTTTGGTGTTAGAAAATTTTCTTTTAATAGATGTAACTGTATTGTTAGAATACTTGTACAAGTTTTATAAAACTGTATATATAATACCATCAAATGTGCTATTTATCAAGCTTTTTCGTATGTGCGTTTTCTACACTTTACGGCATTTTGTTTGTATTTTCTCCATATGTTTTTAGCATGTTTTTTTATTCGACTAAATTATTGCACATTTGTCGAAAGTTTCTCATTGAATTTTACTTAAAAATACTGTATAATATACAAAGTTAAGGAGGAAATCTATGGATAGATTAGCAATAATTTCTGATATACATGGTAACATTACAGCTTTAAATGCTGTACTAGACGATATTGCTTCTAGAGAAATCTCTAGAATTATTTGTCTTGGAGATTATGTTACAAAGGGCTGTAATCCTGATCTGGTTATAGATAAAATAAGAGAAAAGTGCGAGATTGCTTTACTTGGAAATTGTGATGATGTAATCGCTCATCCAGATAACACTCACAAGAAGTTTTGGTCTGCAAAAAAGATTGGACCTGAACGTGCTAATTATCTGCATAATCTTCCTGTTTCTACTGAGTTTTACATGAGTGGTAGGCTTATTAGGCTATTTCATGCATCTCCAAAGGGGCTTTCGAATATATTTAATCCTATGTTCTCTAACGAGAACACTATATATAGTGGCACTGAAATCCATTCGCCTTGGGAAATGTTTGAAAATACCGAGTTTATTGGCAAAACTCCTAATGATCCTATTCCAGATATTGTCGGTTATGGACATATTCACACTCCAAACATTGTAAGATTTGCAAACAAAATGTTGTTCAACCCAGGAAGTGTTGGCGTCCCAGTAGAGATGCTTAATCCAGGTGACATTAATGATAAAACAAACCGTTTTTCAACTTTAAGTTCATATATTATATTAGAGGGTACATATGGTTCTAAAGAATTGTCTTCTTTTGCTATTAATTTAGTAAGGATTCCTTATGATATTGAAAAAGAAATTGCATATTTAGAAGCATCAGACATGCCTTTTAGAAAAAAAGTTATTAAAGAATTAAGAACAGCTTGTTCTTTATAAAATGGGGTATTTATATGGGAAACGAACTGAAAAAAGTTAATGAGATTTTAAAAGAATATCATCAGGAACATTTATTGAATTTTTATGATGAACTAACATGCGAGGAAAAAGAAAATTTAGTTGAGGAGATTCTTACAACAGATTTTAAAAAAGTTAATACTTATTACAATGAGTCCCTTTCTACTACATATATTTCATCTGAAAGAATTTCTCCTATTCCTTATGTTTCAAAAGCTAATTTGTCCGCTTCTGAGATGAATGAATATTGCCAATTAGGAGAAAGTATTTTGACAAAAGAGCAACTAGCTGTAATAACTTTGGCAGGTGGTCAAGGTACACGACTTGGATATAAAGGTCCTAAGGGGACTTATGAAATTGATGTTCCACCAAAGAAATCATTGTTTGAGTTTGCATGCGATAGCCTAAAAAAAGTACAAGAACAATTTGGTGTTGCTTTACCTTGGTATGTAATGACTAGCCCTTCCAATGATTTAGCTACAAAAGCTTATTTTAAAAAGCATAATTTCTTTGATTATCCAGAGGAAAAAGTAAAGTTTTTTACACAAGGAACTTTTCCTATAATTGATACTGACGGAAAAGTCATGCTAGATTCGCCATATTCTATAAAGACTGGTTCTAACGGAAATGGAGATGTTTTTAAAGCATTTGCTCGTAGTGGATTGATTAAAGATCTAGATCAAAATAATATAAAGTGGATTTTTATTAGTGGAGTTGATAATATATTGTCAAAACCAGCAGATACTCTTTTCTTAGGACTCGCAATTTATGGTAATTACTCTATTGCCAGTAAGTCCATTGCGAAAACTGACGCAAATTCTGCAGAATGGATATTTGCAAATGTTGATTCTAAGCCAAGCATCGTGAATCCAAAGAGTTTAGCACCTGATGCCAACTTTGATTCATATAAGCAAATGAATATATTATCACATTTGTTCACTGTTGACGCTTTTAAAAAATTGGTAAATGTTCCACTTCCTTATCACAGAGCTTTTAAAAAGAATCCGTTTATAAACGAGGAGGGCATGAAAGAAGTTCCATCCGCTCCAAACTCATACAAATTTGAGAAGTTTATATTTGATTCATTCAAGTTCTTTGACAAACTACTTTTGTTAAAAGTTCCTCAAAATGAAGAATTTGCACCAATTAAAGCTTTTACAGGAAACGAAACTCCTGAAACAGCATTAGAACTTTATAAAAAATATTATAATTTAGAGTAACATTTATAATTATTTTTCATATTATATAATACTATTATTTTAATAGTATTATATTTTTTATTTTGAATATATTTTATTGGAGGGTTTTATGGCTAATATGAATTTTAATGAACTTATGAAAATGATTTCTAATATGGATAAGAAAGAGCTTGAGACTAAGATGAACCAAGTTTCTCAGATGTTAAATTCAAAGACTCCGGAAGAGATTGTTAAAGAGATTAAAGGAAATGCTAATCATAAAAAATAGTGTTTTCTTGTGTTTTAGGTGGTGTGTATATGGCTGATATGTCAGATATGTTTAAAAATTTTTCATCGATGATGGACGACAAAGAGATTCCAGACAATATAAAAGAAATGTTGAATTCTCTAGCAAATAATAGTTCAAATTCTTCAAATTCTTCAAATTCTGAAAACACAAAAGCTGACATAAGAACAGACTTTACTAATAATTCTGGTATAGACATTGAAACTATGATGAAAATGCAAAAAATCATGAGTGCTATGAACAGTTCTTCTAATAATTCTGGCGCTAATTTGTTGCGTTCTTTAAAGCCATACCTAAATCCTAGCAGACAGAAAAAAGTTGATGAATATATTCAATTATTTAACATTGAGAAAGTTATTAACTTGATGAATCAATCCGGTGGTGATAAAAAAGATGGTAGCTAATTATCCTTATTTTGGTTTTCCTAATTATATAAGATATGTTAATTCCGGTATTAAAAATCCTACTATGGTGCAGGGATCTCCCGTTTTTAATGTTTCTCCTAAAGCCTCTTATATTCCTTCTAAAAGGTCTCAAAAGCAGAGGTCAAATTCGCAATCATTCACTTTTCAGCAAAGGAATCCATCTTTTTCTTGTGTCCAGAAAAGAAAGTCTAATATAGGCACTTCTCCTTCTAGAATGCAAAAAGAAAAATGTCAATCTTCTGATGCTCCTATATTTAATCTTTTAGGAATCAATTTGTATTTTGATGACATTCTTCTTATTTTGGTAATTTTCTTCTTATATACAGAGCATGTAGATGATCCATACTTATTTATTACTCTTATTTTATTGCTATTGACTTGATTTTTAAAACAGAAGTATACAATTATATACTTCTGCTTTAATTAATTTATTGCATTACTAGATTTCCCTTTTCGTCTAAACATGCATAAGTCTTTTTGTCTTCTTGTATTTCTTCTTTTTCTCTTTCTTTTATAATGTTAGCAATCCTTAACTGTGGTGCATCTATCGAAGATGCTGCTATTATTGCATTTACATTTCCTTTTGCTCCAGCATGTGCTAGTCCTCTTAATGCTCCCAAAATTACAATATTATCTCCTGCAATGACTTCTGCTCCATCGTTTACGTCTCCCATTATAACAATACTTCCTTCAAACTCCAACTTTTGCCCAGATCTTACTGCTCCTCTGTGAAATTTTGTTTCAGATATTGCAATTTCTTTATTATATGTTTTTACGATTCCATGAAGTCCTAATGTTCTTGGGCTGTCAAATTTTATTTGCACATCAAGATATTTTTTTATTAACTCTTGTATTTCATCTATTTCCTTGTTTTTTAGAACTTTACCTGTTATTACAATAGGTGTGTGCTCTCCTTGATATAATTTTTTCAAATCTGGGATTTTCTTTCTTAATGCATAAACTATATCTTCTTGTGAATATTCCTCATTTACTTTTATTACAATATTATCTTTTCTTAAATTGATACTTATACAACTTCTCATTTTTTTACATCCTTTAATTTATTATTTGAATCGTTGGAATAGCTTGCATGTCTTCATATACTTGTGACGTGTTCATTCCAAAGTATTGTGCAATTATATCTCTTGCCACTTCTGCAGTGTATCCTCCGCTTCCACCATTTCTAACAAATACGACTATTGCTATCTCTGGATTATCAAATGGTGCAAATCCAACAAACCACGCATTTGTTTTGCCTTCAACACCTGTTTGAGCCGAACCAGTTTTTCCTCCTACTTCTATATCAAAGTCTCTAAAAGTCGAATATGCTGTTCCTCCAGATTCGCTTGTAACTCCTCTCATTCCTTCCAGTATAGCTTGTATATTAGTTTCGTTAAAGCTCATCTCTTCTGTGTTGTCAGGAGTTAGCCCTAATTTTTCGCTAACTTTACTTTCATATTCATTTCTTGGAATTTCGCTTCCATCAGGTCTTATTATTGATTTGACTATTGTCACATCTAGCTTTTTACCTCTGTTTGCCACCATTGCAACATATTTTGCCATTTGTATTGGTGTAAATGTGTTGTAGCTTTGTCCTATCGCTGCCGAGATAGTTTCTCCCGGATTCCAAACTCTATTTTCTTGCTTTGCTATTTCATTGCTAGCTAGGACTCCTGGAATTTCTCCTTTCAGCTCAATTCCTGTTTTGTGTCCTAATCCCAAATAGTATGAGTATTTTGCCAATGTATCTATTCCTACTCTATCTCCTAGTTCATAGAAGAAGTAGTTACAAGAGCGCTCTATTGCATTTGATACATCCAGATAGCCATGTCCACTTATTTTCCAGCATTTCCAACTGCTATTGTATTTTCTATAAATACCTGTATCCCTTATCTTATCGGTAGTTGTTATCGCTCCCGTTTCTAGCCCAGCAAGTGCTGTTACCATTTTATATGTTGATCCAGGAGAATACATTGCTGAGATTGCTTTATTTTCTAGAGGTTTTGTGTCTCCATTTATATAGTAATTCCATGTATTTTCATCTATTCCATTTACAAATGCGGAAGGATCGTAGTCTGGATTACTTGCCATTGCTAGCACTTCTCCTGTTTTTACATTTAATACAACTGCCACACCTGCATCAGCTGGACTTGCCTTTCCAAAGGCCCCATTTGCAATTCTCTCTATATTATTTTTTATAGCCTGTTCTGCTGTTGCTTGCAACTTTGAATCTATTGTAAGAATGACATCATTTCCCGCTACAGCCTCTTTTGCTATATACTCATTTGTTATAGTTCCCTCAACATCCATATCTATTTGTTTTACGCCATTTTTGCCTTTAAGAAATTCTTCAAATACATATTCTATTCCTGACTTTCCAATTATATCGTTTTGGTCATATGTATCTTCATTTCCTTTTAGTTCTTCTTCTTCTATTCTTCCAATTCTACCTATAATATGAGACGCTGTATTTCCCAATGGATACACTCTTTTTGGTTCTTCTGTTATTTCAACTCCTGGAAAATCTGAGTTCCTTTCTTTTATTTCTAACAATGTATTTCTACTTATGTTTTGTGCTATTTGTATAGATTTTGTGTTACTATATCCTTGGTAAGATATTTCATATCTAATTGCCATTATTTTTCTGGCATTCTCCACATTGTCAGTAGTTATCTCGTATTTATTTTTGAAATAATTAAATGTTTCTTCAGCCGTTGCGTCTTCGTTAATATTGTTAACCTTTTTCCACTTTCTTTGTGACTCTTCTTCTGTTAATTTAAATCTATATGGATTGACCTCCATTAAGAAGTTGTCCACATATTTGTCACCATTTTTGGATAAAAGGTTTATTAGTCTTAATATTGTATCATTTAACACTTGATTATTTACTTTAGTCTTGTACAACACTATCGTGTTTTGAGCTTCTACTCTTGCTAATAATGTTCCAGTATTATCTTTGATATTTCCTCTATCTGCTTTTAGCACACTTTCTCTTGTCAGTCTCACGTTTGATGTTTCTCTGTACTCAGCTCCATGTATAATCTGTAAATTGAATAGTTGAGCTAATAGTACAATTCCTATCAAGTAAACAAGAATTGTTATGATGTTGTATCTTATTCTGTTATTTTTTTCTTTTCCTTTTCCCAATAGCTCACCTTCTTTTCCTTGTTTTATTTTAAAAATATCTCGTTAATATAAATTTATCATCATATAAATTCTCTAAATAATATCCAGCCTTTTTTATTAATGGATAAATAATTATTGTAATTAATCCATTGAAAAGCATTTCTATTAAAAGGATTTTTAAAAAAGCTAGTATCTCAACAGTTCCTTCTGTTCTAAGCATTGTTAATAAGTACACAATTATTTCATATACAGCTGTTGTCCCTATTACCATTAAGCAAACTATAAATCTGCTGTCTTTTGAAAAATTCTTGCTCAATATCTCTCCAAGCAAACCTACTATTCCTAGCGCCAATGCAGATGTTCCAATCGTTTTACCTAGTACAATGTCTAAGTATAAACCAAACCCTATTCCGCATGCTAGTCCTATCTTTCTTTTTACAAATAGTCCTATAAACAGTACTAAAATAACATATACATTTGGCATTATTGTTGCTATATTAAACCATGTGAAGAAATTAGCTTGTAAAAAATATATTATGAAAAATGTTAATATTAAGCATAATATCGAAAGTGCTTTCTTCATTTTGTAATCCTCCTTAATGTTTAGTGTAATATTACTAATACTGTTTCTAGTTTATTGAAGTTTACTGCTGGCTCTATTAAAACATATCTGTTTGTTAGATTCTTAGTTGAAATTATTTGCTTTACAGTCCCTATTGTGATTCCTTTTGGATATATTCCACCAAGTCCTGATGTTTCTACTTTGTCTCCTTCTAATAATGTTGCTGTTGTTGATATGTAGCTTCCTTTTAATAAATTTCTATTGTCTAGATTTCCTTTTACAACAAGCGAGTCTTTTGCCGTTCCTACTACGCTACTAACAGCACTTGAGGTGTCCACAAGTGTCTGCACTTTGGCTGTGCTTTCTGTAACAGATATAACATGTCCAACAAGTCCCTCATCTGCTATAACTGGTTTATTTACTTCAACTCCATCCTTTGAACCTATGTTTATCACTATAATATTGCTGTAATTGTCAGTGCTCTTGTTTATTACATATCCTGGGACAGTAGTATATTCTTTGTATTTGTCTTTTAAATTTACATATTCTTTTAATGTTTCATTTTCCGATTTTATTATTTCGAGCTCTCTTAGTGATTTTTCTAATTCACTATTTCTTTCTTTTAATGTTTTATTTTCTTCTTTTAATGTTGTTAAATCTGAAAAAAATGTATCATTTTTCTTTATCTTGTTTTTTATATATGTCATTCCATTTTGAACTGGCATGACAAAAGAGCTTAACGCACCTCCAACGTGCGAAAAGTCCTCTATCTTAATATTTGAAATTATTACAATCAAAATCAAAATAATAACTGTAACTATTATTCCAATTACTCCTGTTTTTTTGTTTTTATACATCTTTTTCTCCTAGATAAATATTATTTTTTTCTTTTTAGTAGTGCTGTTCTTAATTTATCCATGTCTTCTATTGTTTTGCTTGTTCCGTTTGCAACGCAATCAAGTGGTCTTTCTGCTATATACACTGGTATTTCTGTTCTTTGTGAAATTACTGTATCTATATTTTTTATTAGAGCCCCGCCTCCTGTTAGAGTTATTCCTCTTTCTATTATGTCTGAAACTAGCTCTGGTGGCGTTTTTTCTAATGTTGCTTTTATTAAATCAATTATTCTTTCTATTATAGGAGCCATTGCTTCTTGTACTTGCTCAGATGTCACTATTTTATTTTCTGGAAGTCCTGTTGTTAATTCACGGCCTCTTATCTCTAGTGATTTCTGTGTTACTAGTGGCATTGCACATCCTAGTTCTAGTTTTACTTGCTCTGCGGTTGTGTAGCCTATTGCTAGGTTTAGATTATTTTTTATATAGTTTATTATTTCATCATCGATTGCATCTCCTGCAATTTTTATAGAGTCACTTACAACAATTCCACCAAGCGAAATTACTGCGACTTCTGTTGTTCCTGCACCTATATCGACAACCATGTTTCCTGTTGGTTCTGCAACATCAAGACCTGCTCCAATAGCTGCTGCCATTGGCTCTTCTATTAAAAATACTTCTCTTGCCCCAGCTTGTGAAACAGCCTCTTCTACGGCTCTTTCTTCTACTTCTGTTATCCCAGAAGGAACTCCAACAACAACTCTTGGTCTGCCAACATTATATCTTTTGCACACCTTTGTTATAATGTTTTTTATCATTAATTGAGTAGCTGTAAAGTCCGCAATAACTCCATCTTTCATAGGTCTTACAGCTCTAATTTGTTCAGGAGTTCTTCCTATCATTTCTTTAGCTTCGTGGCCTGTTGCAACTATCTCGTTATTTTGTCTTTTTATTGCAACAACTGCTGGTTCATTCAAAACTATTCCTTTTCCCTTTATTGTTAATAAAATATTTGATGTTCCTAGGTCCATTCCTATATCTTTTGACCCTACTAATGAAAAAATACCCATTATTATTCTCCTATCTTTGCCATTCTAAAAATACTTTCATATTTATCCTTTGCAATTATTATGTGATCTATAAATTCTATTCCTAACTGGTAAGCTACATTATATAACTTTTTGGTTAGTTGTATATCTGGTTGACTAGGTATTGTACTACCTGCCGGATGATTATGTACTAGTATTATTTTGGCAGCTCCTATTTTTATTGGCTCTGACAAAATATCTTTTAAATCTATTGCTATCGAACTGGTCCCTCCCTGTGAGACATCTATAATCTTTAACAATATATTTCGTGTGTTTAAAGCTAATACTTTTAATTTTTCTCTTTTTTCATATCTCATTTCATTTGTTAATAATTGATACACATCGTATGCACGACTTATTTTTATAACTTCTTTGCTTATTGGTCTTGCCATTCTTTTGTTAAGTTCGCATACAGCTTTTATTTGTATGGCTTTTACAATTCCTACTCCTTTTATTTTAGTTAGATCCTGTATTGTAACATCTTGTAAAAATTGTATGTTCTCTTTTCCATTTTTTTCTATTGACAAAATTTCTTGCGCAAGTTCTATTGATGTTTTTTCTTTTGTTCCTGTTTTTATTATTATTGCCAATAATTCTGCATTTGATAAGTTTTCTATTCCATACATTTGTGCTTTTTCGTAAGGTCTTTCTAATACCGGTAATTTTTTTATTATCAAATTATGTCCTTTCCGCCATTGCCTATAAAGCTTTTCTATATATAATCATAGAAATAATTACCCCTATTATACTTGCGATATTTATTTTAAACATTATTGCAAATGTTAGTCTTACAACTCCTAAGTCTAATTGTAGTGGTTCTGTTAGCCCAAATTCCTGGCCATATGATAGCCACCATAGGAAATTCACGCCTTCTGTTAGTTGTCCTATTAGTCCTCCTATTACAAGTCCTGCTAAAATAAATAATATACATACCCATGTGCCTTTGTTCTTCATTTTATTCCTCCTATGTTATATTTCTTACGGAAATACTAGTTAAAACACTTTTTCCACTTGTATTATATATTGAAAAGTAGATTTTTTCAATACTTATACTAAAATATATTTTTTTATTTTCCCCATTTTTCTTTATTTTTTTATTATTCTGTGATATATTATCAATTACACTTTTAGAAGTTTTTTAATATAATATATTAATATTATATTTTCCATATTTTACTCATTCCAATACTTGCAATTTAGTAGTATAATAGAAGTAAACAATAGGAGGATGTCAAATGAAATTTGAGAAGGTAAATGATAATAAAATTAAGATAACTTTAAATATGGATGACTTAAAGGCTAATGATATAGATTTTCACTCTTTTATGTCTAACTCTGGTGAAACTGAGTCATTTTTTCTAGCAGTTTTAGATAAGGCAGAAAGAGATTATGGCTTTTCTACTGATAATTATAATCTTAAAGTAGAAACAATAGCTTTGGATAGTGGTAGCTTTATTTTAACTATAACAAGGAGTTTAGATAAAGTACATTCTCCTGCAAAAAAGAGATTTAAGGTATCTAGAAAAAGCCCTAGCAGTTCTTTTCATTCTTTAATTTATCAATTTGCTAATTTTGAAGATTTTTGCCAGTTTGCTGAATCTTTATCTTCAATGAATTTGTATGATGTAGATAAAATTTCAAAAGTATCTATGTTATATAATTACAAGGGTTGTTATTATTTAGTATTAGATAATATCAGTGCAAAATACCCTAATTTAACTACTTTTTCTTCGTGTATAACCGAGTTTGCTACATATGTTAATAACTCGCCAGTTTTTATTGCCAAGTTGCACGAAACAGGAGCTTTGGTTATTAAAAATCATGCGATTAAAGTTTGTAACAAATACTTTTCATAAAAAAAGACCGTTAAACAAAATATTTTGTCAACAGTCTAAAACAGCCTAACGGCTGTTTTTTTATTTAATATAAGTAGTTTTGTGGGTTTTGTGCTACTCCGTTCACTCTTATCTCTAAGTGTAAGTGGTTGCCCGATGATCTTCCTGTGCTTCCTACATATCCTATAACTTGTCCTTGTGAAACTTCTTGTCCCACATAAGCATTTAAGCTACTACAATGTCCATATAATGTTTGTACTCCGTTTCCGTGAGATATTAGTAAATGTCTACCATATCCGCCACCCCATTCGTCGTCTACAACCGCTGTTACTACACCTGCTGCAACAGCTTGTATTGGAGTGTTCTTTGGAGCACCTATGTCTATTCCATTATGGTTTCTTCCCCATCTACCACCAAATCTTGAAGTTACTACTCCCGAAACTGGTCTGATTAAAGATATTCCTAAATTTATTTTTTCTCCTGAAGTATTTACTCCAGCTGCAGCTATTCCACTTGCTCTTGTTACCTTAACAACTTTTTTCTTATATAATGAAGCGACACAGGTTTCTACATCAGTGAATTCTGCTTTTGCAGTGTCATATTTTTCTAAAATTGTTATTTTGTCAGAATTCGTACTTTCTTTGTCCTTTAATTGTTGTATAACATCTTCTGCTTCTTCAAATTTAGAAACATTGTATTTTTCTTCTCCATCTTCTAATATAGCATAATATCTATAATATATAGTTCCGTCTCCAACTACTTTGTTGTATATTTCTTCGTCGTTTGTTTCAACGTCTCTTTTTAGTAAGCAAAGGTTATATTCTGGCATATTGTCTATTTGCATAAATGCTATATTTTCGCCGTCTCCTTTTCTCATTGCTTCGTTTATTCGTAATTGTAGTTGGCTCTTGTTTTGTGTATATCCTATAAATTCATTATTTAATGTTACACTATATGTTGGCTTATATATGTAAAGTGCTAATCCCGTTAGCATTACTCCTGCAATAACCATTATTATTGTTATTTTTACTGATTTTCTTAAATGTGATAAGGATTTTTTTACTATATTTATGATAAACAGCTCCTATCTTTTTAATTTTCATTTTTTATATTGTATATTATTTTACGCTTTTTCTCAAGTATTACTTTACATAATTTAAAGTGGCCTATGTTTTTTCTAGTGCAATAGTTATGAGTCAAAAATAAATAAAGCAAAAGTTAAGAAGTTTTAAGTTCTTCTTGGGGCTTTTGCTGTTTATGTTTTACATTTCATTTTTATTGGTTGGATTTTATGTGTTTGGCCCACCACCCGAATTTCCAGGATTTCCTTCTTCTCCGTTTGATGCATCGCCACTTGCAACTTGAGGATTCGAATTATTGTATGTTGACCAATTATCTTCTTGTCCATCTATTACGTGCAAGTCTTCTACAGTGATTTCAGAGTTTAGATATACTACGGGGCGAACTGCCAAGCCATAAGCATTCCACTTACCGTTCGAGTAGAACAAGCCGTAATCCGAGTTGACATAGCCGCTATCAACAACGCCAGGCCCGAAGTAAGCATTGTCAAAGGAAACGCCAACTCCAGAGGAAGCCAGCCAGTATGATTTTGCAAAATTTGCATCCTCTGTTTTTCCACTAAATAAGATTGTTTTTAATGTGTCTGATACTGTTAAATCTCCCCAACTATAGTAATAGTAGTCTGCTGAAATTGTCTCTCCTGCTGTTTGAGTTGTTTTTTCTATATAACTTTTTGGCGAATAATTTCCTTCTTTATAAGTATAACTTGTCTTATTTGTTGTTCCTCCTATTGATGTTGTTTTATCAGCGTTTGAATATACAGCGTTATTCTCATAATCTACTGTTATTCCCCCAATTAGTCTATTTATCTCTTCTATTGTTAAACTTTCTGCTGTTCCTAAACTTGTACTATATATTCCACTTATATTGTTCAATATTGTTTTGCAGTTTACATATCCATATGCACCTTTTAGTACAAGATATGGTGTTTTCTCCCAATCTTCCGCTGTATCATCAGTTTTCATTTCCTTTTTTATTGGACTTTGTGA
>HF994458.1:0-41362 GCA_000434195.1 Clostridium sp. CAG:780
ACTATGTCTATCTTTGGTTGTAATAGTTTTACCTCTTTTTTGTTTTCTGTTGTTACCAAACGCACTCCTCCTCATATAATTTTATTGTTTTTATTTTTTGGATTTTTCTTTGGATTTAATTTTTTGATTTAATTTTGTTAATCTAGATTTACGTAAATTTGTTAACAATCTAATTATATAGCCTAAATGCTGGCTTGTCTAGAAAAATCGTACGTCAAAGTTCGACACACTGCTTCGACTTTTGTTGATTTTTAGAGTTTATTGTTACATATTTAACAAATTAATTATATTATGTACTTTGCAAAAAAAATGTGTGCCAATTCTAGCACACATTTTTTTATTTAATTATAATTTCGTCACCTTTTGCTGTTGCTATTGCTTTCTTTCCTGGTTTTATTATTCCGTCTAAGATTGCTTCTGCAATTTTATCTTCTAACATATTTTGTATAGATCTTCTTAATGGTCTTGCGCCATAGTTGTTGTCTACACCTTTCTTAGCAATTAACTCTTTTGCTGAGTCATCAATTTCTACTTTATAGTTTTGAAGTTCTAATCTCTTTTGAACTTGTTTTAACAGTATCTCCATTATTTTGTTTATGTCTTCGTTGTTTAGTTTATGGAATACAATGATGTCATCAATACGGTTTATGAATTCTGGTCTAAATTGTTTCTTTAATTCTGCTAAAACTTCCTTTTTAATATTCTCATATTCTTGTTTCTCATTTTCTGCACTCTTGTCATTAGCAAATCCTAATTTGTTCTTGTCTGTTATTAGTTTTGCTCCAACGTTTGATGTCATTATTATAATTGTGTTTTTAAAGTTTACAGTTCTTCCTTGTGAGTCTGTTAGTCTTCCATCTTCTAGTATTTGTAATAACATATTCATTACATCAGGATGAGCTTTTTCCATTTCATCAAATAGTATTACCGAATATGGTTTTCTTCTTACTTTTTCTGTAAGTTGACCACCTTCATCATATCCAACATATCCTGGAGGCGAACCTATTAATTTTGCAACAGAATGTGATTCCATAAATTCTGACATATCAATTCTTATCATTGCATCTTCATTTCCAAACATTGCTTCTGCTAATGCTTTTGCAAGTTCTGTTTTACCAACACCAGTTGGTCCTAAGAATAAGAATGAACCTGTTGGTCTGTTTGGATCTGTTAGTCCCACTCTCCCTCTTCTTATAGCTTTTGCTACTGCAGACACAGCTTCGTTTTGACCTATTACTCTCTTATGAAGATTCTCTTCTAAGTGTCTTAATTTATCACTTTCTGTTTCTGTAATCTTGTATGCAGGAATCCCTGTCCATCTTGCAATAACTTCTGCTATGTTTTCTTTATTTAGTGTAATTACGTTTTTAGTATTGCCATCTTTCCATTTTGCCTGTTCTTCTTCCAATTTTTCTTTTTTAGTTCTTTGTTTATCTCTTAATTTAGCTGCTTTTTCAAAGTTTTGTGTTGCTATTGCTTCTTCTTTTTCTTTGTTGACTTTTTCTATTTCTTCTTCTAATTTTCTTATTGAGTCTGGTTTTGTATATGATTGCATTTTTACCTTTGAAGCCGCTTCATCAATTAAATCTAT
This sequence comes from Clostridium sp. CAG:780, assembly GCA_000434195.1. Classification (GTDB taxonomy): domain Bacteria; phylum Bacillota; class Clostridia; order TANB77; family CAG-508; genus CAG-245. The sequence goes on from HF994458.1 coordinate 1,592, forward strand.
CGCTTTATCTGGTAAATATCTATCATTTACATATCTTATTGATAAGTCAACTGCTGCTTTTATGGCATCATCTGTTATTTTTACATTATGGTGAGCCTCATATTTATCTCTTAATCCTTCTAGTATTTTTATTGCATCTTCCTCAGATGGTTCTTCTACTGTTACAGGACTAAATCTTCTTTCTAGTGCTGCATCTTTTTCTATATATTTTCTGTATTCGTTTGTTGTTGTTGCTCCTATTACTTGAATTTCACCTCTTGCCAAAAGTGGTTTTAAAATATTTGCTGCATCAACTGCGCCCTCTGCAGAACCAGCTCCAACTATTGTATGGATTTCATCTATGAATAAGATTACATCTCCTGCTTTTCTTACTTCATCTAGTGATTTTTTGATTCTTTCTTCAAAGTCTCCTCTATACTTTGCACCAGCTACCATACTTGATATGTCAACACTTACTACTCTTTTATTCTTTAATGTCTCTGGTACATCTCCTGCAACTATTTTCTCAGCTAATCCTTCTGCGATAGCAGTTTTTCCAACTCCTGGTTCACCAATTAAACAAGGATTATTCTTTGTTCTTCTTGATAATATTTGGATTACTCTATCTATTTCTGTACTTCTTCCTATTACTGGATCTAGCTTTCCTTCTGTTGCTCTTTTTGTTAAATCACTTCCATATTGATTTAATGTTGGTGTAGAATTGAAGCTTCCTCTATTTGATCCTCTTTTTGCTCCTTGTTCTTTGCTATCAGTTTCATTTATTGTTTTGACAATTTCGTTGTATAATTTTTGAGGATTTACATTTAAATCCATCATTATTCTTACAGCTACACTGTCGCCCTCTCTCATTATACCAACTAATAAATGTTCTGTTCCTATATATTGACTATTCAATCTTCTTGCTTCCATAAATGCGTTTTCTATTACTCTCTTTGTTCTTGGAGTAAATCCTATTGCATCTATATCTGTAATAGAAGCTTCTTCATTTATTCCTATAAGGTCCTCAATTTCTTTAAGCACTTCCGCACTAGTAATCCCTTGGTTTGCTAGTACTTTGCTTGCGACACCATTTGCTTCTTCTACTAAGCCGTATAAAAGATGTTCTGTGCCTATATAATTGTGTCCTAATTTTGCTGCAATTTCATTTGCTATTTCTAATGCAATTTCTGCACTGTTTGTAAATTTGTATTTCATAATAATTCACTTCCTTCTTTGTATATTTTGACAAATTTACTCGTTTATAATCTGTCTAATTACCTCTGTTCTCTTTGCATCTCTTTCTTTTTTAGACATTTCTTTTCCTAGATATTTCTGTAGATTATATGGTTTTGTGTATAAATATAGTTTTTTAATTTTAAAATCATTTAGCTCTGCAATTACTCCCATATCTGTTCCTAGTTTCACATCTGATAGTAGGTTTAAACATTCATTGCTGCTCAATAATCTTGCATTTGATAGTACACCAAATGCTCTATAAACTTTATCAGCAAATCCAATTTCGTTTTTACCTAGATATTTTCTAGCAATTCTTTCTTGCTCTATGATTTTTTCTACTATTGTTTTCATATTTTTTACTATTTCTTGCTCTGTTACTCCTAGAGTTTGGTTGTTAAATATTTGATACATATCTCCTACATTTTGATTTTCATCTCCATATATTCCTGTTATGCTCATTGCAAAACTATTTACTGCGTGAAATACCTTGTTTAAGTTTCCTGTCTTTGCTAAGCCTGGAAGATGCATTGTTACTGATACTCTTGCTCCTGTTCCAACATTCATTGGACAAGCTGTTAAGTATCCATATTTTTCACTATATGCATATGGTAATAACTTTTCCATTTTTTGATCTAATTCAACTGCCAAATTCATAAGCTCTTCTAAAGCTATTCCCTCTCCAAAAACTTGAAGTAATAAATGGTCTTCGCTATTTATCATTATGCAGATGTTTTCTTCTTTGTTTATCGCGATTGCTGTGTTCTCACCTTTTTCTATAAAATCTGGTGTGATTAATTTTTTCTCTACTAATGATATTTTAGTTATTTCATCCATATCTTTTAGTTTTAATAATTGAAGTCCATAGCCTAATGAAGGGATGATTTCTTCAACCTTGTCTAAGATTTGCTTTTTTTCGTCTTCACTGCATTTGTTTTCAAATTTAAATCCTTTTAAATTTCTTGCTAGTCTAACTCTTGTACTAACAACCACATCTGAATCTTTTCCATTTTGTAAATACCAGTTTGACATATTATTACTTCCTTTCTTTTAGTTTTTTGATCTCATCTCTTAATTTCGCTGCATCTTCATATCTCTCTTCTTTTATTGCTTGATTTAATTCTTGTGTTAATTTTTCTGTTTCGCTCATTTTCTTCTCTGGCTTTTTATTTTCACCTATGTTAGAAAGTTTCTCATCTATATTTAGAGGTTTTCTTCCTATATGTTTTGTTCCTCCTTGTATATTTCTTAATACACTTTCTAGTCTATCCCCAAACATATCATAATCAGAAGGACATCCTAAAAGTCCAGTTTTTATAAAATCATCATATAATTCTCCACAGTTATTGCACTGACTGTGTTTTTCTCTTACGAAACTTGGTAAAAGTTGCTCATCTGTGAAGAAATCATCTAAGAAATTAGAAAAATGTATTGGCATATTAATTTTGAAATTATCAATTCCTAATTTAGATGCACAGTCCTCGCATAGCACCATTTCCTTTTTTACTCCATTAACGATTTGTGTATATTTTACATTTGCTTCATTCTTTCCACAATTTTGACATAACATAATAATTACCTCCTTTTATGTTTAGTCTTCAACTAAATTTACTAACATATTTTTAAATATGTTTGCTCTTAGTCGATCTCTATCTTTTGGGTCAATGTTTAAAACATTGTCACTCGTTGCGACCTTTAAAAGTTTTGCCTCATTTTGTGTTATCATTTTATATGATAGAAAATTGCTAATAAAAATGCTTACTTCTTGTGCTGTTATAGAATTTCCCATACTTGATATTATATGCATAAAATAATTGCTTTTTGTGATGTTTACTTTTGTAATTGTAATATGTCCTCCACCACCACGTTTGCTTTCTACATAGTACCCTTGTGTTGGTTTAAACCTTGTTGATATTACATAGTTTATTTGTGATGGTACACAATTAAATTTTTCTGCTAAGTCATTTCTTTGTATTTCTATTTTATTCTCTTCTTCAAAAAGTTCTTTTATAAATTCTTCTATCATATCTGACATTCTCATTTCAGTCGCCTCTTTTCTTTTTGACTTTGACTTTCTTTGACCTATATAAATATTATAGCACGTTTTTTTATGTTGTCAATATCTTTTTTTAAAAATTTTGAAATTTTTTCATAGGTCAATTAAAAATTTCACCCAAGAGGTAAGCGTTCCTCTTGGGCGAATTCATTTTAGTCTTTTTTTATTAGTTCTTTTAAATCTTCTCTTGTAAAAGTATATTTCTTATTGCAGAAATTGCATACAATTTCTATCTTTTCTTCTTCATTTATTATTTTTTCTAACTCCTCTTTGCCTATTGCTATAAGACCTTTCTCACATTTTTCTTTTGAGCAATTACACTGATATTCTGGATTAGTTTCTGACAATATTTGTAGATTTTCATCTCCTGTTACAGTTTTTGCTATTTCTTCTAATGTTTTGTTTTCGTCTAGCATTTTGCTTATTGGTTCTATATTTTTTACCTGTTCTTCAATTTTTGTGATTATTTCATCTGTTGCATCTGGCATTAAAGAAAGTTTATATCCTCCCGCTTCTTTTACTCCATTTTTATCAACTAATACACCTAGTGCAATAACACTTGGAGTTTGCTCTGATGTTGCAAAGTAGTTAGTAAAGTCTTCTGCAATCTCTCCACTAACAATTGGTGTCATTCCTACATATGGTTTGCCAATTCCTAAATCTTTAATTATGTACAACATTCCATATTTTCCAACAGCTTTTCCTACATTTAACTTTCCGTTTTCTTCGTTTAATGGTAAATCTAATTTTGAGTTTTCCACATATCCTTTTACATTACCATTACATTCTCCAACTGCTGTTACCATTCCTATTGGTCCATCACCTTTTATTTGGTTTGTTATAGATCCTTTTTCTTCTTTAGTTTCGTATCCCATTATACTTGTTATTGTAAGTAGTCTTCCTAGAGTAGCAGTTGCTGTTGGGCTTAAATCATGTAATTTTCTTGCTTCTTCTACTAAATTTGTTGATGAAATACATTTTATACTTACTTTTCCATCATATGCTAAACAATCTATTATTCTGTCTTTCATTTTATTGCTCCTTTTTTATAAATTTTGCTACAAAAAATCCTTCCATTTCTTTTGATGGTAGTATTCTTTTTGCTTTGCTAATTTCTTTGTTTGAATCTGTATTAAATGCTGGTATCATCTGTTTTACTTCTAATTTTACTTCTTCTTGTTTTATTTCAAAATTATCTAATGCCCATTCTATTATATTTTCATTTTCTTGTCTATTTAAAGTACAAGTTGAATATACTAATGTTCCTCCTGGCTTTAGTGCTTCATATGCACTTTTAAATAATTTTTTCTGTATTTTCACTAGTTCATTTACTGTTTTTTCTGACCATTGTTTATAACTTTGAACATTATAAATTGTAAATCTTCCTTCTCCACTACAAGGTGCATCTAGCAATACTTTATCAAATTGTTCTTTGTAGTTTTCCCCTATCTTCTCACCTCTGCCATTTACAATTTCTACAATATTTGCTCCTTGCATTTCTACATTATATTTTAATCTTTCACATCTTAGCTTGTCTAATTCATTTGCTAAGATGTATCCTTTACCATTCATAAGTGCTGCCATTTCTGTTGTTTTTCCTCCAGGAGCCGCAGTTAAATCTAATACTTTTTCACCTGTTTTTGGTGAGAGTACTAATGGTGGAATCATACTGGGAAGACTTTGCAAATATATTTTTCCTTCTTTGTAGATATCTAGCTTTTGCAAATCTTTTTCGTTTGCATTTTTTATTATTAGTGCATCGTTATACCATAGCACTCTTTCGAATTTTATATTGATTTCTTTAAAATATCTCATTAAATCCTGTATGTTGTATTTTAAGGTATTTACTCTTAGTGTTGTAAATCTTTTTTCTGCTATTCCTCTAAAGACATTATCTACAATTCCCGGTGAAAACATTTCATATAATTCTTCTACAAATTTTTGTGGTAGTCGATTTTTTATTTCTGTTATTGATGCCATTCAATTTTCCTTTCTTTTTATAGGATATATTATAACATATAATTCTCTACATTTAAAGCTTCTCTAGTGCAAACGTTATTTTTTGTTTTTATTTTCTGTCATTTTTTGTAATTCTTCTGCTCTTTTTCTTTGTTCGTCCATTCCTAACCAGCAAAAGTATGATGTTACAAATTCTCCATAGTTGCTTGTTTTACCTTTTAATTCTTTTTCATCCATAAAAAATACACCTCCAAAATAATTTTTATTATTTATTGTGTGTATTTTATTTATTTTTATTATTTAATTTAAAATGTATTTTTCTATTGCTTCTGCAACTCCATCTTCATTGTTGTTTGCCACTATTACATCTGCTAATTCCTTTATATATGGTGCTCCATTATCCATTATTATTCCCAGACCAGCATTTTGCACCATTTCTTTGTCATTAATGTTGTCGCCTATTGCTATTATTTCTTCTGGTTTTATTTGTAATATTCTCGCAAGTTCCTCTAACGCACTCCATTTGTTTACATTTTGACTAGTAATTTCTGTATAATGATATTCTATTTTTACTTCTTCTGTCCCTGAAGTTATATATTTTCTAGCCATATGTTGAATATCTAATACCTCTATATTTTTTATTTCTCTTAGCTTTTTTATTATTCCGCCAAATATTATTTTGTTTTCGTCACATATTGTAATTTTTAATATTCCAATATTCGGATTGTCTTGTACATATTTATATATGTCGTCTATTATTTTTATATTTGTTTTTCTATCATCAGGTGTCTTTTTGTTTTCGTTGTTAAAGAACAAAATGTTATAGTTCAGTGCTTTTGAAATTATTAAATTTTCAGTATACAAACTATAAAATATACTGTTTTCTTCACATATCTTTATTATTTGTAATACTTTGTTTCTTTCTATAAACTTATTATATAATATTTGTTCTTTTTGGATATCATATAAAGCAGAACCATTGCCACATATCATATAATGATTTGCTCCTATTTCATTTGCAAAACTTCTTGCTGATGATAAAGGTCTTCCTGATGCAATTACTATTTGAGTTCCTTTTTCAATCGCTTTTTTTATTGTTTCTTTATTTTTTTGTGAAACGCTACCATACGAATTAAGTAATGTTCCATCTAAATCTATTGCTACTAATTTATACATATCTTTTCCCTTCTTCATTTTTTTATTATATCATATTATTTGCATTTTTGCACAGTATATTTAAAAATTTATTTTCATAAAATTACCAGTTTATTTTTAGCTTTTCCGCGCATTATATATATTGAAAAAACAAAATGTTTTTTCAATTATATTCACATTCTAGGAGGTGAAAATTATGGCACATTCATCAAGCAACAGCAATTACAAAGTAGTTCCAGAAGCTGCTGACGCATTAAACAAATTCAAATATGAAGTAGCTAGCGAAGTTGGTGTTAATCTTAAAGATGGATACAACGGAGACATTTCTGCAAGAGATGCTGGTAGAATAGGTGGTAACATGGTTAAGAAGTTAATACAACAAGCTGAAAGCCAAATGAAATAGTTTTAGTTTTATAGTTTTATAATACTACTATTATTAGACAGGATTTTAAGTTTTGAAATATGATTTAATTTAAGTAATTATTTTTGTTCTTTATCTCATTATTTAAATTAAATACATAGGGCAGGATTTATTATCCTGCCTCTTTTGTTTTACCCTATTTTATATTTTAATACTTTGTATTCATAATTCTCATATTTTTCTACTGCTTTTGTTAGCATATTTTTGTATTCTTTTGAATTTTCATTATATTTTGTTTTGCAAAATGCTTGTATTAAAGATGTTTCTATTATTTTTCTGTTATATTTTACTATATCTGGATTTATTACTATTGTTTTGTCTTTGTTGTTTTTTATATAGCTGTCTTTCATTCTTTTTATTGTATAATCGTTTGGTGCAAATCCAAGCATTACTCTTATTTTTTCCATACTATTAGCAATTTCTATTTCTGCTATTTCGTTGTACATCTTTTTTATTGCTTCACTTACTATTTCTACTGTTCCCGCATCTTTATATCTTGCTGGCAAGTAAATGTTTATTTCTTTTTCCCCTATGTCTAATTCTGGTACATTTATTTTTTTATAATTTATGTTTAAATTTAAACTTTTTCCTAATACACTTATAGCTAAATATGTTTTTATTTCTACTGGTTTTGTTAGGTCTATTATTTTACTATTTTTGTGTTTTAGAATACTCATTTAAATTTCCTCCTCTTTATTTTAATCATTAAACTTCTGTTCGCTTTATGTACTTATTTTACATTTTTATTTTTCATTTGTCAATACTTTTTACAAACATTTTTTTGTATTTTTTGCATACTCTCAAACCTGCTTATTCGAAGCCTTTTTAGCAAAGTTTACGTAAAAAAATCAGTACTATTGCTAGTACCGATTTTTTTACTATTTTACTATTGCTTTTCTTCCTGGATATTGTGCAATTTCTCCTAATTGATGTTCGATATTTAATAGTCTGTTGTATTTAGCAACTCTATCTGTTCTACATGGTGCACCAGTTTTTATTTGTCCAGCATTTGTTGCTACTGCCACATCTGCTAATGTTGTATCTTCTGTTTCACCGCTTCTATGTGATACAACAGCTGTCATTCCATGTTTATTTGCTAATTCAATAGCATCTAATGTTTCTGTTAATGTTCCTATTTGATTTAGTTTAATTAATATACTATTTGTTACTCCTAAATCTATACCTTTTTGTAATCTCTTCATATTTGTTACAAATAAGTCGTCACCAACTAATTGGATTCTTGATCCTAATCTATCAGTTAGTTTTTTCCATCCATTCCAATCTTCTTCTGCTAATCCGTCTTCGATTGAGATGATTGGGTATCTATTAACTAAGTCTTCTAAGAAGTCTATCATTTCGTCTTCTGTTTTTGTAACTCCTATTTTCCAGAAATGATATTGCCCTTCTTTTCCTATTTTCTTTGCTTCATCATACATTTCTGTTGCAGCAACATCTAATGCTAAAGCTACTTCTTCTCCTGGCTTATATCCAGCTTTTTCGATAGCTTCCATTATTAGTTGAAGTGCTTCGTCTTCGTCTTTTACGTTTGGTGCAAATCCCCCTTCATCACCTACACCAGTTCCTAATCCTTTTGCTTTTAAAACTGATTTCAAGTTGTGATATATTTCAGCACACATACGTAATGCTTCTGCAAACGTCTTTGCTCCTACTGGCATAATCATGAATTCTTGTACACTTAATGTTGAGTCTGCATGTTTTCCACCATTCATGATGTTCATCATTGGAACTGGTAACACTTTTGCATTTGCTCCGCCAATGTAGTTATATAATTCCATGCCTAAAGATGCTGCAGCTGCTTTTGCACAAGCTAATGATACTCCTAATGTCGCATTTGCTCCTAATACACCTTTATTTTCTGTTCCGTCTAATTCTATAAGCATTTTATCTATTCCTGCTTGGTCATATACATTCATTCCTTCTAGTTTTGGAGCTATAATTGAGTTTACATTGTCAACTGCCTTTAAAACTCCTTTGCCTAAATATCTTGATTTGTCCCCATCTCTTAGTTCAACAGCTTCAAAGCTTCCTGTTGATGCCCCTGATGGAACCATTGCTACTCCATGAGATCCGTCAAGTGTTGTTACTTCGACTTGAACAGTTGGATTTCCTCTTGAATCTAGCACTTCTAGTGCTTCTACACTTTCAATTTCTAAATAGTCTTTCATATAAAATTGCTCCTTTCAATTTAATAAATTATTCGAAATTCATTTTACATTATATTATATAATAGCTATTTTTTCAAGCAAAATTTGCGTATTTTTTAGAAACCTGTTCGTGGCAATTTCTTTTTTTCTATCACGTTATATATAGTTGATGTTGCAGTATCTTCGTCACTGACTTTGTAATCTTTTGCAAAGCCATCTAATATTGTGTGATTTTTTATTTTTGTATCATTTTCTAAATCAGAGTTTACTTGCATATAAATATGTGGCTTTTCTATGTTACAAAAACCTACTTTTACGGTTCCAAAATTTATCTTGATTTCTGTTATTTTTTCTCCTTCTTCTAGATGAATCTGTGTCAAATCAATGTAATTATTTTGAGTCGTGTTCAAATTCGCCTTCGCTATCATGTAAGTATCTTTGTAATTGGTTTTATAGCATATATTGTAACTCAATTCCTGATTATATGTTCCAGTTGATATTTTTGTAATTTTTGCTTGCTCACTTGGCAATATGTCATACCATGTAAAGTTTTCGAGGCTTACTTCTCCAGAGTTCATTATCTCGAATTCATATTTTATTTCTTCATTTGACTTAATACTATTTTTGCATGACTTGGTTATATTAACTCTCGGCTGTTTTGCTTTATTTTTAAAGTCTAGCATTACAATTTCTCCATCTTCTGATATTTTAACGTTTCTTTTTTCATCATTTAAATGATACCATTCTCCTGCATCTGCTTCTTGCACAATATATTCTCCTAATGGATATTTTTTACTTGTCGCAACTCCTGCTTCGTTTGTTATTAATTGTTCTAGCAAATTACCTTCTAAATCATATATGTTATACTTTATTCCTTCTATTGGTTCTCCCGCTTCTTTTTGTAATATTTCATTTTTATCTTCACTTGTTTTTGATATTTGTATTTGCCCCTTTTTCTTCTCGTTTTCAATTTCTATTTCTAGAGTTTCGTTATGATTTATTGTTACGTTTTGATCCACTCCAATTTTGTATTTCTCATTAGTTTTCGTTTCTCTTAATATGTAGTTCCCTGCTTTTATATTCAAGACTCTTGCTTTTCCATATTGGTTTGTTACCAAATGAGCCACTACTTCGCCTTTATCATTTATTAGATCAAACTCGACTCCTTCTAGCGTTTTTGTTTTATCATCTTTGTCTACTTTTGTGATCTCCATACTTCCTATTTTTCGTTCGTTGTTGATTGTAATGACTGTCTTTGCATTATAGTTTACCCTTATTTCCCTTATTCGATTATCTAGCGCGTAGTCTTCATTTGCTTCTACCTCTTGCATAGTTATTATTCCTTGATACAAGTTTTTTATTACTATATGGCCTTCTTCATCTGTTGTATATCTTCCTATTGTTTCTCCATCTTTATATGCAACTTCAAATGTTGTTCCCGGAATGAGCTCTCCCGTTTCCTTGTCCACTTTTATAATTTCCAGTGTTGAAAGATTTCCTTTTACATCAAACTTCAAATTTCTTTGAACTAACTCTTCTTTGTTTTGAACTATTATATAATTCTGTCTTCCTTCAACGTTGCTGGTAGTATAATATACCGGATATGTCGTTTCCACAGATTCGTATTTAATATTTATTTCCATATCTGTATCAATTTTTGCCTGAGGGACCATTACTTTGAATCTATCTCCTGCTTTAAGTGTTGTTTTTGTTCTACCATTCATATCAACAACTTTCATTCCTTCCAAACTGGTTCCTATTATTTTTATTTCTGATTTTGCCTTTTCTACTCGATACTCCTTTGAATAAAATTGATAATTGTATCTATCTTGCTTGAATTCGCTAAGTTCTGTAAATTCCGGCTTGTCTACGTTTTTATCCTTTGTTGTTCCGTTGTATCCAATGTCTACTAGTTTATATATCGCATTGATAACCTTTGTTCCTCTTCTTTGTGTATCTTCTAAATTCTGTCCATTTATCTGAGTTTGTCCCGGTCTAAAGTAATCATATATATTTTCTAGTTTTCTGTTTCTTATAATCCAGTATATGGCTTGTTTTGTTGCCAAATATCCATCTTCTTCGGTTTCTACTCCTAGTCGTGTATAAGACACATATGGATAACCATTTTCCAATACTCTTTGTATTCTTTCGTCTGTTAGTTTGTATTCAACTTTTGTTGAATAACTTTCATCCTCTCCATTTACCCAGCCTACTCCACTTAAGTCTGGATTCACACAATATGCTATTTTCTTGCTTCCATCCTTGTCCGTGTAGTATGTTTGTGAATATATTACATACATCCATTCATCTCTGGTTACATCCCAATATTGTATGGTATAAAATCCCAATGGACCTCTTTCCACCTGTATCTCGTCTCCTATGTTTATATTGTTTGCTAATACTGACATCGTCGGCATTATTAGCATTAATATTTGTAGAATTATTATTATCTTTTTTATCATATTATCATCCTTTCTATATATCACTTTCCACAGCTTGTACACATAATCTTTGATTTACTCGATTTTTTATACAAGTTATTAATGTTAATTTATTTTCTTTTGTTTCCTGTAACATGCTCCAATCTGTTTCTAAAATGTCCTTTTTTTGATTCACTTTGTATCTTCTTTCTCCATATTTATTTTGATAAATTATTTCATCTCCTATTTCTAGTTCATTTATTCTTGCAAAATATGATGGCGAAGTTCCTCTGTTATGGGCTGCTAGTCCAACATTACCGTCATATACTGCAGTATCTTCTATATGTCCTATATATTCTTGCAAAACTTGTGGTGAGCTTCCTTCTTTTATTTCTCCCTGCATATTTATTTTGTTTATTATTAATTTTCCTAATACTTCTTCACTTTCTACTCTTTCTTCTTTTGTACTGTTTTCTTCTCTTGTCGTGCCATTCACATCGTTTTGATTTAACTTTTTTTGATTATATGCAACTAATCCACCTATTGATATTAGTAAAATGAGCACAACAAATAAAACAAATATTTTTTTATACATATCTGTGTCTCCCTTTATTTAATTTCTGAATTTTTTCTCGATTTAATTTTCTTTAGATTTAATTCCATATATCAAAATACATAACCCAATTCCATTATACTAGGAAACGGCTTAAAGTCAACGTTTTTTCCGTTTAATCGTATGTCAAGTTTCGACATATAATACAAAAAATAAGAGGAACTTTTATAATTCCTCTTATTTCTACATTACTTATGCTTCTGGTTCTACTAAACCATAGTTTTTGTTATCTTTTAATCTGTATATTACATTTACTTTTCCTGTTTCAATGTTTACAAATGTTAAGAATTTGTTTTGTGGTTGATCTTCTAATAGAAGTTTTGCATCTTCTGGTCCCATTGGTTTTATTGTGTAATATATTGTTTTTACTATCTCGTCTGTTATTTCGTTTTCTTCTGATCTATTTTCTTCTTTTAATCTTATAGACTCTGTCATATTTTGTTTGTCTTTTTTAGTTTTCATTTTTCTAATTTGACCTTCTAGTATGTCTACGTCTTTATCTATTGAAGCATATAGATCGCTACTTGCTGTTACTGCTCTAAAAGTTTCTCCAACTGCTGATACTTGCATTTCAGCAACTTGATCTTCTCCTTCTTTTTTTATTGTTACATATAAGTCTAACTCTTCATTTTCAAAATATTTTTGTATTCTATCTGTTTTAGAGTCAATGTAATTTTTTATAGCTTCTGTTGCTTTTAAGTCCTTTCCTGTTATTTTTATGTTCATAAAAATCGCTCCTTTCAATTTATCGAATTGTTTTTTAGTTTTGTATACTCATTATATATGTTTTCTTTTATTTTTGCAACTATTTTCTTGATTTTTTACGTTACTCCTTGCAAAATTAGCTATTTCGTGTTACAATAGTATCTGTTACAGAAATAAACTTAATTTGAGGAGGTGCTAAATATGCCAAATATTAAATCTGCAATTAAACGTGTAAGCGTTATTGATAAGAAAACTGCTAGAAATAATATGATTAAATCTGGATATAAATCAGCTGTTAAGAAATTTGAACAAGCTGTTGAAGCTGGAAATGTTGAAGAAGCAAAGACATTATTCTCTGCTGCTACAAAGAAAATAGATCAAGCTTGTACAAAAGGTGTTATCGTAAAAAACACAGCTGCTAGAAAAAAATCTTTATTAGCCAAAAAATTAAACGCTATGAATGCGTAAAATAAAAAATTGTGCACAGTTTTTTGTTTTTTCGTCTAAGGTTCATCCTTGGACGATTTTTTTGTTTAGCTACCTTTTCAGAAGATCTGCTATAAATTTCCACTATATTTCTTGTATTTTCTGTGTTATGATTAATATAGATACTTTTTACAAGGAGAATGGATATGTTGAATAGTTTAAAAATTTCTTATAAGACTCTGATATCAATTTTTAGTTTCAATTTGAATGAAAAAGCTAAAAAGATTATGAGTATTGGAATAAAAATTTCCTTTGTTTTGACATTGTTTGGAACATTGCTTATGTCATTATACATAACTACGAATCCGTCTTACATATTATTTGATTTAGGAACTAATTTATTCAAGTCTGGAACTTGTTTTATTTCTATGTTTATAGTATGCGGATATTCTTTTAGTAAAATTTGTAAAGATTTAAAAAGATAGTCTTCTTCGCCCACTTATGAGTAAAATGAAACTCCAAATATTAAAAATTTGGAGTTTTATTTTTTATTTATTTAATTCTTCTATGAACATTTTGTTCAACATTTGTGGATTTGCCTTTCCCTTTGTTTGTTTCATTGCTTGTCCTACTAAGAATCCTAATGCTCTGTCTTTTCCAGCTTTGTAGTCTGCTATTGACTGAGGATTTGCCTCTAATATTTGCATTACTACTTCTTTTATTGCTCCTTCATCAGATATCTGAATCCAGCCTTTCTCCTTAATTATTTCTTCTGGCATCTTCATAGTTTCTTTATTATAAGTAAATAATTCCTCTAGAACTTTTTTACCTATTGCAGAACTTATTGTTCCTTTGTCTATTAATTCTACAAGTTGTGCTAATTCTTTCCCTGTAAATGGTATGTTCTCTGGTTCTAATTCTTCTTCGTTTAATATACGAGAAATATCTGATAATATCCAGTTTGCAACTGCTTTTGCATTTCCACATATTTTTTCTGCTTCTTCAAATAAGTTTGATAAATATTTTGATGCTGTTAATAATCTTGCATCTTTCTCAGAAAGTTTGTATTCAGACATATATCTTGTCTTTCTGCTTTCTGGAAGTTCTGGCAATGTTTTTCTAATATCTTCTACATATTGATCTGATAATCTTATTGCTACTAAGTCGGGCTCTGGGAAATATCTGTAATCTTGAGCCTCTTCCTTATCTCTCATAGAGAAAGTTTTTCCAGATACATCGTCCCATCTTAATGTTTCCTGATATATTTTGTTGCCTTTTTCTAGTTCATCTATTTGTCTTTCTATCTCGTATTCAATTCCTCTTGTGATAGATTTAAATGAGTTCATATTTTTCATCTCTGTACGTGTTCCAAATGGCATTCCTTTTTTGTGAACTGATACATTGACATCTGCTCTAAATGACCCTTCTTGCATTTTACAATCTGATACTTCTATATATTCAAGTGTTGATTTTAATTTTTTCAAATATCTGTCCGCTTCTTTTGCCGATCTCAAATCCGGCTCTGATACGATTTCTATAAGTGGTACTCCAGCTCTATTTAAATCAACTAAACTGCCTCCACTAAACTCATTATGATTTAGCTTACCAGCATCTTCTTCTATATGAATTCTTAATATTCTTACTTGTTTTTTGTTTCCTGCATCGTCTTCTATTTCTATATATCCATGATTGCAAAGTGGTTTGTCAAACTGTGATATCTGATAAGATTTTGGTAAATCTGGATAGAAGTAATTTTTTCTATCATTTTTGCTGTCTTTTGCTATTGAACAATTTGTTGCAAGTCCTGCTCTTACAGCATATTCTACAACCTTTTCATTTAATACAGGTAAAGTTCCTGGCATTGCCATACAAACTGGACAAGTGTGTGTATTTGGTTCTGCACCAAATTCTGTTGAACAGCTACAAAATATTTTTGTTTTTGTAGAAAGCTCTGCGTGAACTTCTAATCCTATGACTGCTTCATATTCTTCTCTTGCCATTATTTCTCCTTCTTTCTTTTATTTTTTGAATTCTGGTTTATAATTCTCTCTGAATTTTATTTTTTGTTCAAATGTATATGCTGCATTTAATATTGTACTCTCTTGGAATTTGTTTCCTATTAACTGCATTCCTATTGGCATTCCAGCTTTATCAACTCCACATGGAACAGAAATTGCTGTTACACCTGCTATATTTATTGATACTGTACATATATCTGCTAGATACATTTCTAATGGATTATCACATTTTGCTCCTATATCAAATGCTGTATTTGGTACTACTGGTGTTAATAATACATCATATTTAGCAAAGTTCTTATCGAATTCATTTTTTACAAATGTACGAACTTTTTGAGCTTTTTTGTAATATGCATCATAATATCCTGATGATAACACATATGTTCCAAGTATTATTCTTCTTTTAACTTCTGGTCCAAATCCTTCACTTCTAGAATTTATAAATAATTCTTTTAAGTCTTTGTAATCCTTAGCTCTATAACCATAGCGAATTCCGTCAAATCTTCCTAAGTTCGAGCTAGCTTCTGCACAAGCAATTATATAATAAGTTGCTAACGCATATTCAGATACATCTAGTGAACATTCTTCTACAATTGCTCCCATTTGCTTATATGTTTCTATTGCTTCTTCTAGTTTTGCTTTGACTTCTTCATTTATTCCTTCTCCAAAGAATTCCTTTGGTACTCCTATTCTTAGTCCTTTTACATCATTTTTTAAAGCTTTTAGATAATCAACTTTTTCTCTGTCAGCTGATGTTGAATCTTTTTCATCATTTCCTGCAATTATATTAAGAAGTGCTGCACAGTCTTTAACGTCTTTAGTTATTGGTCCTATCTGGTCAAGAGATGAAGCAAACGCTACAAGTCCATATCTTGATACTAAACCATATGTTGGCTTTAGTCCAACCACTCCGCAGAAAGATGCTGGCTCTCTTATTGAACCACCTGTATCAGATCCTAATGCCCAAGGAACCATATTTGCTGCAACAGCAGCTGCTGAACCTCCTGATGATCCTCCTGGAACTTTATTCAAATTCCAAGGATTATGAGTAATCTTTATTGCAGAGTTCTCTGTTGAGCTTCCCATTGCAAACTCATCTAAATTTAATTTTCCTAAGCTAATGATTTGCTCATTTTTTAATTTTTCTACAACTGTTGCGTCATATGGAGCCACAAAGTTCTCTAATATTTTAGAAGCACAAGTTGTTTTTACTCCTGTTTGGCAAAGGTTATCCTTTAATCCTATTGGAATTCCTGCGAATTTACTCTTTCTTGGATTTGCATCTATTTCTTTTGCTTCTTGCAAAGCTGATTCACAAGTATTTGTTATAAAAGCTTGTACATCATTTTCTTTTTCATTTATTCTCTCTGAGTATGCTTTTACTATTTCTTCTGATGTCAATTCTTTTTTATCTAATTTCTCTATCAATTCACAAACTGTAAGATTTGTAATGTCTCCCATTTTCGTCCTCCTTGTATAAATTTATTTTTCTTGCCACTCTAGCATATTTTTTATCTCTTCTTTTACCACTTTTTCATCTCTACAATTATCAAGCTTGACAACATTGATTTGTGGATATTTTTCAGCTATTTCGTCTGCCATTTTCAAATATGCATTTTGTTGATTTATACTACTCTGTTTATTAAATTTTGCATAAGCATTTTTTGCTTTTCCCGCTCTATTTAATCTCTTCTCAAATTCGTTCTCATCACTTAAGTATAGCGTAATATAATAAATTTCGAAGTCCATATTAGCAAGTCTATTTAATAATTTTTCATATATATCGCTAAAAGTATATTCTTTAAATCCCAATCTGCAATAAATTTCTTCTGTAAAAAATGTTCTATCAAACAATAAATTAATACTCATATTTTGTAATTTTTCGATATAATCTACTAAATCAATATACATTTTTTCTGATTTTGCTCTGCCTGTTGGTGTTGAATCTGCTGTTCCACTTAATCTATATAGATTTGTATATGGAATTGCGTGTCTTATATAATCTGTTATTGTAGTTTTTCCTGCTCCTTGAGCTCCCTCTACTATTATTATTTTAGAATTTGCCATATGTTCTTCACTCCTTATATTTTACATTACCTTTGGTATTTTAAACATTCCTCTTTCTTGCTCTGGTGCATTTTGTAAAAGTCCATCGTGGTTTTCAAAAACTTTTACTTCGTCTTTTCTAAATACATTGCATCTTTCATTTTCTCCAATAGTTTCCTCTAATCCATCTACTGGAGCTTTATTTACTACATCTGCAAAGTTTAAAATCTCTTGTAAGTTTTCTAAATATTTATCTACTTCATTTTCTTCTAATTTAAGACTTGCAAGTTTTGCTATATGCAATAATTCTTCTTTACTAACTTTCATTTCTCTCAGTCCTTTCGCTCTTAAAGTCTATACTATTATATAATTTTTTTGTCAGATAAACAAGCGATTATAGGCAATTTCTCAATATTTTTCAATTTTTTTGCATAAAAAAATGACCGTCTTAATGTAACTAACATTAAAACGGCGAAGTTTAAAAAAATTTATAAAAAACATTATACAAGAATTGGTTCTTTTCCAACTTTTTTATCTTGTACGAACCTATTATAAAACAATTAGTTATAAGTTGTCAAGTGTTTTTTATTTTTTTTGCATATTTTTGGTAAGTTTGGAAACACTATACTTGAAAGGATTATATTATGAAAAAAAGTACTTATTTAATTATTATTGTTGTTAGCCTTGTCGCTATAATTATAGGTTTTTCTATTTTAGTTTTTAATATTTCTAGAATCGATAAAAAAACTGAATCATCAAATAGAAAACTTCCCGAAAATGTAATTAACCACAATGCAGTATCTACTAGTTCTTCCGAAATCAAAGTTTCTCCAAATGCTACTATTACTAAGGTTTGTTCTTATAAGAAATGCGGTCATACTGTAACTGTCAGTGAGACCATTCCTAACAGTTTTGTAAATCTTACCGAAGACGATTTCAAAAAGCTATACTCTGAGTGGATTGTGTCCGACTTTTCTCCTTCTTCAATCAGAATTTCAAGGACCTTTGACGGGAATTGTGATGAACATTTTTTAGTAAGAGACCTCAATGGCTATATTGCAATTTACCATATCAAAGATGATGACAATTTCGAGTTAATCGAAACTACTGGAATTGCAACAAAATATCTGTCACAAATTGATATGAATGAACTAGAAAATGGAGTTACTCTATATGGGAAAGAGAAATTAAATGCTTATATTGAAGATTTTGAATAGATTAAAGGCTCTGGTATAACCAAGAGCCTTTGTTTTATTTTGTTATTATTTCTCTATCTGCTGTTTTTAGTTCTTCTTTGTTTACATATCCTTTTTTGTAAAATTCTCTAAAATACATGACTAGAGCAAATATTGTTAATATTAACGCTATGTAATATATGTATATATCTATGTGGTATTTAAAGTCAAAGTAATTGATTGCAAGTGAAGATACTATTGCTATGTAAAACACTACTGTTGCTAGCTTTCCATACCATCTACTAGACACAACAAGCTTTTTTCCATAAAGAAACGAGGCACCTGCTACCATTACTGTTTCTTTAATGAACACAATTATTAATATCCAATATGGAATAATATTAATATATGATAGTGCTATGAGAGTTGCGATTTGTGTCATTTTGTCCGCCAGTGGATCAATTAATTTTCCGAATTTTGTAATACAGTTAAATTTTCTAGCTATAAATCCATCTAGTACATCTGTTATTCCTGATATTGTTAGAAAAATAAATGCTGCTATAAAATTTTTATCTACTATTGCTCCAAATATAAATGGTATAAAAACGAATCTGCATGTTGTTAATATGTTTGGTATATGTTTAACCATATTTTTCCCTCCGTTATTGGATATTGAATTCTAATTTTTCTTGTTTATAATCTATTAACACTTTTTGTCCATTGTTTAATTCAGATTTTAGTATCATGTCTGATAATTCATCTTCTATATATCTTTGTATTGCTCTTCTTAAAGGTCTTGCACCATATTTTAGGTCTGTTCCTTTTTCTAGCAAATAATTCTTTGCTTCATCAGTCACTATCAATCCGATATTTCTGTCATTTAAAACTTTTTGCGTGTCTGCTATCATTAAATCAACTATTTGCAATAATTGTTCCTTTGTTAAAGGGTCAAATGCTACAATTTCGTCAACTCTATTTAGGAATTCTGGTCTAAATAGGTCTTTTAGTGCGTCCAGCATTTTATTTTTAGATGTCTCCGCTGTTCCTCCAAATCCAATTGAGTTTGTATTTAGATTTGAACCTGCATTTGATGTCATAATTATTATTGTGTTTTCAAAGCTTACAGTATTACCTTGCGCATCAGTTAGTCTTCCATCATCTAATACTTGTAACAGAATATTGAATACATCATGATGAGCCTTTTCGATTTCGTCAAGTAATATTATTGAATATGGATTTCTTTTTACCCTCTCAGTAAGTTGTCCTGCATCATCATATCCCACATATCCTGGAGGTGCACCTATAAGCTTAGCTGTTGAGTTGCTCTCCATGTATTCTGACATATCAAATCTTATAATTGATTTTTCGTTTCCAAACATTTCGTAAGATAAAGCTTTGGCAAGTTCTGTTTTACCAACACCAGTTGGACCAACGAATATAAATGAAGGTGGTCTTTTAGTACTTTTTAAACCTGCTCTATTTCTTCTTATTGCTCTTGAAACTGCTTCTACCGCTTCGTTTTGTCCAATTATTCTTTTATGAAGGTTTTCCTCCAAGTTTAGGAGTTTTTTTGTTTCTTCCTCTGTAATCTTATTAACTGGAATTTTGGTCCAGCTTTCAATCACATTTGCAATATCTTGAACCGTTAACTCTTTTGGTTGCATACGAGCTTTAATGGTGTCTATTTGGTTTAATAACGCACACTCTTGAGTTTTAAGTTCTGCCGCTTTTTGATAATCTTCAGTAGAATCAGCTTGTGCAGCCTCTTCTTTTTGTTCTTGTATTTCTCTTAACTTGTTATTTAACAACTCTAAATCGTATAAGTCTTTGTCATTAAGATTTATTTTTGAACAAGCTTCATCCAATATGTCAATAGCCTTATCTGGCAAAAATCTATCATGAATGTATTGTTCTGACATCATAACAGTTTTTCTAACTATTTCCGAAGAAATTTTAACATGATGATAATCTTCGTAATATTTTTTGATTCCATCTAGTATTTTTATTGTGTCTTCTGCATTAGGTTCTTCTACTATAATTGGCTGGAATCTTCTTTCTAGTGCTGTATCTTTTTCAATATATTTTCTGTATTCTTTTAACGTGGTCGTTCCAATTAATTGAATCTCTCCATTAGCAAGTGATGGTTTTAATATATTAGCGGCATTCATAGAATGTTCTGCATCTCCTGCCCCTATTATGTTATGAATTTCATCTATTACAAGAATTATATTTCCAGCTTCTTTACATTCGCTTATTATAGCCTTCAT
Source organism: Clostridium sp. CAG:780 (assembly GCA_000434195.1). Classification (GTDB taxonomy): domain Bacteria; phylum Bacillota; class Clostridia; order TANB77; family CAG-508; genus CAG-245. The sequence continues at coordinate 22,230 of HF994458.1, forward strand.
TCTAGCTTCAAACTGTCCTCTAAATTGTGTTCCCGCTATGATTGCAGTCATGTCTAGAAGATATACTTCTTTGTTCAATAATTTAGCTGGCACTTCGCCATTTGCTATTTTAATTGCCAATCCCTGTGCTATTGCAGTTTTTCCAACACCAGGCTCACCAATTAAACAAGGATTGTTCTTTAATCTTCTATTTAATATTTGAATCATTCTTTCTATTTCCTTGTCTCTGCCAATCACTTTGTCTATTTGATTATTTTTTGCCTTTATTGTTAGATTAGTTCCATATGTTTCTAATGTTCTTCTTTTTTTATTTGTTTTTGTCTTTTCTTTTACTTTTTGTCTTCCTCCAGAAAATTCATTATTTGCATCTTGCCCCTGTTGATTTGCTCCAAATAAGCCTGAAAATATTGAGCCTAGAGGAATTCCTTTAGGTTTTTCCTCATCATCATTATTTTCCTCATTCATCATTTCGGTTAATTGTTCCTCGTCTATTCCTTCCATATTAATAGCTAAGTTTGCAAACAGGTTATCTATTCCCTGAGTTAAATTCTGGATATCTTTTTCTGATAAATTAGCCTGCTTTGCTAATGAATCTATCGGGTTTAGTCCCTTCTCTTTTGCGCAATTATAGCAAAGACCTTCTATCTCAACTTTGTTGTCCTGTCCTTGTTTATTTATAAAAATTACTGCCGTATTCTTTTTGCATACTGAGCATAACATATAATTCATTATCTCCTATCTGTGTATAATCTTACATATTATATAATACAATAAAATGTTCAAATAGTCAAATAATTTAATATATCCTTGGACTAATTTTGCAAAACTTCTTGACAATAATTTCAATCTTTCATTACTTGTATTTTATAGTTTCCTTTTTTATCTACTGTAACAGTTATCTCTCCATTTAAATCCGTTCTATATATTTTAGCATTTATCTCTTTTAGTCTTTGTAAAACACCTTCATTTGGATGTCCAAATGTATTCCTTTGTCCCACTCCAATTAGGGCAGTTTCTGGCATTGCAAGTTTCAAGAACTCTTCTATACTGGATGTTTTTGATCCATGATGTGCAACCTTTAATATGTCAACTTTCAGTTTTTTACCATATTCTTTGACTAGCTCTTTCTCTGCATCTTTTTCAATATCTCCTGTAAATAGCATTGTAAATTTCTTTCCATTTTTAGGTTTGTAGTACATCTTTGCTACTATCGCATTTGCATTGAGGCCTCCCTTACCATCATCTAGCATTTTGTCAGATGGATGTAGTATTTCGAAATACAAACTTTTATCAATTTCTACCTTTCCACCTCTTTTCACTTTAATTACATTGATTTTTTTCCTACTGCATATGTCCATTATTTTTTCAAATTCTTTGCAAATACTTGCTTGTTTTCCGATGATTATATTTTTAACTTTTATTGTTTGCAATACCTGTTCTAGTCCTTGACAATGGTCGCTATCAAAGTGCGATACAATGATATAATCAATCTTTTTAACTCTCCTGTCTAAAATATACGGTAATAATATTTTTTTGCCCACATCATATTTTTCCGGCTCTCTGCTTCCACCACCATCTATCAATATTTTAGTTCCTTTTGGAGTACATATATATGTACTATCTCCTTGTCCCACATCTACAAAGTATATTTTCAAGTCTCCTTTCCAATTTATATCCGCAGTAAAATTTAGAATTAACGTTACGCTTATAACAATTGGTATGATCTTTTTTATAATAATTTGTTTTTTGTTTTTCATAAATACTATTAACAGCGCAATTATGATATAAATTGCTGCAATAGTTATATTTCTTGGTGTTACAACAGTTATGTTTGCCATTGGGAGCTTTGCAATTACAGCCGTTGCTTTTGTAATAAACTTCAATGGTAATTGCCAAATCCAGCCTAAAATTTGTGCCACTGGCATAGATATTAAAGAAACACTCAGCACAATAAATCCCAGCATAATTGACACTCCTAATATTGGGCCTAGTAGCAAATTCGCTAATAATAAATTCAGAGATATCATATTAAAATAATACAGTATTATTGGAAATATCAGTAATGTTGCACTTAATGTTACATACGTATTCTCAATTAAATACACTTTTATCTTTGATAATTCAGTATGTTTCCTTTCAAATTCCACTAGGTATTTATTTAGTAGCACAATACCAGCGGTTCCTAAATATGAGAGTTGCAACCCCATATTAAAAATCGTAAACGGATTATCTATTATTGTACACAACAGAGCAAACGCCATTGTCTCAAAACTATCTGACTTTCTATATATCAGCACAGCTACAATCGAAAGTATTGTGCTTATTCCAGCTCTAATCACGGATAGACTCATCCCAGTAAGCAACATGAATATGATTATTGCAATTATATTTATTACATATTTTTTTCTTTTTCCAATAATCCTATCATTCAACAGCAAATTTAATCCCAAAATCAAATAAGACAAATGAGCACCAGACACGGCCAACATATGTGATAGACTACAATTTTTAAAATCTTCTTTTATATCGTCTTCTATTTCGGAACTATCGCCTAACAATATTCCGGTTGCAAGTCCTGCCTCATCTTTGTCTAGTATATCAAACACATTATTTTTTAATTTATCTCTAACTCTATAAATTAGCATACTTATTGGGTTTATATTATTATCTTTAATTATTTTTAACTCATCTTCACAGTTTAAAATTCCATAGATTTTTTTATTTTTCAGATACTCTTGATAATTACTTCCTTTGTAATTTCTTCTTCCCTCTGTTTTATCATAGAATCCAATTATTTTTATCTGCTGTCCATACTTCAATTTTGTTTTTCGTGACTTCTTAACATATAATAAAAACTTTTTGTTTTTGTATATGTCTTTTGTATCGCCTTCCATTTTATTTATTTTAACAGTTGTAGTATATCTGTATTCTGTTTCTTCTATATCTCCACATACAGTAGCAACTGCCGTTATTTTTTCATTATCAAACTTCTCATAACACTTTTCATATTCGTTGTTAATCTGTATCGTCCTAATAGCCGAAATCATAACTACAACAATTACTATAATAGTTTTTTTAATTTTTCTATTTCTTTTTGCTGTAACTAAACATATTATTAGAACGCCTAACATAATAAAAGGTATACTTTTTTTGAAGTATACCCCTATTATTATTCCCAAAACATATGATATAGCAATAATTAAAAGTGGTCTTTTCATTTTTTCTCCTTTTAAATTGCCATATATTTAGCTTAAAACAAATTATATTAACCTTCTAGCAGTTGCATATCTATTGTAATAACTTCCCGATAGCAATGTTGATATTTTTACGCAATATCCTGTTCCTGAAGATGCATGTATAAATTCTCCATTTCCAATATAAATTCCGCAATGTCCTATTCCATCCATAGTTGGATATTCCAAAAAGAATACCAAATCTCCCGGTTGCAAATTTTCTTTCGCTACATATTCGCCTCTATTAGACTGTGCACTAGCTGAATGGCTTAGTGAGTATCCAAAGTGCTTATATACATACATTGTAAATCCCGAACAGTCAAAAGAGGAGCTTCCAGATCCGCCATATACATATGGGCATCCAAGATATTGCTTTGCATATGCTACTATTTCCTCTCCAAGACTTGAAGAAGTATTTGTAGATTCTTGTTTCTCTGGTTCTATCTCTATAAACTTACCACTTCTGTTAGTTTCCCCCGTTTTGTTATCTGATAATAAGTTCTTATAAATATAACCTTCAAACTCTTTATATTTTATTTTATACCATTCCCCATTTTCTCCTACTACTGTAACATCTGTATCCTTTATTAGAGAAGTTACAATTTCGTCACTTGTTGATGGTCCTTTTCTCACATACACAGACAAAGAATTTACATACTTTGTAACCGTATTATCATATAGAGTCTCATCTTCATTATTAACTGGTTCATCTGTTACAGTATTATCTACAACATTTTCCTCTTTATCTTCATTATTATTTTTAGTTGTTGTAACATTTGTAGTAATCCATCCAGCTAAACTATCAGTCTGTATAAAAGTCCATTTATTAGCCTTTGAAATAACCGTTACAACATCGCCCTTTTTTAGTGTTCCAATGCTGTTAGCATTTATTAGTGGTAATATTTTTATATTTAATTTCTCCGATTCTATTGTCATCGTAGTTCCTACTTCATTCGTGCTAGTAATTGTTTGACCACTTTGACTTGGTTCAGAATTAGTTATTTCTTCTTGATTGTTAACCGTTATATATTCCTTGCTTACAAATCCTTCTGTATCTTTGAACTTTACTTTATACCACCCATTAGATTCAGAAACAATTTCTACCTCATCACCCTGGCTTAATAACTTTAAAATATCAGCAGACGTAGATGCTTCTTTTCTCAAATTTAAAGTTTCTGTATTTACATTTCCCGTAGACGCCTGTACTTTATTTGCAAATACTATCATTAGTATAATTATTGCACTTGCTATTAAATATTTTACTTTACCCATACGCTTCTCCTAAATAATATATAGTTTTTATTATTTCTTTAGTATTCACGCTTATAGTATATAATTAAAATCTCAAAAAGTCAATTTATATGCTGTATATTTTTGATTTTTCATCGCAAAATAAAATAGCAAGGTTTTACAATTACTTGTAATCCCCTGCTATATTATATTCAAGTTATTATTACTCGATTATTTCAGAAACAACACCTGAACCAACTGTTCTACCACCTTCACGGATAGCGAATCTTAGTCCTTTTTCGATAGCGATTGGTGTGATTAATTCGATTGTCATGTTTACGTTATCTCCTGGCATAACCATTTCTGTTCCAGCTTCTAGTTCGATAACACCTGTAACGTCTGTTGTTCTAAAGTAGAATTGTGGTCTATATCCATTGAAGAATGGTGTATGACGTCCACCTTCGTCTTTAGTTAGAACGTATACTTGTGATTTGAATTTTGTATGTGGATGTATTGTTCCAGGTTTTGCAAGAACTTGACCTCTTTCAACGTCTGTTCTTTGAACACCTCTTAATAATACACCGATATTATCTCCAGCTTCAGCTTGATCTAATAATTTTCTGAACATTTCAACACCTGTTACAACAGTTTTTGTAGAAGGTTTAATTCCAACGATTTCAACTTCGTCTTGTAATTTAACTTCTCCTCTTTCAACTCTACCAGTAACAACTGTTCCACGACCTGTTATTGTCATAACATCTTCGATAGGCATTAAGAATGGCTTATCTACTGGTCTTGCTGGTGTTGGGATATAAGTACAACTGTTCCTCTACCTGTTATTGTCATAACGTCTTCAATAGGCATTAAGAATGGTTGGTCGATTGGTCTTTCTGGTGTTGGGATGTAGTTATCAACTGCATCTAATAATTCTTTTATGCATTGATATTCTGGAGCATTTGGATCTGTTGATGTGCTCTCTAATACTTTTAATGAAGATCCTTTTACGATTGGAATCTCGTCTCCTGGGAAATCATAGCTTGATAATAAGTCTCTAACTTCCATTTCAACTAATTCTAATAATTCTGGATCATCAACCATATCACATTTATTTAAGTAAACAACGATGTATTTAACACCAACTTGTCTAGCTAATAATATATGTTCTCTAGTTTGAGGCATTGGGCCGTCAGCTGCTGAAACTACTAATATAGCTCCATCCATTTGAGCAGCACCTGTGATCATGTTCTTAACGTAGTCTGCGTGTCCTGGGCAGTCAACGTGTGCATAATGTCTTTTTTCTGTTTCATACTCAACGTGTGCTGTGTTGATTGTGATTCCTCTTGCTTTTTCTTCTGGAGCACCGTCGATTTGATCGTATGCTTCATATTTTGCTTGTCCTAATAAGCTTAAGTATTTTGTTATAGCTGCTGTTGTTGTTGTTTTTCCGTGGTCAACGTGACCGATTGTACCAATGTTAACGTGTGGCTTTGATCTTACAAATTTTTCCTTTGCCATTTTTAATTTCCTCCTTTAATTTTTGAAGTTTGTTTTAGAATTAGTATTTAACATATCTCAAGTCCTAGTTTGTATATAATTTAATATTCAATAAATTCAAATTTATAAATTAAATTTGTATTTAGTAAATTTAATTTTATATATTTAATTAAGAATTTGTTTTATGCTGTAATATTTAATTCTTGTTCAACTTCTATTATTTTTAATATTAATAACTTAGTTTTAGTGAAGATTGGCTAATCGATTATATTTACAGCTTACAAAAACTGTATTTATATCTTTTAACTTTTCTTCATACATAAGCATTTTATAATATTTTTACGATTTTTGCAATAGTTTTAGCTATTTTTATATATTAAAACTATTTTATCTTGTTTTTAGAGTTTGTTACTCTATATTAGTTATAAATAATTTTGTATATAAGTAACTATTCAAAATATCATAAATATAATAAATCTGTGTATTTATAAATAGTTACTTTATACTATTTATTACTAATTTTCTTTCTTTGATCTACTTGCAATAATTTGCTCAAGTATTGATTTTGGAACTTCTTCGTAATGGCTTGGTTCCATTGAGTATGTTCCTCTACCTTGTGTTTTAGAACGTAAGTCTGTTGCATAACCAAACATTTCTGAAAGTGGAATAAATCCTCTTATTATTTGATTTCCTGAAGCAGCTTCCATTCCTTCCATTCTACCACGTCTAGCATTAATGTCTCCAATAACATCTCCCATGTATTCTTCTGGAACTGTTATTTCAACTCTCATGATAGGCTCTAGTATAACAGATTTAGCTTGTTTACATCCTTCTTTGAATGCCATTGATGCAGCAATCTTGAATGCCATTTCTGAAGAGTCAACATCATGGTATGAACCATCAACTAAAGTTGCTTTGAAGTCTATAACTGGGTAACCAGCTAATATACCACTCATTGCAGCCTCTCTTAGACCTTCTTCTGTTGGTTTGATGAATTCTTTTGGAACTACACCACCAACGATTTTGCTTTCAAATTGTACACCTGAACCTGGCTCTAATGGTTCCATTTCGAACCAAACGTCACCATATTGTCCATGACCACCAGATTGACGAACAAACTTACCTTGAACTTTAACTTTATTTCTGATTGTTTCCTTGTAAGAAACTTGTGGTTTACCTACTGTACATTCAACTTTGAATTCTCTCTTTAATCTGTCAACGATAATGTCTAGGTGAAGCTCACCCATTCCTGCGATTATTGTTTGACCAGATTCTTGATCTGTCCAGGTTTTGAATGTTGGGTCTTCTTCAGCAAGTTTTGCTAAAGCTATTCCCATTTTTTCGCTGTTAGCTTTGTCCTTTGGCTCGATAGCTATATCGATAACTGGCTCTGGGAATTCCATAGATTCTAGTATAACTGGATGTGCTGGATCACATAGTGTATCACCTGTTGATACTTCTTTTAATCCAACTGCTGCTGCAATGTCTCCAGCATAAACTTTTTCTATATCTTGTCTATGGTTAGCATGCATTAATAGGATTCTTCCTATTCTGTCTTTCTTTTCCTTAGTAGCATTTAATATTGTAGAACCTGTTGTTAAAGTTCCTGAATATACTCTAAAGAAACATAGTTTTCCAACAAATGGGTCAGTCATTATTTTGAATGCTAATGCTGAGAAAGGCTCTTTGTCATCTGTCTTTCTTTCTACTTCATTTCCGTTTTCATCTACACCTTTGATTGGTGGTATGTCAAGTGGAGATGGTAAGTAGTCAACAACTGCATTTAATAATTCTTGAACACCTTTGTTTTTATATGATGATCCACAAGTTACAAGAATTAAACTATTGTTTATAGTTCCTTTTCTTAGTCCAACTTTGATTTCATCTTCTGATAGTTCTGCACCGTCAAGATATTTCATCATTAAGTCATCATCTTGTTCTGCTGCAGCTTCTATCATTTCTTGTCTGTATTTTTCTGCATCTGCTTTCATATCTTCAGGGATTTCACATTCTTCGATGTCTCTTCCTAAATCATCTTTATGAACGAAAGCTTTCATTTTCATTAAGTCAACTATTCCTTGGAAGTTGTCTTCTGAACCAATTGGTAATTGGATTGGAACTGGATGAGCTCCTAATCTTGTTCTTATTTGGTTAACACATGCATAGAAATCAGCACCTGTTATATCCATTTTGTTTACATATACCATTCTTGGAACTTGATATTTGTCAGCTTGTCTCCAAACTGTTTCAGATTGTGGTTGAACTCCACCTTTAGCAGCTAAAACTAATACAGCACTGTCAAGAACTCTTAAAGATCTTTCAACTTCAACTGTAAAGTCAACGTGTCCCGGGGTATCAATGATGTTTATTCTTGTACCCTTCCAGTTACATGTTGTTGCAGCTGATGTGATTGTTATACCTCTCTCTTGCTCTTGAACCATCCAGTCCATAGTAGCAGCACCATCGTGAACTTCACCGATTTTGTGAGTTCTACCAGTGTAGAAAAGTATTCTCTCTGTAGTTGTTGTTTTTCCTGCATCAATATGGGCCATTATTCCTATATTTCTTGTTTTCTCCAAAGGAAATTCTCTTCCGTCTGTTGCCATCTTTTTATTTTTCCTCCTTTTATTACATATTTGTTTGTGAGATTATTAATTTTATTTTCAGAATTTTAACTAGGAACAAGTATTGCGAGGCAGTCTAGCTAAAAAAGCGCAGATAGTACGTGTTGTACATTGAGCATTTTTTTATGCAAAGACTAGCATAACAAAACATAGTTCTTAATTAATTTGATTCTCGAAATTTTGATTAGAAGCAAGTATAACAAGGCAACCGAATCAAAAATACCGGAAACGTACATGGTGTACGTTGAGGATATTTTTAGATGATGGTTAACGCAGTTAGACGTAGCTTATAATTAAAATTTTAGAATTTGTAATGAGCAAAAGCCTTATTAGCCTCAGCCATTTTATGCATATCTTCTTTCTTCTTGAAAGATCCACCGTTACCAGCTACTGCATCCATTATTTCTCCTGCTAATTTTTCAGCCATAGTTTTTTCATGTCTTTTTCTAGCATAGCTTACTAGCCATCTAAGTCCTAATGTTTGTCTTCTTTCTGGTCTAATCTCTAATGGTACTTGGTATGTAGCACCACCAATTCTTCTAGCTTTAACTTCTAGAACTGGCATTACGTTGTTTAGTGCTGCTTCAAATACTTCTAGTGGATCTTTTTGCTCTTTTTCTTTTATGATATCAAATGCATCTTGGTATGTTGCACCACCAATTCTTCTTGCTTTAACTTCAAGAACTGGCATTACGTTGTTTAGTGCTTCTTCAAATACTTCTAGTGGATTTTTTTGCTCTTTTTCTTTTATAATGTCAAATGCATCATAAACTATTGTTTGAGCAACTGTTTTTTTACCATCAAGCATTACGTTGTTTATTAATTTTGTAACAACTTTGCTATTGTATATTGGATCTGGTAATACTTCTCTTTTTGCTATAAATCCTTTTCTTGGCACTTTTCTTCCCTCCTTATAAAATTGATACTAATTTATTACCTAGTATCTTCGGTACTCTAAAAAGTTTAATACTAAGCCTTCGGCTTTTCTTCTTAAAACATTTCTAGTTTAGTGCTTTTTGCTATATATCCTTTTCTTGGCACTATTCTTCCCTCCTTATAAAATTTGATACTAATATTTACCTAGTATCTTAGGTACTCTAAAAAGTTCAATACTAATCCTTCTCGAAACTTTTTCAGTTTAGTGCTATATAATTTATTTTTAATTTAAGTACCTTAAATTAATAAGTTATATGCACTATAATGTAGATCTACTACTTTAAAATTCTCTACAGAATTTGGAATTAGAAACAAGTATTGCGAGGCAGTCTAGCTAAAAAAGCGCAGATAGTACGTGTTGTACATCGAGCATTTTTTATGCGAAGACTAACGAAGCAAGACCAGTTTATAATTTCAAATTTTATTTTTTAGGACGCTTAGCTCCATACTTTGATCTACCTTGCATTCTGTCTTTGACACCTGCTGTATCTAAAGTTCCTCTTATGATGTGGTATCTAACACCTGGAAGATCTTTTACTCTTCCTCCTCTTATTAGAACAACACTGTGCTCTTGTAAGTTGTGTCCGATTCCAGGAATATAAGATGTTACTTCGTATCCGTTTGAAAGTTTAACTCTGGCAACTTTTCTTAATGCTGAGTTTGGCTTCTTAGGTGTAACAGTTTTAACTACAGTACATACACCTCTTTTTTGTGGTGCTCTTCTGTCTGTTGTTTTCTTTTTCATAGAATTGTATCCATGTTGAAGAGCTGGTGATGTTGATTTTGTTGTTGTAGTTTTTCTTCCTTTTCTTACTAATTGGTTGATTGTTGGCACTTAAATTTCACCTCCTATTTTTTATTTGGTTTTATTAGCTTTTTATTTTTACGCAAAAGTAATAAAGCTAATTAAAACTAGCTTTATTATTTTATCATATTTTGTTTGTTAAGTCAATGTTTTTTTGCAACTTTTTTCCAGTTTCCGTAAGGCTTTTTGTCATTTTTTGACGTACGATTTTTCTTTATTTTTAACATATTATTTTATATACTATTAATTACCTCTATTATAGTAGAGCTGTAATTGAGAGGAGGTGAATTTATGAAACCTTTAATCGGATTAATTGTGTTATTACTAATATACTTAATCTTAAAACTCTTCTTTGGACAGTAATAATACATAAAACTACCACATCGCGCGTGATGTGGTAGTTTTTTTGTTTATTATGAAACCCTTTATCGGTTCTGTTATACTAATAATACAATAAAAAAGCAAAAAAGTCAACTGTAACAAGTTCAAAAGATCAAAAATCGTTCGACAAAATTCTACTTACAAGTTTAGTATGTGTATTTTAAACATGTCTTGCAAATTCTGTTTTAGATAATCCATCCAGTTCTTTTTTTCTATTTTTTCCTTGCATATTATATCTACATTCTCTATAACCTCGTCTTTCATTGTTATGCTGAGAGTTCCCATTTTTTGTCCTTTTTGTATTGGAGCTTCTGTTTGTGTTATTGTATTTATACTTATTTTGATATCGTTTTCCTGATCCGCTTTTAACGGAATTATTTCATTTTTTAGCTCTTTCAACTCTAATTTTACTTCTTTTTCTTTTCCCTTCACTACCAAAATTCTCTTGGCATTTATTGCTCTCCATTTTTCGAATTCTTCCACTACCTTTCCCTTTACATTTATGTTTTTAAAATTCGAAAAAGTGTATTCTATTAGTTTAACACTATCTTTTGTTCTATCTTTTTTAGTATCAGCTCCTAGTACTACTGTTATTATATCTTTGTCATCTCTTTTTGTTTCAGTTACCAAACATCTTCCAGCACCATTTGTAAATCCTGTTTTTACACCTACTACCCCATTTAGTACGCCTAATAGTTCGTTGGTATTTGATATTGTTCTTGGTACTCCATTGATCGTTATTGATGTTTGTTTTGTTCCTACTATTTGCGCAAACTTTTCGTTTTGCAATGCGTAATCTGTTAATTTTGCAAGTTCATAGGCGGTTGTATAATGTTTACTATTATCTAGTCCGTGTGGTGTGACAAAATTTGTATCTGTTAATCCTAATTCTTGTGCTTTTTTGTTCATCATGTCAGCAAATCCTTGAACACTACTTCCTACATATTCAGCAATAGCTACGGCAGCATCATTGCCAGACCTTAACATTAGTCCATATAGCAAATCATTTAATGTTATTTTGTCTCCTTTTTTTAGTCCTAGTCTTGAACCTCCTGTTCCTCCTGCTTTTGCACTTATTGTTACTTCATCACTTAAATTTGCATTTTCTAGCACAACTGTTGCTGTCATTATTTTGGTGGTTGATGCCATTGCACATTTTACTTTTTCGTTTTTTCCATATAATATTCTTTTAGATTTTCTGTCATAAACAATTGCTTTTCTTGAATTTATTGTTGGTTCTCCAGAGATATTTTTTGCGACTTCGTTTATACAATTTTGAGTAAATTCCTGATTCACTTCTACTATTTCTTCATCAATATCGTCCGCAAAAGCACATTGAATACTACAAAAAAGAATTATAAATGTAATCACAATGATTTTTAAAATTTTACTTGTCTTTTCCACTATTTTAACACTCCCTGTGATAAATATATTACGCCATAAAAAAAATATGAGAATTTCTTCTCATATTTTAGTGTCTATTTAATAATCTATCTAGAGCTTCTTCTTCTGGTGTAGGTCTTCCTCCTCTGCCTCCTGGTTCATCATCATCATCTGTATCCGGTCCTCCCTCTTCTTCTCTTACTGTTTCGATTTTTTCTGAAGGGCAATCTCCTTCCGCTAGCTCAAATCTGTCGCAGTATTGTTCTATGGCCATATCATATTTTTCCGCTTCTTTTCTAAGTGTAGTAGTCTCTCCACTATGTAATGTTATTTCTTCATCAACATCCATCGCTTTATCATTATTATCATCCTTGTCTATATTTTCAAGTTGGGTTGTTCCAGATTCTAACTCTCCATCTTTATCAGATTTTTCCCCACCAATTTGCTCTTCAGTTTTTTCTATTGCTTCGCCTATTTCATACTTATTATTTCTTCTCTCATTCATAAACTTTTTAACTTGTTCTGTTGATGGTCTTTCATGTTCAGTTTCGACTATGCTTCCAATAAATTTTTCTTCATTTGGATCTTTTCTAACATAATCCACTTCTAATATTCCATACTGGCCAGATGTTACTGTAAAGCTTTTGTCAGAAGAATTTTTTACTTTAAACATTTCTCTTGTCTGCTTTTCTTGTATGCTTGACCCATCTCTATTTATGCTATATATGTCGACATTAGTCTGCATTGCTCCTGTTGTCTCTAAATTATCTAGATATTCCACTTCTCCTTCTGGAGTGATTCCAACGAATGCAAATTTCTTGTTTTTGTCAGTTGCTTTATTTGCATTTATTACATATATATTATCATATTTACCTTTTACATTTGCTATGTCTTCAAATGTGTCTTGGTCTGTTAATCTTTGAGTTGGATTTATTGTTGAACAGTTCTGTATTTCATTAGGATCCATTCCTGTTTTTTGTGCTATTTTTTGCAACTCTTCTTCTTTACTTTGAGGGTGTGTTTCTTTTTGCTCTTCTTGCTCTTTGTTTTGTTGATTTTGAACTTCTATTTCAGATTTTGTCATGTTTATATCTTCTTCTTGTTGTTCTGCTGGCTCTTTGAATCTAGCTTTTCCATCTGCCTGTTTTATTCTGTCTAACATGCTTTTTTCTAAATCTGTTTTTGTTAGCATTTGTTCATATTTTTCTAGTGCATAGTCAGTAAATTTTATTGTGCCATTTTCATCAACTGTCGCTATTTCCATCTGATTTTCGTCATATATGCTATACATAACTTTTTCTTTATTTGTTATTATTCTAACAAGATAAGCATCCTGCTTTGATACTCCTCCACCGTCTTCATTTCTGAATAATTCTAGTGTTTCATAATATGTTATGCTTCCAATTTCGTCCTTGCTCTCTCTTGCTTCCATATCACTTTTCTTTTTTTGGTAGATTAGCTGTATGTTCTCTTTTACCATTGCTTCTTTTTCTTCTTTATTCATAAATAGCCTCCATTATTTTATACTAAATGACATTTCAAAATCTGTTCCTTCGTTTAGTTTTACTACTAAATTTATTCCTTTTTGCTCTTTTCCATTTGCATTATTTAGTTTTGCATTAAATAGCCATGCATCTCCTTGTTTTTCTACTGTGTTGTATGTTATTTGATTCTTGTCAAAGAAATTATTTTTCATATAGCTTTCAAATTGACTTTCTGTTGCAAAGTTATTCGCTTTAAATGTTGCATTTAATTTGTTATAAATATATTTGTAATCCTTGTTGTTTAATGCTTCTTGTATTTTTTCTAAGTTTAGTTTTGCTTTGTTTTGGTCTGTTGATCTGCTATACATATTTTTAAAGTATGGTGTATCTGTTGTATAAACATCTAATACCACTGAGTAGTCCATTGGATATTGCGCACTAAATATATAATAATTGCCTTCTGCATCTTGACATGTATATTGAACATAGCTTTCATATGTTTCAATAGAATATTTTTTTATACCTAAATTACTATGTTGTAATTTAAAGTCTAAATAGTCCGAATATTTTTCAAAATCATTGTTATCCAATGTTTCCATTTTATATGTCAGCTCAAGCTTTTCTCTATTTGCATTTATATATTGTACGAATCCATTATAATTTCCAAATTTTGTTTCTCTATATTGTTTGTCTAGTAAGTTGTAGGCTTTTTCTGGATTTGAAACCATCTGCTTTAGGTAATCGTCAAAATACATTTTTGCTATATCAGCATTATCATAGTCTTTAAATTCTATGCTATTATACTCATTTTTTTCTATTGTTCTTTCTCCTGCTGATTGGCTAATTTTTGTTGTATATTCATTTTCTGTGATTGGCATTATATCATATGTATGATTGGTTACATCCACTCCAATTTCAAAGTATACATTGCCTTGGTCATTTATTTGTCCTTTTATGTAATACGCTGTAAATCTTTCGCTATTCTGTTCATACATTTCGATATTTTTATAGCTTGTGATATTTTTGTATTGCTGAGCGCTACTGCTTAAGTCATTGCTATTTATATTATTTTTTGATATGTATTCTTTGTTTAGTACCGACATTACCAATTCTACATTTTGATTTTTTATGTTCTCAATGTAACTCTTTATGGTTTCCTCAACTGTGACGTAAGTGTTGATTCTATTTGTTCTTATTGGCTTTTCATCTTTGACGTCTTCATTGTTTTCTTTTACTTCAGAATATATTTTGTTCATTTCTTCTTTTGATATATTATCTTTTTTGGCTATATTTGCTATTATCAAAATTATAATGATACCAATCGTTGCAACAATTATAATTATATTTCGCTTTTTCTTCATTAATATTTCCTCCGTTTATCTATCTTAAGGAGCTCTTAGAACTATAGCATCAGACGAAATTGTTGTTTCGTAAGGTGATATTCTTCTTATTGCATCTCCTGAACCAGCGTTATATTTTGTGTTGTTTCCAGCATATATTTCGATGTGTCCATATGTATAATATAGTATATCTCCTGGTTGTGCTTCTGCCACACTAACTCTCTTCCATCCGTACTTGCCCATTAATATTGTTTGTGCTAATGTCTCTGCACCGTCAGAATGGTCACTGTCGTCTATATAGCCAACCATTTGTAGTACCCAAGAAACGTATGTCGCACAACATGTATTATGGTAGCCTGTCTTTGACTCTTCAAATGTTCTATTTAATCCATGTGCTTTATTATATTTGCCACACTCCTCGTATTAGTTTGAGTTATCTAATACACAATATGTATAATTGTTTTGTTCCATATATTTGTGTATCATGTCTGCCACTTCAATTATAGAGCCACCAGAGTATATTTTGCTTCCAAAGATGTCTTTTGCGATTGCTATTACTCTGTTATCGATATAATCGACTACATAAGCTGCTTGCTCTTCCAAAGTAGTGCTTTCTTCAAGTTCGTGTTTGCAATCATAGTTCATATGTTGTATCAAGTATTGTTTTACATTTACATTACCATATACTTTTCCGCTATGCTTATCCCCTAAGTACATATATGCACATAGTACATCATATATTGACGTCATGTTTCCTGTAATTCTGTCACTATGAGGTGCATATGTTTGAGCTTTGGCATATGCAATGCTTCCTGGTTGTTGGTAACTTAAGATTGTTTTACAGTAAAATTGTATTGCTTCATCTATTGTTGCAAACTGTGTTCCTACTGAAGAGTCATTGTATACTCCTAGTCCCCAATAGTTCCATGGAGAATTTCCTGGTGTAGCTTCTCCAAAAGAGCTTTCTTGTCCAGCTTGTGCAACACAAAGTATTGGGTTTATATTGTTTTTTACACATATATCATATATCTTATCTGCATATGCAGCAAATCTTCTCTGATATCCACTATCGTTTCTATATTCTTTTACACATTTTATAAAGTCTTCTCTACTTATACTAGTTTTGTTGACACTTATTCCTGAACCACCATACATTGATGAAAGGTTTTTAATTATAAAGAAGTTTGCACTTAGTTCTGTTACACCTAAATCTCTTCCAGTTGCTTTGTATAAAAGATATTTTACTAAATCTATCATGTTTGTAACATTTTCTGTGTTTTGTTCCATCATTTCAAATAGCCATTCCACAGAGCTCATTATTTTTGATTCCGCTCTAGGATATTTTTTTAGTATTGTACAGAAATTTGGTTCTTGTGAATTTAAATCTGTTTTTTCTTCTATCTGAGGAGTTCCCTCTTTATAGCTATTTCCAGATGATACTATTTTGCTTGTTCTTGACTTTTCTTTTATATCGCTTATCAATCTTTCAGATTCTACTGTGTATACTGTGCCTTCCATTTTGCCATGTTCTAGGTCATTTAATACCTCTTGTGCAAAGCTGTCTTGCTCGATTTCAGCTTTTGTTAAATATCTATTTATGGTCTCGATTGCCTGACTGTTATTGCTTTGTGCGTTATTTTCTGTAACTGTTGCCGGAATTGATTCATATGTATATTCGTTTTGATATTTTGCAATCCACGTATTTGCATATGTAACATTTAGAGTAACATTTCTTGTTTCAGTTATTTCTGTTAATCTTCTATGATAAGTGGTATCTGAAGTATCAAATTCTCTTTCTCTCGTAATTTTCGTTAGAGTGCCAGAGTGTTTGATAAACTGTCTAACAATTAATTCTTTTCTTCCCTTCATTGTAAATTGAGATTCTTCTGTTTCCTCAGTTCTCATATAATTGTCATATGCAGTTATTGTAATTTCTGTGTCCATTGCTAGTTTTGCCAATTCGTATACAAAATCTTCTTCTGTACTTTTTACAAGTAATGCCCATAAGAAATTAAATGGCATTGCATATGAACTTAATGCTGATTTGTAATCCAATGACATTTCTGATATATTATATTGTTCTTCATTTATAGGTGTTTCCCCAGGTACATTTGTGTCTAATACTTTTGAATGTCTGTATGATTGCGCTATGACAAGTTGTCCATTATCATTTATTGAGCAATATTTAAATACTTCTGAATTTGAATCTGCTATATATTGTTTAAATGTTGTGTAGTCTATATATTGTAATGTTGATACATTCCCGTCTTTGTCACTTCTTTGTACTGTAATTGCTCCATTTATTTGATCACTTTTTTTAGGGTCTGCATTGCCTAGTTTTAGATTTTGTGTAATAAAATCTGCTTTTATAAACATTTTTAAGTATTCTTTTTGATTCTCTTCAGATATATATGTAGAAAGAATATTTGTTTTGCTGTTAAGCTTTTGTATTAATTCTTCTACTTTTTCGTCCAAATTCACATCATAAGAATAAGTATTACCTGCTTTTGATATTTCTATATCACTTAGTGCCTCTTCTACTGCATTAGGGACATTGTCTTCCTTTCCTTGTGAATAAGAGCCGTTGTTTACTGTAATAAATTTAATAACTGCCGCAACAATACTTACAACAAGCACTGCTATTAGTATATATGGCAAAAATTGGATAATAAGGTGAGCAACTGCCATTGCTATTTTTTTAATAGCTTTTCCTACTAATTTGCCCACTTGCTTTGCTGCAAATTTTCCTGTTTTTTTTACACCTTTCTGAAGTTTCTCCTCTTCTTCTTCCATATTAATCTCCTAATTGTTTTATAATTTTATTTCAAATTTTGTTTCTTTGGTTGTTGAATCTGCATTTTCAATTTGAGCTTTTGAAAATACTATACTTGTCAATTCTCTATTTGAAATATAAGAGTCTGAGAATTTTATTGCTATTTGTACTTTGCATTTGCTTTTTACTCTTAATAGTTCTTTTGTTATTCCCTCATTTATATATGAGTATTTAACTTGTTTTTTGTCTTGTAAATATATTGTTCCTGCTGTATCTAAGTTGTCTAATAATATATCTGTATCTTCATTATTTTCTACCTCTATGTAATAGGTCTCGTATTTCATGTTTACATCTTTTTTTAAAACTCTAAATGTTACATTCCCACTTTTGGTTTCATTATTTATTATTTTTCTACCTATGTAACTATTTATGTTCAATTTGTATTGGTCCTTTGAGTTTACAACTGTTATAAAATCTTGTATGTTGCTTTTAGATGCTCCGCCTGTTGACAACACGTCGTCCTTTAAATCTACTTTAAATATGCTGTCTGTCCAATTTTGTATTGTACATGTTTTTTCACCTGAAAAATTTTTTCTATAATAGTTGTTATAGAAAAGTTGATAATTAGAAAACATTGTTTCCTTGCACTCGCTGCTAAGCATTTCATAAGCTTGTTCTGGCTTTTGATTATTACATAAATTTATAAAGTTTTCTATTGCCTTTTTATAGTTTTCTGCATTTTCAGTTTTTGTATTGCTACCAGAAATTGCTGGAGATAAGGTTCTATCTTCTTCACTTATTGTTGTGTTTCCATTTGCTATACTGTTATTTGGCTCCTGATTGCTTATTTTTGCAAAATAATTTAATGTTTGAATTATTCCTATTACGATGATTATTGCTATTATTACAATAATAATTTGTAATTTGTTTTGGTTAATTGTTCTAATTATATTCATTTTTTCCTCTTTTCCTTTATAGCAATTAAGCCAAAAGGAGTATTCCTTTTGGTTTAATTGTTTTCTCTCTAAGCTTCTCCTTTAATCTTACGTATTTTAGCCATTGTATCTGCTGCTAACGCATTAGCTCTAGCACTTTCAATACCTTTCTTTTCGAATCTTTGTGCAAGCGCATCTCTTGCTTTGTCTATCTTTCCTGCATCACGGAACATGTCTGCACTATAACGAGTAGATAATTTTGCTAGTTCTCGAGTTTGAGCTTCTATATCTCTTTGGTTTTGTTCTTGTTCGTCTTGAGTCATATTCTGCATTTGAGCTTGAGTAGGTCTCATACTTTCTTGAATCTTATGCAATCTGTCCATCTCTTTTATGTCTGTGATTCCTGCTCTTCTATATTTTGCATATTCTTGCATTCTCTTTTCTAGTTCGTCGTTAACTTGGAATCTATCCATTTCAATATTGTTTGCTCTATTCTCTTCTTCTATTTTTTCTAC
>HF994458.1:41396-48303 GCA_000434195.1 Clostridium sp. CAG:780
GTGTGCTCTGTTTTCTACGTTATTTACGAATTCTTGATCAGCAAATAGGTTATTAGCTTCATCTTCACCATAATTGATTTCTCTAACATCTTCTTGTACTGTTCCTGCAAGACTTTCAATTCCTGCACTAGCTTTCTTTCCTAATTGGCTTCCAGCAGTTCCACCTAATGCTGCTCCTTTCCACATGTCGTTCATGTCTCCACCAACAATTCCACCAGCTAGTCCTATTGCAGCTCCTCCAATTAAAGCAGCTCCTTTTAGATATGTTCTTCCTACTCCCTTAGCAGCTCTCTTCAATAGAGTTCTACCTGTTTTACCTCTAGGAATGTTGTATTTTCTTCTTAGCATATTTCCAAAGTTTTTACGTCTTTGTCTATTTTTATCACTATTCCAACTATCGCTAATTGCTGAAACAGCTCTTCCGCCCGTAGCATTCCAAGCGTTTTGCATGCCTGCTTGAAATCTTGTAGGTTGTCCTTGACGTTGAGGTTCTCCACTTGGTTGTTGAGTTCTTGCTGTTCGATTTGGAGTAGGATTTGCCCCTGCACCTCCTCCAGCTCCAGCCATAGGTATTCCGGCATTTCCAGCATTCACATCTGTTCCCGCTAATGCATCTAATCCGTCTCCCTCTACTAGGTTTGGATCTGTAACATTTTTATCATCTTTTGTTCTAATTTTATCTGATTTTCCGTCTTTTCCTTTATCTTTTCCGCCTTTTCCAAGCTTTTGTACCATTTGTGCAGCCAATGCTCCACCTGCAAATCCTCCGAGTGCTGGTGCAGTACTGCTCTTAATTCCAAACATTTCTTTTACTATTTTTTCTGCTGGCACAATAAAGGCTAGAACACATATTGCATATAATGGTGATTTTACTGCTAAATCTATGGCAGATGTAACTAGTACTGTATACAATACTAGATGTATTATTGGTATCATTGCATTTACTATGTATTCTCTTAACCAGAATTCAAATGCTTGTGCTTTTGAATCTTTTACTTTATCTATTGGATATGTTAATGCTACTAGTGGTGCAATTATTGTTAAGAATGTTAATATTATTACCCTCTTAATATAGATAAAGAAGAAATATACTGTATAGAATGTCAATGCTAGATACATAATCGTATATGTTAGTTTAGGAATTGCATCCGGATTTCCTGCCAAAACTCTATTATATCCTGTTAAGTTGGTTGGGAAAGCTTTCTCTGTCACATGTGTTTCATATTCACTTGGAACTGGTGTGTCAAAGTATCCTGTATCAGAGTTCCCAGGTGTATAATCGAAATAACTATTGTCATTATTATTACCTGTATCCTTAGGTACTAATGTTTCATTTCTATATACTAACAATATTGTATTTATTGTTTTTTTGTTAGCGTCATTATTTGTCGATGATGTTGAAGGGCCTGATATAAATAGATTCTGCACTTCTTGTACCATTGTCATTGTAAATACCATTATATAATGTAGGAAAAATACTAAACAAAGAGCAATAACCCAGTCAACAAACATTTCTTTATATTTTGCCTTGTCTGTAGCAACTGCTGCTGTTACCATTCTTAATCCAACATATACTAATACAGAAAGTAATCCAACAATAGCAATCATTCTAAGTGCTTGGTACCATGTTGATATTGTCTCCTTTAAATCTGCAACTGTAGAATTTCCTGTATCACTATCTTCTCCAACTTCTCCTGCTCCTAACATTCTTGCTTTGTAATCATCATTTACCTCTTGGAAGAAGTTTGCATCTAAAAGTGCAACTCTACCAGAAAATATTTCCATTGGCGTAATTTTAACATGTGGATATACTATGTTTGTAGCTGGTATATAGTCAATATCATCTTCTGCTGCCTGTTCTGGGCTGTACTTGCTTAACTTAACTTCCTTTCTTATCAATTTTCCTCCAAAGTAGGCTTGAATCTCCTTTGCATTAGAAAATCCGTTACACTCTTCTTTTTGTATTTTTTCTAGGTTAGCGTCAGTTGTTCCTGGAATTATTCTACTCTTTACTCCTGCCGTCTTCGATACTAAAAAGTTTGCAATATCTCCTACCGCTAATAGTAAGTCACATACCGGCTCTAGTAGTGCTCCTCCGAAGTCCGCCTGACTATACGTTGGCATTATCCAAGTAAATGTCATCATTACAGTTATGAGTGATATGATTATCTTTTGCTTCAACTTTCCTATTTTTTTAGTCTTCATACATACTCCTTTTATTTGCTTTATTGATTTTGCATTGCTGCGAGTTTATTAATGTTGGTCTCAACAAATTCAAATTCTTTTGCGGTTGGTGTTATTTGTAATATTGCTGTGTCTTTTCCAACTTTTAATAAACCTTCTCCTTTGTTACATGTGATTAAAAATCCTGCTTCTCCTTCGCTTAATTTGAATACTTCTTTTAAGTATTTTATTTCTGATTTATCTTGTGCTAATAATAATTTCGTATCTGAAGATGTTAGAACAGCTTGTACTTCTGGCTTCTCATAAAAGTCTTGGAATCTTTGAGAGATAATTGCCAAAGATACGTTTCTTTTTCTGGCACGTCTTGCCATTGTGTTTAAGAAGTCTACTGCCTCTGGGTATGGTAATAACATCCATGCCTCGTCAACAAGGACTCTCTTCTTAGCCGCCTTTTTTCTATCTTCGCTGTTTTTCTTAACGTATTTTTCCCAAATCCATGATAGAAGAATTTGTTGTGCAAGTGGTCTTGCAAATCTTTCTTCTAGTTGTGATATGTCTAAGTTTATAAATAGTGTTCCATCTAGTAAGTCAAATGTTGATTGTCCATCAAAGTATGCCATTTGTCCATCATATTTTCTGATGTATTGTTTCATTACTTTTAATAGATAACTGTAATGGAATCTATAATCTGGGTTTTCATTTTCTTGTGCCTTGTTTGCAATTCTTTCATACCAAGAACCTATTGTTGGCATTTGTTTTTTCTTTCTTCCAAGCATGTTTCCAGCTTCTGAAACGCTTTCATACAAGCTTGATGGATCGCTGTTTATTCCAGCTGCCATATATTCTTCTGCTACTGCTTCTGCTATTATTTGTTTTGTCAATTCGTTTACTTCTTGACTTCTTGTACTACCTCTTGCCATTGTCAACAATGCTTGAGTTACGTCTTCTACTTTATTTTCTACATTTAGTACTGTTTTTTCTCTTCCTGTTATTTCGTCTTTTACCATTTCTGTTTCTATATCGAAAACGTTTATTACTGTTTTTGATGTAGGGCTTAGTACAACGTTTGTTCCGCCTAAGCTTTCTGCAACTATTCTATACTCGCCTTCAGCATCTAGCGCTAAACTTTGTATTCCCATTAACACTGCTGATCTTGATATTAAAGTTTTCATTGTAACTGATTTACCAGCACCAGATTTAGCAAATATTACCATATTGTAGTTTGTTAATGAATTGTGGAAGTTGTCAAATAATATTGGCACTCCTGTTTGTTTGTTGAATCCTAGTGGAATTCCTGTTATATGTCCAACCTCTGATGTTGTGAATGGGAATACGGTTCCCATTGATCTATGGTCAAAGGTGTGTGTTCTTTTTATTTTGTCATCATTAAATGGTAAGTTTGATTTGAATGCTTCTTCTTGCATTCCCCATGCGCTCTTTATTCCTATTAATGATTTTGACATTTCAGATGCTAATAGTTTTGTTAGTCTGTCAAGGTCTTCTAGATTGTACGCAAATAGTGTTGATACAACTGATGCTGAATATAGTTTGTTAAATCCTGCTGCTATTTCATCTCTTAATTGTTCAGCTTCATATCTTTTTTGAGCAAGTGTACTCTCTCTATTTATATTTCCTTTATCAGCTGCAACAATTCTTTCTGTTTCTAGTTCATTTATTGTTCTGTTTAATTCGTTTTGTGAACTAGATTCTGGTATTGGATTTATATAGATAGATGTATTTATATCTCCAAAGAAGTACATGTCTCTAAATAACTCTGGGAATGTACACATTCTTGGAAGTGCTGATATAAAGAAGCTTCTTGCATATCTTTTTGTGTTTGATATTATTTCTAGATGGTCTATATTGCTTGCATCTATTCCAGCTGGTGCGATTAATTCCTTAATTGTTTTTTTACGTAAAATCTTAGGGCTTTCATTTACGGTGTAGTCGTTACGCTCCGCTTGAAGTTCTCCTTGCATCTTCTTGTTTTTCTTTAACATCTTCTGTTGTCTCCTTTCTCTTTCTTCCTCTTCTTACTTTTTCTCTTGCGCTTTGTGCAACGTCTTTGCCTAACATTGCAGTGTTTTGTCTAATATATAAATCTGCCAAATTGTCTATTATATCATCCATGTTTTCTTTCTTTTCTTGATATCTTTTTGCTTTTTCTGATTGAGCTTCTATTACTTTTTCATTTGCTTTTTTGTAAGCTTGTCTTTCTATTTCTTCATCTAGAATCTGCATTTTCTTGTCCATGTAATCTGGTGCTGTTGAATATAATTCATCAAATCCTGCTTTTCTTGCTTTGTCTATTCCGTAATTATCAGATTCATCTCTGTTATATGCTACATATAGTAAGTCTGCTAGTTCTATTGATGTTAATATTCTTCCTGTAACACCTGTTGAACTTAATGCTCTGATTATTGATTTTGATTTTGTATATAATTCTGAAAAAGCTCTTTCTTTTATTTCTTCTTGGTCTAAGTCTCCTAATTCCATTGTATCTGCATAGTATGAAACTACTACATAATATTTTTCGTTTAGTATGTTTTTGTTTAAGCTCATTCTTTCTGTGTTGTATATAATATCTTTTCCATACTCATATAGATTTTTTTGTTTTATATATTCATAATATTCTCTTTTTATCTGCTCGTCTGATGCGTTAGGATTGTTTGCTATTTCTTCATATCTTAATTTTTGTTTTGTATATTCTCTTTCTATTTCATCTACTTTTTCTTTGTAGCTGTTTAAGCTACTTTCCAAATTTATTTTTCTTGTTTGTATATATAATTGTACCGGTTCTTTTAATGTATTTAGGAATTGTGAAAAGCCTTCTTCTACTGATACTTTTTCTTCCTGTGACATTAAGTCATAGTTTATTCCTTGGCACTCTACCACCATGATAAATCTTTTTCCGTTTTTTCTGCACTATCATGTTGTCTTCTATTTTTTCAAACTCCATGAAGTCGAATACAGAATTTACTGTGTATTGTTTTATTTTTGATGCATCTTTTTGTGTTGTTTGAGTATTTGTCTTTTTTTCTAACCCTTCTTCTTGCTCTTTTTCTTTTATTTTCATTCTTAAGTATACTGCTGCTAATACAACTAGTAATGTTACCATTACTCCTGCTATTATTACTAATGCTGTTGTTAATAAACTTATATTACTTGTCATTTGTGTCTTCCCCCTTGTAAATATATATTTTATTTTTCTTTGCTTTAAATTTAATTGCTCTTATTATTACATCGTCTAAGTTTTCTCCGGCATTTACCTTTGCCCATTTTATCCCAGACATGTTGGGTACTTTTATTGTTCCTATTACAAAGCCTAGTAGTACAAACACCAATAATATTACTACTCCCACTTTCATTAAATTCATTAATCTAAAAATAAGTAATAATATTAATCCTACTATTGCAAACCCAGCGGTATACATTAATGATTTTCTTGTAAATATGAATAATATTCTTCCTTCACCTTTTACATTTCTAGGCAAGTTGTATGTACCCATAATTTCTATTTCTCCTTAATAATATATCTCTTTTTACATTATACCATATAAAACGAAAAAAAGTAATATAATAACAAAAAAAAAGTGCATAAAATGCACTTTTTAATATATTTGTAATTTTTATGTAATATTTTTGAAATTTTACATTTTTTTGCTTAAGCAGCTGCGTTACTGTTGATTGTATTAAATATAACTTTTACTATTGATGTACCAGCTACTAATAGTACTGCACCAATGATATATGGTATCATTACTTTTTTGTATTCTGCTTTTTGCTCAACACTACCTGTCATGTATTTAATACCTATAATTAGTACTACAGCGATTGCTACAACTATACCAACTACTTGGATTATGTTTATTATTTTTCCACCGATAGTTGTTACTTTTGTTGTATCTCCTGCTTTTGCTCCATCTATATCTCCAATAGTTTTGTCAATGTCTGGTGCTGCAAAAACAACTCCTGCGATTGAAGTAACTAACATGATTGTTAACAATATAGTAGATATAATTCTTACTGTTTTTTTCATATATATTCCTCCTTATCTTCTTATATTTTATATAAACCTCTTACTGTTTGTAAGAATGTTAATAACTTTTACCAATTTACTCCTTGTAGTATGTCTACCAATACTTTCCATATTCCAAATGCTCCAAACATTATTGCACATCCTACTACATATGGAATTAATTTTTCTTTTATTTGAGCCTTAGCTTCTACAGAACCCATTAAGAATTGAATTCCTATTATTGCTCCTCCTATTATAGCTACTATTACACCTATAATCAATAATGTTCTAAACACACCATTAGATGTTGCTCTAACTTGGCCTTCTGAGATTGCATCACTTGGATCTCCTTCATTTATAAAGTCGTCTCCCCTTTGGATGATGTCATCTAATCCAAATGCCATTACTTGGTTTGCCATTAGAATTATAGTCATAAACAGTAGTATAAATACCATTAATTTTTTCATTTAATCTTCCTCTTTTATTTATACACTTTTTGTAACTGTTGAATATATTACTTTGACTATTGTAGTTGTTGAAACTAAAAGTATAGCTCCTACAATCATTGCCGTCATTGTCTTTTTATATTCTGCTTTTTGCTCTACGCTTCCAACCATGTACTGAATTCCTACGATTGAAATGCATCCAACTGCAAGTATTATACCTATTACTTGTACTACATTTAAAACTGTTCCTGCTATGGCC